>JBOFLX010000115.1:0-72446 GCA_051658085.1 Waterburya sp.
TCTGTATCGTATTTTGGACTGCCACGCCCAGTTAATTCAGCTTGGGTTTTACCCTACTCTAGACACTATTTTAATTGCCTTTACCGATTGGCTTTCGGCTTTGGCAAGCCCCCGAATTCAATTCGGGGGTGTGTGACCAATCTCCAGAGTATATTTGTCGAAAGCACCCCAACTATACATAATTATAATCACCCTCTAATAATTTAAAAATAACTAATATCATAAGCTCGATTTAAACAATAAAAGTGTGATTTAGATCTATGTTTGAAGGTAAGTTTTCTGAAGTAAAAAATATGATAAATATTAAAGATAACAACTATAAGTTAATACCTGAGAAAGTATGGTGTAAAACTTTTTAAGATATTGATATGGAATAATATTTGGATGCGATCGCGCTCAAGCAGCTTTTTTAGTTAAAGTTATTTCCTATTTCCTACTTTCGAGCCTATGATTTGTGTCAAACACCAATTAACGTACTACGATACCATATGAGAGATTTATATCCACCCATTGAACCCTACAATCAAGGCAAACTAAAAGTATCAGAACTACATACTATTCATTACGAAGAATCAGGAAATCCTCAAGGAAAGCCAGTAATATTTTTACATGGAGGCCCTGGTGGTGGTATTGTGCCTATGTATCGGCAATATTTTGACCCGCAGCAATGGCGTATTGTCATTTTTGACCAACGGGGTTGTGGACAAAGTACTCCCTATGCTGAGTTGCGAGACAATACTACCTGGGATTTGGTTAGCGATATTGAAAAATTAAGAGAACATCTAAAGATTGATCGCTGGGTAGTGTTTGGAGGTAGTTGGGGTAGTACTTTATCGTTAGCTTATAGTCAGACTCATCCAGATCGCTGTAAAGGTTTAATTTTGCGGGGAATATTTATGTTACGTCCCCTAGAACTTCAGTGGTTTTATCAAGAAGGGGCAAGTTATATTTATCCTGATGCTTGGGAGGAATATCTAAAACCAATCCCCCCTGAAGAACGAAATGATTTAGTTTCCGCTTTCTACAAAAGATTGACCAGTGAAGATCGCGAAGTACGCTTAGAAGCAGCCCGCGCTTGGTCTGTATGGGAGGCTAGTACTAGTAAATTAATTCCTTCAACAGCCAGTCAAGCTAGTTTCGGGAGGGCAGAATTTGCCGAGGCTTTTGCCCGTATTGAATGTCATTATTTTGTTAATAAAGGCTTTTTTAGCAATGCTAATCAATTGTTAGATAATGTCGATCGCATTCGTCATTTACCTGGGGTAATTGTCCAGGGAAGATATGATGTAGTCTGTCCGATGGTTACCGCTTGGGAATTACATCAAGCTTGGCAAGAAGCTGAATTTATAGTCATTCCTGATGCAGGACATTCTGTATCTGAACCAGGAATTAAAGATGCTCTGATTAAGGCAAGCGATCGCTTTACTGCGCTATAACTAAGAATAAATAGACTGTCTATTTTGAAAATAAATGTTTGCTTTAACCAAAAACACGTCTCGCCAGAGAGAAATTGCTGAAGTAGTCTTTCGTAACGGTTGGGGTTATGCGCGAGGGTTGTTAACTGGTAACAAAGCAGATGAACCTCGTCTTCCTTCTCCCGAAGTTTTACGCCAAATTTTGATTGAGTTGGGGCCAGTATATGTCAAGCTAGGTCAATTGCTTTCAACTCGCCCCGATATATTGCCAGGACGCTATGTAGATACTTTAACTGCCCTGCAAGCAAATGTTCCTCCTGTGCCTTGGGAACAAGTAGAAAATTTAATTAGAACAGAATTATCTCAACCTCTAGAAACGGTTTTTAGTGAAATTGACCGCAATGCGATCGCAGCAGGTTCAATTGGTCAAGTATATCGTGCTGTATTAACTAATGGACAACCAGTAGCTTTAAAGGTGCAACGTCCTGGAATTGAAGTGATCGTTGCCCAAGATATTTCTTTAATTAAAAGTTTGGCGGAATTAGTTTCTTATACCGAATTTGGCAAAAACTTTGATATTGTGGGTTTGGCTGAGGAATTTAGTAATGCTATTACAGCGGAATTAAATTTTACCACTGAGGCAGAATACACCGAACAACTACGTCGTAATCTCACCGCTAGTAAATGGTTTGATACTCAACAGTTAGTGATTCCTCAGGTATACAATGATTTAACTACAACTAAACTTTTAACTATTGAATGGTTAACAGGAATGCCCATTCTCGAGGCAACCTTACCCCAAATCAAAGATAATAAAGACGAAGCCACCCAACGCAGTGAAATTACAACTATTTTATTTCGAGCTTTTTTTCAACAGTTATATATAGATGGCTTTTTTCATGCCGATCCTCATCCTGGTAATATTTTCTATCTAGACGATGGTCGCGTAGCAATTTTGGACTGTGGCATGATTGGTCGTCTCGATCCGCGCACACAGCAAATCTTGACTGAAATGTTGCTGGCGATTGTCGATTTAGATGGTCGTCGCTGTAGTCAGCTAACTCTAGAATTAGCCGAAGGGGGTCAACAGGTTAATTTAAAGCGTCTGAATAATGACTATGATCGTATGCTGCGCAAGTATTATAATCGCAGTATATCTCAGATTAATTTTAGCGAAGTGATTTATGAAGTATTGCAAGTATCTCGCAACAATAAAATCAGACTTCCAAGTAATATGGGGCTGTACGCCAAAACATTAGCTAATTTAGAAGGAGTAGCCAGAGGTTTTTATCCGCAAATTAATCTTCTCGATCAAATCCGACCTTTAATGACAGATTTGTTTCGTCGGCAATTATTAGGAGAAAGACCAGCTGAAACCCTGTTAAGGATTGGTTTAGATTTAAAAAGCCTTTCTTTGCGATCGCCTCGTCTCGTAGAATTACTGTTAGATCGAATCACGTCAGAAACTCTCAAGTGGAACGTTAATATTCGTCAGTTGGATATTTTAGCCCTCAGTTTGGAAGATTCCGCCAATCGCCTCTCTTTTAGTATTTTAGTCGGATCTCTAATTATGGGTGCAGCGATTATCTCTACTGGTTCTGCTACCACCCAAGTTTCGATTTTGAGCAATGTTTTATTTGCTGTAGCTAGCCTGCTAGGGATTTGGTTAATTGTCAGTATTTTGCGTTCAGGAAAACTTAAATAAGCTCAAACTTGAATGTAATTTAGGACACGTTTTAACTTTTGATTATTTCTTTTTCTCAGTCTTTGAAATCAATACTCATAAACTTTAGATGCTTTTTTATAATTACTGAGAAATATAAAGTTATCAAAAAGTAAGAGTCAAGATTTTTTAAAGACTATGCGAATATATACTTAGAAAAGCAATATTGATCTTATGATTAAGAAGGCTCAAAATACAGTCTTCTCTGATAAATCCTGGTAGTTATGATGATTAATATCTGTTAGTTGGCAATTTGTTCAACCTTTTGTACGTAAAATAGCGTATACATAGATTTCATTAGTGTTACTTAGGCTTTTTGTTTGTTTCATAGCTACTCACATTGGTAACAGAGCAAGATTTGAAGTACCAACTTTAAAACCCAATTTAATCAATAACAAAAAAAATGAGGCTCAAAAAGCTTAACAAAAAACTGAGAAATCTAGATAAAAGGTTGCTTAGTCTCAATAATCGTCATTTTTTCATTTTCGATGCTATTATCTTCTCCCTAACTCCTTTGCTGGCAATCATCTTACGTTTAGATGATTTCATGGGATTAAAAGAATATCGTAGTGGTTTGATTGCTGCTACTATAATTTTTTCCTCAATTAAATTAATTATTTTTACTTTGGGGGGGGTTTACAAACGATACTGGAAATATGCCAGTATTGATGAACTGACTCAAATTGCAGCTTTAACCACAGCAGCCGTAATCATAGAGACAATTATTCTTAGTATTCTCGAATACATAATAGATACAGGAGGCTTAGAACACTATATAGTCCCTCGCTCTTTACCTTTGCTAGACGGTATTCTTACTCTGATTTTGGTTGGAGGAATTCGCTTTAGTATCAGGGCAGCAGAAAGAAAAAATCAACAGAGTAAAAACTTTTACAAGCGCGATCGCGTTTTGATTGTTGGCGCAGGAGATGCTGGAGTATCAATCCTACAAGAAATGCGTCGTAACCCCAAATTAGGTTTTAATCCTGTAGCGTTTATTGATGATAGCCCTCAAAAATTAGGTTTAAAAATCCAAGGACTACCTATCGTGGGTAATCGCTATCAGATTCCCGAAATCATTACTGCCCAAAATATTCGTCAGGTAGTAATTGCTATGCCTACTACTTCAGGCAAAGTTATTAGAGAAATTGTCGATGTTTGTCAGGCGATCGGCATTAAGGTTTACACCATGCCTTCTACTAACGAAATTCTCAACAACAGTAATAACGCTAAGATCCTCAGAGAAGTAAAGATTGAAGATCTGTTACGCCGTGCGCCCATTCAAACTGATGCTCAAAGTGTCTTTAAACTGTTAGAAGGTAAAACAGTTTTAATTACTGGTGCAGGAGGCTCAATTGGAAGCGAACTGTGTCGTCAAATTTTCCGTTGTCGTCCCTCACAGATGATTTTGCTAGGACATGGAGAAAACTCTGTCTTTAACATTCAAGGAGAATTGCAGCAAGTTTTACAAATACTACAGCAAGAAGGTAAGCCAGATAAAAAATTAACCGAATTAATTCCTTTTATTGCCGATTTAAGAATCCAATCGCGATTAGAATCTGCTTTTTGCCTGTATCAACCTGATATAGTATTTCATGCTGCTGCCCACAAACACGTTCCTTTGATGGAATTAAATCCTCCAGAAGCAATTACCAATAATGTTTTGGGGACAAAAAATCTTCTAGATTTGTCGATCAAATACAATGTCAGTAACTTTGTCATGATTTCGACAGACAAAGCTGTTAATCCTACTAATGTTATGGGGGCTAGTAAACGCACTGCTGAGATGTTAGTTCTCCAAGCAGCTAAAACTAGTGGTAGACCTTACGCTGTAGTCCGTTTTGGTAATGTTTTAGGTAGTCGAGGTAGTGTTGTACCCACTTTTACTAAACAGATTGCTAAAGGAGGCCCTGTTACCATTACCCACCCTGAAATTTGTCGCTACTTTATGACTATTCCAGAGGCTGTACAGCTAGTCTTACAAGCTTCGGTGTTATCTAGCCAAAACAGCCAGGGTCAAATCTTTATGCTTAATATGGGTCAACCAGTCAAAATAGTTGACTTAGCTAAAGATTTAATTCGTCTTTCAGGATATGAAGTCGGCAAAGATATTGAAATTGTTTTCACAGGGTTGCGACCAGGAGAAAAACTTTATGAAGAGTTATTAGTTGAGGGAGAAGAATATGACTCTACTGACCACGATAAAGTTTTGGTGGTAAAAAATGCTAGTCGAATTATTCCCAATAATCTTGATTTAACCATTGAAATACTGTGTGAAGCAGCAAAGCAAAATGATATCAATCTCATCATCTTTTTGTTAGATCGTTTAGTAGTAAGTTATACTACTAAATACCAACAAATTGATATAGATCGCGCTCAAAATAGTTTAGAAAAAATCATCAGCAATACCTGCAATCTGAATCCAGTCAGAGTTGGATTACAAGTAGAATTTAATCCCCAATTAAGTTTATCTAGCTCCTTCTCCAATCGTCTGACTGCCAAAGAATTAGAAAGAGGACTCCGACAAGCTTTAGAGAACGAAGAGTTTAGTCTTCATTATCAACCAGTAATGAGTTTAGAGACAGGTGAAATCAAAGAGTTTGAAGCTTTATTGCGTTGGAATCATCCCCAGTTAGGATTAATTTCACCTCAAAGATTCATTGCAGCAGCAGAAGAATCAGGGATACTAATACCTATTCAACGCTGGATTTTAGAAACTGTATGTCTACAACTAAAACTTTGGCAACAAGAAGCTAAATCTAGTTCAGATCTTGCTATTAGTGTAAATTTACCAAGTCAACAGCTATTTCAAACCAGTTTAGTCAAACATTTACAATACAACCTTGATAAATATCAGATAAATCCTCAATCGATTGCTTTGGAAATATCAGAATATTTAATCGGCGAAAATCCTTGCACCGCAATTACTATTCTTCCCCAGTTAAAACGGTTAGGAATTCAATTACAAATTGATAATTTTGGTCGAAGTGCTTCTATTTACGGTCGTGTACAGCCCAATCTACTTTATCGAGAATTTGATCGAGTTAAAATAGATCGTCACTTAATTAACAATATTGATAAAGATCCCCAAGCTTGGGAAATTTTTCAAAATATCGTCATGGATCTCGAAAATTATGGTTTAGATATAACTGCAACGGGAATAGAAAATATTCCTCAATTAAATAAAGTTAAAGAAATAGCCTGCGACTATGGGCAAGGTTACTTCTTAGCTCAACCTTTAAATAACGAAAACATTAAAGGATTGATTAGTGAACAAAGTCAAGCTTTGTTTAAGAAAAGTAATTAAAACTTAACTTTCTCTTGTAGACTAAATAATCATGCTTTTGAAAAACTGGGTATTTTTTGTATGGCAATAACAAATACTTATTATTAAAAAATATGGAACTATAAAATGAAAATCACTTTAGTTATCTCAGCCCTTGGTTGTGGAGGAGCCGAACGAGTTTTAGTCTTGCTTGCCAAAGGATTTATTAATTGTGGACATGATGTTACCGTAATTACCCTATCAGATAAAGCTACAGATTTTTATCAGTTACCCGTAGAATCTTCTCGTATCGCTTTGGGAGTTATGGGTCATTCTTCTGGATTAATCGAGGCTGTTAAAAACAACATCAAGCGAATTTCTATATTAAGAAAAGCTATTCAATTTACAACACCTGATGTAGTAATTTCTTTTCTACAAATTACTAATATTACTACTATTCTTGCTCTTAGAGGTACAAAATATCCTGTTATTGTTACTGAACATAACAACATTAAAGTTTTTTCTTATGGAATATTGTGGGATACTTTACGCCGTTTAACTTATCCTTATTGTTCTGTAGTGGTGAGTGTAAGTAAAGGTGTTGATCGCAGTTTTGATTTGCTGCCAGAAAGCAAAAGAGCAGTAATTTATAATCCCATAGTTATTAAAGATGATGAGTATATTGATCAACTACCTGCTGAAGTTGATTTTAATAAAAAGTGGCTAGTTAGCATGGGTAGATTAACCGAACAAAAAGGATTCGATTTATTATTACAAGCTTTTAGTAAAATTACCTCTAAATATCCCAACTGGCAGTTACTTATTTTGGGCAGTGGAGAACTGTTAAAATCTCTAGAACAAATGAAAGATGATTTAGGCTTATCAAGCGAGCAAGTCGTTTTTACTGGCGCGCTCAAAAATCCTTTTGCAGTTTTCAAAAAAGCCAAACTATTTGTGATGGCTTCTCGGCACGAAGGTTTCCCCATGTCCCATGGAGAAGCGTTAGCTTGTGGTTTACCAGTAATTGCTACAGATTGTCCTAGTGGCCCAAGTGAAATGATTCGTCATGATGTAGATGGTTTGTTAGTTCCTAATCAAGATGTTACTGCATTGGCTAGAGCAATGGAAAGTATCATGTCTGATGAACAAAAACGACAACAGCTTGCTGCTAAAGCTCCAGAGGTAACTGAAAGATTAAGTTTAAACAGTATAGTTGACGAATGGGAAACTCTTATCAAAGAATTAGTGGGAAAAAAAACTAAATGACCACCAGAAAACGTATTACCTTTTTTATGGATGCTCTACATGGTGGTGGTGCTGAGAAGGTTGTAGTTAATCTACTCAAAGGTTTAGCTAAACTCGATGAATTTGATTTGGATTTGGTATTAGCCACATTAGAAGGACCCTATCTAGATCAAGTACCGCCAGAAGTACAAATTATTAATTTAAATAAAGGTAGAGTTATAACTGCTATTTTGCCATTGATGAATTATCTCAAGGAAAATCGTCCCTGGGCGTTAATCGGCAACATGGGACACGTCAATATAGTAGCAGCAATGGCTAAAGAATTAGCTCAAACCTCGACCAGATTACTTTTAGTAGAACATAACAACTTATCAGCTAATAAAAGCAATTTGCTACGTGCCAAATTAGTGCCATCATTTATGAAATTACTCTATCCTCGTGCAGATGTAGTAGCAGCCGTTTCTGCTGGGGTTGCCCGAGATCTCGAACAAAAGCTAGGACTCGAAAAAGAAACAGTTAAAGTACTATATAATCCAGTTGTCAATAAAGATTTAGTGAGCCAAAGCCAAGCTGACTTGGATCACCCTTGGTTTGTGGAAAATTCACCACCCGTATTTTTGGCAGTGGGTAGATTAAACCCACAAAAAGATTTTCCCAATTTATTACGTGCTTTTGCCCAAGTTAGACAACAGAAATTTGCTCGACTCATAATTTTGGGAGAAGGTCAAGAACGTCAAAAACTAGAAAAAATTATTGCTAGCTTAGGTATTGATGAGGATGTGCTAATGCCTGGTTTTGTGAAAAATCCTTACGCCTACATGAAACGAGCTAGTTGTCTTGTTTTATCTTCTAGAGATGAAGGATTACCCACAGTATTAATTGAAGCTATGGCTTGTGGTTGTCCTGTGGTGGCAACTGACTGTCCTAGTGGTCCCGATGAGATTCTAGAAAATGGAGTCTATGGTCTTTTAGTACCAATTGAAAATTCTGAAGCTTTGGCGAAAGCAATGTTAGAAACTATAAAAAATCCTCTACCAAAAAAAACTCTGATGGAACGAGCTAACGAATATTCTACAGACAAAGTGGTTAATACATATTTGTCTTTCCTTTATACGATTTAAATTATAATTTAGATTAAATATAATAGCTACAAATTAAAGGCTAAATAATATTATTAATCTTCATTTTCAGAAATTTTTAGAGACAAAATACTGACTAAGTCATTAGATTTTTAAACAGCTAAAAAATACTAGACATAACTAATATAATTTTGCTAGTAACTTCGTGTATAATTTTTTCATAAGAAAATAAATAATAGAATAAATAATGATAGTAGCAGATCAGAAAAAAATTCTTTACGTACATATTTATAAAACAGGTGGTACTAGTATCAATCACTTGCTAATGCCTTATATTACAGAAAATTATAGAAGTAAAAATTCTAGAACTGAAGGTAATAACTGGCAGAGAACTTGGCATGTTGATAATAAAATGCACTCAAAGTTTTCTGATGCTCTACATATTATAGATAATTTAAATATTAATTTAGAAGAATATTTTAAGTTTGTTTTTGTTCGTAATCCCTATAGTTGGATTTTATCAGTTTGGAATAATTTTTTTCGATCGCCTACGGGAAATACTAAAATGAATTTTAAAAACTATTGGATGATTCAGTTAGGCAAAGTAATAGATAGTAAACTATTTATAATAGGACCATATGCACAATATTTTTATAAAGCTTATCCTAATGGTGGATTTAAAAATTTTGTTATATTTATAGACCAGATGATTACTAATAATCCAAAGATGGCTCGTAAATTTTGGGGATGCTATGATCAATATAGCTTTATTGAAAATGATCGAAATATTCAATTTGATTTTATTGGAAAATTTGAAAAAATTGAATCTGATTTAAAAATAATTGCTCAAATAATTGAACCTAATAAAATTTTAGATATTCCTCACACAACTCATGGCAGTAGTCACAACAAACAAGATAGGGAAAACTATCTCAAATATTATGACCAAGAGTCAATTGAAATAATAAATAGGATTTTTGCTAGAGATTTTAAAGCTTTTAATTATCAACCTATTTTAAATTTATCTCAGCATGCTTATTTTGATGGTAGAGACTAGTAACAAATATGTTTATAGAAAGAATTAAGTTCTTTATTTAGAAAAAAATAATCCTATGAAATTACCAAATTTAATCATTGCTGGTGTTCCCAAAGCAGGAAGTAGTTCTTTGTTTCATTGGTTGACAGCTCATCCAGAAGTTTATGGTGCGCCATGCAAAGAAACTTTTTACTTTATTGATAGTGATAGCTCATTATTTAGACCAGAGGCTAATTACAATCTACATGGTTTGGATTTATATGAATCATTTTTTCCTAACTCTCCTGACGATGCCAAGATCATTTTAGAAGCTACGCCCCACTATATTTATCAACAAACAGCAAAAGAGTTTTTTGCCAATTGCGATCCTCAACCTCACGTTATTTTTTTACTGCGAAACCCTGCCAAACGGATTTTTTCTTCTTTTAGTTTTGTGCAAAATTATTTAGCTCGTTTAGATGACAATTTAACTTTTGAACAGATTACAGATTTATTGCTAGATGAAACAGGAGAATTAGCTAAAAAATTAAATTATCCTGCTGATAGTTTTTTTTATGAATGGTTATCTACTCAATTACCCAATAATCACTACTATGACCTTATTGCTTCTTGGGCAGAATATTTTCCTAAAGAAAAAATTCATATCATACTATTTGAGGAAATGATAGCTAATCCTCCAGCAACTTTAATGCAACTAGCTATAAGCTTAGGTATAGATCCTGTTTTTTATAAAGAGTTCTATTTTGAGAAAAGGACTCAAACAATGGCAATTAAAAACAAATTTGTTCATAAAATGTTGCTCAAGCTTGCACCCTACTTGGCTACTAGTCAACTTAGGGGCTTATTAAAATCTTTGTACTTTAAGTTCAATAGCTCGGCACCAAAGCCAGCTACCTCTGAGTCATTAGCCAGATTAGA
Source organism: Waterburya sp. (assembly GCA_051658085.1). Classification (GTDB taxonomy): domain Bacteria; phylum Cyanobacteriota; class Cyanobacteriia; order Cyanobacteriales; family Xenococcaceae; genus Waterburya. The sequence goes on from JBOFLX010000115.1 coordinate 10,679, forward strand.
AAATTATTTTCGTCCTTATAATCAGCAATTGGCAGATAAGTTTAATGTTAATTTAGATTGTTGGAAATAGCCTAGGAGACTAAAAAACAAAATTAGGCATATTTGATGATGATTGACCAAAAAATATTGTTTACAAAAATTTAACCACATATTTCAATACTGACCTCATTGTCAATGTTAAAAGCAATTGCTAAAAAAATTCGACCAATTTGGTCATCGAAAGTAGAGGATAATCAAAGTCTCAAAAATAAACTTTTAAAAGGGGCAGCAGGGTCTTTTGGACTAAAAATTGCTTCTAGTGGCTTGGCTTTTGTCATGAGCATTTTGTTGGCTCGCTTCTTGGGAACAGTAGGTCTGGGAACGTACTCCTATGCTACTACTTGGGCAAATTTACTTGGTATTCCTGCAACTTTGGGTACTGATCAGTTAATAATCAGGGAAATAGCAGTCTATCGGAGTAAGTATGAGTGGAAGCTAATGGGAGGTTTGTTACGTTGGGCAAACTTAATAGTTTTAGCTTCGTCCATAGCATTTGCTATAATTGCTGGAATTATTGTTTGGAATCTTAAAATTAACTCAGAGCCTGAAATCGTATGGGCAGTGATATTTGCCATGATTACTATTCCCATTATTTCTTTGAGAAGTTTGAGATTAGGAGCAATGAAAGGGTTACATCGTATTGTCTTAGGTCAAATACCTGATTCTTTATTTGCTCCAGTCATAATTATTGTTTTGACTAGTGGTTGCTACTGGCTTTTCTCAGATGATTTCAACGTATTTTGGGTTTTAATAATTAAAATTATAGCTACTTTAATTACTTTTTTTATTGGTTCAACATGGCTATGGCGATCCCTCCCTGCTCCAATAAAACAAATTAAACCAGAATATAAAAGCAAACAGTGGTTATTTAATGCTTTACCTTTTATGTTTTTGGGTACAGTGCAATTAATTAACTCTCGTATAGATATTATTATGCTGGGAGAAATTAAAGATGTTCGTTCAGTGGGCATATATACTGTAATTTTAGGAATTACCGAACTAACAGTTTTTATTCATCATGCAGCTAATAGTGTTTTAGGACCAACAATTGCTACTCTCTATTCAGAAGGAAAACTGAAACAATTAGAAAAAATTATTAGCAAAAGTATATTGTTAGTATTTTCTATATCTCTATTAATTGGTATAACAATGATAGTATCAGGAAAATACTTGCTACTAATCTTTGGGTCAGAGTTTATTCCTGGATATATGGCGATGAATATTTTAATTGTAGGTCAAATGTTTAATGCTTTAACTGGTCCAGTAGGTTTACTGCTCAATATGACGGGACATCAAAATTATACAGCGATCGCGGTAGCCTTCAGTGCAGTTTTAAACATTATTCTCAACTTTATTTTAATTCCTCAGTGGGGTATCAACGGTGCAGCCGTAGCAACTGCAATAAGTCTTTTTGTAATTAATATTATTAATATTATTTTTGTACATAAAACTCTTAATATATCACTATATCCATTTTGAAATTCACAGAAAATCTTAGATAATTATAGAAAAAATTACTAATTATTTAAACTATACTATATTTATTTCACTTAAATCTAATGAATGTACCAAATTTCATAGTTATAGGAGCAGCCAAATCTGGAACTACTTCTCTTTACCGTTATTTAAATCAACATCCATCTATTTATCTTAGTCCAATAAAAGAAACTAACTTTTTTGCTACTAAATTTGTAGATACAATACCACTATTTCAAGACTTAGATTTAACTTTAGAGCAAGCAAAAAAAAATACTTTTCCAGTCAAAAATTTTACAGATTATCAACGATTATTTGAAGAAGTAACTTCAAATCAAACTGCGATTGGAGAAGTTTCACCTTTGTATCTTAATAGCTTTATTGCTGCTCAAAGAATCAAATCTCATATTCCAGATGTAAAGCTTATTGCTATTCTGAGAAATCCAATTGATCGAGCTTATTCTGGATATCAAATGCAATTACGTCAAGCAAAAGAAACCCGTAGTTTTGCTTCCAATCTAGGTGTAGAAGAAATTTATATTCGAGGAGGTTTTTACTATGAGCAGCTAAAACGTTATTTTGAAACTTTTAATAGCTGCCAAATTAAAGTTTTGTTATACGAAGATTTTAGAAAAAATCCTTTGAAAGTAATGCAAGAAATTTTTAAATTTATTGAAGTTGATGATACATTTGCTCCTGATACATCTACTAAGTTTAATCAAGGTGGTATTCCAAAAAATGTAAATGCTTATAACCTAGTATTAAATAATAAAATTAGCACTATAGTACAAAAAAGCTTGAAAGCTATGATGCCACCAAAAATACGCCAAAAACTAATATCTGAAGTACAAAGTAGGTTATTATCTAAACCTCAACCGCTAACACCAGAAATACGCAGACAACTCAAAGAAATATATCAAAATGATGTTTATAAGCTTGAGCAGTTAATTAATAGAAATCTTCAGCAATGGCTAAATTAAAAAAAATACTGATTTTTTAATACTAAATTAGTAATAACATCAAAGTAAACAAAAAAGTAAACAAATTAAAATAATGGTAAAACCCAATTTCTTTATTATTGGTGCTCCTAAATGTGGCACAACTGCTCTTAGCGAATACTTAAGATATCACCCCAACATTTATATAAGTGAACCAAAAGAACCTCATTATTTTACCTTTGACTTTGAGCAGTACCGTATCACCAAAACTTTAAAAGAATACTTAGACCTATTTAATAACAGCACTGCTGAACATACCGCTATTGGTGAAGCTTCAGTATTTTATCTCTATTCTTCAGTGGCATTAAAAAAAATTTATGAATTTGATCCTGGTGCGAAAATTATTGTTATGCTACGCAATCCTGTAGATTTAGTATACTCATTTCATTCTCAGCTAATTTACTCTGCTGATGAAAGTGAAAAAAACTTTGAAAAGGCGTGGAGATTGCAAAATACTCGAAGACAAGGCAAAAAAATTCCCCGTCAATGTCGCGAAACTGCTTTTCTCCAATATGCAGCTATGGGTAAATTGGGAGAACAAATTGAACGATTGTTTACGATTTTTCCCCGTGAGCAAATTGAAATAATTTGGTTTGAAGATTTTGTTCGTTCTACCAAACAAGTATATGACCGCGTTCTTGGTTTTTTAGAAGTCAATAGCGATAATCGTACAGAGTTTATTAGAATTAATGAAAATAAAAGTCATAAACTGAATATATTAGGCAATTTTTCCGAGAAGCCTCCTTCTGTGCTTACCAATATTGCTCTCAAAGCTAGAGACAGCTTGGGAATAGAAAGATTAAACATTCTTGATACTATTCGTTTTTTTAATACCAAAGTGGCTTCTCGTAAATTTCTAAGAGATAGTTTTCGTGAGGAGTTAACGGCAGAATTTGCATCTGACGTAAAAAAACTATCTCAACTATTAAATAAAGATTTAAGTCACTGGCTATAAATAAAATATTTATATGTATGAATGCCATCAATAAAAAGGAACAGAAAAAAAATACTTTTATAGTTTATTATCAAGGCTTTTTGTCAGTAGCTGCCATTTTGGTTTTTGCTACTAAGCTGGATGTTTATTTAGGAGGTTTGGGTATTGGGTTACCTTTATTATGGTACGTTGGATTTCTATTTGCTTCAATCCCTTTGTTTGTTTCTATTTCTAATCGACTAAAACATATTTCTATACCCATTATAGTTTGGGCAGTAGGATATTTGACCTTGCCAATGATTTCAATTGTGATTTTGCCTAAAATTCCTGATTTGCAGTTTTTTGAGGATCAAATTAGAACAATGGCATTTTTTCTGCTGATGTTAGTAATTTTTTCACAGCATCTATTAATTTTGAGGTGGGTCAAGCAAACGCTTTTACTGGTTACAATAGCTAATGTCTTAATGTTTATTTATGAGTTTCTCAATCCTTTAGCCTTTTACCTGATACAAGACGCTCCTGGTAGATCATCAGGATTTTATACTGATGCTAATATGGCTGGCTCTGCTGTAATTCTCGGTATGATTTTAAGTATTGACTTAATTAAACCAAAATACCGTTTGTTTTTTGCCTTATTTGTGTTTATTGGCATTGCTACTACTTTTTCTCGTGGTGCAATGGTTGGTTGGGTATTAGTAATATTAATATTTATAGTAAATCGAGTTATTCCACGATATCAAATATCAATTTTATTTTTATCAATTTTTATGTTTATTACTATTTTGTCAAGTCAACTAAATAATTTAGCTCATATTAAAACGGCTGATGGTACAGAATTATTGAACGAAGGAACTATGGAGCGACTTGATTTTTTTATCAATCCGTTTGGTGGGCAGGAAGACGAATCTACTGATGGTCGTATGCATCACGTAGAAGAAGCTTGGGCTAAGTTTAATAAACATCCTTTTGTTGGTAATGGATTAGGTTCTGGAGGCAGCCAAACATACCGTGATTCTCTAGGAAATCCCCAAAGAAGCCACAACATATATTTAGATCAGATAGTGGAGTATGGATTTTTAGGGGTTTTAATTTATCCTTTGTTACTTTTAGCTTGTGTTTGGAAAGCTCAGGGTGAACATACAAAATATACTATTCCGTTTGTCGCTTTCTTATTATTGTGGGGAATTTTTAGTCATACGACTATGAGTTCATCTTACTTGCTAATACACTATGCAATTATGGCAAATTTAACCCAACAAAATCGTTTAGCAAATCTTTAGAAATTATTTATTCATTCAGTTAATAAATACTTTGTGTAATATAAATGAATTTAAACTTAAATCAAACAGATAGTATAGAAAAAAGAGCCAAGGTGGTCTTTGTGATTACTGGTTTAAACACTGGCGGAGCGGAAATGATGCTCTACAAATTTTTATCCCGAATTGATAGAGATAAATTTTCGCCGACAGTAATTGCCATGCTTGAAGGTGGTATATTTGTTGAGCGTATACAAGCTTTAAATATTCCTGTATATAATCTAGGAATGCAAGAAGGAATTCCTAATCCTAGAGCTTTACTTAGGTTAAAACAACTCCTGAAGCAAATCAAACCAGATATAATCCAAGGCTGGATGTATCATGGCAACCTAATTGCTTACCTGGCTAATGTTTTATCTCAACGAAAAGTTCCAGTTTTTTGGAGTATCCATCATTCAGTTGAATCTTTAAAGGCAGAAAAAACAACCTTGGCAGCGACTATTAAATTGACTGCATTCCTTTCTAAGCAAGTAGAACAAGTAGTTTTTTCGGCTGAAAAAGGTAAAAATCAGCATCTTAAGTTAGGATATTGCTCTCATAATGCCTTGGCGATTGGTGATAATTTTGACATTACTAAGTATAAGCCGACTTCTGAACTTCAGTTGAATTTGCGTCAGTCCTTGAATTTACCAGAGACTTCAATTTTAATAGGTTCAATCGCTCGTTATCATCCGATGAAAGATCATGCCAATTTAATTCAAGCAGCAGCATTAATTGTAAATAACCATCATGAGGTACACTTTATTCTAGTTGGACCTAATGTAGATGGGAAAAATCCTATTTTGACAGAGCAAATTCAACAATTAGGTATTAGTGAGAAAGTTCATTTATTAGGAGAACGTCAAGACATTCCTGAGATCATGACTTCACTAGATATCTTTACTACTAGCTCTGCTTACGGTGAATCTTTCCCTAATGTACTAGGAGAAGCAATGTCTTGCCAAGTTCCCTGCGTTTCTACTGATGTAGGTGATTCAGAAGCAATAGTTGGTGATACTGGTGTTGTAGTTTCACCCAAAGATTCCCAAGCACTGGCAGAAGCATGGCGTAAACTAATTTTACTTGGTAAAGATGGGCGAAAAAATTTAGGAGAAAAAGCTAGAAAACGTATTGAAACATATTTTGATTTAGACGGTGCAAATTCTTTTGTTAGAAAATATGAAAGTATTTATGAAAAATTACTTTCTAGTCAATAGACTGCTATGCACTTAAACTGTTTTTTTGAAAGCTAGACTACTGACGGTTAAGCTTTCGAGCAGAAAAAATCAATACTAACAATTATTATCATCATACTTAATTAACTTTAAAAAATTAATCTGTTAACTTACTTATTTTAATTCATGAAATTTAGTTTTAAGTCAAAATTTTAATATTCATTTTTATTGGGATTACTTTAATAGATTAGAACCAAACTAATATGTTTAAATCATTGCCTAGGAACATTCTGTTAATGTTGACAACTTTAATAGTTATATTGTTTGCCTATAAAGCTACTCAAGGCAATAATCTTGACAGTTCTTTTACAGTGTGGACAGCACCAGCACTAGAACGAATCAGTAAAGAAATCAAGAATGTTCAACTTAAAGAAGACGGAACAGTAAATAACCTTCTAGAGAATCAAATTTATTTGCAGGCAGCTCGCGGTGAATCTGAATCATTTCAAATAGTAATTCAGCCACCTGAAGGTAGTGATCTAAAAAATGTTAACGTGGTTGTGTCTGATTTACGTAATGCGAAACAGGAAAGTATTGGATATCAAAATATTACTTTATATCGCGAACACTATGTATACGTTGATATGCCTAGCCCTCCAAATTGGATAGGTAATCCTACTTTAGGAGAAGGTTGGTATCCCGACGGTTTAATTCCCTTTGTCAATCCTGCTACAGGTCAAAATCTAGAAGGAGCTAACTTAGATGCTGTACCCTTTGATGTGGAAAAAAATGAAAATCAGCCTATTTGGGTAGATGTGTATGTACCAAGAGAGGCTGCTCCAGGAGAGTATCAGGGTTCATATATTGTAACGACTGAGCAAGGTAAGAAAACAGGTAAAATTAACCTAACTGTCTGGGATTTTGAGTTACCTGTAAAACCCGCAATACATTCTTACTTTAATCCTTGGGAAAATCGAGGAGAAAATTTAACAGTGGAATTGCTTAAGCACAGAATTATGACAGGCAAGCGCATTAGACCTGAGCAGCAAAAAGAGTTGATTAATAAGTGGGGCTTAACATCTGTTCGGTTACCTTTTTTTAGTGGAGCAAACTACCAGACTTGTAAGATGAATCCTGCACCAAGCGCAGAGGAAATTAAACAAGTAGCTAATCTATATGATGACAGCCTTTTAAAATTTATTTACTCTGCTGACGAAGTCGATAAATGTCTTCACATAGCACAATCAATAAAACAATGGTCTAAAAACATTCATAAGGCTGGAGTCAAACATCTTGTCGTCATGAAACCTCGACCCGATCTATATGACGATGTAGACATATGGGTGGTGCAACCTCGAATGTATGTAGATGCTAAGTCTCAAATTAAGGAGGTGATGAAAGAAGGAGATGAAGTTTGGTTTTATACAGGACATCAAACAGGATATTCTCCTCAATGGCAAATAGATACCCCACCAATTAATTTTCGTATTCCCCAAGGGTTTATAGCTCAAAGTTTAGGTCTAACAGGTGTTTTGTATCCTCAAATTGATGCTTGGGCTGATGATGATAGCCAACTACCTTTGTACTCTGATGATCCTTGGTATAAACCCTCTGTTTATCAACAAAAAAAATTAGGAAGAGATTTTCCAGGAGAGGGGATGTTAATCTATCCAGGTGAAGAAGTAGGTGTTGAAGGAATTGTTCCCTCAATACGGCTAAAAAGAATTAGAGATGGTATCGAAGATTATGACTATATTGCCATGCTTAAAGAATTGGGCGACGAAGACTGGGCATTAAAAACAAGTCGTACTGTAGGTCGCGATTGGTATAACTGGACTAAAGATACCAAAAAACTAGAACAAGTAAGAGTACAGTTGGGCGATCGCATTCAGGAGTTAACACAAAATAAAAATAAACAATCGTCAAAATAATGACTCGAAAAATACTGATAGCGACAACTATTCCTGAAACTATCGGAGATTTTTTACTGCCTTTTATTCGCTATTTTCGGAATTTAGGTTGGCACGTTGACGGGATGGCATTGAACATTACTAATAATTCTGATTGTGTTACCGAATTTGATGATGTCTGGGATGTACAATGGTCGCGTAATCCTCTCGATTTTAGTAATTTAATTGTTGCTGTTCCTAGAATTCAAGAGATAATTGTTCAGGGAAACTACGATCTAGTTCATGTTCATACTCCTGTTGCTGCTTTTGTAACTCGCTATGCTATTAATAAGCTCAAAATAAAACGCAAACCAAAGGTTATATACACGGTACACGGATTTCATTTTCACAAACAAGGCAATTTTCTGAGCAATTTTATTTTCCTTACTTTAGAAAAGTTAGCTGGTAGTTGGACGGATTATTTAATTACTATTAATTGCGAAGACGAAGTTGCTGCTAAAAAATATCGTCTTTTACCTGCGGAGAGAATTTTTTATACTCCTGGAATTGGTTTAGATCTTAAAGAATATGATTTTAATCAAGTTTCTGAGTCAGAAATTATTGCTATACGCCAAGAATTAGGATTGAATCCAAAAGATGTATTATTATTGTCAATTGCGGAGTTTACGCCTAACAAGCGTCATCGAGATCAATTGCTAGCCTTGAAAAAGTTGAATCGTACTGAAGTACATCTGGCTTTGGCTGGCAATGGTCAAATTCGCTCAGAAATAGAAAAACTGACAGCTAAATTGGGATTACAAAAACAAGTCCATTTTTTGGGTTTTCGCCATGATATTCCCACTTTAATTTGCGCTAGTGTGGCGATTCTGTTAACTTCGCAACGAGAAGGATTACCTCGCAGTATTATGGAGGCTTTTTGCGCTGCCACTCCTGTAATTGGTACAAGAATTCGGGGGATTCAAGATTTATTGACTGATAATTGTGGTTTATTAGTAGAAGTAGGAGATACTGATGCTCTAGCTCAAGCAATGGCAGAAATAATTGATAATCCCCAACAAACTGCTCAAATGGGACAAAATGGGTATCAAAAAATCACGAACTATAGTGTTGATAAAATCATTCAACTATATGCAAATATATATAATCAAGCTTTAGTAAACCATGAGTAAATTTATTAAATATTTTATTGATCGCCTGATTGCTGCGATCGCTTTTTTAATTTTTTCGCCCCTAATTTTAGTTCTCGCTATCTTAATTCGTTTTAATTTGGGCAGTCCTATCTTTTTTACCCAACAGCGTCCTGGAAAAGATGGCAAAATTTTTACTTTTTACAAGTTTCGGACTATGACTGATGCGAAAGATGCCAATGGTAATCTTTTGTCTGATGGCGATCGCATGACTCCTTTTGGTACGTTGTTACGTAAATCTAGTCTGGATGAACTACCTCAATTATTGAATGTTCTTAAAGGTGATATGAGTCTAGTTGGGCCTCGTCCTTTAATGGTTCATTATCTTCAACTTTATAACTCTGAACAAGCACGTCGTCATGAAGTTTTGCCAGGTATTACAGGATTAGCTCAGACCAGTGGCCGTAATACCCTTGATTGGGATAAAAGACTAAAACTTGATGTTGCTTATGTTGATCATTGGAGTCTTTGGTTGGACTTAAAAATTCTCCTGGCAACAGTGTGGAAAGTTATTAAAAAAGATGGCATTAGCCAAGAAGGTCATGCCACCTGTGAAGACTTTGGCACTTATTTGGCAAAATTACAATCACCAAAGTCTGAAGTATAAATTGACTGATTATTGTTATTGATGACGTTTTTGATGCCATTGCCAAGCATGAGTCACAATCGATTCTAAATCAGCATATTGCGGTTGCCAACCTAAAATTTTCTGAGCTTTTTCTCCACTGCCAACCAAAGCAGGGGGATCTCCTGGACGGCGATCGCATTCTACGGCTTTAATTTCTTTGCCTGTAATCTTACGGGCTGTTTCGATTACTTCTTTGACCGAAAAACCATTACCGTTACCTAAATTAAAGACATCTGTTTTACCATCTGCCAACAGATATTTTAAAGCGAGAAAATGAGCTTGGGCGAGATCGGTAACATGAATATAATCTCTAACACAACTGCCATCAAAGGTGTCATAATCTGTGCCATAAATAGAAACTGATTCGCGATGACCTAAAGCAGTTTGCAAGACTAAGGGAATTAGATGAGTTTCGGGATTGTGGTCTTCTCCAATTCTGCCTTGAGGATCAGCCCCCGCAGCATTAAAATAGCGCAAACAAACGGAACGAAAATCATAGGCAGGGTCAAAATCTTGGAGAATTCTTTCGACCATTAACTTGGTTGCGCCATAAGGATTGATGGGATTTTGAGGTTGATCTTCGGTAATTGGTACTTTTTGAGGCACACCATAAGTAGCGCAAGTAGAGGAGAAAATAAACTTATTAATGTTTGCCTCCAACATAGCTTCTAAAAGAGTGAAAGTCCCAAGCACGTTATTTTGATAATATTTTGCTGGTTTAGTGACTGATTCTCCTACATAAGCATAGGCTGCAAAGTGCATTACCGCCTCAATTTGATAATCTGAAAATATTTGTTGTAATAAGGCGCGATCGCTTGTATCACCGACAATTAATTTAGTCTTTAATACAGTTTCTACTAGGTCTTGATGACCATAAACTAGGTTATCGAGTATAACTACCTCGTACCCTTCTTCTATTAATTTTAAGACAGAGTGAGAGCCGATATACCCTGCTCCTCCTGTTACAAGAATAGCCATACTAAAAAATACTAATGCTCAATAGTTTTAATCCGAGTTAATCATAACATTGACACTCGATATGACCACACGAATAGAATAATACACAATTTAAAAGCGTACGAGCTTAACGAAAATGAAAACCGACGAATTAATTTTAACTCCCGAACAACAAGCTCTTTTACCGACAGAAAAAGATGTTTGTTTTTATGAAGAACATGGCTGGTATATTTCTCAATCAGTTATCCCAGAAACCATAATTAATTTAGCGATCGCTGGTAGCCAAGCCTTTTATCGAGGTGAAAGAGATGCCACACTCAAAGTTGATACAGGCTATAGCAACTGGAAACCAGAAGATGGCGAGATTGTTCGCAACAATGAGTTTGTTTCACTGCAAAAAAAAGAGTTAAGACAGTTAGCCCTTCAGCCAATAATTGGCGCTATCGCAGCTAAATTAGCCATAACTGATGAAATACGTCTTTTAGATGACCAATTAGTCTATAAACCAGCTTTACAACCCCATAATAAGACTAGTACGGCCGTTGGTTGGCATAGCGATCGCGCTTATTGGGGAACTTGTAGTTCGGATAAGCTTTTGACTGCCTGGATTCCTTTTCATGACTGTGACGAAGAGCAAGGCCCCTTAGTGGTTTTGGATAAAAGTCATAAATGGTCAGGTTTACAGGATATGAGACACTTTAATAACTCCAATCTCACGAATTTAGCAGAACAATTCCAGACCGAGGGGAAAAAAGTAGTTAAAATACCTATGACTTTGAAAAAGGGTCAGGTTAGTTTTCATCATGGCTGGACAATCCACGGTAGCTATCCTAATCGTAGCCAAAAGCATCGCCAAGCATTGGCAGTACATCTTCAAGACAAGGATAACCACTATCGAGTTTATACTAATCACCAAGGTAAAGAAATCCATATTTTTGACGAACAATTATGTCGCCGTTTGTCCAATGGCGAGCCTGACTTTAGTGATCCTGATATTTTTCCTGTTGTCTGGTCAAAATCAATCTACTGATGGATAGAAATATCCCTCTTATGTCACTCTTCGAGAATTAGAATGAAGAAGTAAAAAGATAAAATCGTCAGAAAGTAGAGATGGTAATGGATGTAGAATTACAAATCATCAAACATTTGAAGAGAGATGCACAACCGACAGTATCAGTGATTGATGAGTATTGTAGCAGCTACAAAGATTTATTTCCCGAAGTCAGATTAGCTTGGGTCTTGGCAATTAGAAGTAACCACGGAGTCTGGATGCCAGACAATCAGAAAGTTAGAGCTAATAAGTGGAAAACTACTTTAAACAACCTTCGCTTAATCATTCAACCTACTATTTTATTGTGGTTAATTGTTCCCTGGCTAGAAGTTTTTCCTAATCATCATTTACTACTTGGTTTTCATAAGCTAATTGCTTTGATGAATCAGTTTTATCCTTATTTTCCTGATGGATAAATCACATTTTTACTATTCTTTATTTTCGGAAAGTGACAGAAGAGGGATATTAGTAAAGAAATTATTTAGCTTACAATAATGTGTATTTTTAGACAAAAAACTAACGATGAGAATTGAAATATTAGATGTCAACAATTCTAAGTGGTCGAACACTCTTAAAAATTTATTGCATGATGTATATCATTTACCAGAATATGTTGCTTTAGATGCTCAACGTACACAAACAACTCCCGAAGCCTTTTTGCTGGAAGACAAAGATAGAATTTTTTTTGCTCCCTATTTGCTGCGTTCTTGTGAAGATATACTTGATTCTACTTATCTAAAGATCTATGATGTTATTTCACCTTATGGTTATCCTGGTATTTTGATGAGTGATGCTGCTGCCAATACCTCTGGATTTCCTGATTTAGCTCTACAAAAATTTCGTCATACTCTACAATCAAAAGGTGTTTGTTCTGCTTTTTTACGTTTACATCCAATTTTAAGTGAGAAATTTATCTGTAAATTCTCCTCAAATCCTTTTCATGAAAATGGTTTAACTGTCTCAATCGATTTAACTTTAGACGAAGATCAAATATGGGCAAAGACGCGCAAAGGACATCAAAGTACAATTAACAAATGTATGAGATTAGGATTAACTGCTCGCACAGTAGCATTTAGTCAATACATGGATGAGTTTATTGCCATCTATAAAGAAACTATGGATCGGGTGCAAGCCCAAGATATTTATTACTTCAGCCGTGATTATTTTACAGGATTGTTACAACTGGGAGATAAAGTACAGTTAGGGATAGTCGAATTTGAAGGCAGAATGGTCTGTGGTAGTTTATTTTTTGAATCTTGTGGAATTGTACAGGCGCATTTAGGTGGTACAAAAACCGAATTTCTCAAACAATCCCCATTTAACTTGCTCTTACATTATATGCGTTTATGGGCAAAAGCTAGAGGTAATAAATATTTGCATCTTGGTGGTGGAGTTGGTGGGATGAAAGATAACTTATATACTTTTAAATCAGGCTTTTCTCAACAAACACACGAATTTTTGACTTGTAGAATGGTGGTTGATAGTATTTTATATAACGATTTACTGCAATTTAGAGCTAAAACCCTGAATAAATCGGTAGAAGAGTTACAAAGCTCCCAATTCTTTCCTGCTTATCGCGCTAGTTAAATTGCCATAACATTCTTGTTTAAGTTGATATAGCCATAACCAAAGAACTAGCGGTAATAGGAGCGGTAACTGCTCTAAGAATAAGATTACCAAGAGAAACTGGCTGATAACCATTCGCGATCGCATTTGCTACTTCTGTTTCTGTCCATCCCCCTTCACAACCCGTAGCAATGATTATTTCTGAAGAATTTGTAGTTTGTAAACAATTCCAGAGAGAGGGGATATTCCCACGAGCAACACAGATATATTTAGCTTGAGTAGAAGTATTAGAAGTATTTTGAATTGCGGTGACAAACTTAACTGGCTCAAAAATAGTCGGGACAATTTGTCTTTCCGATTGTTCTGCTGCTTCGGTGGCAATCTTACGCCAACGTTCAACTTTACTAAGACTAGGCTTAAGAATAGTGCGATCGCTAATTACGGGAATAAAATTACTTACCCCCAATTCTGTACAACAACGTACTATTTGCTCGTAACCGCTTCCTTTAGGTAGAGCGGTAATCAGAGTCAGAGATACAGATAATTCCGTCTTAATATCTATTGTTTCAATAATTTGGGCAGATTGCTCGTTAATTTCTGCTAACCAAGCATTACCGATACCATCTAAGGCAATAAAGCGATCGCTATTTTCTAACCGCAATACTCGTAATAAATAATGCTGTTGTTGAGCATCTAGAGTAATCTGCTGCTTTTGTATTTGGTCTGGATTAATAACTAAACGGTAAACCAATCTTCTTAAATCTTAAATCTGTACTAAAAAACTCAGCTAAAGCGTATTTAAATTGCATACTATTCTATTAGAAAATTAGGTTGAAACCCTTTTCTTGACTCCTGACTCTTAACTCCTGACTCCTGTACGTCGCCAAACTTACGGCTCCCCTACCTGACTCCTTTCTCAACCAGTAATTTAAATGCGTAACAGCTTATTCTAATTTCAAAGTCACAGCCAATTTATCAGCAATACCTTCAATCCAGGCTTCATCTTGCTTTGTATAGCTACGGGGGGCATTTGCGCCCAAAATTAAGACACCTTGATCTCCAATTGGTTGACAGATTACTCCTTGAGTATTTTCGGGTAAATAATCGAATTCCACTTTACCTGGATATAAATTGAGATTAACTAAATATACAGGCTTGCCTTTAGCTAAAACTCGCTCGATGATCGCTCCTGGCTTGACCTGTGAATTTTTGCCTAAAACACCACGCCTGAGAAGAGTTTGACCAGCATAATAGACAACTAGCGATCGCGTTACTGTATTGGTTAGTAATAAGTGCGATGCCCAGGCTAATTCTGTTTTGACCGTTTCGGAAAGTTCAGTCGCAAATTCTAAACCAGTTTCCCCTATTAAAGTTACTGTATCAGGGGGTTTTGCTTGAATCTGCTGCCATAACAAGCCTACTAAAATCAAAACTGCCCCTTCAATAACCCCCAGCGCATCCGAACGTGCTTGAGAATCAGTTAACTGTATCGTCAGCAAACGATTAACCAACAGTAATAAGCCACCTAAGCCACCAGCAAAAAACGGCAGCAGTCTTAATATATGATTGGCATCAGATTTACTCATGAATAGCTGACTTAAAAACACATTTTCATTGTTATGTAGTCTAACTCCTACTACCTACTACCTACTACCTACTACCTTTTTTGTAACTTTCTACTTCCTACTTTCTACTTTCTACTTTTTTACTCCTCTCCTGCTTCTAAAATACGTTGAAATAAATAGCCTGTACCTCTTGCGGTCAAAATAAGCTCAGGATTACTAGGATCATCTTCCAGCTTGGCACGCAAGCGAGAAATATGAACATCTACCACGCGCGTATCTACATGACGTTCAGGAGTGTAACCCCAGACTTCTTGGAGAATTTCCGAACGAGAAAAAGGTTCACCAGAACGACTTACAAGTAACTCTAGTAAGCTAAATTCCATCCCTGTTAAGCGAATCCGTTCGTCACCTTTGTATACTTGACGTTTATTAGTATCAATTTTGATTGAGCCAACATGAATTACTCCTGAACTTGGAATACCAGGCGCACCGTTCTTATCAACTCGGCGTAAAACAGAACGAATTCTCGCTTCTAGCTCTTTAGGAGAAAAAGGCTTAACTACATAATCATCCGCACCTAATTCTAACCCTGTAATGCGATCGGCAACATCTCCTAAAGCTGTGAGCATAATAATTGGAATATCTGATTCCTTACGTAATTCCTGACAGACACCATAACCGTCTAACTTGGGCATCATCACGTCGAGAACTACTAAGCTAGGTTCCGCAGTACGAAAAGTTTCTAGAGCTTCTTCACCATCGGCAGCAGTTACTACGTCATAGCCAATCATCGATAGACGAGTTTCTAGAATGCGACGAATGCTAGCCTCGTCATCTACCACCAAAATTTTCTCTTTATTAGTTTCCAAATTATTATACACTCCTTATTTAAGTTAAGTTACCGATATTTAAGTTAAATTTACTTTTACCTTATGATCTAGATTATCTTGTTGATGTTGTCTAGTGAAGCCAGATATCCATCTTAGGGAGATTATCTTAATATTTCGCACAATTCACCAGTTTTTTCAGATTTAATTTATCTTTGAGGGTTTTAAAATTTCTTAGGATTGAGACTAAGATTATCCATATAAGTTTACTAATTTATTTTTTGATTTCTATATATCTCTAATTTTTCTTAAGAAAATGGCAAAATCTAAACAAATATATATCTGCAATGAATGTGGTGCTGAGTATAACCAATGGTTTGGATTATGCAAAGAGTGTAATGAGTTTGGCACAATTTCTGAAGAACCTGTTGAAGTTGGTGGTGGGGGGACGCATAGTCGGGGAGGCTGGCAATCTAGCACTCGTTCTAGTAATAAAGCATCTGGAGTAGCGCAACCAAGAG
Source organism: Waterburya sp. (assembly GCA_051658085.1). Taxonomy (GTDB): domain Bacteria; phylum Cyanobacteriota; class Cyanobacteriia; order Cyanobacteriales; family Xenococcaceae; genus Waterburya. The sequence continues at coordinate 26,808 of JBOFLX010000115.1, forward strand.
TTTCTTTAAAGTTCTCCGAGATTAATAATGATGTTCAGCAAAGGTTTCCTTCGGGTTATGGAGAATTTGATCGCGTCTTGGGGGGTGGTGTTGTTCCTGGTTCTCTAGTATTGATTGGTGGTGATCCTGGAATTGGTAAATCGACTTTGCTACTACAGGTAGCCAATAAATTGTCTCATAGTTTACCTCGTATTCTCTATGTTTCGGCAGAAGAATCGGGTCAACAGGTTAAATTACGAGCTTCGCGCTTAGATGTAGCAGACATTCCTCCAGAAGCCGACAAATCATCTGGAAATGGCAACGGCAGTAATGGTAAAGGAAAATCTAAAAAAGAAAATAATCTCTATGTCATGCCAGAAACCGATTTAGAGGAGATTTTACGGGAATTAGAATCATTAAAACCCCAAGTAGCAGTTATTGACAGTATTCAAACCTTGCACTTTGCTGCTTTAACTTCTTCTCCTGGTTCTGTCGCTCAAGTTAGGGAATGTACTTCCGCTTTGATGCAGGTTGGTAAAAGAGAAAATATTACTCTCTTAATTGTCGGTCATGTAACTAAAGAAGGAGCGATCGCAGGACCGAGAGTGTTAGAACACTTGGTAGATACTGTACTCTATTTTGAGGGCGATCGCTATGCTTCTCATCGTCTTCTACGTTCGGTTAAAAATCGTTTTGGCGCAACTCACGAAATTGGGATTTTTGAAATGGCAGAACGGGGTTTGGTTGAGGTAGAAAACCCTTCGGAACTCTTTTTAGGCAATCGAGATGAAGCTACCCCCGGTACAGCTATTATTGTCGCCTGTGAAGGTACTCGCCCCATTGTCGTCGAAGTACAAGCACTAGTTAGTCCTACTAGCTACACTTCTCCCCGTCGTTCGACTACTGGCATTGACTATAATCGTTTACAACAAATATTAGCAGTACTGGAAAAAAGAGTTGGTGTACCCTTATCGAAACTTGATGCCTATGTTTCTTCTGTGGGTGGGTTGGGTGTGGGTGAACCTGCTGCGGATTTGGGAGTGGCGATCGCTATTGTCGCTAGTTTTCGCGATCGCGTTGTTGATCCCCGTACTGTCTTAATTGGGGAAGTCGGATTAGGAGGACAGGTGCGTCTGGTTTCCCAGATGGAATTGCGTCTTAAAGAAGCAGCTAAACTGGGTTTCAAACGGGCGATCGTTCCCAAAGGTCAAAGTTTACCCGATGATATTGGGTTAGAAATTATCCCAATTTCTAAAGTAATTGATGCCATTATTGCTGCTATTCCCTCAGAACGCTCTGGTAATTTTCCTGTTGTTGCTGATGAAGACTAATTTATATGGAAAAAAAATTTCTCTCAAAAAGGTTGACATGAATTTCAAAATCATTCATCATATGTAAGTCAGGCAAATTTGCGGGTGTAGCTCAGTGGTAGAGCGTCACCTTGCCAAGGTGAATGTCGCGCGTTCGAATCGCGTCACCCGCTTTAACAAAACTTAAAACGCAAGGTAAACTAAAACAAAGATAAAGCTAACGAAATCTTACGGCTTTATTAAAATTAAATTAGAGGAGTGCCAAGAAAATAGTAGAAGATAATATATTTATCTCTACAAATAAAATATTAAAGTATATTTAGCAGTTGATTTTTAATAGCTCTAATCAGTTCTTGTGCGTCCTTATAAAATACAGAAAATAGATTTAAGTAGTGAATATCCCTGTCCGTGCAGGCGGAAAGGCAACTTGAAGCCGATTGTTTTGACAGAAGCTTTAGGTTGCGATCGCTGTCAACAGATTTTTGTGGTAAAAAAGGATGGTCAGATAATTGAACAATTGTCCTCAATCTATCACAGAAAGTCTTGGCGATGGACAGGAAATCGCTGGAAAAATGCTTATGCTCGCTGGACACAAAGTTACCTATCAACAATGGTAGTTTTGGTCTTTGGTTCGACCATCTTTGCCGTAGTGATCTTGCCTTTAATGTTGCGTTGGGTGAACGCGCAGAGTATTATTTCTTGGGCAGTATTATTTCTCATTGTGATGATCCTGCTGATCCTGATGATGTTTTTAGTTTATCGGCATTAATAATAAAGCAATGCAAAGTTCATCAAAACCAATGCTGAGTATAGTTCGAGAATCTAATCAAGCTGCTGTCAAACTTGCTCAAACTTCAGGAGCAAAAAGAAGACAAGGAGTATTAGTATTAGCTGAGGTGATAGAAAATAGTTTTGATGAAATACTCGAAGCCAATACTTTAGACTTAGAAATGAGCCGTGAAATGGCGGTAGCTGAACCAATTGTCAACTGGTTAAAGTTAACTCCCGAAAGATTAGAAATGACTGTTGCTATTTTAAAACAGTTATCTCAATCAGCAGACCCAACCAAACGCTTAATTAATGCTCCCTATCAGTTAGAACCCTCTCAAACCTATTGTCAATTAATCCCTTTGGGGACAATTGCTTTGGTTTACGAAGCATTGCCTGAATTAGCCGTGATTGCTGCGGGAATGTGTTTGAAAACGGGTAACAGTCTGATTACGAGGGGGTGTAGTACCGCCAGTAACTCCAATCAAACCATTGCAGAGCTTTTGAAAAAAGCTTTAGTCGCTAGTGATTTACCAATAAGTTCTATTGAAGCTGTTTTTCCTGATTCAGGAATTTCGGTTCAAGAATTAGTTACTCAAGATCGTTATCTTAATTTAGTTATCCCTTATGGTCGTCCGAGTTTGGTTCAGCAAGTAGCAGAAAAGGCAACCGCTACAGTTCTCAAAACTACTATTGGTAATTGCTATTTATATTGGTCACTTAGCGGTGATTTGGAATTAATTCGTCAGGTAATTGTTGATAGCCACGATAGTGAACCCGATGCGGTTAATGCGATTGAAAAAGTATTAGTCAATAAAAATATTAAATCTTCAGCTTTAGAATCTTTATTTCATAATCTGCAACAACAGGGATTTAGTCTACGAGGAGATGAAGTTTTAGTAGAAGAGTTTCCTGAATATTTAAAGATTATGCAATCTGAAGAATGGAGAAAGCCATATTTGAATAAAAAGGTAGCATTTCATTACGTAGATAATTTACCTCGAGCTATTTCTTGGATTAATCGTTATAGTAGTGGTCATGCAGACTGCATTGTCACAGAATCTTATCAAGAAGGTCGTCTATTTGCTCAAAGTGTTGATAGTGCCTTAGTTTATGTAAATACTTCCCCCAAGTTTTCTCGCAATCCTGAAGGTGGTAACGACGTGTTTTTAGGAATGTCTAATCAAAAGGGATATCGTCAAGGTTTAATTGGTGTCGAATCGTTTACGACTATTAAACAAATAGTGCAAGGGTAAAGAAAGTCAAAAGTTAAAAGTCAAAAGTCAAAAGTTAAAAGGTAAAAAAGATACAGACCTAGTTTAAAACTTATAAATTAATGTTCTTGGAACAATAGATGAAATTGATTTTATATAATAAAACTAAACGGATTAGTTTAGTAAATCGGCTTGTCCAAGAATAAATAAAAATTATGATCAATAGCAACACCAAAATGTCTGAACGTTCCAAATCAGAAGAGAAAACCGCAGCAATTCTTCAAGGTGCAATGCAAGAGTTTCTTAAGCATGGTTATGCTGCTACTAGCATGGATAAGGTGGCGAAAGTAGCTAAAGTTTCTAAAGCAACAGTTTATAGTCATTTTGGGGATAAAGAAAGCTTGTTTAATGCGGTAATCCAAAATTTAGTTAAAGATAAATTTCAGCAAATTATGAGTTTACAAACTCCAGAATCTTTTGCAGAAAATCCTAAACAAGTATTATCAGCGATGGCGACTAAGATGCTGACTAATATTCAAAGCGATCGCACTTTTCAGAATTTTATTCGGATTATTATTGGCGAGTCGGGGCGTTTTCCCGAATTAGCTAGAGCTTATGTCAATAACCTGGCTAAACCAGGAATTACAACTTTAGCTCAATACTTACAATTCCATCCTCAACTAAAAATTAGCGATCCTGAAGCCACCGCCAGAATTATGGTAGGTAGTCTCGTTTATTTTCTGATGCTACAAGAAATGCTCCACGGTAAGGATATTTTACCTTTAGAGAGCGATCGCCTGGTCAATACATTAACTGATTTAATTACTAATAATAAAAATTAGGATTAATTTTGTTTTTTCAAATTCCAAAAATTGAATCAATAGTGATAAAAAAATGAGTTAATTATGAAAGTTTAAAAGATACAAAATAACTTACAATTAAGAGCAACTTAATTAAAAAAGAGTAATTGTGCAGTTATTTCAAACATTATTTTTAGCTTTGGGTTTAGCAGCCGATGCCTGTGCTGTCTCCATCAGTAGTGGGATAACAATTAAACATATTTCTCTCAATAAAGCCATTAAAATTGCTTTATGTTTTGGAATTTTTCAAGCAATTATGCCTTTGCTTGGTTGGTTATCGGGATTAAGTTTCAGAGGATATCTAGTCGCGATCGATCATTGGATTGCTTTTGTTTTGTTAGGTTTCATCGGTGGAAAAATGATTTATGAGGCTTTAATTCCTGATGAAGAAAAACCATTTAATCCCTTGGATTTGTCTACTTTACTTATTTTAGCGATCGCTACTAGTATTGATGCTTTAGCTGCTGGTTTTGGCTTATCAATGATTAAATACACAATCTTACAAACAGTTGCTTCAATTGGTATTATTACTTTCATTTGTTCTTTTGCGTCAGTATATTTAGGACATTTTTGTGGTGATTTATTAAAAAATAAAATTGAAATTGCTGGAGGATTTATTTTAATTATTATTGGCACAAAAATTTTACTTGAGCATTTGTTAGCCGTACAAAGTTAGATTAAGATATTTACAGTAACCTGCTCGTAAGTAGAAAGTAGAAAGTAGGAAGTAGTATTTCAAAATCCAGTCGCAACAAAGATGATCAATGTTAAATGATCAATAAAATGACGTTCCGAAGATCTTTATTTAAGATTGAATAAACACTGGGAAAATACTATCGATGTCGAAACAACTAAAATGAAGCCAGCATATAGATCTTGACTGAATTAAATAGTTTTGCCGAATCGAGTTCCATCCCAGTATTAATCTATCGCGGAGCAGAATCAAAATGTTAAATTACAGTATGCTGATCCAATGGTCTAAAAAAGATAATTGTTTTGTAGTTACATTGCCAGAGTGGGGAGAACTTTGTCAAACTTATGGAGATACCTACGAAGAAGCCTTGAAAAACGCCAAAGAAGTATTGCAGTTAATGGTTAATTCTTCTCAAGCTGAAGGAATATCTTTACCAGAGGTTAATACGTTTAAGGGAATGTTGCAGAAATCTAGTTAATAGATCTGTTTTAAAAATAGAAATCAGGAGTCACTTCATTTAACATTTATCATTTATCAACGGTATTCAATGTTTAATGTTCAATGTTGAATGTTCAATGATTAGATAGATAGGTATTCGATAATTTCAGTTCAGCTTCAAGCATAGAACTTAGAGCTATTAAATTTATGCCACACGAACAATTAAACATATCAAGTAGTAAACCAGTATTGTCCTGGGCAAATCATGAACTAGCTGGGAAAGAAACTCAGATGGCAAAAAATGTCGCTTCTCTGCCATTTGTCTTCAAGCATGTTGCCTTGATGCCCGATGTGCATTTAGGTAAAGGAGCATTAGTGGGTTCGGTGATTGCAACTAAGGACGCTGTGATACCTGCTGCTGTTGGGGTAGATATTGGTTGTGGAATGGCTGCGGTAAAAATGCCTTTTACAGGCGATCGCTTGGATGGCAAACTAAAGAAAATTCGCCATCAAATTGAGCGTTCTATTCCTGTGGGTAGATGGGGTAATAAGAATGTTGAGAAAACCGTCAGTAATTGGCAGGGTTGGCAAGATTTTAAAGAATTACACCCAGGGGTACAGGATTTAGACAACAAGGCTGTAGAACAAATGGGTTCTTTAGGAGGTGGCAACCACTTTATTGAATTGTGTTTGGATACGGAAAACTATGTTTGGTTAATGCTCCATTCTGGTTCACGACACATTGGGAATAAACTAGCTGAGTGCCATATTTCTACAGGTAAAAAACTTGCCAAATTAGCTAATATTAGTTTGCCTGACCCTGATTTAGCTTATTTTGTCGCTGGTACACCTGAATTCGCATCTTATTGGCGAGATTTACAATGGGCGCAAGACTATGCTCGTTTTAATCGCGATGTAATGATGGGGCGGTTTAAAAAAATAGTAGAAGAATTTGTCACTGGCGGTAAAGAAACCAAGCCTTTGTTATCGGTAAATTGTCACCATAACTATGCCGAAAAAGAAGTCCATTTCGGCGAAGAGGTGTATGTTACGCGTAAAGGGGCAGTACGCGCCCAAGAATCAGACTATGGGATTATTCCAGGTTCAATGGGAACAAAATCTTATATTGTCAAAGGCAAAGGCAACCACGATAGCTATTGCTCTTGTAGTCATGGTGCAGGACGATTAATGTCGCGTACGAAAGCCAAACAACAGTTTACTGTTGAAGATGTGATTACACAAACCCAAGGAGTTGAATGTCGTAAAGATTCCAAAATTATCGATGAAATTCCTGGGGCTTATAAACCCATTGAAGAAGTAATGGCACAACAATCAGATTTAGTTGAAGTTGTTGCCACTTTGAAGCAAGTGGTATGTGTAAAGGGATAATTAATTAAAAATCTCCTTTCTCAATCATGCGTAAAGCTAGATATAATAAGCCAACAAAAAGTCCCAAACCGACTAAAACCATAGCGATTAAAATGTTTCCCGACCTAAAAGTACCAATGACTGCAATGAGGTAAGGAATACTTAAAAAGGCGATCGCTAAACTTAGCTTTTTAGGAGTCCAGTTGATATCTTTCCAGTTAGTATCTATACCGCCATCTCCGCCACTAGCGGATGGTACTTTCGCTTCTGCTCTACCAGCTTTACCTTGAATTAGTTGTTTGGGTAGATTCGGTTTTTTCTTTGACATATTGACTATTAATCAATTTAGTAATGAGCTTATCTAACTTAGCCATGATAATCACCTTATTTTTAATTGGTGGAATTTGTAACCAAAATTTGCTTACGCGGTTAAAATAGGCGGAAAATAGTTTATATGGATACTGAGGCGATCGCTCTAGCACACAAAATTCAGAGTCAATTTGAAATTTTTAAACAACAGAGACAATTTACTAAAATTGCTAAATTGCTTACCTATGCTTTACAAGTAATTCCTAGTCAGTATAATAAGCAAATTTTTGGTTATATTCCCAGTATTTTTCGCGAAGTCATTATTTTAGATCCGCAGCAACTACAGAAATCAGATTTATTTATTGGTGAACCAGTAGTTTATAAAATCTACTACCCTTTAGGACAAAAGTTATATAATCTTCCCTTTTTTTATCTTTTTTGCTATCTCAAAGAAAATTCTCACAAGCTTAATATTTATTTTCAAAGTGCCAATCCCGATTATCAAAATTTATCGTTCCAAGATTATTCACTCAAACAACAAAAAATCCCCTTTGAGGGTTGTATCTCTGCTTTTGATGATCATGATATTTCTGTGATTAGTGTCAGCGATCCAGGGCAGTTTATTCCTGGTATTACTTCTAGTTATTATGCAGGTTCAACAGAAGTAAATTTTGTTAAACTAATTGCGGAAGTGTTAGAAACTATTTGTAATTTAGCAAATATTAGTACTCATAACACAATGTTATTTGGCTCTTCTGCGGGAACTTTCGGAGCATTATTAAGCAGTACTTATTTTAAGCAAAAAGTTAATGTTTTAGCTGTCAACAGTCAGATATTTATCCATGATAAACATCGTCTCATGAAGATTTTATTTGGGATAAATGAACCTAAACAACTACTAGAAAATTTTGGTGATCAGCTTTCTTGTATGCGTCGATTTCAGCAGAAATTAAATAGCATTTCTAATATTTATATCCTAGCTAATGTAAATGATCATCTACATAAAAGAAACTGGCAATTTTATCAAATGTATTTAGAAAGATTTACAACTAAAGGAGTTGATAATCAGTCAGTTTTTGATAGCTATTATGGTATGGATGGTCACGGTCGCCCTGAAACTTCAGCATTGAAAGCTAAGATTAGAATTGCCAGAGAAGTTTTAACTATGAAATCGACTTAAAAACATGAACCTAAAAACCGTGGAGTTAACATCACAAGATTTAGACTGTGCTGCTAGTTTTATAGCGACAGCTTTCTTCGATAATCCTGCGCACATATATATATTTCCTAATAGTCACCACAGATTAAAAGCACTTAAATGGATATTGGGAGCTAATCTTAAGCTAAATCTTAGTCCACAGAAAAATATTGGTCGAAGCTTTGCCTTAGTTGAATCAAGCCAGCCACCAGGCACAAGGCAGATTAAAGCAATGGGTTTTTGGAATCCTCCTAATGCCGATTCTGTTAGGTTTCTATCTCAGATAAGAGCAGGATTACTAACAATACCATTTCGATTTGGTTGGGGAAGTTTTCAAAATATGTTTGAGGTAGTCAAGGCAAATGCTACTGCTAAAAAACAAATTCTAAATGACACCCCAGCCTGGTATCTTAACAATATGGTAGTAGCCTCAGAGTTGAGAGGACAAGGAGTTGGTACTAAAGTTTTAAAACAACAATTGCAGCAAGTAGTTGAGCCTTCTGGTTTTCCTGCTATTTTAGATACCCAAAGAGAGATGAATGTCAAATTTTATCAGCGATTGGGATTTAAAGTCGCCAAGAAATCGATAGTCGGTAAAGGACAAAATGCTTTTGTTAATTGGTATTTAATCCGTTAATTTGCTCTTAGTTAACCTAATTAAGGCAGTTTCAACTATACCTTATAGTTTGCTTCATTCTTTGATTCAGTGCAGGAAAAAGTCTTATTTTCTTGGGCTATAATACAAGCAAAATGTAGAAAGCTGGGGTATGCAATCTGTTATCGATATTGGCACACTAATTGTTAGTACACAAGGAATTCTTGGTGGTCGTCCTCGAATTGACCAAACTAGGGTATCTGTTCAGCGAGTTGCAGCTTGGTACAAGATGGGACTGAACGCAGAAGAGATTGTTGAGCGAATAGGTAATTTGACATTGGCTCAAGTTTATGCAGCTTTGACTTACTACCATGCCAACCCAGAGGAAATTGAAAATTACTTGGCTGCTGAGAAAGCTGACTACGAGAGACTTGCTGCCGAAATGGGGCAATTAGTATGAGTCTGATTAGGCTGTTGATCGATGAAGATTCAATGGATCGTCGGTTTGTCAGAGCTTTAAGAGCGCGAAAGATAGATATTATAACGGTTGGAGAACTTGGGACAAGCAGCTTTAGTGATCAAGATCAGCTAATTCTAGCAACTGAACAGCAACGAGTTTTGTATACGTTTAATGTTGGTGATTTTTGTCAGTTGCACAGCACTTATATAGTTGAAGGTCAAACTCATTTTGGAATTATTATTTCATCACAAGAATACTCAATTGGCGAGCAAATGCGTCGAGTCTTGAAACTTATAGCTACTAAATCTGCTGAAGAAATGGTAAATCAAATAGTGTTTCTGAGTGCTTACGTTGCGAGCGATTGAAACTGTTAGTCGCGATCGCCTACGAGACTAGCAAAGTTAATCGCACCCAAACTGTTTAATCATGACGACCAAGAGAACTAAATTTGCTCTTTTTTCCAAAATGAGAATTGTTGGTTACTAAGCTAATTACTCCACAGTTTAATACCTCCCAGCAGTCCTGAGACATTGGGAACAATTTTGGCGTTTTTTGGTAAATTAAAGCTAATATTTTTTGTTTCTCCGCCACCAATATAGAGACTATTATAATTAAACAAATGTTCTAGAGTAGCGATCGCTTTTTCTAGACGACTATTCCATTTCTTTTTCCCTTCTTTATCTAAAGCTGCCCTACCTAATTGTTGTTCGTAGGTTTCACCTTTACGGAAAGGATGATGTCCCATTTCTAGGTTCGGTACTAATTTGCCATCAACAAACAAAGCTGAACCAAATCCTGTTCCCAAAGTAATTACCAGCTCGACTCCTTGACCAGCAATTACTCCCAACCCTTGAATATCAGCATCGTTAGCTACTTTTACAGGCTTGGAGAGCAACTGACTTAAACTGGTGGCTAAGTCGTATTGCAGCCAATCTGGATCTAAGTTAACAGCAGTTTTGATCAAACCATTTTGTACTACACCAGGAAACCCTACGGAAACACGGTCAAATTCTAAAGGTTGTGCCAAGGTAATAATAGTTTCAATTACTTCTTCAGGTTTAGCTGGTTCGGGAGTTTTGAGACGTTGGCGATCGCTAAGAGGATTACCTTCGGTATCTAAAATCATGACTTTAATTCCGCTGCCACCAATATCAACAGCTAGAGTAAGGAGAGATTGACTAGACTCATTCATTGCACTTTTGGAAATAGAGCTATCCAGATTATATGCAGTTCTAAAAAAATTAGTGATTCTTAAAGATAATGAAACATTTATTTGCAATTCACCAAAATTATATTTTTAATCCCCTAACGACAATTAGTTTAGGGTTATCAGTTGTAGTGATGATTACACAACCAGCTTTCTCTGCTGAAAAAATCACTTTAATTTATGGCCCTTTTAATGGCGATATTTCGGTTAAATCTTTAGAAAAATATGCCACTACAGGAGAAATAACCGATGAATTTCGCCTTTATGCCAAATTTTTAGATAAAAAAGCCTTAATACAATTACGTAATTGGTTAAATAATCGTTTTCAATGCGATCGCGTCAAAATGTATGAGTTTACTAATACTTCGGAAGGTGAAAAGTTTCTTCAGGAATTAGGTTCAGCAATAAAAACCCACCCTGAGCGTAATGGTTTTTATGCCATTCGTTCTGCTCTAATTGAAGCTGCCGATACCCCCGATAATTCTGATGGTTGGACAATTATTGAAGCTATGCACAATTTCCCCACAGAAGATTTACAGATAAACACCAAGGATTTATTTGAGTTGCAAAAATTTTGGTCTAATCACAATGGTAGTCATCAAACTGCTTTAGAAACTTTCAAGCCACAATCCCAATCTAGTCAATAAAGAGATTAGTAATTACTGATAAATAGGCACTAGGCTTAATTAACCTATAACCTATAACGGTTTTAGTAACGAGTAATGACTTCTGACTCCTTTCTTAACTAGTAACTTAAATGCGTAACAGCTTACTACAGAGAGTAAATTTGCCCATCAATCAATAGTCTGGTAATTCCTTTCTCTTGAAGATATTGGGAAGTTTTTTGTAACATCCGACCATCAGGCACTTTAATCACTCGCTCACGACGGTGGGAAAAACGTTTAGCAATACGATGGTTATCAAATACAGGCAGAGTTTTTTGCTTAATTTCTGCTTGAGGAATTGCGCCTAAATCAGCAAAGTCTGCCAAAGGCTTGACAATCAACTCGGCAGAGCGATCAATCACTAAATAACAAGTTCTGGGAAAAGATGCTTGAGAAAGAGGCAGAATTTGAACATTACTCAAAGTAGCACTTCTACCAGAGTAAGTTAACAGTTCTTCGTTATCATCCTCGTCATCTTCCCAATCATCATCGTCTTCTTCATCATCGTCTACATCGTTGATGTCTTCTAAATCTTCTCCCAACATTTCTTTGAGAGTGATTATATCTACTTCGTTCTCATCGTCTTCTTCTTCGAGATTGACTCGCTCGGTTTTTAGAACTAAACGATTGCTTTTAGATGGAGCTACTTCTGTAGTATTAGTTGCAGTTGTTGGTTGGCTAATGGGTGAATAATCCTCTAGTGAATTTTCTAACTTGCTGCTTTCGGTAGTGATAAGCTCAGATTCGTTTATCTCACTGCCAGAAGAACGACGACGACGGCGACGTATTGGTAATGATGGAGATTCGGGTGCAGTTGGTGCGATCGCCACTGTTTCTGGAGATTTTGGTGTCTCTGGTTTTATTTCAGGCTCAGAGATAATTTGAGGCTCTTGATTACTGATAGTTAATGGTTCATCACTCGCCGATTTTTCGCCTCTAGGAGTACGCGCCAAACGTTTTTGTTGAATTAAATCTTCATATTCTGTTGACGATAATTTATTTTTAAGAAAGCGACTGATCGTCGAACTGCTCACCTCGTATTGGGTTGCCAAGGTTGAGGTAGTGGCTTCCGAGTTACGATACAGTTTGAGAATTGCTTTTTTGTCGTCTTCAGTTAGTTTTCTTGGACTCATGCTTTCTTAATTAAACTCGCGCTAGTTTGGCTTGGCTATTAGTGACCATATCAATTATAGAATCCTCTAAATCGTTAAATTGAATTTTTTTCAACTTAAATCAAAGTTAGAACGCAATGTTACCACTAATTGTAATATTTTCAATGATCTCGAAGAAAGTTGACTATAAGAGCGATTGGCGCAGCCACGCCTTCGGCGATGAGGCGAAGCCTCCGCTATGCGATCGCTGGAATTGGATTTATAAAAAATGAAGTTGCTTGCTTCAAGATAAAATATTAATAGACAAGCCGATACTTTTGACTTTTGACTTCACCTAACCAGGATTTTGGATACTTATACAAGAGGTCTATTAGTGTTCACAGATTTATTAAACATTCCTATTGACGTTAATCGTGCTAGCCGTGCTGACCAAATTCTGAGTTTGGCACAGATGACTTGGGATGACTATGAAAAATTAACTGAGGAATATTTGGGGTATCGCATATCCTATTTGAATGGAGTCATAACAATAGTGTCCCCGAGTAAAAATCATGAGCGGATAGCCGAAATTATCAATGGTTTAATTAAAACTTACTGTCGCAAGTACGATCTAGCTTATTTTCCGATGGGTTCGACTACTTTAAAAAATCCTCCTTTGGCTGGTAAAGAGCCAGATCATAGTTTTGCTTTTGAAACGGATAAATCTCTTCCAGATTTGGCTGTAGAAGTGACATACACAAGCGGTAGCGTTGCTGATTTGGAAAAGTATAAATATTTGGGAATTAAAGAAGTTTGGTTTTGGTTCAACAGTGAAATTAAGTTTTATTGTTTGATTGATGGGGAATATGAAGAAATAGAAAGTAGCGTCTATCTACCCCAATTATCAGCTAGTTTTCTAATTACTTTTATCAACAGAGGCTTGACAGAAACACCTTTAACTATTGAAGCAGATTTTTATCGGCAATTAAACTTGTAACTTCTGCTGTAGTGTCAATCGATGGATTAATATTAGTTTTTAGTTTAAAAACTTTATTGAATTGTTCCCAAAGCCTGAAGATTATTGAAATTGGCTGGAGATAAACCACTAACCCCCCTAATATTCATCGATTTATAAGGTTTATCCACTATTAAAGTTTTGAGGCACTGACCAGTTTTTACATCCCAAAGTTTAATTGTCTCATCTTCACTACTACTGACTAAAGTGTAACCATCAGGACTAAAAGCAATGGAGTTGATTAAAGCTTGATGACCACTGAAAGTTTGTAAACATTCTCCAGTCTTGATTTGCCATAGTTTGAGATTGTGAGCTTGACTGCAACTAGCTATTGTTTGACCATCAATGTTGATGGCGATTACTTGTGAATGTCCCATATCGTCACGCAAAATGTTTTGGCATTCTCCAGTATTAAGATTCCAAATTCTAATAGTTTGATCGGCACTAGTACTAACTAAAGTTTGGTTATCTGGACTAAAAGCAACTGACCAAACCCAACTTGTGTGTTCGTTTAAAGCCATTAAACACTCACCAGTATTGATATCCCATAATTTAACTGTTTGATCAAACGAGGCACTGGCTAAGATTTGTAGGTCAGAATTAAGAGCGATCGCCCAAACTTCAGCTTGGTGTCCCTGTATGGTTTGCTTGAGATTACCAGTCGCAACATCCCATATTCTAATTGTTCGATCATCACTAGCACTGAACAAGATTTGACCATCAGCACTAAAAGTAACTGAGCGTACTATAGCTGTGTGTCCCAGTAAGGTTTTAATTGATTTTCCAGTTTCGATATCCCAGAGTTTGATAGTTTGGTCGCCACTGCCACTTGCTAAAAGGTTATGTTCAGGACTAAAAGCTACTGAAAAAACCCAGTTAGAGTGTCCTTCTAAAGTTTTTATAACTCTACCAGTTGTATTATCCCATAATCTAATTTTGCCATCCTGACCACCACTGGCGAGAATTTGACTATCGGGACTAAAAGTAACTGAAAGTGCTTGATTACTATATCCCTGCCAAGTTTTTAAGCATTGATAGGTATTGGTATTCCATAGCTTCACTGTCTGATCATAACTACCACTGGCTAAAAGATGCTCTTGAGGGCTAAATGTAACTGAATTAATTACATTAGCATGACCTGAAAATACTCTCAAACATTCTCCTGTGATGATATTCCATAGCTTGATTGTTTGATCGATACTGCTACTGGCTAAGAGATGCTCTTGAGGGGCAAAAGTCACACATAGTACCACATTAGCATGACCTGAAAATATCTGAAGACATTCGGCAGTTTTGAGATCCCACAGCTTAATTGTGCCTTCATTACCGCCACTAGCAAGCATTTGACCATTGGGATTTATACTAATTGAGCGAACTCCAGCTTCATGCCCTTGTAAGACCTGTTTACACTTGCCAGTTTTGATATCCCAAAATCTAATTGTCTGATCTTGACTACCGCTAATTAATTCTTGTCCATCAGGGCTAAAAATTACTGAAAGTACTTCACCTGTATGACCTGTAAAAACTTGCAGACATTCCCCTGTACTAACACGCCATAATCTTACTTGGCGATCGTCACAACCAGTAGCGAGAAATTCGCCATTAGGGCTAAAGCTGACTGACCATACTTCTTGTTGGTGTGATTTTAAGGTGTGAAGACACTCACCAGTTTTGATATTCCAGAGTTTGGCGGTACAATCACAACTGCTGCTAGCTAAAATTTGACCATCGGGACTAAAAGCCAAGGAGACTACCCAGCCTTGATGTCCTTCAAAGATACGCAGAGGTTGACCATCTACTACTCGTCGTAGCCAAATATTGCCTTTAGTATCTCCCGTAACTAAATACTTGCCATCGGGACTAAAAGCAACTGACCAAATTCCACCAAAGTTTTCGGCAAAAACTGATTTTGATAAATCTGCATTCTGAAAATTAACTTGATGCAGTTGGGCTTGACGTAAATCTGCTTGCCAGACACATAAATTCGAGAAATCATATCCTGTTAGGTCAGTTTTTAATTGACAAAACAAATTAAGAATATTGCCTGCTGCGTAGTTTCGTTCTAAGGGTAATGTCTGACGCAGAGTTGCTAAAATCTTATTTAACTGCACTTCAAGATCTTTTTGACTGCTAAAGACAGCTAAAAGCTCATCAATAATTGGCTGAAGCAGCAAGCGAATCTGATTTTCTCTAATATAGTCTTTGGCAGTTGCCTTAATGAGAGCATAATTACCCAACAGATGCGGTTGTTGAGTCACAATCTCTTGGCAGGTTTTTTCAATCAAACGACTAGTCACGTACTCCATAACTACAGGCTGCTGGGAAAATCCGACAGCATTGCTTTCGATTAAGGAACGTCTAGATAAGGATTCTAGTGTTTCTAGTATTTTTATAGTTGATACTTGTGATACTAAGTCTGCTTGTAATTCTGTCAGGACAAGCGGTTCACGAGCGATCGCCAGCCAATACATGATTTCTTGTTCATTCTGGGATAATCGTTCAAATTGCTGATCAAGAATTTCACGCACATCACCAAATATTGCTGTTTCTTGATTTAAAAATTCGGCAATATTACCTTCAAAGAGGTCTTTAATCGTAGTAGCTACAACTTTTAAGGCGAGAGGATTACCAGCATAGCGATCGCTCAGTGATTTTAATTCTAACTCTGAACCTGCTAATCCCTTGATTTTACAAATCTCCTGCCCTTGTTCTCTTAGCCCTTCTAACTGTAATGAACGCACTGCTAATCTATCGCCTTCCAAAATGGCTATTTCTTTGGGCTTCTCACGGGTTGTTAACATCAAGCAGCTATTGTGACTTGTTTCTCCAACTCTTCTAAATAGTTCCCCATATCCCTCGTATCCCTGAAGATATGTTCCCGCGCGAATACCTCCATCAAGAAGTGATTCAGCATTATCGAGAAAGATTAAACAACGCAGAGAGCGTAAATAATTAATTAACCGAGTTATTTTCTCGCTCAACCTAGTGGGTAAATTGGCTTCTGTTTCCTGTCCTTCAGATAAAAATTCAATCAGGTCAGTAATAATTTCTTCCACAGGTGGGGCATCGCGCAGAGATTTCCAAATAACACAATCAAACCTGCTAGCGATTTGTTGGGCAAATTTTAGGGATAAAGTTGTTTTGCCAATTCCTCCCATACCCAAAAGTGTCACCAACCGACAGTGGTCTTTTAAGAGCCAATTGGTTAAAGTATCTAGTTCTAAAGTACGTCCAAAAAAATAGTCAACTGCAACCGCTTCACCCCAATCTTGACGTTGATTATGGTTAGTTTTTCTATAGTGATTTGCTGTTAGTTTTAACTGAAAAGCTAAAAACAATTTTTCGAGCGATCGCCTGTCTACTCCTTCCTGAGTAACTAAGATTTTCTTGATCGTATTAATATCTAAATTAGTGATCTCACTTAATTTTTCATAAGTATACCTTTCGCCAAAATTCTCTTGAAATTCTAACTGCGATCGGGCTGCTTCAATTATTTTTAATCCTTCAAAAGTAATAATAACACCACGATTGCGTTTTTGCTTTAGCTTGCTCATCAGTCACCAGTAACTACACTTATTTTGCTCATCCGCAAGTTAGCAATTTGGTAATCATTTATCCTATTGCCTACTTGCTTTTGTCTATTTAAAAATTTTATTTACTTGACTTACAAAATTTATAACTTATACTAATTTGCTTTCTAAGAGTTCATGGGTTTTCGTACAAGCTGCAAAAAATTTTGCTCAAAATGTCAGACATTTAATAGCAATTTAGTATCAATTAAGACTAAAAATAATTTATTTGGTTAGAAATACTTAGTAGATCAAACCCTGCAAGATTAATTTCCCAAATTTTACATAGGATTAACAGTAAAAATAATTAGTTGATTTTATATTTTCGCATATCTTCTGCTTAACTTCCTAAACTTCACTGGTGCATACTGTGGAAAACTAGGAAACTTATGAAACATAAAACAAATGATGTATTTATAGTAGACTAACGCTTTATAAAATCTTGCAAATTTGCATAAGTATAATCAGCTAAGTAAGATTATGCAATATTGAAGAGCAAAGATAAATAAGATTGCGAAAGGTAAAGATTGTCTTATTTAAGATGAAATCAACAGAGTATTTAAGCAATTACGCTCTAATTAAAAGCCTTTATAGTCTCTTTAGATTATCAATTTTAGCAAATAAGTAATTTTTTCGGATTATGAATAAGCAAAATATAGAGTCCAAAACTTCAAGACCCAAACCAGTCTTAATGACACCAATAAGACGATGTGGTAGTCATGCACTTCGCTTGCGATTAAACTTATCTCCTGATTTTTACTCTCCTTATCCCCTGCATATTGTCGATTTTATGCCTTTAGTCAAACTATATGGAGATTTAAATAATGATTGGTCTTATTTCCAGCTAGTTGTTGATTTAGTGGGACTACAAAATGCAACTATGGTTAAATGGGATGATGTAGCCCTAGATCCAGTTAAAATCTTTGCACAGATCAAAGATGAACCTCGCAGTCCTCATCGTGTTGCCTGGGAAATGTTATTTCAAGCAGGACAAAAACATCAGGCAAAGGTGGTCATGGATAAATCTCTCGACAACGTTTATTATGCCTCAGAATTAATTGATTTATTCGACGATATTTTATTTTTAAATGTAGTTCGTGATCCTCGCGCTCAAGTTAATAGTATTAATCGCGCAATTATTCATGATTATGACCCAATTTTAAATACTAAATCTTGGGTAAAAGCACACGAACAAGCTAGAGCTATAATTAATAAGCATCCAGAGCGAGTATTAACCATTAGATACGAAGACTTTTTGACTAATCAAGAAGCTGTCTTATATAAAATTTGTCAGTTTTTAGGTATTGAATTTTTGGATTCCATGATGGATGTTTCCAGTTCTAAAGAAGCTAAAAATATTGCAGTTTTATCGGCTCTTTGGGAAACTAATAGTTCTGCACCTATCCCTGCCTATATCGACAAATTCAAAAAGACAATGAGTACCGAGGAGATCGAGATCATTGAGACTATTGCTGGGGATTATATGGACTTTTATGGCTATGAGAAAATGACTTCTGCTACTGCTAAAATTACCCAAGATGCGATCGCAGCAGCGAAAAAACATAGTGCGCCTAAAAAACAAGAAGCTTGGTCAGAATTAAAAATCAGAGATCCGCGTGATTATCAACTCCGAAAATTCCGTGCTGACTATCTAGAAATGTTGAATAAAAGACTTGTAGAGCAACAAATAGAAGTCTTGAATCGATTTGAAGCTGCTACAACCCGAAGTGCTGCTTAAAGGAGCAAAGCTAATAGCTATTAGCTATTAGCTAGTTAAATTATTGCTTAATTTTCTATTTAGGAAAAAAAGAACTTAATTCATGACTCAACTTACTGTTACCCAGACAAAACTGAATTTTTCGCAAATTCAGTCGGAATATGAAACCAAAACTCCTCAAGAAATTCTCGCCTTTGCGTTGGCTAAATTTGACAATATTGCTATTTCCTTTAGCGGTGCAGAAGATGTCGTCTTAATTGACATGGCTGCCAAAATCACCAAGAATTTACAGGTTTTTTCAATTGATACTGGTCGTCTACACTTAGAAACTTATCAGCTATTTGAAAAAGTTAGACAACATTACAATATCGAACTAGAGATTTTGTTTCCAGATACTCAACAAGTAGAAGCTTTAGTCAAAGCCAAAGGTTTATTTAGTTTTTACCAAGATAGCCACAAAGAATGCTGTGGAATTCGCAAAGTAGTCCCCCTACGTCGTAAATTAGGTACTGTAGATGCTTGGATTACTGGACAACGTAAAGATCAAAGTCCTGATACTCGTGCTAGTATCCCTGTAATTCAGTTAGACACTGCTTTTTCTAGTGAAACTCACAAAATAGTTAAGTTTAATCCTTTAGCTAACTGGACATCTAAGCAAGTATGGCAATATATTCGTTATTTTAATGTGCCATATAACCAACTACATGAAAAAGGTTTTACTTCTATAGGTTGTGAACCATGTACTAAAGCTGTACTTCCTAATCAGCATGAACGAGAAGGTCGTTGGTGGTGGGAAAATGCAGTAGATAAGGAATGTGGTTTCCATCAAGACAATCTTAAGAATTAAGAATATATCCATCTGTAGGGGCGTATGGCATACGCCGTCAATGGCATACGCGTCATGGCATTAAATGTCTTTTTATTAAAAATATGATAGATATAAAATCCTATCAACTCACTTCTAATCCTTCATCCAGAATGTCTTTATTTGATTTATGGGGGCATTTTCTCAAAATTGGCAGTACCGCTTTTGGTGGTTTTATGGCATTAGTCTCGGTAATCGAGAACGTCATAGTTGACAAACGTAAACTTTTAACCCATGAAGATATGTTAGATGGCATATCTTTAGCTAGTGTTTTACCTGGGCCTCTGGCTGCTAACGTAGTTGCTTATGTTGGGTATCGTCTACGAGGAGGTATAGGTGCATTAGTGGCGACTACTGCTGTGTTGTTACCTTCTTTCATTTTGATTTTATTCCTAACTATTGCTTACTTGCAAGCTGGAGAAATTCCTGCTGTTAACAAAGTCTTTGCTGGATTTATTCCCGCAGTCGCAGCCATCATCATTAATGCTGTCACTCAGATGAGTAAGAAAGCAATCAAAGGTTGGCAAGAAATAAGTATTGCAGTCATTGCAGCCATTTTGCTACAAACAATTGGTGGATTTTATATTACTCTAATAGTCATTTTAGGAGCAGGATTAATCGGCTGGTTGTGTTTTCGTAATAAAGTCGCCAAAAATTTAGCTGAGAATCCTATTGTTCTTGAACCACGACCTTTAAATATCAAAAAAATAGCAATTCCTTTAGTAGTTTTAGGAATAATTTTATTATTATTTCTACTACCTTTACCCTTGGGTGAAACTAGTTTAGCTAAATTGTTTGTGACCTTCTCAGGCATGAGTTTAATGCTGTTTGGTGGTGGATATGTTTTTATTCCCATAATTCAAGAAGTAGTTGTTAACAACTATGGTTGGGTAACTCAGACGGAATTTAGTAACGCGATCGCAATGGGACAAATTACTCCTGGCCCGATTTTGATTAGTGCTGCTTTTATTGGTTATGTTGTCAAAGGTTTTGTTGGCGCATTGGTGGCGACAGTGGCAATCTTTTTTCCACCAGGGTTATTAATGGTAACTTTGTCTCATCTTTTAGACCAGATTAAAGGCTCTGTAGTCATTCAAGCTGCCCTTAAAGGTATTAGACCTGCTGTAATTGGCATGATTTTTACCGCAGCAGTAGTTGTTGGGCAAACCGCACAAGTACATTGGGCTAGTTTATTCATTTTTGCTGCTTCTTTGGCTGCTATCTGGAAATTTCGTCTAGAGGTCGTCCTAGTTATTCCTGTTGCAGGATTAATTGGTTTATTTCTTTACTAGCTTTCACTTAAAATAAGTAATCATTGATCACTAATAGCAGATTTTTAAATTAAGTGATTATGGAAAGCTTAGACTTATTAATTTTGATTGGAGGTGGTTTAGTTTCAGGAGTTTTAGCAGGACTGTTGGGAATAGGGGGAGGAATTATTATCGTCTCCTTATTGGTGGGTTTGGGCTATCTTCCTATTCAAGCTGTTGCTACTAGTAGTTTAGTCATTATCTTAAGTTCTAGTACAGGCAGTTTTTATAATTGGCGGATGGGCTATCTAAATTGGCAAAAGATAGTTTATCTGGCTTTACCAGCAATTTTAGCAGCGCAGTTGGGAGTATATTTAGCAACGAATATACCACCCTATGTTTTATTGACTATATTTGGTTTTTTTTTGCTAACCAATATTTTTTTAATGAGGTTGCGTAAAAAATTAGTAGCCCAAGAAAGGAACTCAGCTAAGTTATTTAATCCTATCTTGTCTAAACTTGCTACAGGTAGCATAGCTGGTTTTTTAGCAGGTTTACTAGGAGTGGGAGGTGGAACAATTATGGTGCCATTGCAAATGTTGCTTTTAGACGAAGAAATTAAAGTAGCAATTCGGACTAGTTTGGGAGTAATTGTAATGACAACAATTTCCGCCTGTATCTTTCATGCAGTCGAAGGAAACGTTTTGTATGTTCCAGGTCTGATTTTAGGTGTAGGAGGAATTTTAGGTACGCAAGTTGGTGCAAGAGTTTTGCCAAAATTACCAGATTCTATAGTTAGCAAGATTTTTGCTTTTTTTTTGGTGACTATGGCAGTATTTAATTTTTGGCAAGCTTGGATTAGTTATCAGAATATTTATTAACTTTTATTGATTAAAAAACTAATAATTAGGAGCAAATAAATCAAATGAACATTATTATGGTAAAAAAAATTAAACTAGACGGAAATTTATGTCGGAAATCAGCAGCAGTGTCCGAAAAATTAGAAAACCTAAATTTAAGCGATCGCATTAATGCCATTGTTTTTGCTGATGAACGAGAATTACTTAGCCAAGGATTTGAGTTAGCCAGAAGACATGATGTACAGGCAGCCCCGTTTTTTATTGTTGAACAAGAAAATTCAACTCAGGTATATACTAAGTATTCTCATTTTTTGGCAGAGGTTTTAGGACATAATATTTCCGAAACAGAAGAGATTGCGGAAATTATGGCTCAACATCCAGATTTAGATTTTATTTGATAACACTGTTGATACTAAATCCTGTTGAGATTTAAAAGTTGAGCAAAGAAAGAAAATAGGAAATAGGAAATAACAAGCCACAGCTAAATCTCTTTACTCTTTACCTAAACCGTTATAGGTTATAGGTTATAGGTTATAGGTTAATTTAAAATGCCAACTACGATTAATATTAATCATTTAAAAACTATAGACGATAATTTGTCTAAACGTCCTATCGCTCTCGATCCTGGTGGTTACTACATTATCTACTTAGACCGTGAAGCGGGGTTAATTTGTGCTAAACACTATAGTAATATCATTAACGACAAAGGTTTAGCAGTAGATCCAGAAACAGGAGAAGTAATTGCTTGTGGGGGCAAAAAAGTTGAACGTGCTGCGGAGACTTTATATACAGGCAGAACAGCCAAAGAACTATGTGTCAAGGTGATTGAAGAACCTCAACCCTGTCCGATTACTATGCTAGACCACGCTGCCTATTTGGGTCGGGAATTTACTAGGGCTGAGTATGCTTTAATTAATGATATTGAGTATATTCAAGACTAATCACCAAAGCCTACATACCAATAGTAGGTTGCCATAGGAATAATAGTAGCCACAATCAAAAAGCCAATTACCCAAATAGTTGCACTTCCCTGATCGGTGTCTTCAGCTTTGGTAAATGTACCTTCAATTTGAATCTCATCTTCCATAACTGGAGGCCCTGGATCTGCTTCACCAGAAAGGACTGCTACTAAGCGATCGCCCGCATCTATAAAGGCTTGGTTGTATTTGTTACCGTTACGGATGTCATAGCCGATAGTATCATTAACAATACTTTGAGCAATTTCTGGACTAACTAAGGCTTGTGCAAAGTCACCTGTACGAATAGCCACATTGTTAGTTAAAGTATCTAATACTATCAAAGTCTGGTTAGCCTGTGCTTCTGAAGTGGGATACCAATCTTTAAATATTTCATCTGCTAGACTATCTACCGTTTCACCGTAGTCTAAACGACGAATTGCAACCATTCTTACTTCTTGACCTATTTGATCAGCTAACTCTTTAAAAGTAGTAGTGAGTTTACTTTCGTTAGAACTACTAATCGCATCAGCCGTATCAACTACCCAGACTTGTTCTGCATCAAAGGTAGGTAAATCGAATAAGCCAGTCGCGATAGCTGGTGCTGCTAGCAAGGAAATAGTCAAGACAATTAATAATGTAGAGACGATCAAGCTCTTTAAGCTTGTTACAGTTTGTTTTATGGGGATAAGATCTAATTTCATGATTTTCGTTTTCAAATAATAATTACTTATTTTAAGGAATATATTGCAGCTACCAACAAATATTGAGTAAGGCTTATATAAATAATAGAGCCTGGAGATCCCCCCCAGACTCTAATTTAGATAATTGAGATGAAAATTTTGAGCTATCCCAAGTTTTGTAATTTAAATGTCAACTAAAGACCTATTAATGTTTTGATATCTCCTAAATAGGCTGAAGAAAGCAAAAAGTAAGCAAAGAATGCTCCACCAGCACCACCAATAAAGAAACCACTTCCAAACTCGCTCCAACCTTCTTTGTGAGAGAAAGCAGAAGGAACACTACCAGTAGTCACAGTTTCGGTTGGTTTACCACCCATTGCACTGGCATAAAGGGACAAACACAAGGTCAAAATTGCTACTAAACCAATAGATGCTAATAAAGCAGCAATATCAGCGTTGTCGGTATTACGTAATGGCCCTAAAACCAAGAAAGGCCCATAGATTAAATATCCGTGTGCCATTCCAACTTCTAAACCACGACGAAATGGTGCTAGACCATCACGATATGCAGGTAAATTACGGATTAGAGCTTTGCTAAAATCTGATGAGTTAAGAGGAGTAGCTAAATTGCCAATTTGAGGATCTCCAGGGGGTTGAATAGCAGTGTATTCGTTCATAAAGATTTGATTTCTCCTAAAGTTTATGTTTTACGTATCCTTTAAATAGCATTACTTTAACTTGGTTTAAGTTCGCTTTTTGTTAAGAATCTTTATAACTAAACCTAATCCGCCAGGTCTTCGCAGTAATATCCATGTTGTCAACGTTTTAATCCAAAATAGGAAAAGTAAAATATGATTGGCGATTATGCAGCTTCCTGGCTACCCGTTGCTATGGTACCTCTAGTAGGTCTCGTAGGTGCAGCAGTTTCTATGGCTCTTTTGTTTATTTATATTGAAGGCGAAGCAGAAGCCAAATAATGCTGCTCCAAGATTATGTTTAAGTAACTTTTTTTTACTTAATAAATGTTAATACTCTGCCTTCCAAGGTAGGGTATTTTTGTGTGTTTTTAGAATTATTATTACGTGGCTGTAAAACGTAAAACTAAACTTTGTTAGGCAACATTTTTACTAAACCTTCTAATTTCTGACGCAAACCGACGAGTAATTTTTTCCACCATATAGGTGCTTCTTGGTTTGATTCTGGTACTGTAATTGTTTCTGTACTAGGAACAGTAATCGCAATTTCGTCTTCAGTAATTTCTACTGATTCTGGTTGAGGAATTTCCAGATTTGCTATTGGGGCAGGTGAATCTGAGTTGTCTTCAGTAATAGTAATTACTTGAGATTCTGTAGATTCTCTTGCTGGTGTCTTTTCATTTTTTTTGTCTACTGTAATCTCTTTTTTTGTGTCAGTTACTTCTTTAATCTTTTTAATTTCTGGTGCAGGAATTATTACAGGTTTTTCAGGTACTTCAGTAATAATTTCTTCGGTATCGTTTTCTGAAGTTGGTTGAGAATTATTGTCTTGAGAAGTTGTAATTATTTTTTCATTATCTTCGGTTTGCTCTTCTATAGGTGTGATTTTTTTGGTTGTCTCTTCTACCTTCGATTCGGTTTCTGCTTCTGCTTTTACACTAGGTTCGATTATTTCTGGTGTTTCGACTAGTTGAATATTAGATTTTGGTTCAACTATCTGTTGAGCTTCGGCTAAAGATATTTTATTAGTTACTAACTGAGCTAATGTATCTGTTTGT
The DNA here is from genome assembly GCA_051658085.1 of Waterburya sp. GTDB lineage: Bacteria > Cyanobacteriota > Cyanobacteriia > Cyanobacteriales > Xenococcaceae > Waterburya. The sequence continues at coordinate 51,632 of JBOFLX010000115.1, forward strand.
TGTGGATCATAATTAATTACTCTAACAGTATTATTAAAAGTATTTTCAATACTGCTACCTTCTTCATCAATTAACTCCAATTGAATCCAATTTTCACCTTTATTAAATCCTGTCAAATAAACAGGCTGCCAATTTTCGAGGAGAAAACTTGTGCCATTAATAGTTGCTTTAATACGCCAGTCTTTAAGCCGAGGATTATTTTTGGCGATCGCGTGTAAAGGAGCGTTGGTTAAATAGAAATCGAGCATAATCGGCTCTGCCCCCAGAGTCCCTGTGGGATTATTGTAGGTTAGTAGAGGAAGACTCGGATCTGGCTGATTATCGTTAGTTTCAGTTAAAATACTAAAAGTGGTTTGAGCATAAGCTTCATCGTTTTTAAAACTTTCGTTCCAAGGACGGGCAGCAAAAACTCTCAGAGAATGTGTGCCTGGGGTTAAGTTTTCGAGAATTATTGACTTATCTAAATTGTAAATTGGGCGCGCAGGTTCGTTATCCAAAATTAGGTTAAGATGATTGCCCAGCTTAAGTTGGTCATCTTGAAACAGAGGCAAGTCATCTACTTGTAATTGGATACTAACATTAGTTTGATTAATTATTTGTTTTGGCTGAGGCGCAATAATTTTCACCTGGGGATTGTACTGTTCTAATTGTTTATTTAACTCTTTAATAATTGTGGGTGTCGGTGTTTCAGCTAGATTACTATTATTTAATTTTGATGGGATTGTAGTATTCAGGCGATTACTCAGTAGCTTAGGATTACTGCCACTCACTTGTCCGCAGCTTACCAAAAAACTTAAGCAGATTATCAATAAGCATAATTTAATCGTTTTCATTGATGTCTATCTATAACTTACTAAATAAAAAAATTACAGTTTTTAAGGAAATTTCAACCAATCCTTATCTTTTACTAAATTACATCAGGATCAAGGGGATTTTGAGTCATCTATCTCTATTGCTTTTTGTAAAGATAATTTGTGTTTTGTATACTTTTGCCGAAAATACCTGAAGGTAGAAACCTTATCAAATCAATAATCACATCCATTTAAAATTTTGTTAAGCTTTACCAAGAATGCCGATATCTGAGTCTTAAGATCATATACAGTAATGCCTGTAGCTTAAACCTAAAATTCATGGGTAAAAGCTAGCTAAGGTTATATAAAAAGCAGTGGTTTTCGCTGATCTTTTTACATAATAAAAAACCTATTTCCTTGGAATAGGAAAATCTAAATCTAAAATCTATTGCCCTGAGAGGAGAATCCTCATGACAATCAGTCCTCAAAAAGAAGAGGCGAAGGTCAAGGTAACAGTTGATGTAGATCCAGTTCCTACTTCTTTCGAGAAGTGGGGCAAACCAGGTCACTTTGACCGAACTTTAGCCAGAGGTCCTAAGACTACCGCCTGGATCTGGAATCTTCACGCTGATGCTCATGATTTTGACAGTCATACCAGTGACTTAGAAGATATTTCGCGAAAAATCTTTAGCGCGCATTTTGGTCATCTAGCTGTGGTGTTTGTTTGGTTAAGCGGAATGTATTTCCACGGAGCTCGCTTTTCCAACTACGAAGCGTGGTTAAGCAATCCCACAGCGATCAAACCCAGTGCGCAAGTAGTGTGGCCGATCGTCGGTCAAGGTATTTTAAATGGCGATGTAGGCGGTGGCTTCCATGGAATCCAGATAACTTCTGGGTTATTCTACCTCTGGAGAGCCTCTGGATTCACCAACAGTTATCAGCTATATTGCACTGCTATTGGTGGATTAGTGATGGCAGGTCTAATGATCTTTGCTGGTTGGTTTCACTACCACAAAAGAGCGCCTAAGTTGGAATGGTTCCAAAACGTGGAATCAATGATGAACCACCACTTGGCTGGTTTATTAGGCTTAGGTTCTCTAAGTTGGGCTGGACACCAAATTCACGTATCTCTACCAATTAATAAACTGTTAGATGCGGGAGTAGCTCCAGCAGACATTCCTCTGCCTCACGAGTTCATCCTCGACAGTGCCAAGATGGCGGAACTATATCCAAGTTTTGCAGAAGGGTTAAGACCTTTCTTCACTCTCAACTGGGGTGTATATTCCGACTTCTTGACTTTCAAAGGTGGTTTGAATCCTGTAACAGGTGGCTTATGGCTCTCTGATACTGCACACCATCATTTGGCACTCGCTGTACTGTTGATTATTGCTGGTCATATGTACCGTACCAACTTTGGTATTGGTCACAGCATGAAAGAAATTTTAGACGGTCACAAAGGCGATCCCCTGTTGTTTGGTGGTGAAGGTCACAGAGGTTTATATGAAGTGTTAACAACTTCATGGCACGCACAATTGGCAGTTAACTTAGCTATGCTGGGTTCTCTGACAATTATTATTGCCCATCATATGTACGCGATGCCTCCTTATCCGTATATGGCGATCGACTACGGTACACAGTTATCGTTATTTACTCACCATATGTGGATTGGTGCATTCTGTATAGTTGGTGCAGGCGCACATGGAGCAATCTATATGGTGCGTGACTATGACCCAGCCAAAAATGTGAATAATGTCATTGATCGTGTACTTCGTGTCCGCGATGCGATTATTTCTCACCTCAACTGGGTGTGTATTTTCCTAGGCTTCCATAGTTTTGGTTTATACATTCACAATGACACCATGAGAGCTTTGGGTCGTCCCCAAGATATGTTCTCCGACACTGCTATTCAGCTACAGCCGATCTTTGCTCAGTGGGTACAGAATTTACATACTTTAGCACCTGGAAATACTGCTCCTACTGCTCTAGGCCCTGCTAGTTACGCTTTTGGTGGTGACATAGTAGCTGTAGGTGGCAAAGTAGCCATGATGCCAATTGCTTTGGGAACTGCTGACTTTATGGTTCACCATATTCACGCATTTACCATTCACGTAACTGTGCTAATTCTGTTAAAAGGTGTTCTCTACGCTCGTAGTTCTCGCCTAATTCCAGACAAAGCTAATCTAGGTTTCCGCTTCCCTTGTGACGGCCCTGGTCGTGGTGGTACTTGTCAAGTATCAGGTTGGGATCATGTATTCCTCGGCTTGTTCTGGATGTATAATTCCATCTCTGTGGTAATTTTCCACTTTAGTTGGAAGATGCAGTCAGATGTTTGGGGAACAGTTTCTCCAGATGGCACAGTGTCCCATATAACTGCTGGTAACTTTGCTCAAAGTGCAATTTGTATCAACGGTTGGTTACGTGATTTCTTGTGGGCGCAAGCTGCACAGGTAATCAATAGTTATGGTTCGGCTCTTTCTGCTTACGGGATTATGTTCCTGGCAGGTCACTTCATCTTTGCTTTTAGCCTGATGTTCCTCTTTAGTGGACGTGGCTATTGGCAGGAATTGATTGAGTCGATTGTTTGGGCGCATAACAAATTAAAAGTTGCCCCAGCTATTCAACCTCGTGCTTTGAGTATTACTCAAGGTCGTGCAGTGGGTGTAGCTCACTATCTTTTAGGAGGAATTGTTACGACTTGGGCATTCTTCTTAGCAAGGACGTTGTCGTTGTAGCATACCTACAAATTATGCCAATCTGACAAGATGGTTAAAGCATAAAGTTGAAGCTGTCTTGTGAGATTGGTTAGCATAACCATAACCTTGAACTTTGATTCAAGATTAGTAATAGCAAAGAGAACTTAACGGTGCATCAATAAAGTGAGTCAATAGACTCAATTAGCAACCGTGTTTTAACAAAATTACTACCTCTAAATCTTGAAGGTGGTAACTAAAAGCCAAAAATGAGTGATAAACAATAGCAATATTAACCTCATTTTTCACCCTACAGGAGAATTCTACCCATAACCTATGGCAACTAAATTCCCGAAATTTAGCCAGGATCTCGCACAAGACCCGACCACTCGTCGGATCTGGTACGGAATCGCCACTGCTCATGACTTTGAGCTTCATGATGGTATGACTGAAGAGAATCTTTACCAAAAGATTTTCGCCTCTCATTTTGGTCATATTGCCATCATCTTTTTGTGGACTTCCGGTACCCTGTTCCATGTGGCTTGGCAAGGTAACTTTGAACAGTGGATAAAAGATCCTTTAAACATCCGTCCAATCGCCCATGCGATTTGGGATCCCCACTTTGGTAAAGCTGCAATTGATGCTTTTACTCAAGGTGGTGCCTCTAGCCCCGTAAACATTGCCTATTCTGGGGTGTACCACTGGTTTTATACCATTGGTATGACTAGCAACCAAGATCTATACCAGGGATCGATATTTTTATTGATTCTTTCTTCAATCTTCTTGTTTGCTGGTTGGTTACATTTACAGCCCAAGTTCCGTCCTAGTTTGGCTTGGTTCAAAAATGCTGAGTCTCGTCTCAACCACCACTTAGCTGGTTTGTTTGGGGTTAGTTCTTTAGCTTGGACTGGACACCTAGTTCACGTTGCTATCCCCGAATCTCGCGGGCAGCACGTAGGTTGGGATAACTTCCTTTCCACTCCTCCCCATCCCGCAGGTTTAGGGCCTTTCTTCAGCCTCAACTGGGGTGTATATGCTCAGAACCCTGATACTGCTAATCATGTATTTGGTACTTCTGAGGGAGCAGGAACAGCTATCTTAACTTTCTTAGGTGGTTTCCATCCTCAAACTGAGTCTCTCTGGTTGACAGATATTGCTCATCACCATCTGGCGATCGCAGTTATCTTTATCATTGCTGGACATATGTACCGTACTAATTTCGGTATTGGTCACAGCATGAAAGAGATTATGGAAGCCCATAATCCACCCCAAGGTACTCCCTTCGGTGGCATGATTGGTGCTGGACACAAAGGAATGTACGACACTTATAATAACTCTTTGCACTTCCAACTTGGATGGCATCTAGCTTGTTTAGGTGTAATAACTTCCCTAGTAGCGCAGCATATGTACTCCATGCCTTCTTATGCTTTTATTGCGAGGGATTATACGACTCAAGCAGCTTTATATACTCACCACCAATATATTGCTGGTTTCTTAATGGTGGGTGCGTTTGCTCACGGTGCAATCTTCCTGGTTCGGGACTACGATCCTGAAGCCAATAAAAACAACGTATTGTATCGGATGCTTGAGCATAAGGAAGCACTGATTTCTCACTTAAGTTGGGTATCTCTCTTCCTTGGATTCCATACCTTAAGCTTGTATGTACATAATGATGTTGTCGTAGCTTTTGGTACTCCTGAAAAACAAATTCTGATCGAGCCAGTCTTTGCTCAATGGATTCAAGCTTCTCACGGTAAGCTATTGTATGGATTTGATACTTTACTTTCCAATCCCGACAGCATAGCTCAAACTGGTGCAGCTTGGTTACCTGGTTGGTTAGATGCGATTAACAGTGGTACTAACTCCCTCTTCTTAACTATTGGGCCTGGAGATTTCTTGGTTCACCATGCGATCGCCCTAGGTTTACATACTACTACTTTGATCTTGGTCAAAGGTGCTTTAGATGCACGTGGTTCTAAACTAATGCCCGATAAAAAAGACTTTGGTTTTGCCTTCCCTTGTGATGGCCCTGGTCGTGGCGGTACTTGCGATATCTCCGCTTGGGATTCCTTCTACCTAGCTATGTTCTGGATGCTGAACACCTTAGGTTGGTTGACCTTCTACTGGCATTGGAAACACCTCGGTATCTGGCAGGGTAACGTTGCTCAGTTTAACGAAAACTCTACTTACCTGATGGGTTGGTTCCGCGATTATCTCTGGGCAAACTCTGCTCAATTAATCAATGGTTATAACCCCTACGGTGTAAATAACCTTTCTGTTTGGGCTTGGATGTTCCTCTTCGGACACCTAGTTTGGGCGACTGGTTTCATGTTCCTCATCTCTTGGCGTGGTTATTGGCAAGAGTTGATCGAAACTATTGTTTGGGCGCACGAGCGTACTCCTCTAGCTAACTTAGTTCGCTGGAAAGACAAGCCTGTTGCTCTTTCAATCGTTCAAGCTCGCGTCGTTGGTTTAGCTCACTTCACAGTCGGCTATATATTGACTTACGCAGCCTTCCTAATTGCTTCTACTGCTGGTAAGTTTGGTTAGAAGTAACTATTATCTACTTTGTAATTAAGCAATTAACTCCCCTACCTTCGGGTGGGGGCTTTTTTTGGTTTTTTTTATTAATTGATAATTATCGGGCTTCGCCCTCTGCCTTCTGCCTTCGTTCAATTATTTTGTAACAATTAAATCAAGACGATCGCTGATTCTTGCTTGCCAACCTGGTTCAATAATGTTTGTTCCTGTAGGTTCAATAATAATAGCAGGGGAATTAATTAGATCTCCTGGCTGTAATGTGTCCCTTTGATATACAGGAGTATCGTGCCAAGCATCGGCAGTATATATATTGACACTAGTAACTGCTTGAGGTGGCTGAGTATGTTGTCTCTCAATTACAGAGGAGTTAGGAGTATAGGTAGGAGAAATTAATTCTACAGTAACGGTTTCCACTACCAAGTCTTTGGCTGTAACCATAAAACCATATCGCTGTTGATATTGCTGTTCAAACTGCGATCGCATTAACTCAAGGCTAGCAAAATCGACAATTAAACTAGAGTCTGTACCACTATATTTAAGATGGGCTTTTTGGACAACTTGTATCTCTCTTACCTGGGCTTGTTGCTGGTTCAAGTCTGTTTGAGCTTGATTAGTTAATTCTTCAAATACTGATTGTAAAACGACAATTAATTCTGGTTTTAACAACCTTTCAATTGACTTTTCCTTTAGAATCCGAATATCAGCTAAACCAATCCCATAAGCTGATAAAACTCCTGCTAATGGATGAATAAAAATCCGCTTCATGCCCAAGAGATCGGCAATCATACAGGCGTGTTGTCCCCCAGCCCCCCCAAAACAACAGAGAGTATAATTACTAACGTCATAACCTTTTTGAAGTGAGATCTTTTTAATAGCATTTGCCATGTTTTCAACAGCGATCGCCAAAAAACCCGCAGCAATACGGACGGCTTTAATTTCTGAGGCAACCATGTCCTGCGGACACGCTACGCGAACAGAAATCGCGTCCTCTTGTTCTGGAGTTTTATTATCTTTAACTTGCTCTGCCAAAGCTTGAAATTTTTGTTGGACAACTGCCTGATCTAAGGGTGCATCCGCGTTAACACCAAATACTTGGGGAAAAAACTCAGGTTGTAACTTACCCACCATGACGTTACAGTCAGTAACAGTTAAAGCTCCTTCACGCCCATAAGCAGCAGGGCCAGGATTAGCCCCAGCCGATTCAGGCCCAACACGATAGCGATCGCCATCAAAGTGTAAAATTGACCCTCCCCCCGCAGCTACAGTATGAATTGCCATCATCGGCGATCGCAGTCTGACTCCTGCTACTTCCGTTTCTAGACTGCGTTCATATTCTCCTGCATAATGACTGACATCGGTTGATGTTCCTCCCATATCAAAGCCAATAATCTTGTCAAAACCAGCTAAAGCACAGGTTTTAACTGCGCCGACAATTCCCCCCGCAGGGCCAGAAAGAATGCTATCTTTCCCTTGAAATAGGTCTGCGTCTACTAGTCCCCCATTTGACTGCATAAACATCATTTGGGTTGCTGTCCGATAACTACTTGAAGGTTGAGCAAATAAATTACTAGTAAACTGTTGAACATAACGGCGTAAGATCGGCGTAAGATAAGCATCAACGACAGTAGTGTCTCCCCGACTGATCAATTTAATCAAGGGACTCACTTGGTGGGAAATTGAAATTTGGGTAAAACCAATTTGACGAGCAATATCTGCTACTGCTAGTTCATGTTGAGGATAGCGATAACTGTGCATGAGGACTATAGCGCAGCTACGTATACCTGCATCATAAGCAGCTTGTAAATCAGACTGAGTTTGAGCAATATCTACGGGGATCAATTCCTTACCTTGAGCATCGTAACGTTCGATGATTTCTATCACCTGCTCATAAAGCATTTGAGGCAATTTAATTTCTAAAGCAAAAATATCAGGACGATTTTGATAACCAATCCTGAGCGCGTCTTTAAATCCCCTTGTGATTGCCAAAACCGTGAGATCGCCTTTTCTTTCAAGTAAAGCGTTGGTTGCTACCGTTGTTCCCATTTTGATCACTTCGATGTCGGCGGTAGGAATAGGCTGTTCTTTACCGATTCCCATAACATCTCTAATTCCCTGAAGTGGAGCATCTTCATACTGTTCAGGATTTTCTGACAATAACTTATGTACCAATATTGAACCTGTAGGAGTTTGAGCAACAATATCAGTAAATGTTCCACCGCGATCAATCCAAAATTGCCAACGAGAAGCAACCATTATTAAGTTAACTTAATTACCAAAATGTTTTAACATCAACTTTTTGTTTTGCCATCTGACAAGCTGTTTTAGCAGCATCTATTAAATCTACTACTTCCAGATTATTATCATTAATTTCGATTAAACCAATACTAACTTTAATGGGATATTCTTCTCCCTGCCATTGAAAGAAGAAATTATTTAAAATGTGACGTAATTCTGCTACTGATGTAGATACTTGATCTAAAGAACAATTTGGTAATAAAATAATTAGCTCATCGTCCTCTAAACAAGCTATTTCATTAGATTGTAAACAAGACTTCATGGTTTCAGCTACTTGCTCAATTAACAATTCACTCCCACGAGCATCATAATTACCTTCAGAATCGACTTCCAAATCGTAGCTAAGTTCTTCTAAATTATCAATAATTAAACAGCCCAAAATATTTGATGCTCCTAGTTCTAGATCATCTATCAGCGTTGCTTCTATCAATTCCACAAATTCTGACTCATTAAGTAAACGTAGCGAATTATTTTGCTCCAGTGATGATAACTGTGATGAATGAACTAAAGCTTCTTCAAAACCATCTAGCTCACGAATCATAATTAAAACTTCCGCAGCTCCAATTGCCGTGATGCGAGCCTCGTGATATTTCTTTCCGCCATTATCCAATGGTATGGGAAAACGATAAAAATGAGTTAAACCAGATTTTAGAGATAACTGAGCAGATTTAATAAACTGTAGCGCGATCTTGGGGTCTAAAAACTCAGTTACATTTTTGTTAATAATTTCTTCTTTAATGATAAAAGAGCCAGCTTCTTTGGCTGGAATATAACTCAGACAAATACCATCTCTCGTCATCCGCAACATAGAATCGGGAATTGCTCTAAGAATAGTTGCCGTCTCAGCCTCTTTATCATAAAGTGTAGCCTGAATTTTTTTTTGATTCTGCCAATCTTGAATTAACTTTTCAACAATTAATTTCTCTGCTATCAGCCAGGCAGGTAAAGTAAAAACAATAGCTACAATAACTAAAGAAAAAAATATTGCCGAAGATGCAAACCCAAGAATAGCAAAAAATATCAGAGAGAAAATAATAATTGCATTCCGAATCTTTTGCTTAAGTAAAAAAACATTATCCAACAAAGGTAATGAATATTGAGATGTTTCTTTAACTGAAGATTGTTGCAGCTGATTGCTAGGAAGTACAGTTTTAGCAGAAGTAGTCATTTTGATACCCATAATCGATAATAAAATCAAGCCCAAACCAGTGATCAAAGTATAGAAAATTCCTAAAATTATTCCTAAAGGAGCTCCCGTATGAATTGAAAGAAAAATTGCTGTTTGCTGGTTAGGCATATCTAACCAATCTGTTCCTAATCGGTAAGCTACACCAGTTTCCACACAAATAGCTAAAGGAATTACTAAAATTAAGGCTAGTAATTTATATAGACTGATAGTATTTGGTTTCGTTGAACTAGATATTAAATTATCTCTGCTTTTAATTAAAGCATTTAAACCAATAGCAAAGATTCCTAAACTCATGAACAAAACATAAAAAGGCATTAACTTGTCACCCAAAAATTTGCCTTGATGAATATTCATGAGGATATTACCCAGAGGCTTTGGTAATAATCCCAACTGCTCGCCTAACCCATAAATAATACCCGTAATTGCTGTAGCTAATAAAGGGATAATCAGGATTGGGGCAATTGGTAGATGTAATTTACGAAATACTTTATTCATAGTATTTGATATTTTCTAGCCAAAGTAACTTTAAATTGCTGATTAAACTGCGATCGCCCCTTCATATTTTTCACTAACTAAGGTTAAGTATTTATTGCTTAATGTAAAAGCTAAAAAATTATCGATTTTCTGGCTATCTATACTTATTTCTCTCTTGCTAGATAATAATTCTTCAATTCAGACCAAGTTTTAGGTCTAGTCTGTGGTAGTGAATTACTAAGTAATCAGTTGTTTAATCAGCATTGCTAATATAATACATCCTTTGATACTGTCGTTTCTCGTGAAAATACTGAATTTTTTTTTGACTAGGGATATACTTGTCTTAATCACCAAAGACTAACTACGTAAAATTACTGATTGCTAGGTTATGAATATCCGTATTTATAACGCATAATAACTACGGTAGTAGCTAACGTCAAGATTTCTCAGTAATTTCTCTTAATCTTTTTTACTGTAGTATGCTAGATAAATTAAGATGTAGGAAGAATAACTATCTTACCTTGAATAAGCAAAAATCTCCCCTAATACTATGTGGCTTCTGCATGAATCTCATGTCAATAAAATTGTTTTTACTCTTAGTTCATAGTTTCTAACTATTTTCAGTAAAAAAAGATACATTTTGCCTGAATGTTTTTCAAATATAAATATATTTATCTTCAGTATATGGCAAAGTGTAGTTAATAGTTTTCCACAATTTAGCAACTGATTCTAATCTTAATAGATTCAATAGATTCAAAAACAATACTTTGTTACTTATATTCCACAGTTACTTGCTTAATCAATGAAAAACAATATTATTCCAGAAATTATCGCTGTTGTGGTTATGGTATTTACAGTTAGAGAATCTGTAAATTTACCGTTATTGTGTTTAGTCTGCTTAATACATATCTTACTGATCAGGCTAACTTGGAACAGTGCAATTTTGCTCCATGGATTGGGTCATGTAATCGCAAGTATAGCTAGTGACCAAAAATCTACAATAAGAATAATCGACATCTGTGAACACAGAAGTATCAAAGATATTTTAAAATCTCTTCTTCCTGGTTCACCAATTTTTATCCCAGGACTGAAACAAGAGCAGAATCCTTGGTTAGCAGCAGGAGATAATACCCCTTGGAAAATTAGACTGAAAGCTATAGGTGGTATAAGCTTAAATATGCTGGCTGTAACCTTAGTCTGGCAAGTTTTTAGTCTTGGTTATTTACTTAATGATCCTGCTATATTTTTCTGGCAAACTTTTGCCGTTGCCAACTTATTAATTGCTTTAAGTTCTTGGACAGATTTAGGTGCGTTGATCACAGGAGTAGCAAATAACTTCTACTGTGGTAATTTTGGCTTTATTTGTCAACGTCTAGCAAGTGATGAAAATCAACTGCTACCAGAGAGAATGGTCAATATGTATTATCAGATGGGTCGAGAAACTGAAATACGGGGTGAACAAGCTGGTGGGGGATTGGTCGTAGCTAAAGATCAAGACGCTCAAATCGTTTTTGTCGGCGAAAAAGTTGTTAATCGTAAAAGAGACAACCTAACCAATTCTTTAGAATCCGCATTTGCTTCAGTTAGACGTAAATCAGAACGCAATGATATATCATCCTTAGAAATGTCAACTATGGGTGTATGGCATTATCGCTTTGGCACGAGTGGCCCACCTGCAATCATTGAGACTCACTGGCATGAATGGATGAGTGCTAGAGAAGAAAACGTTTGGCAGTTTACTGAGGGACAATGGATTAATCACAACAAAAATGTTAATCATCGTATTACCCATAATGGCGACTTCGATACCTGGACTTTATATGGTGAAGAGGTAGAAAATAGGGAGTTGGGTTTGTGGTTAGAAAGAGTACTATACACCCCTAATCACACCAAAGGAGATTCACCCAAAATTGCAGGTATGATGGATTTCCTAATTACCCAGGGTATGTGGTACGCCTCAGCCAGGCTAGCTTATCACTTGACTATTGTCGATTCAATTGAATCAGCTTTTGGTGGACAGCAACCTCATCGAGATGCCCCTAATACAGTGCCAGACGAACTATTGCTGATTAACTGGGCTAAAGCATTTGAAAATACTTTTATGCTGTATCGCCGACTGTTAGCAGCACCAAATTCTCCCGCCTGTAACCAGTATCTATGTCGCTTAGAACATGACGTTCTGCAAGCATTGGCTCAAGATGATACCGTTAGTCAATGGGCTTGGCAAAAGCGAGTTAATTTTGTCAGAACCACAATTGATGCTTTCTTTCGTAATGATATTTATTTTGCTACCAAAACATTTATGTTAAAGGCCCATGGTAGTTTTGGTTTAGTTACTGTTTCTACTCTCGACAAAGAGCAATTAGTATTAAGCGCACAAGGGCAACCAATGTCAATTGGGTTTAACTGGCAAGATGGTTATATGATCTACGCTTCTGAGCCAGCAGCGGTTGATGCAGTCTTATTAAATCTTCCTGAGTCATACCGTCTTGATTTAGACCAAAAAAAAGGCGAAATTGCCTTGGTGAGTGCCAATGAGATCACCATTTATTCCATGAGTCAAAATCAAGAATTGCATCCATCAGAACTAAGAGAAAGATGGATCTCCATGGAAAGTCATCCTTATCTACCTCATGTGAAGTATCCTGCTAACAGTACAGAAGATCCTATCGCTAGTGATAATCAAGAAATTCCCGCCATTCTCGAAGAAATTAAATTAACTTGGCAAAATCCTAGCTCTCTCAACTGTCAAACTGCAGATTATCTCGTGCAGTTACTTTACGAAAAAGCTCGCGCTTTTGAAAATCAGAGACAAAAAATGTTGCGAGCAGGTTTATCTAAATTAAGCAGACAATTACCGACAGTAGATTTATTAATTATTGGGGTTGAAAATAGTCTATGGCTAGGAGAAAAGTTTGCCCAAGATTTAACAATGATTATGCCTTGGCTTAATGTTAAAAGTTGGTCTGCCAATCAAGTGGTACAAAGTTTAAAAAATGACTTTGGGAGTTTACAGTTAAGCAAAGAATCAATTATTTTAGCGATTACTCAATCAGGGCAGACCTTTCCAACAATACAAGCAATTAATACTTTTGATCAGCTATACCGCCAAGGCGAAATTAGAGAGCTATTTGTTTTAACAGGAGAATTAGGAAGTTTTTTAGGTTCGCCTGTGATCAAACCCAGAGAAAAAGAATCTAAAATTTGTGAGCGTCATAAAATTTTTGTTAACGGTAGTGGTCGCCGAACGGCAGAGCCAGCAACTGTAGCCGTTGCAGCAGCCCAACAAACTTTTACCGAACTGTTGATCTATCTAGCCAAAAATATGCGCCAGACTTTCCCGAATTCTATGCCTTTTGGTATGACCTTAACGGAAGAAAGTATTACGACGCTGGAAAAAATGAGAGATGATTTTCTCGATATTGGGGTCGTCCAAATTATGGGAAATAGCCCAACAGGTAAAAAAATTGATTCTGCTACCAGAAAACAATTGATTGATAGTGGTCGTAAATGGGCCTGGCATATTACCGAAACTCCTACTGCTTGGGCAATACATGCTCTGTATGTTCTAATAACTGTTGGGTGGGCAATTCCGTTTGGTTATACTATTCCGCTCGCGAAAACAGTGCTGGGATTATTCGTATGGATACTGCACATCCCTGCCGATTTATTTGTCTTCAAACTGATTAATCCTGTGATTACTTTGGTTGATATTGGTATTTATATCTTTGGTTCATGGTTGTGGACATTGGGTTTAAGGTATTTTCAGGGAAGACAATTGTTAGCCAGAATCGGCAAAAGAACTTTAGTTATTGGAGATGTGCCGTGGGTACACCAGCTATTAAAAAATTATGTGAGCAAGTTGTTTTCTCTTAGTTATGGAATAGCTTCAATTGAAGTACATGGAGCTAATCCAGAAGATGAATTGTTACATGAGTATGGACATCGAGTTGTGAGAGGGACTTTATTGTTTTTGGGTGTCCCAGATGGCAGAAAAAGCCAGAAGTTAAAACAAAAAGAAAACTCGGTAATTTTGGCAGGAAAACAAGCTGATGGAGTGAGAAATATAGATGTGGGGCCAGAAGTAGTGGTTATGGGATCTAATCCTGACATAGCCAACAAAGGTTTTACTAATGCACTCATTTTAGAAAGTAGCGATGATTGTTTTTATTTTCCCAACGATACTGTTTATTTTGCCGACAAAAATACTGAGGAGCAAAAAGCTTTAGTTGAAGAATTAAGAGAATCACGTTTTAGTTCGTTTGAACGTTTATTAGCAAGTTATATATTTTTCTGGGCGTTGGCACAAAAAGTTGCATCTTTTCCTTTCTTGCGTTATCAGCACTGGAAGTCTCAAAGTCGAACCAAAATTATGACTACTGCTGCCCCTGTTGCAGGTATCAGTACTCCTAATTGGATGGTAGATAAAAACGAGCAAAAAGAATCTTTGTCAGATGATCCTATAGTGTTTATTGGTGTAACCCATCGAGACGACGAAGAATTATTTAAAGGAAGTGAAAGAGAAAAGTGAACTACTGCGACCACAAGGGTACGCAGCTTCCTATCCAGCAGATTGCCGAGTAGTAGACTTCTAAACAATTCCTTCGCCATTAACTCGACGAATTATAACTACCCCAGGCAAAGGAGGCTGATTAACTTTGCCACTGGGCCAATTTGAACCAATGGGGACTTGGCGTTGTTGTTTAAAAGCCGTACCGTCTGTCGCTAATAATTCAAAAGTTCTTAATTCTGTTGCCATCTCTTGACGAATGCCGTTGTTTTCCCCTGGATGTTGGATAGACAAAAACATACTTTGATTACTAGTGTCAAAGGTTAAACCTGTGCATTCACATTCTGTTGGGCCGATCGCGAAAGGATAAACTATACCTGCATTATCTCCTGACAAGGGAATGTACCAGATGGAGTTATTACCAAATACCCCTGCTAAGTCTTCATTGGCTATCGGTTGTCCATTTTCGTCTTTTCTAGTGGGTACAGCTTCGTTATGAACACTGGTAGACATATCTGTCACCATCCAGAGATTTCCTGCTTTATCTAAGCTGAGGTTATCAGGATTGGCAAAGCCTGCCCCACCTTTAGCTGGTTCACCCCCAGTTGCTAACATACTCCAAGTAAAACTGAGGGATGCAGGATCTCGCTCATCTTCTTCTAATTTCATGATCCAACCATAGTCATGATCTGGCTGACCATCGGGACTAACAAAGATTGCTTTATCTGGGCCACCATCTTCATCAGACGAGCCAGAAGTAAAGGCAATAAATAGAGTACCGTCTTCGGCGACTATAGTGTCTTCGGGACGAGCAGTACAAGTGATTCCTGCTGCGGTGGCTGCAAAATGAGCGTCGATTAAAATTGCTCCTTGTATTTCTTCGTCGCTATCACCTTGATATAAATCCCCAAGCGTTTTAAATTTAGCGGTGAATGGTTGTAGTTGCGCTTCTGATAACACTTCCATTGTTCCCCCCACAGTGCGATCGCTGTTGGGTAAGATTACCAAGCCTCCCACTACCTGATTAGGTAATACAGGATTAACCAGGGTATCAGGACTGAGGGGAATCCATTCGCCGACACCATTGGGGTGAAATTTTGCTCCATAGAGCATTCCTGACTCAAATAAACTGGAGTTGGACTTGTCTTGAGGATCTTCTACTTGCTCGCTACTAATAAATTTATACAGGTGTCCACCACGGCGATCGCATCCTGAATAAACTGCGAGATTTTTCTCGGTTACTGCCCGAACAGCAAAAGCCTCATGGCGATAACGTCCTAGCCAAGTATGTTTTGTTCCATAATCATCGGGATCAGCAGGATCAATCTCCACCATCCAGCCGTATTTATTCCCAGCCAAACCCAAGACATTACCTCTACCATCTAAATCTTCATCGGTAATTAAAAAGGGTGTTTCTCCTGGGTTAAAAGATGAACCATCTGCCATGACTATTTCTGGGACTTGATCCTGGAAATTTTCTTCAGCACTTAATACTGTTCCCCAGGGAGTAGTACCACCTGCACAATTTTGCATTGTCCCAATAATGCGATCGCTTAAATTATCTTCATAACCCTGTTTATTGGATTTTGTAAATACTGCTACTGCTGCCCCTGTAGACTTTAAAGCGCGATTAGAGTCATCTAATCCCGAAATCCCTGTAACCCGACGATCCGCCTCCGAATAAGTTCGCTCCCATTTGCCATCCGCATTGCGTTTAACTGAAATTACTCCTAGTCCTTGATCAATTAAACCTTCTCTGGAAATTTGTTTGATTTTCTCTTTGATTGGATCGCTATCTTGAAGGCTAAAAGCGTCAATTTCACCTTCATTAGGTGCAGCCAAAGCAATTAATTCAGCAAAAGGTAGTTGTTTTCCAATTACTAGAGGATAGGTTTGCATCCATATTCCCCCACTAATATATTCAAAATTAATCGTCAGATAACCTTCATTTGGTGCAGTTTCTACTAAAGCCAAATAATCATTGTTATAGCCAAACCGCGAATCTCCCACGCGATCGCCCCAGACAGCTATCACATCGTAAGTAAAGCCTTCAGGTAAAACTAAATCATCTTGAACGGTATAGCTAGCATATTGTTTGACTTGTTGTGCAGTGGCAAGTTGCTCAATTTCTAAAGGCAGGGGCATTTGGACAGGTTTAAAACTCAAGCTAGAATTAACAGTGTTTGTAGATGTAGAGGAGGATTGAGCGTTCGCGTAGCGTACCCTTCGGGTAATCGCGGTTGTTTGCTTTTTTGACTGCCAAGTACTTGGAACTATAAAACCAGTAATAGCACCGAAGAATAATAAAAAGTGACGACGATTAACATTCATATTAGTTGTCTGGAAAAAATTAAGACAATATAAGGCAATATTTTGAGTGCGTCGGAATTTTGAGGAAGCCTCAAAATTAGGAGGACACGGGGTGTCGGGACACCCGACACCCTTAAGATGTCCGTGAGACGCAGTGATTTCACAAATCAGTATTCTATAAGTTAAACTCCAGATGTTAACAACTTATTAACTACAGGTTTGGATTTTATAATCTCAGTACTTATAATTTGACAAGTTTGAATGTCATATCTGCTCTTAATTTAAGCGTTAAGCAGCAATTTATAAAAAATGTTATGGTTTTTTGGCAAGAATGGATTTTTGTAGCACAGCATTGGCTTAGTTCTCTAGGTTACTTAGCTTACCCTGCTTTCATTGGTATTTATATTTCGGCAAACTTAGTTGGTTTACCAGCAATTTTCCTGTTTTTAGCTGCTGGTAGTTTATTTGGGTTTTTTCCAGGCTTAATTATCGTTTCTTTTGCCGATACCCTGAGTGTCGCTACTTGTTATGTATTGGGTAGAACCATAGCTCGTAAAACCGTTAGTAAATGGATTGCTCAACGTCCTCATTGGCGAAGGTTTGACCGTGCAGTCGCCCAAAAAGGCTGGAAAATTGTTTTTCTTACGCGTCTATCGCCACTCGTACCGTCTAACGTCTTAAATTATGGCTTTAGCTTAACTAAAATTAATTTTTGGCAATATTTATTTGTTTCTTGGTTAGGAATGCTGCCTGTAATTGCCTTGTATGTCTATCTCGCTTCAGTAGGGACAAATTTACTCTCAGGGAGTCAAGATCATCCCAAACAAATCGCTGCTTCTGTAATTGGTTTGACTACTGCCTTAATGGCGATCGCCTATACAACTAAGTTAATGCACAGTACTGTATTTACAAAACCTGCCAGACAAACTCAACTCCAACAAACTCAACCGCAAAAGCGAGAAAAAGCGCGACGATAACAAGCATTTTAGATTGCTGATTGTAGATTGAAAAATTCATTTTTACCACAAAAGGAACTCCGCTTGTACCGAAAAACCAAATCTCAAATCTAAAATTGGCATGATCAGAAGTCAGGAGATAGATATCAATAAATTACCAGCACTTTCAATTTATTACCTCAGCAGGATTTAAAAAGTCATTCAATTTAGTTAAACTTGAATAGTAATAAATATGATTATCCGAGAGGTAACAATTAATAATGGACATAGTCAGAATTATCTGTGCGATCTTTTTGCCTCCGTTAGGTGTATTTTTACAGACGGGGTTGAGTACGCAGTTAGCCATTAATATTTTATTAACATTACTAGGTTATATACCTGGAATTGTCCATGCGATTTGGATAATTGCCAAAGAATAAGTCAATCCTCTAGAATTCTGTAGTTATCACTTTGCGTCGATATTTAGTGACAAAAACTATATTTTTACTTCGACTGCTATAAATCATCTCGCAGTTATGTAAAACAAAAATGAGAGCCAAACTTTGAACTTGACTCTCACTTGTTGTAGTACCCCCAAGGGAATTTGAATCCCTGTCGCCTCCGTGAAAGGGAGGTGTCCTAGGCCACTAGACGATGGGGGCTTAGGTGTGTTGCCGACTTAATTTTTCTCGCAACGTTTTTAAATATATCTAATATTTTTGTTACTGTCAATATTTAGCGAAAATTTTTTTCTGTAGTATTTAGCTTCATTGTGTACCTCGCTGCATTTGTCTTAAGCGTTTTTGGGCTGCGGGATCGAGGGTATGAAATAAAAAACGACCAGAAGGCTTCCTCTTGGTCTGTCTTTTAGCTTTGGTTTTGCGGGCTATTAGTTCTACTTCTCCTGCTAGCATTTGGGCTGATCGCCATTCTGCCCCATAGCCGACTACAGTTAGTTGTTGGGCGCGATCGCTGGTGGCGACAATTAATCTTGTTGATTCGTGCTGGTATTTTTTCTGGTTAAAGGTGGCACAAAACTTTTCAATATAAGTATCGGCTGTTTCAGCAAAAGCAGTGTAATGTACTGATAAATCTGGTGTATAGGCTGTAGTACTACGAGGAGTGTCTTGATAGTGGGCATCAAAAACTATTTTGGTACGGTAAGCAACAGCAGCAGCATAATTAATTAAACATTCAATTAACTCACGACGGGCTGTTTCTAGTCCGTGGCGATCGCGACTTTGCTTTAAGTCCGACCAGTCGCCGATGATATTGTAACCATCGACGAGTAGTATTGCCTGGTGGGTAGAGGGCAGCATTGCAAATGATTATTTTCCTAAAAATAAATAATGACATCTCCTCATTCTAAGCACAATTGTTAACAAAAAGTTAAACAAAATAAATTATTACCTCATTTTTATCTTTCTGTTGCTAATAGTTTTTGCTTGAGTGTTTGAGGTTCTCCTTGAGCAATAACTTTGCCCCCCTCTAATAAAAAAGCACCGTCGCAATAGTCCAGTTCTTCAAGACGATGAGTAACCCACAAAGCAGTTAAATTATGTTTTTTGACGAGATTCCTGACTTGAGCTACTAGTTCCAATTGGGTATCGGGATCTAGTAAAGCAGTAGGTTCATCAAACAAAATTGCTTCACAGTTACGGGCAATTGCACCAGCGATTGCAATTCGTTGTTTTTGTCCCCCACTCAGGGCATGAATTGGTCTACGCTCTAAATCTGCAAGATTTACTGCCTCTAAAGCTGCTTTAACTCGCTGCTTAACTTGGACTGGAGACAACTTTTCACTTACTAAACCAAAAGCAATATCCGCACCGACAGTAGGCATAACTAACTGATGATCGGGATTTTGAAAGACAAATCCTGTCTTATAGGGCATGACTATCGAGCCAGCATCAGGAATTAATAACCCTGCCAAAAGTCTTAGCAGGGTTGATTTTCCACTACCGTTATTACCTAAAAGCATCCAAAATTCACCTTGAGGTACTTGTAGCGAGCAATCGTTTAATACCATTGACTCGAAAGACCACCCAAAACAAACGTTGTTAACTTTGATGACTGGCAACTTATCTGACTCTATATCCGCGGAGTACGTCATTACTTGTTAGCAGTAGTAGCAGCAAAGAATCCAGGTACTCTACCTTCTGCCATCCCACCCGACTTTTTATTAAGGCTGACTGCACAAATTAGACTGCCCTTAACTGCTATCTTTTTATCTTCGTCTTTGTCACAAGTAAGTTCAATAACTTCTGAGCTACCAGAACGCATGGCTTGTAAAATTTTTTGATAAAGGCTTTCAGCAGCTTCCGCTTCTTTACGCTGCACAGAAATAGGTAAAGGAATGTCTTGTAAAACTATGTCGATGGTAAGCATAAAATTCTCATAAAAGATGGTAACAGTTAAATTATCTGCCAAATTTACAGAAATTCCCAGCTTGAATTTGATTTTTAGCTTGAGAAAATTTAATTTTTTCTTTGGATTTGTCCTAGCAATATCTATTATTTTCTTTTATTATGTGTAATATAAGTAAAGAAAAGTTAATTTTTCTCACAATTGATTTGATGTGCATTCGTGTCAAATCAATCAAATCGTAATAATTCTAGCGATAAATCTAAATAAGTAGCATTTTGGAGATCCATTTAGCATGACAATAGCAGTAGGACGCGCTCCAGCACAACAGGGCATCTTTGATGCGGTTGATGACTGGCTCAAGCGCGATCGCTTTGTATTCGTAGGTTGGTCGGGTATTCTACTTTTCCCCTGTGCCTATATGGCAATCGGTGGATGGCTTACCTGCACAACTTTTGTAACATCTTGGTATACTCATGGTTTGGCAAGTTCCTATCTCGAAGGTTGTAACTTCCTAACAGTAGCAGCATCAACCCCCGCAGATAGCATGGGACATTCCCTACTATTCTTATGGGGTCCTGAAGCAGCTTGGAGTTTCACCCGTTGGTGTCAAATCGGTGGATTGTGGGCATTTATCGCCTTACATGGTGCTTTCGCTCTGATAGGGTTTATGCTCCGTCAGTTTGAAATTTCACGTTTAGTAGGGATTCGTCCTT
>JBOFLX010000116.1:0-68409 GCA_051658085.1 Waterburya sp.
AGCCATTGCTCCACGGCAGTTAAAACTGAAGGGGCTGTCTTGTCGGGTTTCCCGACAAGTTTATACGCCCCGTCTCGTGTCGCAGTTCCTCCGCTACTTAAAAGATAGCGGTTTCCCTGCTCCCGTATTATTTACATGAAACTCGCTACATCCCTTCTGAAAATATGACCCCTACTTTTCAAACTAATGATCGCTTGCTAATAAATAAAAGAGCTTATGAAAATACTTCACCTCAGCGTGGAGATATTGTTATGTTTAATCCTCCAGAAATATTGAGAAAACAAAATTATAAAGACCCATTTATCAAACGAGTAATTGGCTTACCTGGGGAAACTATAGAAATAAAAAATGGCAAAGTTTATATTAATAATCAACCTATACAAGAAGACTATATTGCTGAACCTCCAAAATATACAATGAACTCATATCAGATTCCTAAACGTGCTTACTTTGTTTTAGGGGATAATCGCAATAACAGTTATGATAGCCAATATTGGGGTTCTTTCTCTGAAGATTTAATCCTTGGCAAAGTAGTTAGTATATATTTTCCTCCTTCCAGAGCAAGAGAGTTGAATTAACTTCTTATAACAATTGTCAAATTACCGATTACAAATTACCGATTACTCACTACCTACTACTTTTTTTGGTTACCTAAAAACAATTGTCTTTCAGCTTGTCTTCTACGAATGAGTCCTGGTATTTGCACCAATTCTCCACCAATATTAGCTTTATCCCAGCGTAAAAACTCGTTAGCAGAACCTTTATAATCCCCTGTATTTAATTTTTCAATTAAAGTGCTATTTTTAACAAAATCCACCCCAACATTAAAAGCGAGAGAAGTTAAGGCGCTTGACTGGCGATCGCTCAACTTAACTTTAATCACCTGATCAAGCTCCTGCTGAATTGTTTTTAATTGTTTGTTCAAAGCTGCATCTGCTTGTTTGACAGAAATGCGATCGCCGATTTGCACAGGTTTATCTGCTATTTTAGATAAGCCATAACCGATCACAGGTGTACCGTCCGTGTCAATATAAGCCTGGCTTTCAAACCCTTCAAACTCTTTAATTAGGTTAATAGCTTCAGCAGAAACAGGTCGTAATTGCGAAGTCTCTGAGTTATCTAAATGTGTTGTCAAATGATGCTCTAGTCTTTGTAGTTGAATATCCCTAACTGTATCTGATGGTTCGTAAGTAACTGGATCAGCAATTGACATAGTTGCTAAACCTATAGAGCAAATACTAGTAATGATAATTGCATTGTCAAAATATTTATTCAAAGTTTTGTCGCCAAGTTTCCTATTTTTCCTCCAAATGTTTTAGTCGATTGTCAATAAAAAAGCGACTAAATTAGATGTATTTTAATAAATCTTCATTTAGTACCTAACCTGATATTTGAGGTGCGCTACATGGTCACTAACGCACCCTACTGGACTATAGACAAAGCCTTTAAGTAATTACTGTTGGTTCATTACGCTGAGTATACTCCTGAATTTGGGCAATTTCTTGCGCCAAGTCAATCAAGGGTTTTAAAGCCTCTTGCGTATCGAGATTATGCTTACTAGCATCAGATTCATAACTCTCAACATATAGCCTTAAAGTCGCGCCTTTTGTACCTGTACCAGAAAGACGGAAAACAATACGTGAACCATCAGTAAAGCCAATACGTAGACCTTGATTTTTACTAACGCTACCATCCACAGGATCGTTGTAGCTAAAGTCATCGGCATATTTCACTTCATAGTTGCCAAACTTTTTACCAACCAGGGTATTTACCATACCCCGTAAACGTTCCATTAATTCCGTGGCGCGTGCTGTATCAACTTCTTCATAGTCATGACGGGAGTAAAAATTACGTCCATAGGTTTTCCAATGATCTTTAACGATCGCTTCTACGGATTCTCCTCGAACTGCTAAGATATTCAACCAGAATAAAACTGCCCATAGTCCATCTTTCTCACGGACATGATTTGAACCAGTCCCAAAACTTTCTTCACCACACAAAGTAGCTTTATTAGCATCGAGTAAGTTACCAAAGAATTTCCAGCCTGTAGGGGTTTCATAGCAACTAATATTGAGCTTGTCTGCTACCCGATCTACTGCTTCACTGGTAGGCATCGAACGAGCCACCCCAGATAAACCATTCTTATATCCTGGTACTAATGTCGCATTGGCGGTTAAAATTGCCAAACTATCACTGGGAGTCACAAAAAAGTTATTACCTAAAATCATATTGCGATCGCCATCGCCATCGGAAGCTGCACCAAAATCAGGGGCATTTTGATTAAACATGATCTCGACTAAATCATGAGCATATACCAAATTAGGATCGGGATGTCCGCCACCAAAATCTTCTAAAGGAACGCCATTTTTAACTGTTCCCGACTCTGCACCCAAGCGTTTTTCAAAGATATCTTTGGCATAAGTACCTGTGACCGCGTGCATCGAATCAATACACATCTTAAAGTCATTTTTGATTAACTTACGAATACTCTCAAAATCAAATAAAGACTCCATCAAACGCGCATAAGGTTCAACAGGATCGATAACTTCCACACTCATTTCTCCCAAGCGTGTCACCGTCAGTTTATCGAGGTTAATATCATCTGCCTCTAAAATTTTATAACTATCGATAACTTGAGAACGAGCATAGATTGCTTCGGTTACTTTTTCTGGTGCTGGCCCGCCGTTAGTAATATTGTACTTAATCCCAAAATCTCCCTGTGGCCCGCCTGGGTTATGACTAGCAGAGAGAATAATTCCGCCATAAGCTTTATATTGACGAATGATAGCGGAAGCAGCAGGAGTAGACATAATTCCGCCTTTGCCCACTAAAATACGCCCAATACCGTTAGCAGCAGCCATTTTCATAATAATTTGGATGGCTTCACGGTTGTAATATCGACCATCACCACCCAAAACTATAGTTTGACCTTCCGAGCCTTCTAGGGAATCAAAAATTGCTTGAACAAAGTTTTCTAAATAATGAGGTTGTTGAAAAACTGTAACGGATTTACGTAATCCTGACGTTCCAGGCTTTTGATCCGAAAACGGAGTTGTGGAAACAGTACGTATGTTCATAAAATATCTCAAATAGAGCTTTAATAACAGTTGCTTTAAACTACATACTCCTAATTGCATCACCATTAGGGTGTACTGCGTAGTCTACTGTTTTACTAAAAGACAGCAAACGCTAGGAAATTATAAAGTTATTTTACAGGTCATCCAAATTAATTAATTGTCAATTATTCATTATCAATTATCCATTGATTAAATAACTGGCAACTTGTGGCTAATAACTGATAATATAAGCGTTGCCTCCTGTGGGATTGAGAAAAAAGATTATGGCATTGGTTGTTCAAAAATACGGTGGTACATCGGTTGGCTCGGTGGAAAGAATTCAGGCTGTTGCTCATAGAATTCGTAAGAGTGTGCAACAGGGAAATAGTGTGGTGGTAGTTGTTTCGGCTATGGGCAAAACTACTGATACTCTAGTTCAGTTAGCCAGTGAAATCACAACTAATCCTTCTCGTCGTGAAATGGATATGTTGTTGTCTACAGGGGAGCAAGTAACTATTGCTTTACTAAGTATGGCATTACAAGAATTGGGACAACCAGCAATTTCTTTAACAGGCGCGCAGGTAGGAATTGTTACGGAAGCTGAACATAGTCGCGCTAGGATTTTACAAATCTGTACAGCACGTCTAGAAAGACATCTCAGCCAAGGCGAAGTAGTAGTAGTAGCAGGTTTTCAGGGAGTTAGCAGTACTGAAGATTTAGAAATTACTACTTTAGGTAGGGGTGGCTCTGATACTTCCGCAGTAGCTCTAGCAGCTTCTTTACAAGCTGATCGCTGTGAAATTTATACTGATGTACCAGGAATTTTGACTGCCGATCCGCGTCTAGTACCTTCTGCACAATTAATGTCGGAAATTACTGCCGATGAAATGCTGGAATTAGCTAGTTTAGGAGCAAAAGTGTTACATCCAAGAGCCGTGGAAATTGCTCGTAATTATGGAATGCCCTTAATAGTATTATCTAGCTGGAGCGATCGCCCTGGTACTAAAGTCGTCTCTCCTCTACCTCAACCTCGCTCTTTACAGGGAATGGAAATTGCTAAAGCAGTAGACGGAGTAGAAGTAGACCGCGATCAAGCAAAAATTGCCCTGTTACGAGTGCCAGATTCACCTGGAGTAGCTGCGAAATTATTTGGGGAAATATCGGGTCAAAACATTGATGTTGATTTAATTATTCAGTCAATCCATGAAGGCAATAGTAACGACATTGCTTTTACTGTAATAAATCGCGTTTTACAACAAGCAGAAGCTGTCGCCGAAGCTATTGCTCCCTCACTGCGGAGTCATCCTACCGTCTTAGAAGAAGCAGAGGTAATAGTAGACCGTAAAATTGCCAAGGTGACTATTTCTGGTGCAGGGATGATTGGTCGTCCTGGTATCGCTGCCAAAATGTTTAAAACCCTAGCTGATGCCAAAATTAACATTCAAATGATTTCGACTTCGGAAGTCAAGGTCAGTTGTGTCATTGATGAATCAAATTGCGATCGCGCTTTACATTTACTCTCGCAAGCGTTTGATATAGATTTAAGTTCCCAACCAGAAATTACTGTCAATAACTATCAAGGTAAACATCCCCCTGTGCGTGGTGTAGCTCTCGATACCAACCAGGCAAGAATCGCCATCCGTCATATACCCGATATTCCAGGTATGGCAGCCCAAATTTTTACCTTACTGGCAAAGAAAAATATTAGCGTTGATGCCATTATTCAATCTCAACGTTGTCATATTATTAACGATACCCCTACCCGTGATCTTGCCTTTACCGTCGCCCAAGGAGATGCGGATCTAGCCTGTGAAGTAATTACCGAATTAAATCCAAAAATTGGTTGTGGAGAAGTTTCAGCCGATACAGCGATCGCTAAATTAAGTGTAGTGGGTGCAGGGATGATTGGACATCCTGGGGTGGCTGCTAAGTTTTTTGCTGCCCTTGCCCAAGAAAAGATTAACATTCAGATGATTACCACTTCTGAAATTAAAATTAGTTGTGTCATTGATGAAGCAGAAGGAGTTCAAGCTCTGCAAGCAGTTCACGAAGCTTTTGGATTAGGAGGAAAGGAAAAAGTAACTATTCCTGCCTAAGAAGCGATGTAGTTACGACAAGAGAGATGGCGATCGCCACGATTAACAATATTGTCCGTGGCGAAGCCTATACAATGGCGTATAACGATTGTTTTTATTTTATTCTTGAAATTGCCAACTAAGGTTTGATTGTATTCAACTTTGCTTGAACTTTTTGTACCACGTTAGCAGGTAAAGGAATATAGCCTAATTCTTCGGCATAAGCTTGTCCACCAGTTAATGACCAGTTGATCACTTCTTTTAGAGCTTTTGACTTATCGGCATTGTCATAATTTTGATACGCCAAAAGCCAAGTATAAGTAACAATCGGATAAGAGTTTTCCCCTTCAGGATCAGTTATGAAAGCACGTAAGTTTTCGGGTAAGGTGACTGCACTTAAAGCATCGGCAGCAGCTTGTGTAGAAGGAGCAATGTATTTTCCTGCTTTGTTTTCTAAACTAGCCATAGAAATACCTTGCTGTTTAGCGTAGCCGTATTCAATGTAGCCAATTGCACCTTCAGTTTGCAGGATTTGCGCTGTTACGCCTTCGTTACCTTTTGCACCTACTCCTGTAGCCCACTCGACGGTTTTACCATCACCAACTTTTTGTTTCCATTCTGGGTTAATTGCACTTAAATGTTTGGTGAAAACTCCAGTAGTACCACTACCATCAGAACGATAAACTACAGTAATGTTGCTATCAGGTAAAGTAGCATCAGGGTTTAATTTCGCGATCGCAGGATCGTTCCATTTAGTGATTTTACCAAGCAAAATATCAACATAGACTTGGCGAGATAGTTTTAATTCCGTCACATCAGGCAAATTATAAGCTAGAACAATACTACCTGCGGTCATGGGCAACATAGCTACACCCTGCTTAACTGCTGCAATTTCTTCGTCAGTCATGGCTACGTCACTAGCACCAAAATCAACAGTACCTTGAGTAAACTGCTCAACCCCTGCACCACTACCTACGGATTGATAAGATACTTTAACGTTAGAATTTTGCTTATTATATTCGGAAAACCAAGTTTGATACAAAGGTGCGGGAAAACTAGCTCCTGCACCTGTGAAGGATACAGACTTGCCACCAGCAGCATTACCACCACCAGCAGGTTCAGTACCAGCATCAGGAGCAGCTGGCGGGGCTTGAGTCCCACCGCAAGCAGTAAGACTAAGAGTAAGAGCAAGTAAAGGAGCTAGCCAAGCTTGTCTTTTAAGAGAAATTGTAGAAACCATATATATATTTATTTTGTCTTTTGAGTTAAAGGTTGTAAAAATTAGATAGTTTTATTCCCTATCAGTTGAATCAATTGCTTGAGCAAAATAAGCCAAAAACAAAAAGTCTGTTTCTCTAGCTACATTAATGTATCTTGTTTCCATTACTTATAGATGAAGAAAAAATTAACAAAAAGTTAACTAAAAGTTATTAATGCTCAAAAAAAGGCAAGGTTGATAATAATCAACCCTGCCTTTAGTTAAATAACAATTAAATCCAAAATTTAGAATTTAAAGGTTGTACGAATCGCACCAACATAGATTGGCTCGTTTGTTTCGTCGTGGTTAGCATTAAAGATTGCATAAGCACCAGGAGTGATTTCGATGTTGTCGCTGAGAGGGAATTTATAAAGTGCTTCAACTAGATAAGATGTATCTTCGTTTTCTATGATTCCAGCATTGTTGGCATCATCTTCATCAGTAGTAAATCTGGGTACCATACCACCAGCTAGAGAGAGTTGAGAACCTTCTTTAAGAAGATCTAGGAAAGAAACGTTTGCCTGCCAAGTCCAGATTGAACCATTAGGATTGTTGTCTTCTCCAGCAGCTAATCCTTCAAGATCAGCATAACCACCAGAACCACCAATAACCAGTCTTTCACCAAGCTCAAAGCTCGCGCCTACGCCAAATTTGTTAGCAATAGTATCAGTATCGTCACCAAAAGGTGCTTCAGAACTACCACTTACAGTGCCTCCAGATTGATCTACATCACTATCTACATCAACTCCAGCAGCAGTCTGATAGTTGCGCATATAAGTTGCAGTTAATTCCAAAGCCTCGATTGGTTTGAATTCAAGTTGCGCCCCAGCAGTGAAAGAACCGCCAAACAGACCTTCTGTAGGTGTATCAGTAGAATTACCACTAGTAGGGTTATTACCATCATCAGTTAAATAACCGATATTAAGACCTACTCTGTCTTCGATAATATCGACGTTAGCACCAATACCAGCACCTTCAGTACCACGGAACATTACAGGGTTAAAACGGTTGAAACGAGAAAGTGCGCCATCACCACTCTCTTCTAAAGTAGGATTACTAACATTGAAGACATCATCTAAGTCTAATCCAGCTACCCCTACCCAAGCAGTGATTCTTTCAGTAGCAGGGAAACGATAGTGAAGGTCAGAAATTTCAACTGTATCATCAGTACTGTTGTCAAAACCTAAACGAGTCGAGTTAGTACCAGTTATGTCAGCATCTAATGAAGTTGCATTTCCAGATTGTAGTCTGGTTCTTAAACGGTCTTCACCAGTAAAACTGGTATCAAAATTTAAACGAGTACGATAGCTAAGAGTAGTTTCAGCATCTATTTCACTATCATCATCATCTTCAACACCACCACCAAAGACATCAGAAACTCCAAAAATAGCTTCACCGTTTAATTTGGTAGTAGTAGAAAATTGACTATCTTCTAGAACAGCAGTACGGCTTTCTAGTTCGTCCACTCTGCCACCAAGAGTAGCTAATTCTGCTTCAAATTCTTGCTGAAGACGATTAATAGTATCTAAATCTTCTTGACTTACTGCTTGAGAAGAAGCAATTAAGCGTTCGATTTGGTTTAAGCAGGAGTTTAAACCAGCAGCAAATTCATAACGAGTAAGAGGTTGATCTCCACGATAGGTTTGGTTGGGAAAACCAGCAATACAACCATAACGGTCTACCAAGCTACGTAATGCTTCATAAGCCCAGTCTGTAGGAGATACATCTCGTAACTGATTAACGTTAGTTACCTGAGACATAGAGCCTTGTTGCTCTATTTGTTGATAATTATTGATTTGTTCTAGAGTTTCATTAACTGCTTCTTTATCAGCAGGAGCAGACTGTGCGGTTGCACTGCCAGCAGCAAATAAAGAGGCTGCAAATAGAACAGGAGCAAATTTAACTGCTTTCCAAAATAGTTTACTCACTTATGTATCCTCACACACCAAAAATAATATAATAGACAAACTACAAAAACGTAGTATTTTTTACAACCGAAACTTTACTTTAATGGTAATTATTTTAGTTGATTTGAGATTAGTATAATCAACCTGAAGTTTGATTTACAATAACTCATGACATTTTCTTAACTGCACACTAGATAATGAATTTAAAGGCGTTGCTAGATTTTTAGTGCACAATTTCTATCTCAATTTTAGAAGAGATAATTTATAAAGCGGTTAACATAATATAAACTAAAGATTAACCTTGCACACAATCATTTATGCTTATCTGCGATTAATAACTAATTTCTTTTACCCGTAACAATATAAGAAACCCTTTGACCGATGTTAGTAGCATGATCTGCCATTCTTTCTAGATGACGAATAATTAGCCCTAAAAGTAGTATTGGTTCAACTACCCCTGGAACATTTGTTTGAAAAGCAATGACATCATAGAGATGATCATAGGCATCATCAACAACATCATCTAGTTCTTTAACTCTAGCTCCAGCACTAGAATCTAAATCTGCTAAAGCTACCAAACTAGTAGCCAACATTAATTGGGCGTGTTCTGACATTTGAGCAATATCAACTAAAACCTCATGGGGAGGATATTTAATCAGTTTAATTGCCATTTCGGTTAAGTCTTGAGCATAATCGCCTATACGTTCTAAGTCCCGTACTAGCTGCATAATGGCACTCAGCAAACGTAAATCTTGAGCTACTGGTGCTTGTAAAGTCATCAAAGTGGCACACTCTGACTCGATTTGACGATAATAAATATCTATCTGTTTTTCTAAGACTATGATTTTGCGAGCAGCATCTATATCTCTTTCAAACAAAGATTGGTGGCTTAAACGAAATGACTGTTCCACTAGTGTTCCCATGCGCAGAACTTCTTGTTGAACTCGCCGAAGAGAACGTTCTAATTGGTTGGCTTCCAAACGTTTTACTTGATGGGATGTAATCACTAAATAATATATATTAAATATTTATTAAAATTTTTGATTAGATATACTCTTATTTTTAACAAAAAAAGTTCAAATTTTGTATGAGGATTGTATCGCTGGTAACTAAATTAACTAAGTTTTTCTGGCTTATGAATGGGTAGGAAAATTTCTAGCCATGCACCACCAAGAGTAGGATGATTTTTGGCAGCGATCGCTCCTCCATGAGCCTGAATAATTTGTTCGACAATTGCTAAACCCAAACCACTACCATCAGGAAGGTTACAAGAATTGTCTTGTTCTCGTTGACGGGATTTATCTCCACGATAAAGTCGTTCAAAAATATAGGGTAAATCTGTAGCTTGAAACCCTGCACCAGAATCGATGACATCAATTTTAATTTGTTCAACGGGTGAGGAATTATTAGGAGAATAGAGAGCTACCTGGACTAAGATTT
Organism: Waterburya sp.; assembly: GCA_051658085.1. GTDB lineage: Bacteria > Cyanobacteriota > Cyanobacteriia > Cyanobacteriales > Xenococcaceae > Waterburya. Next base: position 9,737 of record JBOFLX010000116.1, read on the forward strand.
CCTTGTCTGAAGGATTATGTTTAATCGCATTATCTAATAAATTGAGAAAAACTTGAATGAGACGAGAGCGATCGCCAGCTAAAGTAAGTGCGCGATCTCCACTATATGCTAAAGTAACGTTTTGGCGATTAGCAATTGGTTCTAAGCTTTGCCATACAGATTGAATCAATTCATAGAGTTCAATGGTTTCATATTTTAAAGTCCGTTCAGGTGCAGTTTGTAGCTGAGTTAGATCTAACCATTCTTGAACTAATTCAATTAGACGATTAGTTTCTTGGAGCATTTTTTCTACCCAGCGACGTTCGGGATTTTGTAAACGCTGTAAGAGATTTTCCGCAACTAAGGAAATGGAAGTTAAAGGAGTACGCAATTCATGGGTAAGATCGGAAAAAGTGCGATCGCGTGATTGCGATAATTCAGCCAAAGGTTGGCGATTTTCAATAAAAACACCTACTTGTCCCTTAGACAAAGGAAATCCATATCCCTTAAGAGCGATCGATTCGACAATGCTTTTGTAGCCATTGGTTTCAGGTTCAGTATCTTGAGGTAAAACGTAGCGAGTAAAATAAAAAGTCCACTCTTTTTCTTGCTGACATTCGCTTCGACGGGTTTCTTCGATCAGGCTGTCTAAATCATAGGAACGTACCAATTCTAATAATAAGCGAACTCGTAGCGATCGCCGAGAATCTATTCTTAGTAAATTTTTAGCAGCTTGATTACACCCTAAAAGTTGATTATCTGCATCTACCTGCAAATAACCAATAGGTGCTTGTTCAATTAAATCTTGCCAAGCTTGTTTATCTCTTTCCAGTTTTCGACGCTGACGGTCTAAATCAAGTAGCTCACGGCGAATTAAAGAATGTAATGGTAACGAAACATCACCATCAGTATTGCGAGCATAAGAATTCAACGTTTTTTTAAGCTGTTGTTTATAGCGATATTGCTGTCCTGCATAAATTCCTATACCTACTGCCAACCCTAGAAAAAAATCGATAGCTGCCATATTAGTTGTTAGTCTTTACTGAGCTAACTGTAATTAATTTTTTCTTAGCTATCAATGTTAATTATTAACAATGAAGTTAATACCTTCATTATTTACTATTTCAACACAACAATTAAATCGCGTGTCTATATGTCTTTCAAAAAGTATATAAAAAGTATTACTATAAATATGTAAATAATACAAATACCTTGCTAAATCCTTGCTGTTGATAACAATTGCTGGAAAATTTGTACCAAGCGATCGCCGAGAATTTGAATATTATAGTCAGTTTCGACTTTTTGACGACCAGCCTGTCCCATTTCTTGTCTTAATTCGGGATTATTAATTAGATGCTCGATTTTAAGGGCTAAATTTGTAACATCTCTTTCTGCTAGTAAATATCCCGATACACCATCTTCAATTAATTCGGGTATGCCACTGTGATAAGTGCTAATTACAGGTAAACCTCTCGCCATCGATTCCATTAACGAGACAGGAATACCTTCGCAATCACCATCCTGACTAGTTACACTAGGAGCTAAAAGAATATCTGCCTGAGCAATAATAGCAGCTACTTCTGGTTGTTGTCTCCAGCCTAAGAGTTTGACATTTTTAGCTATATTTAGTTGTTTAATTAGCTGTTCTAAATCTTCTTTAAGTACACCATCACCGATAATTTGATATTGCAAGTTAGGATAACGAGGAATTAATTGAGCTACAGCTTGAATGCTATATTGCAAACCTTTTTTCTCAATTAAACGAGCAATACTTACTAAACGTATTTGAGAATCGGTGGATTGCTCGGCACGATGCTGAAACTTATTGCAGTCAATACCCATGTGATGCACTAAAATTTTATTCTTAGGACATCCCAAGTCTAGTAATTTTCGTTCCCAATGTTGACTGATTGGTTGTACTAAATCTACCTGACTAAAAAGATCTTGATAAATATCTTGACCATGAATAGCTAAATAAAGAGAAATATCATAACCATGAAAAACCACAACAGTTTTGGCTTTAGTTAGTCCTAGATCTTGCAGCAAATTAGCTTTTAAACCATTACGTCCAAAGTGACAAAGAATAATGTCATAGGGTGACTGTTTTAACCAAGGAATTATTAAATAAATAGGTCTTAAAAAACTTGCTGGTTCTCCATAATTAGCACGATTATATTTAAATAAGTTAATTACTTGCAGCCAAGTTTTAGGGGCTTTGAAAAAAATACGTCCAAGTAACCAAGCTGCTTTGAGAATTCGCCAAACTTTATTACTAGGAATTGGCGTATAGTAGGTATGGGATAATAATTGATATTGTTGTATTTCTGGATGAGTTTGAGTTAAATTACCTTCGCGATCGCAATAGATATCTACTTCATGACCACGATCAATTAGTCCTGTAATTTGGTTTAAAATAAAGGTTTCAGATAAGGTCGGAAATTGATCGACTATAAAAGCAATTCGCATCTTTTAGAAATTAAAAATTAAAAGTTAAAAATTAAAAAACACCATCAATTTTATTGATCAGAAGGATTGAGATACTTAGCTTTTAAAAATGGCAAAAGTAATCTTGATTTATAGGACTGGATTTTACCTTGGATTTTATCGATTAGATTTGGAGGAGGTAAGGGAACACAAGGTCGTTGTTTACTAAAAACACAATGAATATATTGATTCTTTTTCCAAACATCAATATAAGTAAAATATTCTAAATTAAAGCTATATTTTATGGTAAATTGCATCAAAGAATTTAACTCAATTACTTCGTCAATAATTTGTAATTCTTCAGGCTCATTTTTTTGGAGATATATTTGATATTCAGGGCTAGGATAAGTCAAAATTAGTTTAGCGCGATCGCTCGTTACTTGACTCAAGTTATTAAATAATTCATCGTAACTATCGGCAGGTAAATGTTCAATTACATCAACCATTGTTACTAGATCTACAGGAGAACTTAACTTATGACGAATTGCTTCAAAGTTTTCGACGACATTAACATTAAAAAACTCAATTTTGTCAGACTCTACGGTTTTGCGTGCATAGTTAATATTATTCTCACTTAAATCACACGCCAGAATTTTTCCTTGTTGTAATTTAGCAGCTACTTGTTCAGGAACAATCCCAATCCCACAACCAATATCCAGAATGTTACTATCTGGAGTTAAATAACTTGTAATTAATTGAACTGCCCGATCAATACGAGGATTACCATAAAGTTTATATTGCAGCATCCTAGTATCAGTAAAGTTGTCGTAAAATTGTTTAACTTCAGTTGAGCTTGTCATATTATTTATCATTTATTATTTACTATTTATCAAATTGAATGCTCAATGTTCAAAGACTTTAAATAGTTAAGCAAAATTATTGATATATTTTCTAAATTCTAGTTCCTAGTCCCTATCTCAACTATCTAATTAATCGATGCACCAGGTACTTAAGTTTTTAATTTTCTCTTTAGTTGGTACAGAAAAGGAGTTAAAGAAGATTTGAAACTACGAATTAATTTAGTCTTAAGAGAAATCTTAACTCCATCCAATTCATATCCCAATGCTACCAATAAGTTACTGGCTATACTTTCAAAATCAGCAATATCTCGGTGAGATAACTGAGATTTCCAGGCATAAGCTCGCGAAGCATCAATTGGTTTTCTATTTAACTTAAACAGATTACTATGTTCAGGTTGAATATTAGTATTCGCATCGCGATAATACTCTAACATCTGTGGAGTATATTCTAGATGTAGCCAAGTACATAAATCTTTGAGAGTTGCCTCTGGTTGCTGTAGCAATTGTTCATAATACACCTCATAATAACGATTTTTACTATTCTCTAGCGATCGTCCTGCGCTAATTCCTGCCTGAACTTGCTTTTGCCAATACTCGGCAATTGTTAATATTTTCCCATTGAGCCAGCCTGCTTTACGCATACTAATTGCCACATCTCGACCATCTCTAATTACGTGAACAAACTGAGCATCGGGAAATGCTTCTGCTAAAGAAGTAATACTCTGTATTTGATGAGGAGTTTTATCCCCCCAACGCTGCTTATTTTTTTTGTTGACAAATGCCTAAGTACAGGACTTTGATTGAGCATTAGGCGTAATAAAGTTGTGCCAGAGCGATCGCATCCCACAATAAAAATAGGTGATTTATTAGGTACATTAACATTAATAGTTGTAGTAATCGGTTGACTAATTCGACTATTTGTCATTATAATTAAGTGTTTAAATTAAGATGTTAAGCTTATTTAGGATGAGATTTGCGCTTCATGACTAGCAAAATGTCTTTAATCTCTAATAATGTCCGTTGACCTCCTGGTAGGAGCAACCAAATTATTAAGTAAAGCAAAGCATATAATCCACAATCAACTAATAAGCTCAAGGGCAAATAATTGATAATATTTGGTAATATAAAACCATCTATTCCGATTAAAATCAAGCCTGCGCCGATAGAAGATAAGCTTGGTTTAGCGATAGTTTGAGCAAAATCTTTAACTTCAAGATGTGTTCCTAAATAGCAATAATAAATAGCAATAAGCATCAAAATTGGTTGTGATAAACCATAAGCCATCGCTACCCCAATTGCTCCCCAATTAACACTCACCACAAAAATGAGGGTAGTAATTATTGCCATGACTGTACCAATAAAGAATTGGCGGTCTGTTCTGCCTAGAGATTGATATACCCATCCTGGGGCAACATTAAAAGTTCCCACAAAAGCTGCTGGCATTAAAAACTGAAACAAAGGTACTGCCCCAAGCCACTGTTGACCTAACATCAATAAAATCACTTTATCGGCATCAACAAACATAAATGCCACGATTGGCATTCCTAGAGTGGTAATTAATAAAATTGCTTTGTAATAATACCGACTATATTTTTGGGGTTCAGTTTGCAAACTAGAAAGAGTTGGTAATGCTACAGCATGAATTGGGTTATTAATTTGCTGAATTGGTAACAGCAATAGTTTATAAGCCTGAGCATAGAGTCCTAACTGTTCTGAACCCCAACGCCGACCAATGAATACATTGTCTAAATTACGGGAAAAATAATTAACCAAACCAAAGCCAGTTAAATTGCCACCATAAGCAAGCATTGAACTGACTCCCGAATTACGTCTGGGTAATCCAGGTCGCCAACCACAAGCAATCCAAACGCCAATAGCATTACTAACTGCCGTACCCATGAGCATCAAAACCAATGCCCAATATTGCAATCCATAGTAAGCAGCCATAATGGCAACAATTACCCCCACTACCATTGATACCACTTCAATTTTTGCCAAGCTGGTAAACTGCATCTGTCGTCTTAATAGTGCTTGGTGTTGTACCGTTAAACCGCCAAAAATAAAATTAATTGCCAAACCCAGAGTAATTGGCTGTAAACGAGGTTCATGATAAAAACGAGCGATCGCTGGGGCGAGTAAAGCTACAATTAAAGCTACCAGCAAGCTAGCTCCCAAATTAATCCAAAACAAAGTACTAACCTGCTGATGGTTAATTTGCGATCGTTGAATAGTAGCTGTTGATAAACCTAGGTCTTTAAAATACTCAACAAATCCTACTACTACGGTCGCCATGCCAATTAGACCATAATCTTCGGGACTCAGTAAACGAGCTAGTATTGCCGTCGAACCGAATTTAAGAATAAATTTACTTGCTTGGGCAACAATAGTAACAGCACCACCACGCACAGATCGCTGTTTTAAATTGGTTTTTAAATGAGCTGTATTAAAATAATCTTGATATTTAGTCTGTGCAGAGCCTTGGCTAGATTTTGACACTAATTAGTCTGAAATTTAACTTGTCAATCTTTATTATTGAGTAATTAAGTAAAAATACCATATATTCAAAATATTGAATCACATTTAATGAATTTCACAAATCAAGCACGACAACTAAAAAAATCGGCGATCGCCTGGATTTTTAAACTCCAAAATCTGAATAAAGAACAATTTAATTGTCCTGTGTGTAATTACACTGGTGCATTTCAAGATGTTCACCCTCCTACTGGTACTCGTAAACATGCTCAATGTCCTAAGTGTCGTGCTTTGGAAAGACATCGTCTGCAATATTTAGTAGTTGATCGGCTATTAAAAAGTCTAGATTCTACTAGCTTAACCATGCTGCATTTTGCTCCCGAAGTTTTTTTTCGCAACTATTTTGTGACTAGATTTGGTCAATATGAAACAGCAGATCTTTGTATGTCCGATGTCGATCATCAGGTTGATTTACAAACTCTTCCCTTTGCCGATCAAAGCTATGATTTCATCTTTGCTTCCCATGTTCTAGAACACATTCCCGATGATCTAAAGGCAATCTCTGAAATTCGTCGGATTTTAAAACCCAATGGTATAGCTATACTACCAGTGCCGTTAGTTGCAGAAACAACTATTGAATACCCTGAACCTAACCCCTACGAAGAATATCATGTTCGTGCGCCTGGTTTAGACTATTTTGATCGCTATGAACCTTATTTTAGTAAAGTTGACAAAATTAGTTCCGATTCATTACCTGATAAACACCAACTTTATGTCTATGAAGATCGTAGTCATTGGCCGACTCCAGAATGTCCTCTAAGACCAACCATGTATGGGGAAAAGTATCTTGATATTGTTCCTGTCTGTTATGCTTAATTTTTTTAGCTAATTAATGTCAATTACCAATTATTTGGCAATACCAGATATTCCCAATGTTAGTTTAGTGGCTTTTTATGGTGAAAAACCACCAAAGCTAAATGCTTTAATTAAACAACTGCAAACATATTTAGCTAATCACAAACTCATTGGGAAACAATTCATTCCCTATCAATTAGAACAAGTTCACGGGACAATCATTGGTTGTGAAGGCTTAAAAACCAAGTTAGGAGTAATTAATAAGTGGTTTTATGAACGTCGAGCCGAAACTATACCTATCAACTTTGCTGGCTTAATTGATTATCTACAAACTCAAGTTGATTTACCCTTAACTATTCGTTTCGGAGGTTACGATCGCGCTCATAATTATAATTTTCTCAGTTGGCAGCAACATCCTTATTTTCGCTCTTTTCAACTTCAACCAGGAGCAAATCAAACTATACCAGTGATTATTGGTTGGTCATGGGCAAATCAAGGTGTTTCTTTAGAGATAGATAATTTACGTCGTCACCTACAAAAATTCAATCTTTTGCATAAATATCATACGGCTGCCGACGCGCTAGACAATGATTTTTATATGCGCCTAGGAACAATTAATAGTCCCTTAACTTCTGAGATAAGACAAACAATGTCTACTGAGATCCGAAATCTATTGGCAACTCAACCTGCCATAGATATTCCAATCAATTTAGATAATTTAGCCTTTGCTCAATACCAAGATTTGTTGTTAACTCCAGCCACAACGAAAGTAATTCCTGTGACTCAGATAACTGCCAGTAAACTTGAGCAACTTTATCAATGGAAAGTTGTGAGCATCATGCTAAAACAATAATAATTTACCGAGTTTTTGCAAACAATGAATTATCCAGAGCGAATTCAACCTCAACCAGGACAAGAATCAGTTTGGGATTATCCACGTCCACCGCGTTTAGAGTCTTCATCTAAACAGATTAAAATTGTTTTTGACGACACTACGATTGCTGACAGTTGCAACACCTATCGAGTCTTAGAAACTAGTCATCCTCCTGTTTACTATATTCCTCCGCAAGATATCAAAACTGAATATCTTCAACCAGCCAACTCTCAAAGATCATTTTGTGAATGGAAAGGATTTGCTAATTATTACAATCTTAAGGTAGAAGAGCGACAGGTGACTAACGCAGCTTGGTATTATGCCGAACCTAACCCTGCTTTTGCTGCCATTAAAAATTATGTCGCTTTTTATCCCAGTAAAATGGATGATTGCTATGTTAATGGGGAACTAGTTCAAGCTCAACCAGGAGATTTTTATGGTGGCTGGATTACTCAAGATATAGTCGGGCCATTTAAGGGAATTACAGGTAGTTGGGGATGGTAATTTATCAATGAATAATTGACAATTGATAATTGATAATTAATGAATTTGGTTTTAGTAAAGAGGTGATGTAATGCTCAAAGCGTGGTTAGTTGGTGTGGGAATTTTGTTTGTTTTAGCGGAATTTAGTATTTGGCTCAAACAGTTTATGTTGCCATTGCCAATTTACATTTTAGCTGGTGCTTTTTTGGCGATCGCTTCTAATTATGAACATGGTCTAGTAGCTCTATTTCGTCAACCAGATCCCTCTACTGCTGAAGTGTTAACTCAAACTGCAACGCTAGTTAATCAAGCTAAGGACTTAGCCAGTAATAGTACTGAAATACACAGGCTGAGTGAAGGAGCGGATGAGCAGTAATCAGTTACTTAAGTAGGAAATAGGAAGGTAATAAATAATAAGTACAACCTAGAGCCTAATCAGTAATCATATAAAACAACATTAAAAATCCAACAAAAAGTCACAAAAAAGACACATTGTCTATCTAAATTAAAAATATCACTTATTTAAAAAAGCAAAATTCACAAACCTAATTTTCTGCAATTAGACAGTTAGTACTAATAAACTAATCTTGAATTACTTATAAATTCTTACTTCTTACTTCTCATAACGGTATTAGTAATCCTATTTAAATTTAGATCCATGACACAATCTCAATTCTGGAAACGGGCAACAACCTCTCTATCCTTGATTTTCTTAGGTGGAGGCGTAGCATTGGGAGGTAATTATTTAATTAATAGTTCACAAAGCATTGCCCAAGAAAAAAGCATTACTCAACAAACCAATAATGTTGCGACAGCTAACAAAGCAACTAATGTAGTACAAAAAGAAACAACAGAACCAGCGATCGCTGTACCACAAAACTATGTTAGTCAAGTGGTACAAAACGTGGGTAATTCTGTGGTGCGGATTGATGCTTCTCGGACTGTATCAACTAACGCATCTCCTATGATGAACGATCCTTTCTTCCGTCAGTTTTTTGGTGATCAGATACCTGAGATTCCTAAGCAACAAGTTCAACGAGGTTTTGGTTCAGGATTTGTTGTTAGTTCTGATGGTTTAATTCTTACCAATGCTCATGTTGTAGACGGTAGTGACCAAGTTAAAGTTACCCTCAAAGATGGACGTACCTTAGAAGGGAAAGTTATGGGTAGCGATTCTTTAACCGATGTAGCAGTAATTAAAATAAACGCTGAAAATCTACCAGCCGTTACTTTTGCTGACTCTGAACAACTACAACCTGGAGAATGGGCGATCGCGATCGGTAATCCTCTAGGTTTAGATAATACTGTTACTACTGGTATTGTCAGTGCTACTGGTAGAAGTAGCTCACAGGTAGGTGTTGCAGATAAGCGAGTCAGTTTTATTCAAACCGATGCTGCCATTAATCCTGGTAACTCTGGAGGCCCTTTACTAAATGCTAAAGGTGAAGTAATTGGGATGAATACCGCCATCATTCAAAATGCTCAAGGCATTGGCTTTGCTATCCCGATTAATACTGCTCAAAATATTGCTGAAGACTTAATTGCTAAGGGTAAAGCCGATCATCCTTTCTTGGGAATTCAGATGGCAGAAATTACCCCCGAATTAAAACAGCAACTAAAAAATCAAATGAATCTTGATGTCAGTACCGACAAAGGTATATTAATCGTCGATGTCGTTCCTAATTCCCCAGCCGACAATGCAGGCTTAAAATCGGGGGATATCATTAAAAAAATTGCAGGTGAGTCAGTTAAAACTCCCGATGAAGTGCAACAGTCAGTAGAAAAAACTGAAATTGGTAATCAACTGGCTCTAAATTTGCAAAGAGATGACAAACGGCTAGATATGAACGTGAAAGTCGGTGTTTTACCTGAATCTTAACGGGCTATGCTCTTGAGGCAGAAGGGAGAAGGATTGCTTTTCAATTTCCTCACACCATAAAAACGATAGGTTGAGCTATGTCCTTAACTTATCGTTTTTTTTATTATCAATTGTCAATTATCAATTATTAATTATCAATAGCTTGTTTCATATATCTACCCCAGAGGCTAGCTGCTTGATAACTACTACCAGTAGTGGGGGAATTGTCGTCGTTACCTAACCAGACACCTGTTACTAAATCTTGTTTTGGTACATAGCCAATAAACCACAGATCGACGCTATTATCAGTTGTGCCAGTTTTACCTGCTTCTTCTCCATCGATATAGGCAGCTTTACCTGTGCCTTCTTCTACTGCTTGCTGTAACATTTCAGTTAGTTGATCGGTAACATTTTGGGGCATGGCATCACGAACAGTTTGTTTATCGCCGTCAAAATTATAAATTTCCCGACAGCTATCGCGATCGCGCAGCGTACCCGAAGGGTTATCGCCCGAATCTTTACAGTCACTGCCATCTAAAATGCGATTAATAGCGTGAGGTTTATTCCAAATACCGTCATTGGCAATAGTGGAATAAGCACCAGTCATTTCTAAAACGTTGGTTTCGCTTTGTCCAATTACCAACCCAGGAGCTTCAGTTAAGGGAGATGAGACACCCAGACGTTTGGCTACATCAATTACTTGGTTTAAACCCACTTCTTGGGCAACTCTTAAGGCAGTAACATTCTCTGACTGTGCCACCCCTTGATACATATCAATATCCCCACTACTACGTTCACAACCACGATATTCTTGTCCTTGCCACAGCACAGGATCACAGGAATATTCCGTCTCAGGATCAATACCCTGCTCAAGGGCAGCAGCATAAGTAAAAATCTTAAAAGTTGAACCTGGTTGTCTTTTTGCTTGCACGACCCGATTAAATTGGCTTTGATCGTAATTAACGCCCCCAACCAAGGACAGAATATTGCCGTTTCTAGTATCGAGAGTTACGATCGCCCCTTGAGAATAACCAAAGCGATCGCCATCATTATCAATGGAGTATTCGAGGGCGGTTTCAGCCTGTTGTTGTAGTTGTGGATTTAAAGCGGTTTCAACAATAAAGTTGCCTTCCTGTGCTACCTCTGAACCTAATAATGTTTGAAGTTCATCAAGAACATAACTATAAAAATAAGGGGCAACAGTACTAGAAAAAGTTTCACGGGCTTGGGGGCTAACTTCAATGCGCGATCGCCTTGCCCGATCTGCTTCTGTTGGGTCTACCATACCCATTTTGACCATGCGATCAATAATACGATTGCGTAATCCCACCGCCGTATCATAATCTTTAACAGGATTGTAGGAATTGGGGGCGGGTAAAATTGCCACTAAAGTAGCAGCTTCAGAAAGGTCAAGATCAGCAGCCGACTTTTCAAAATAAAACTGGGCAGCATCTTCAAAACCATAACTTCCAATTCCTAAATAGACACGATTCAGATAAGTCTTGAGAATAAAATCTTTACTATAAAAAGTCTCCAGCTTTAAAGCCACAATCATTTCACGAATTTTACGGCTAGCTGTATTTTCTCTACCCACTTCTGGAAACAGACTACGAGCTAATTGTTGAGTTAAAGTACTTGCGCCCTGCCGTAATTCAGACGAACTAATATTAATTACAACTGCTCTAGCAATGCCAATGGGATCGACTCCAAAATGCCAATAAAACCGACTGTCTTCGGAAGCAATTAAAGCCTGGGGTAAATAATCAGAAAAATCTGAGAGCTTTTCTAGTTCGCGGTGAGTGTTATTTTGGGCAGTAGGATTAATCGGAGTTTCGCCATCTTCGGCATAAACTACTACGGGTAGAGTTGCTTCTTTAGGTATCGGGTAAACAGGAACTTTTAGCCATTCAATACTAAAGAGCAGTAATAATAAGACTAAAATTCCTACCAGGCTATAAAGAGAATAGCGGATAATATACAACCAAAATGGCGGAGGATTAATGTATTTAACACTAATACCTGCTGCTAATTCTGGAGGCCCCAAGGTAAAGCTTTCACCATGAAAGAGAGAGAAAGATTTAAACCGACGTTTTCCCCGATATATCCCGTTAGTCGATTGTTCATCCTGGATAATAAAAGAACGAGGCTGTTTACGATTGCGTTTAATAGTTAAATGAGTTTGGCTGACTACTGGGTTACGGATGCTAATGTCACAACTAGAACTACGTCCTAGAGTATAGCGATCGCCCACTAGAGGATAAATTTGTTCTTTGCCGTTAGTTTCCTTGATTCTTAATTCAGGAGTAGCTTTACCTGGTTGAAAATTGGCAGGATTAAAGTTGACTTTTGCTTGAAAATTTTGTACTGCTTGGGTGACAGCTTTACTAATGGGCGATGAGGCAGAGCCTCCGCTACGCGATCGAGTATTATTACCATTAGAAGGAGGTTTTGTAGCCATTAAATTATCATCTCACCAATAAAACGTTTAAAAGTTTAAATATTTAGTTGTCTATTATCTAATATGTAAAATTGTAGGAAATACGATATCAAGTAATTCTGACAATTTTAACAACTCTTGTGTTTTAATTTTAAGAATGAAATTTGGGATAAAGCATGGCTTTTACAGGAGATTTCCCAATTAGATGTTGTTTAATAACTGTGGCAACTTCATCGGGATGAACTTCCGAATACCACGTCTGATCTGATTCTACTAAAACCATTGGGCCATTACCGCATTGACCTAGACAAGCTACAGGAATTAGCTCAGTGTCTGAGGGCAAATTTTTTTTAAAGTTAGTAAACACTTTTTGAGAGTTATATTTACGACAACTACGTCCCAGACAGACTAAAAGTTTTTGTGATAACCCAGCAGTAGACGGTTGAGGTAATTGTGGTAAGTCTGGAAATTCTGGATTCATATACAAAATTGGTAGCAACATTCAATTTAATTTTGTACAAAAATAATTTGAAATCTATCCCCAAGAGGTTTCTAAAATATAAAGAAAATATTAATATACAATAAACCTAAGAGTAAATAGGCGTACACAGCACGCTGAAGCTTATGCCTTTATTAATTTTAATTGCCGAAGACGACGTAGGAATTCGCTTATCTGTCAGTGACTATTTAGAACTGTTGGGATATTCAGTCATTTCCGCCGAAAATGGCAAAGAAGCTCTGGCAATGTTGGAGACGTATCATCCTCATCTCTTAATTTCCGATATTAAGATGCCCGAAAAAGATGGTTATGAGTTAGTCAAAAATATTCGTCAACTACCCCAATATCGTCTTTTACCAGTAATTCTGTTAACCGAATGTAAAGACATGAACGAGCGTATTCGAGGTTATCAGGTGGGATGTGATATTTATTTACCCAAACCCTTTGAAATGGAGGAACTAGGAGCAGTAATTCGCAATTTATTAGAGCGATCGCAAATTGTCCATTCTGAATTAAGATTTTCTCAAGGCAACCAAAACGAGCCAGCAGAAATCTCCCATTCACCAGAAGCTCGTCAAGATGCAGTCGCCAAATTTAACCATCAGCAACTACACGCGAAATTGGAATTAACTTCCAGAGAAGAAGAAGTTCTCAAACTGTTAATGGATGGTTGTTCTAACATTGAAATTGGTCAACGACTCCATCTATCTCATCGTACTATCGAAAAATATGTCAGTAGTTTGTTGCGTAAATCTGAAAAAAACAACCGCATTGAGCTAGTTCGTTTTGCTTTAGAATACAACACAACTTATTAGGGAATGATGATTAGTGATTAGGGACTAGGCTCTAGGCTCTAGGCTCTAGGCTCTAGGCTCTAGGCTCTAGGCTCTAGGCTCTAGGTTGTACTTATTTATTCATTACCTTTCTACTTCCTATTTCCTATTTCCTACTTAAGTAACTGATAACTGTTCACTGTTCACTAACTGTTCCCGAATAGACAATACCCCGTTTGGCATCTACTGTTAAGATTGCTCCTTCACGGATAACTTCAGTTGCATTTTTAAACCCAACAATTACAGGAATACCCAAACGTAAGCCAATAACGGCAGCATGACTAGTCAAATTATCTTCTTCAGTGATGATTCCTGATGCTTGACGAATAATATCAACAAATTGGGCATTAGTTGCAGGAGCTACTAATATTTCCCCTGGATTAAAATCATTGATATCTCTAGCACTGTGAGCTACCCTAGCTCTACCACTAATTGCTCCTTGTCCTATTCCCGAACCTTCGCCCAAAACTGCTTTGACCAACTCAACTTTAATTAAATCTGTTGAACCAGCTACTCCTTGAAGAGTCCCTGCTGTCATTACGACTAAATCTCCAGCCGATAGCCACCCTTTTTCTTGAGCCACATTAATTGCTGCTTGGAAAGTTTGGGTTGCTGAGGGCAGATCTAACACCAACAAAGGTTTAACTCCCCATACTAATTGTAATCTGCGAGAAACGTGTACATGAGGAGTAATTGCTAAAATCGGTGTTTTAGGTCTAAATTTAGAAACATTACGGGCAGTTGCACCAGTTTTAGTTAAGGTCATAATTGCTGATGCATCTAGCTGGGAGGCAATTTGACCGACAGCAGCAGAAATAGCATGGGTAATTGAACGTTTAGTTTTTTTAATATTGTTTGTTTGTTGCTCTTGTTCAATTCGACAAGCAATAGTTGCCATTGTTTCTACAGCTTCTACAGGATAGTTACCCACAGCCGTTTCATTGGAGAGCATGACTGCATCTGTCCCATCTAAAATAGCGTTGGCAACGTCAGATACCTCCGCACGGGTAGGGCGAGGATTATTGACCATGCTATCTAACATCTGGGTAGCGGTAATAATTGGTATACCTAATTTGTTGGCTGTGGCAATTAGACGCTTCTGGAGAATCGGTACATCTTCAGCAGGTAATTCTACACCTAAATCGCCCCTGGCTACCATTACCCCATCACAGAGAGAAAGAATAGCATCCATTTGTTCGATCGCTTCATGTTTCTCAATCTTAGCGATAATCGGAATCGACTTACCCGCACTAGCAATTAAATCTTTAATTTCTAAAATATCTTGAGGGTTACGGACAAAACTGAGAGCAATCCAATCAACTCCCTGATCTAAGCCAAACATCAAATCTTCTCGGTCTTTGGCAGTTAAAGCTTTGACTGATAAAAAAACCCCAGGAAAATTTACGCCCTTGTTACTCGAAAGATCTCCTCCGACAACAACTCGACAATGTAAATCTTGATTAGCTAGGTCAATTTTTTCAACCTTCATTTCTACCTTGCCATCGTCTAGCAAAATAACCGCATTTTCGGGTACTTCTTCAGCTAGCTTTTCGTAACTGATATAACCTATTTCTTGAGTACACTCTACCTGACGACTGGTTAAGATATAATGGTCATCTTTTTTGAGGTTAATTTTACCGCCAGCAAACTTACCTAAACGAATCTTTGGGCCTTGTAAATCTTGCAGAATGCCTACTGGTTGATCTAGTTCAAAAGCAGTCTGTCGGATGAGACGTATTGCTGTTTGATGATCTTGTTGTGTACCATGAGAAAAATTAATTCTCAAAGTGGTTGCTCCTGCTTTGATTAACTGGCGCAGGACATCTGGCTTAAGTGTTGCAGGCCCGACTGTAGCGACAATTTTCGTCCGACGTGGGTTATTTGGCGATCGCATTACTTTTACTTTAATTTGCTCTTTTGCTCTAGATTTACTGAAATTTGCTAGTTACTAATGACTCGATAACGTCAGAAACAGTGATTATACAAAATTTTGGGTCGCAAGCATAGTCTACAACACAATATTTATCAACTATTGTAAATACAAATTTAATTACTTGTTAAATTAATGCAAAGATAATTTCTAAATTTTAGCAATTAAGATACGATAATTTTTGTTATTAATTTATTTATATACGATACATATCATAATAGTTGGAAAATTAAGAAAAAGAAAATCGAGAATAATTTTTTATAAAAGTAATTAAAAACTGCTATATTGTAATACTTTATTTATGTTGAAAAAAAGAGAGATCTTGCCTGTCGTATTTGCTTTAATATCGACAGCAATAGTTGTAAAATTAGGATTTACATTGTTTTTTAAAAAAAATATCAGCAATAACGAAGATGTAGATAACGATAATATATCAGCAATTTATCAGACAAAATCTCAGTCTGATTTACAGTCAGTAAGTAGTCAAAGTACGACTCAAGAAATTACTTCATCTAGTTTTTCTCATCCAGGCATCGTCCCTCAAGGAACTTCCATTAATATTAATGGTTCAACACAGATGCTACAACTGAATCAAGCTTTACAAAAAAGTTTTCAACAGCACTATCCAGGAACAGTTGTCAATACTAATACAGATGGTAGCGACACAGGCATAGAGCTTTTGCGTTTGGGGAAAATCGACATAGCTGCTATTGATCGCCCTTTAAATATTGAAGAAAAAGCAGCAGGGTTAGTAATTGTGACTGTAGGCAGTCTCACTGGTAATCAAAAGCAAACAGGCAAGCAAGCACAGTTGTATTATGTTTATCAAGAACCTGCTAGTTTAGAAGTGGAAGCTTTTTTAGGACACGCTTTTTCAGCCCAAGGACAACAAGCTATTGCTGGTGAGAATCAATAATAATTAATAATTAACAACAACTTTCCCAAAAATAGGATTAAAAAAACTCAGTAAAACAAGTTAATAAAGTTAAGATCTTGATAAATTAATCGTCAAAATTTTGGCATACCAATGAACCTAACACCAATTTGGGGTTCGCTAACTGTTTTTATTCTTTGTCCTTTGTTGGGCGGGCTACCTTTGATAGACTGGATAACCTATAGCTTTACTGGTCGTCAACTCAGTAAGTTAGGAACTGGTAACGTTTCAGTCTCGGCAGCATTTTATCATGGCGGTAAAGTAACAGGAATTTGTGCTGTACTCTCTGAAGCAGCTAAAGGTATTTTGGCTGTATTGTTAGCTAGAGCTTTTTTCCCGAGTGGTTCAGTATGGGAAATTTTAGCAATTATTGCTTTGGTAATGGGACGTTATTGGCTAGGGAAAAGTGCAGGTACAACCAATGCTGTTTGGGGAATTGTTACTCATGATCTGATCGCTGCGGGACTTATATGGTTAATTAGTTTTATTAGTTTTACCATTATTCGCGATCGCACCCTAGGTAAATATGGCGCATTAGTCTTACTGGTAGTAATTATCAGTTTACGTCACCCTACTCAACCAGAATATGCTTTTGCTACCCTGGGTTTAGCTAGTTTGTTAGCTTGGATCTATCAAAATATACCCGATGATTTAGATTTAGCTACAACTACTGGACAAGCAAGTACCAATAAAATGTTTCGTTTTTTTCAGGGAGATATCAATATCGTTACTCTCAACAGTAAATTAAAAGCTAATCAGGTAGGTGCTAAAGCAGCTAACCTTTCTTTCCTCAAACGACAGGGCTATCCTGTGGCTGATGGCTGGATCTTACGTCCAGGGGAAGATTCTCAAAAACTTCTAACTACTTTAAATCCTACTCCTGAATCTCCTCTAGTTGTTCGTTCTTCAGCAATTGGGGAAGATACCTCTACAGCTTCGGCAGCAGGACAGTATTTGAGTATTTTAGATGTTACCAATCGTGAACAATTAGAAATAGCGATCGCAAACTGTCAAAATTCTTATCTCCAAAATAGTGCCGTCGAATACCGTCGCCGTCATCATCAGGCAACAGAAGCAATTGCAATTTTAATTCAAAAACAAATTCCAGGGATATACAGTGGAGTTGCTTTTAGTCGTGATCCTGTAGAACGATATAACGATACCGTAACGATTGAAGCCCTAGCTGGTCAGGCAACCACAATTGTTTCGGGGAAATTTACTCCCCAAAGATATCGGGTGGCAATTTCGGAAGCCTCATCAACTAATGAATTACATAAAGATAAAACCATCCGTGTAATTAAGGAAAATCCCACGCAAGAAGCTACCAATATTCCCCAAGACATTATTGAATCTGTAGCGCTGCTAGCTAGAGAAATGGAGGAGTTATTTGACGGTATACCTCAAGATCTCGAATGGACTTATGACGGTGAAAAGATCTGGCTACTACAAGTACGTCCAATTACTACCCTCCAACCGCTTTGGACAAGACGCATCGCAGCCGAAGTCATCCCAGGCAAAATTCGTCCTTTAACCTGGTCGATCAATCAACCTCTTACTTGTGGTGTTTGGGGTAAATTATTTACTATTGTGTTGGGCGATCGCGCTAAAGATTTACACTTTGAACAGACTGCTACCCTCCACTTTGCCAGTGCTTATTTCAATGTCACCTTATTAGGTACAATCTTCCGCCGTATGGGTTTACCTCCAGAAAGTTTGGAGTTTTTAACCAGAGGTGAAAAATTTAGCAAGCCTCCTTTAATATCAACCATCAGAAACTTACCTGGACTTTTAAGGTTATTTAAACGCGAGTGGAAATTAAGTAGAGATTTCGAGAGCGATCGCACTCAACTATTTGCACCCATTTTATTTGATCTCGAAAACCAGGCTGTAGCGGAATTATCTCCCACAGAAATTACTGCCCGAATCAATACTATTTTGGGATTACTCGATAAAGTTACCTACTACAATATTCTTGCTCCTCTGAGTTTGGCGATCCGCAGCACAATTTTACAAGTATCTGACAGAGAATTAGACCATAGCCAAACACCTGAAATTCAAGCGGTTAAGACCTTAGCAGCAGTAGCATCAGAAACCCGTAAATTATTATCGACTCAACAGATTACACTCGACTCCTCCGCTTCTCTCTTTGCCCATATTGCTGAAAATCCCGAAGGTACAAGTATTATGGAGCGATTTAATCTTTGGCTAAAAGAATATGGCTATTTAAGTGAGGTGGCAACTGATATTGCTGTTCCCCGTTGGCAGGATAAACCAGTTATCTCAAGAGATATGTTTACTAGATTTTTCTTTGATGCTCATGGTGCTAAACAAGTTCAATTGTCATCCCATATTTCTTACCAGTCATGGAAAGCTAAGGTGGTGCAAAAAAGACTCGATCTTAAAATTCAAGTAGGGGATATTTACAATAGGTTGCTAGCTCATTTACGCTGGAGTTTTCTGGCACTAGCGCAACAGTGGGTTAAGAGTGGTTTAATTAATCAGACTGAAGATATATTTTTCTTTAAGCTTGAGGAGATTGTTTCTTTGGCGACAGATGCGGATAGTAAATTTAAACAACACACAGCCCAATTAGTTGAACAGAGAACCGAAAAATGGTTGAGAGAAAAACAATTAACCTCTATGCCCAACTTAGTCTATGGTCAACCTGAAGCTTCCGCCTGGATAAATCCCACAATTACCGATTCACAAGTTAAATTTCAAGGAATTGGCACTAGTTCTGGTCAAGTAGAAGGAAAAATTAAAATTATCTCCAGTCTGCGAGATTCTGCCCAAATTGATGCTCAGACGATTATTGTCGTTCCCTATACCGATGCTGGTTGGTCGCCTCTATTAGCTCGTGCAGGAGGATTAATTTCCGAGGTAGGTGGTCGTTTATCTCATGGAGCGATCGTCGCAAGAGAATATAATATACCTGCGGTCATGGATCTTGCTAATGCCACTAAACTATTTCAAGATGGTCAACGAGTAAAAATTAATGGTCAAACAGGAATCGTCGAAATATTGGGGTAGAGGCTTGCCGTTGGTAGTTTATTTTTAGATCAGACTTTAGACTTAGGCGTAAAAGTAAAAAAATAAAAAATAATTAAATAATTAAATAATTAATTTACAGACTCTAGTCGTAAAATTTTATTACTGTTCTCTGTTCCCCGACTTCACGCAAGAAGTTTATTAAATCACTACTTTTTTATATGCTTGTTTTGATTATTGCCGTCATTACGCTTCTATCGGGTTCAGCTTTTTGTTCGGGGGCGGAAGCAGCACTACTATCTATTTCTCCCATAAAAGTCAAACAATTAGCTCAATCGAAAAGAAAATCTGCTCTGGCTTTAGCAAATATTCGTCTCAAAATTAATCGACCGATCGCGACAATTGTTATTCTCAACAATATTTTTAATATTGTAGGTAGTATTATGGTCGGTAATCTTGTTACCAGTGTTTTAGGTAATGCTTGGTTAGGTGTTTGCTCGGGAATTTTAACCTTTTTAATTATTATCTTTGGCGAAATTGCCCCCAAAACCATCGGTCAACGCTACGCAGAGCCAATTTGTTTATTGGTAGCAATTCCTGTTAAATTCCTGACGCTAATTTTTACTCCCCTAGTTGTATTATTGGAATTGGCTACTTCCCCTTTGACTAAAGGCAATAATCTGCCTACCACGGACGAAGCAGAAATTAAATTTTTGACTAATATTGGTTTCCAGGAAGGAGTAATTGAAGATGACGAAGCAGAAATGATTCAACGGGTATTTCAGCTAAATGACCTCAATGCTTCTGATTTAATGACTCCCAGGATTATCATTACCTATCTTAGAGGAGAAGACACTTTAACTGACTGTAAGCAAGACATTATTAAATCCCAACATACTCGTATCTTAGTTATTGATCAAAATATTGATAATGTCACAGGGTTGGTGCTAAAAGATGAATTACTTACAGCAATGATTGAAGGAAACGGCGATCGCCAAATTAACGATCTCAAGCGTCCTGTACATTTTGTGCCTGAAACTAACCGCGCCGATAAACTTCTCAAGGTATTTCAAGATAACCGCGAACATCTAGCAGTAGTATTAGACGAATATGGTGGCGTAGCTGGAGTTGTTACCTTAGAAGATGTTTTGGAAATTTTAACAGGGGAAATTGTCGATGAAACCGATCGCAATGTAGATTTACAAGAAATTGCTCGTAAAAAGCGTTTGCGCCTGTTAAAATCACGAGGGATTAGCAATGAATAAACTCATTTAACATTTATCATTTAACATTTATCAACGATGCTCAATGTTCAATGGTTAATGTTCAATGTTCAATGTTCAATGGTCAATGAGGTATGGTAAATTTTTTGCGGTGTTGTGTGGGAATAATTTTATGGATGTTTTTACCTCAAATACCATTGTTAGCTTCAGAAATTCCGCCAATACACCACAAAGCAAGTGATTTAATCAATAATTCACCTCAAAATCAGCCAAATTCAGCAATTACGATTAAACCTGCTCGTAAGTTGATTACTCAAGAGCGTCAAGGAGAGGTCAAGAAATTGGCCATTCCAGTGACAGATACCAATCTGCCAGCAATTCCTATTGACCAAGTGGACGTTATTGAAGTAATTGCCGATCACCAGGAATATGATCAACAAAGACAAGTAATTACAGCCGAAGGTATGGTAGTGATGCGTTTTGCCCAGTCAGTGATGACTAGCGATCGCTTAGAAATTAATTTAGCTGATCGAATTGCCGTTGCTCAAGGTAACGTGGTGCTTAAAAGAGGCGAACAAGTACTGCGAGGGGAAAAATTTGAATATTATTTAGTTGCAGATCGGGGGATTATTTTTAATGCAGGGGGCGAAATTTATCAACCCAGTCTCAACCAAGATACAGATCTAGAGCAAAGATTAGCACCAGAATCAACAATTTTAGATCGGGCTTTGAGCGATCGCCTGCTAACTGAACAACCATTAACTAATGTTACGGGGACAACAGGACTTGAGGGGACAATTGGCAGTACTAGGGATAGTGATTTATTGCAAACAGATAACCCCAGTAGTGGGACGATTAATCGTTTGCGATTTCAAGCTGAAAGAGTTGATTTTGAAGCGGATACTTGGTCAGCCAGAAATTTACGCCTAACTAATGACCCTTTCTCACCACCCGAACTAGAATTAAGGTCTGAAACTGCTACTTTTCAACGATTAGATACTCTGAGAAATAAACTTTCTACTACTAAATCCCGTGTGGTAATTGATGATAGTGTATCTATTCCTTTATTAGCTAGTGGTTTTGTCTTTGATGGTCGTCCCAGTCAACCAGGATTATTGAATTTGGGTTTTGATGGCGAAGAGAGAGGGGGTTTCTATATTGAACGTACCTGGAGAGTTACAAATGGGGAAACCTTTAACTGGGAAATTACCCCACAATATTTTTTGGAGAGGGCTTTATTTCCTACTACTTTTCGCTTTAGTGAGTCTGATGAAGGAGGGGTATTTAGTTCTTCCGCTTTCGGTTTAAAAAATAATCTAGAGGCAGTTTTTACCCCTAGAACCAATTTGGAAGCAAATTTAGATTTCACTAGTTTTGATTTTGAGGAGCTAGAAGATAATATCCGTGCTAACGTTGGTATCCAACAAACAATAGGTCAACTAGATAATCCTTATACCTTAGATTTAGAATACAGTTATCGCGATCGCTTGTTTAATGGCTCTTTGGGATTTCAAACGGTAACATCTAGTATTGGGGGTGTGATTGCTTCTCCTCAGTTAACAGTAGGTAATACTGGTATCAATTTTAGATATCAAGCTTCAATTCAAAATATCAATGCTGACACTGACCGCCAGGATTTATTGGCTGCTGATCGAAACAATGATCGGATTAATCTTACTCGTTATCAGGGAGCCGTATTTCTCAATCAAACCTTTTCTATCTGGTCAGGCAAAGCCTTAGCTAGTACTCCCAAACAAGGACTGCGTTACACTCCTATTCCCGTAGTTCCCTACCTCGAATTATTTACTGAGGTTTCAGGAGTAAGCAGTTTCTATAGCAACAGCGATACTCAACTGTCTTTAGAAGGAAAGCTTGGCATCCAAGGACAACTAGGTCATTTTTCCCGTTCTTGGTTCGACTATACAGGATTTGAATTGAGCTATGCTCAAAATATCCGAGGGGATGAATCACCCTTCCTATTTGATCGTTTAGTAGATCGCCAAACTTTGGCTGTGGGGATTACTCAACAGATTTATGGGCCAATTCGTCTGGGATTTCAGACTGAAGCTGATCTTAATGATAATGACGAAATTAGTACCGATTATCTCTTGGAATATAGTCGCCGAACTCATAATATCACCCTCCGCTATAACCCTGTCTTAGAAATTGGCTCTTTTAGTCTGCGTATCAGTGATTTTAACTGGCAGGGCGATCCGCAACCTTTTGAATCCGAAGGTGTTACTCCTGTTATTCAAGGGGTTGATTACTGACCAAACCTTTACCTCAATTCATGGCGATCGCTCGTAATCTAGCCCTTAATTTATATCGAGATGCAGGGTTTCACAATATGGCTCAAGCAGAACGAAAATGTAAGTACGGTCTCGAGCGTATTTTGAACATTTTTAGAATGAAATAGCCCTGACAGTAATGCGCGGGCAGGCGCAAGCTCCCCTGATTCCGATACGGAGATAAGCCAACTCGGACGTTTTAACGTCCGTCATGACTAAATGTGGTATAGTTTAGTCATGTTAACTCGCACTTATGAATTCAAACTCAAGCCAACAGCCAGACAAGTATCAATATTTGAGTCTTGGCTAATTGCCTGTCGCAAGGTTTATAATTATGCGCTGGCAGAAAGAAAGGCATGGGTCAATTCTAGAAAATGTGAAATTAACGCTTGCAGTATTAAACAAGAATACATCATACCTGCGGATACAAAACGCCCTACGTTTGCTAGTCAATTGTCACAAGAGAGGGGTGTACTTTGAAAGAGTAAACCCTAATCTAACAAGTCAAACTTGCCCAATATGTCAGACTCTAACAGGTAAAAAACTACTATCTGAGCGAGTACATTCTTGCTCCGAGTGCGGGTATACAACCGATAGAGATGTGGCTGCTGCACAAATAGTTATGCAACGTGGAGTAAATTCTGTGGCGGTGGGGCGCACCGTCCAGCGCGACAACGCGGTCTTGGGGGTTTCCCCCATGAGCGATTGTCGCAAGACAGCCTCTGAAGGGGAAAGGTCTTAGAAGATCCCTGTGCAGGAGGAATCCCCCGTCATTTATGCGGGGGAGCGTCAAATCCCACATAGGATGAATATCCCGAAACTTTCCGTACAATAAATAGTTATGCGGCTCCAGTTATTAGTGGAGATTGTATTTGGAGCTTGCCGGTCGGGTAGCCATGCAGTGGGCTTTAAGCCTAAGCGCATCGTAAAAAAAATATTTCGGCAACACTTATGCCTACTAAATACTTGTTAGGAGAAAATTCAGTGATGTTTAATCACGTACAGATTAATCGCTTACAGAGAGTTGTATCTTTGTTTCAAAATCTCGGGCTGTTACAAGCAGGGATATACATAAAAGAAAAAATCAGCCAAAAAACCCGTGGAAGACTTTTTAATGCAACTCAACCCTACAAACTTTTGCCCAAACATGCTAAGTACCCATTAATATGTCGTGCTAACACAAGTGACATACGTGTTTTTGGACAAATTTTTATCGAAAGGGAGTATTCTTACCTAGATCCTTTATCTAACGTAGATTTAATAATTGATTGTGGAGCGAATGTAGGCTACTCATCTGCATATTTCTTGACTCATTTCCCAAAGTGTAGGGTTATCTCAGTTGAGCCAGATCCTTCCAATTTTGCGCTTTTAGAAAAAAATCTTGCACCTTACAATGAACGTGTTAAAATCGTCCATTCTGGTGTTTGGTCTCATCCTGTTGGACTCAAGATACAGTATAGACGCGATGCATGGGCAACACAGGTAAGAGAGTGTAAACCTGATGAAGTTCCAGATATGCAGGCAACAGATATTGGAACTCTGCTAAGAGAATCAGGTAGAGATAGGATCTCAATCCTCAAAATAGATATTGAGGGAGCTGAGGCTATCGTCTTCGCCAGAAACTATGAATCTTGGCTCCCATATGTTGACAACATTGTTATAGAACTTCACGATAATACTTCCTTTGGTCGAGCTTCAGATATCTTCTTTAACGCAATTTCTAATAGACCGTTCGATATTTCTGGATATGGAGAGTTAACCGTTTGCAAATCCCGTGCATAACCACCGCTTGCACCGAACGGACTAGAGATATTGATGATGAAAGTATTATCTGCCAGCGGTGAAGCGGAACGTTAACAATTGCGACAACCAACTTAAGACGGGACAGTAGGTAGGGCAAAAGTTTGAGACTTAGATGATTTTCTTGACTTTCTGGGTTGAGGCAATTCACCGATATTTTTAACGAGATATTCAAATAAATCAGGGAATTTTTGACCAAAGAGTCTCTCCGCAGCAGTAGTACCATCATTTTGTTTCAATCTGTACTTCCCATTAAATAGCGATCGCACTCACTAGCGACTCCACGACCTTCATTAAATGTCCAAACTACTAAACTCTTTACCTACTTTCAAGGCAATATTAACAATACTCTGCTGCTCTTGCTGCATCATTAATTCCTGAGCGCGTTCGATACGACTTTTAATGATGTATTGGTAGAGAGAGTACCCTGTAGACTTTTTGAAAAGTCGAGCAAAGTGATACTGACTCATCCCTACTTCAGTAGCGATCGCTTGTAAAGACAAATCTTCTGCCAGATGAGCTTGGATATAGTCGATCGCCTGTTGCAATTTATGATTAGGTAAACGACCAGAAAAAGTTCGTATTTCCTGTCTTCGATCTGAGTAGTACCGCATTACATGAACGGCTAATGCATTTGCCATTGACTCCGCATAAAGACGATCGCTTAACCCATCTAGTTCTAGTTCTGCTTTGAGTGTCAAACCAATTTGCTGAATCAGAGGATCGCAAATCTTAAGCTGTGGAACAATTTGGATATGGTTTGCATTGACCGACTCAGATACGGCAGAGGCAAACAGCTTCGGTTCAAGGCGAAGTAACAAGAATTCTGCATCAGTATCCCAAAACAGTTTGCGATGCAGATAAGGAGGCGTAATCATAATATCACCTTTAACTAGACGATCGCTGGTGCGTTGACCGTCTATTGTTCGTTCTAACTGAATTGGTTGACCTAGATGAATACTGAGAAGGTAGTTGGGAAAGCAACACTCAGACTCACCCTTAGCGAGTTGATGATGGTGTTCAACCTGAAGAATGTCTGAGACAATGTCTTGACTTCGCAAGATTGGCGATCGCGGTACCATCTCTGAGAAAGCATTGTTTTTAGCATAATTTTGGCTCATACACTTTATTTAAGATTAAGAAGGGTCAACTGGACTGGTTGAAATAATAAAAAACAAACTGTATTAATTTAAATTGACATGGCAATTATCTAGATATAAGGTGCGATCTCGATCTTGGACATATTTGGTTGCGACAACTAATTACTTGTTAGGGCAAATTCGTACTTCTCATTAAATAGCGATCGCCACTAGTTTTCAATCTTCATCTTCGTGAAAGTCTTATTACACAACTTACTCGGAATTCCAGTTTTCTAAATTCAAACCTGAAATCCTCTGATAATGGCGAGTATTGTTAGTCACTAGAATTAGATTTTTGGCGATCGCCACAGAAGCAATAAGTAAATCAAAATCTGCTCAGTTTAATTATGGGTTTTTAGGGCTTTCTCGTTGGTTTTACTGGGCATGAAAGTGCGGAGTGTGGGTTCTATTTAAAGTAAATCTGTACTCATCATTAAATAGCGATCGCATTCACGAAACGTAAATGGTAAGTAGTTAAGCAAAATTATTTATATATTTACATCGTTAAACTCGTTCCTGATTGCCTTTACTTCCTATTTCCTATTTCCTACTTAACCCAAATGTTAAAAGTTAACTAATACTTGAAACTTGCGATCGCCTGATTCAATTAAAAATTATTTGACATTCAAGACAATCGCTACAAAATTCTTAAGGCAAATTCGTACTTCCCATCAAATAGCGATCGCATTCACGAGCGACCCCACGACCCTCGTTAAATGCCCAAACTACTAAGCTTTGTCCACGACGACAATCTCCTGCTGCAAATACCCCAGGAATATTAGTAGTGTATTTTTCATAGTCAGCTTTGATGTTACTACGGACATCCTTTTCCAGTCCTAGAGCATCTAAGAGCGGTTGTTCGGGACTAAGAAAACCCATTGCTAGTAAAACTAATTGAGTGGGGATAACTTTTTCTGTACCAGGAACAGATTGGGGAATAAAGCGACCATTGGCATCTTTTTCCCACTGAACTTGCACGGTATGAACGGCTTTGACCTGTCCTTGTCCGTCCCCTTCAAATTTAGTTGCCGTAGTTAAATAACCTCTAGGATCGCTACCAAATTGAGCAGCAGCTTCTTCTTGTCCGTAATCAAGACGATACACTTTGGGCCATTCGGGCCAGGGATTATTCGTAGCCCTCTCTTTAGGAGGCTGGGGCATAATTTCTAGTTGTACTAAACTGCGACAACCATGACGAACTGATGTTCCAACGCAGTCAGTACCCGTATCACCACCACCAATAATTAAAACATCTTTATCTTTGGCAGAGATGCTAGTATCTTTACCGTCTAAAAGAGCTTGAGTATTGGCAGTCAGGAAGTCCATTGCAAAGTGAATACCTTTGAGGGAACGACCTTCAATATCTAAATCTCTGGGTTTAGTTGCACCAGTACAAAGTACGACTGAATCAAATTCTTTGAGTAATTGTTCGGCAGGTAAATCCTTACCAATTTCGGTATTGCAGATAAAGTTTACCCCTTCGGCTTCTAACAGCTTAATACGACGGAGGACGATCGCTTGCTTATCCAGTTTCATATTAGGAATACCATACATCAGTAGTCCCCCTGGACGATCAGCCCGTTCAAATACCGTTACCCAATGACCAGCTTTATTGAGTTGGGCAGCAGCACACAGTCCAGCAGGGCCAGAACCGACCACAGCTACCTTTTTCCCTGTGCGTTTTTGCGGTGGTTCAGGAGTAACCCAGCCTGACTCCCAACCTTTTTCGATGATCGAATATTCAATATTTTTAATAGTTACTGGTGGATTATGGATTCCTAATACACAAGAACCTTCACAGGGTGCAGGACAAACTCGACCAGTAAATTCGGGAAAATTATTAGTCTTGTGCAAACGATCAAGTGCCTCACGCCAAAGTCCCCGATAGATTAGATCGTTCCACTCTGGAATTAAATTATTAATCGGACAACCACTCGCCATCCCACTAATAGTTATACCAGTGTGACAAAATGGCGTACCACAGTCCATACACCTAGCAGCCTGGGTTTTTAGGTTTGACTCTGGCATAGGTAAATGGAATTCGTCCCAATTACGAATGCGATCGCCTGGTAATAATTCCGAAGGTTCTTCGCGAAGATATTCAATAAAGCCTGTTGGTTTTCCCATATTTACTGATGACTAATGACTAATGACTAATGACTAATGACTAATAACTAATGACTAAATATCAGCTTCCACTAATCCGAGCGACATCGCTGGCGTTGGCTTCAAAAGCAGCATTGAGAGCATCGTCACCGCTTAAACCATCCGCGAGCGCTTGTTTAATAGCTTCTAGTACTCGTTTGTAGTCTCTAGGCATAACTTTGACAAATTTGGGTACAAATTCTTGCCAGTGGGCTAATACTTTAGCTGCTTTCTGGCTGTTGGTGTAATTTTCGTGTTTTTGGAGCATTTGATAGACAGTTTCCTTGTCTGATTCATCCAGAGGTTCAATGTCTGCCATTTGGGTGTTACAACGGGTAGCAAAATCACCTTGCTCATCGAGAATATAGGCAACTCCACCACTCATTCCTGCTGCAAAGTTCCGTCCAGTTGCACCCAAAATAACGACTTTTCCGCCAGTCATATATTCGCAACCATGATCGCCCACTGCTTCAACTACCGCATTAACTCCTGAGTTACGGACACCGAATCTTTCTCCAGCTACCCCATAAATATAAGCTTCCCCACTAGTTGCACCATACAAGGCAACATTACCGATAATAATATTTTCCTCTGGAGTAAAAGTAGATTTGCGATCGGGATAAACAATTATTTTTCCACCACTCAAACCTTTACCCAAATAATCGTTGGCATCACCTTCTAATTCTAGGGTTACGCCCTGGGGGACAAATGCGCCAAAACTCTGCCCAGCACTACCTTGGAAATGGAGATGGATTGTATCTTCTGGTAAGCCTTGCCAGTGACGTTTGGTGATTTCGTTACCTAAAATTGTTCCCACCACCCGATTAACATTTCTGATGGGCAGTGTAGCTTTGACCTTCTCGCCTTTTTCTATCGCTGGTTTGCAGAGATCGAGTAACACACTCAGATCTAAAGATTTATCCAGACCATGATCCTGGGGAATTTGACAATAGCGTCCGACTTCGGGACTAACTTCGGGCTGGTAAAGGATGTTAGATAGATCGATACCTTTAGCTTTCCAATGGTCAACTGCTTTTTTCGCCTCTAAAACATCAGTACGTCCCACCATCTCATTTAGAGTACGGAAGCCCAAACTTGCCATAATTTCTCGAAGTTCTTGGGCAATAAACTTCATAAAGTTGACAGTGTAATCGGGATTACCGATGAAGTTTTTACGCAGTCTAGGATCTTGAGTGGCAACTCCTGCTGGACAGGTATTCAGATGGCAGACACGCATCATAATACAGCCCAGGGTAACTAAGGGGGCGGTAGAAAAACCGAATTCCTCAGCACCTAAAAGAGTTGCGATCGCCACATCACGCCCAGTTTTCATTTGTCCGTCGGTTTCTACAGCAATACGGCTACGGAGGTTGTTTAAGACCAGCGTTTGATGAGTTTCAGCTAAACCCAATTCCCAAGGTAGTCCTGCGTGTTTAATAGAAGTTTGGGGAGATGCCCCTGTACCACCATCGAAACCAGAA
Source organism: Waterburya sp. (assembly GCA_051658085.1). Classification (GTDB taxonomy): domain Bacteria; phylum Cyanobacteriota; class Cyanobacteriia; order Cyanobacteriales; family Xenococcaceae; genus Waterburya. The sequence goes on from JBOFLX010000116.1 coordinate 39,239, forward strand.
ACTAAAACTACATCTGCATGAGCTTTAGCTACTCCAGCAGCGATCGTTCCTACTCCGACTTCCGAGACTAATTTAACGCTAATTCTTGCTTCCCGATTGGCATTTTTCAAGTCATGGATCAACTCGGCTAAATCTTCAATTGAGTAGATATCGTGGTGGGGTGGGGGAGAAATTAAACCTACACCTGGAGTTGAATGACGGACTTTCGCAATCCAAGGATAGACTTTTTTCCCTGGTAATTGTCCTCCTTCTCCTGGTTTTGCCCCCTGTGCCATTTTGATCTGGAGTTCTCTTGCCTGGGATAAATATAAACTGGTAACGCCAAAACGCCCTGATGCTACTTGTTTGATGGCACTATTTTTAGAATCACCCTGTTCATTTGTCCAGGTATAACGTTCTGGATCTTCTCCACCTTCCCCTGTATTCGATTTACCGCCAATCCGATTCATGGCGATCGCTAGTGACTCGTGCGCCTCTTGAGAAATTGAGCCATAACTCATTGCCCCTGTCTTAAACCGTTTCATAATTGCTTCAATCGGTTCTACTTCTTCCAGGGGAATTGGTTCACGGGCTTTGAATTCTAACAGTCCTCGTAAGGTAAAGCGTTGTTGGTTTTGATCGTTGACCAGTTTGGCGTATTGTTTGAAAAGCTCATAGTCTCCAATTTTGACCGCTTGTTGTAAGGTATGAATAGTTTGGGGACTAAATAAATGTGCTTCGCCATCTTTGCGCCATTGATACTCACCCCCTACATCTAAGTTATGTCCGTTAACCTCGCGATCCGGAAAAGCATGACTATGACGTAAAATTGTTTCACGGGCGATCGCTTTTAAATCTACACCTTCGATCCTCGATGCTGTCCAGGTAAAGTAACGCTTAATCACCGACTTATTCAGCCCAATGGCTTCAAAAATTTGCGCTCCTCGATAGCTTTGTAAAGTGGAAATACCAATCTTGGAAGCAATTTTAATTGTACCTTTGGTGACAGCCTTAATATAGTTCTTGCAAGCAGTCTGATAATCGACATCCAATAGTATTCCCTGGTCGATCATGTCTCTAATAGTAGTAAAGGCAAGATAAGGGTTAATCGCCCCACAACCATAACCTAGTAAGACGGCAAAATGATGAACTTCCCTTGGTTCGCCCGATTCTAAGACAATACCGACTCTAGTACGAGTTCCTTGACGAATTAAATGATGGTGTAACCCTGCCACTGCTAACAAAGCAGGAATAGGCGCATTATCTCGGTTAACATCACGATCGCTTAAGATAATAATACTTGTTCCTTCGGCGATCGCTTGATCCGCTCGACTACAAATTCGCTCGATTGCTGTTTCTAAACCCTGTACACCTTCTTTGGGGTTAAAAAGAATTGACAGAGTGATTGAGTTTAAATCCCCTTCCAGGTGCTTAAGTTTTGTCAGTTCCTCATTACTAATTACAGGTGTTTTTAATTTAATCAAATGACAACTTTCTGGTTGCGGATCGAGTAAGTTGCGTTCTGCACCAATCGTAGTGATGGGGGAAGTAACAATTTCTTCCCGAATGGAATCAATAGGAGGATTGGTTACTTGAGCAAACAGTTGTTGAAAATAATCATAAAGCAATTTTGGTCGCTCAGAAAGCACTGCTAAAGGCGTATCCGAACCCATCGAACCAATTGCTTCTACCCCATTAAGAGCCATCGGTTTGAGTAACATCCGCAACTCTTCAAAGGTATAACCAAAGGTCATCTGCTGTTGAATGGTTGTAGTTAGTTTTGTAGAGGAAACAGTTGACCAATCGTTGGTTACTTTTGGTTCGGGTAAGGATGCCAAATCTACCAAATTATGATCCAACCACTCTCGATAAGGATGTTCGTTAACAATTGCCTGTTTTATCTCCTCGTCGGCAACAATCCGTCCCTCTTCCATATTGACCAGGAACATTTTACCAGGCTCTAAACGACCCTTCAAAGCAACCTGTTCGGGGGCAATGGGTAAAACTCCTGCTTCTGATGCCATAATTACCAGGTCATCTTTAGTTACGTAATAACGAGAAGGACGTAAACCATTACGATCCAATACTGCCCCTACCATTGTGCCATCAGTAAAAGCGATTGAAGCTGGCCCATCCCAAGGTTCCATCAAACAGGAATGATATTCATAAAAAGCCTTTTTCTCGTCACTCATTGATTCGTGAGCAGTCCAGGGTTCAGGGATCATCATCATCACTGCATGAGGAAGCGATCGCCCTGCTAAAACTAGTAGTTCTAATGTATTGTCAAAAATACTAGAATCACTGCCTTCGATATTGATTAAATTCTGCACATTCTTCATGTCTTCGCCAAATAGTTCCGACTCAAACAAAGACTGACGAGCGTGCATCCAGTTAATATTGCCCCGTAGGGTATTTATTTCGCCGTTATGAGCAATGTAGCGATAGGGATGGGATCTTTCCCAACTAGGGAAGGTATTGGTACTAAAGCGCGAATGAACCAAAGCTAAAGCACTTTCAAGCTCGCGATCGTGTAGTTCAGGATAATATTCCCCGACCTGCATCGGCATCAGCATCCCTTTATAAACAATCGTCCGACAGGAGACACTCGACTCGTACCAAAATGAATCTCCTAACTCATTACGAATTGCTTTATGAGTCCGCTTACGAATTACGAAGAGTTTACGTTCAAAAGCTGCTTCATCCATACCAAAAGCACACTGGATAAATACCTGCTGCATAAAAGGCTCACTTCCTCTAGCAGTATTTCCCAGGGACGAATTATCGGTAGGTACATCACGCCAACCCAAAACCTTTTGCCCTTCTTCTGCGACAAGGGTTTCAAAGACTCTTCTGCCTTTCTCTCGAACTAGAGGATCGGGAGAAGCATAAATCATCCCAACACCATATTGCCCCGCTTCTGGTAGAGTAATATTTTCCTGAGCAGCCACTTTCCTCATAAACTTATGAGGTATTTGCATCAAAATACCTGCACCATCACCTGTATTAGTCTCCGCACCACAAGCACCACGATGTTCGAGATTATTTAAAATCGTCAAAGCCTGTTCGACAAGCTCATGAGATTTTTTACCATTCATGTGAACAATAAATCCCACCCCGCAGGCATCATGCTCGAAGCTAGGATCATATAGACCCTGTTTTGGTGGTAGTTGGTGATGATTCATACTTAATAAAAGTTAAAAGTTAAAAGTTAAAAGTCAAAAGCTAGACCAAGTTTATATTTAGTTGTAGATGCTATTCTAATTCTTTAATTTTACCGAGAGGATCTAAGTTATCAGATTGTTTAAGGAAATTATCATAATCAGTTGCGATATATTAAGAACATTAAAGATAAACCATGAATAATACTTGGGAATCATCGCCAGTCGAGAACAAAGTTGGCATTAATTTTAAACACGATCAAACCCTTCGTCTAGCATTAATTCATCCTTCCTATGCTAAACAAATTAATGAGCCAGAATTTGATAATCAGCGTTTAGAATATCTAGGTGAGAGTATTTTCAATTTAGTTGTAGTAAATTATCTTTTTGAGCATTTTTCTCACTTCCAGATGGGAAAATTTAAGGCATTAAGGGATAAAATCACCGCTAGCGATCGCCTTACTCAACTTTGGTACGATCTTGGGCTAGGAGAAGCTTATCCGTTTTTAGCTTTAAAAGAAGAACGTTATCGCCTCCGAGTTAAAGAGCAAAATCCTTTTGAACAGGCATTTAAAGCCTTAGTCGGAGCAATTCATCTAGATCGGGGTTTTTCTCAGACTCGCAATTGGTTACATAAACATCTGCTTGTCCCTTTACTTAAACGCTATCTCAAGCCTGATTTAGAACATTCTACTTCAGATAAACAGCTACAACTCTTGGGGGAGACTTTATTAGAAGCAATTGTTAGAGATTATTTATATAGTCAGATTTTGCAAACCAATCCTAGTAAGTTAAAAACCCTAGCTAGAAAGCTAACCTCAAAAGATAGTCAGGAGTCTTACTTACAACAGTTATCTACTCAAGATGGACAGTCAATTGTTCCTAAGCAAAATCAATTTAAATCTTTACCTTTACTACTAGCACAAATATATCTTCAATTTGAAAGTGAGAATTATAAGAGCAGCTTTCCTCAAACTAGTAGTTATTTTATAGAACATTGCTTAGATGACGATGAAATTATGGAACAAGCGATCGCTCTATTACTCAAAGACGGCAAACCCCAGAAGTGGATTATTCATCAAATGATGGGTTATCCCAGTAATCAATATAACGAAGGACGAGAAAGGTTTTATGAGTTAACAGGCAAACAGGACTAATTATTCTAACTGATGTTAATTAAAAATCGAAGGTTGTCCGCAATACTCCGACATACTGTGTATCGTTATTGCTATTGTTCTCTGGGTTAAAAATTGTCCAAAAACCTGGAGTTACTGAAATGTTATCGTTGACCTGTAAACTATAAAATGCTTCGAGGTGATAGGCATTATCATCTTCTTGGCGGACATCACTGGAGGAAACGTGGGGTGGCACACCAAAGAGAATTCCTGGTAAGTTACCCTCACCTCCTAAATCGGGAAAAGAAAAACCAACCGCGCCATACCAACTTTGAGCATTATCACCCTCATTGACGAAAAGAGAATCTGTTTCGCCTATTCCATTATCAATATTACTCAAGTTAGAGTTTTCTGCATTTGCCCAAATATATCCACCCCAACCATGAATTTGGAATTTTTCCGAAAACTGATAGAATCCTTGGGTACTTACAATGTTATTGGAAGTGGCAATATTATCTCCAAAAGGAGAGATAGCCAGAAGACTACCAGTGCTACCAGTGACATTAACTTCTCCACCAGGACTATAGCCATGAGAATAGGCAAGACCAACACCTCCTTGATCGCCTAAATATACTAAATGAGCCAAGGCATTGTAACCACCATTAAATAAACCGTTACTTTGAGCAGGGGACTCAGGATCATTTGCTAAATAACCTATGGTTAAAGTTAAATCGTCAGTAAATTCCCAGTTGGCAGCAGCACCTCCGCCACCCCGACGAAAAAGAGAATTATATGATCCAAATAAAGAGGGAACTCCATTCCCGTCATCGGCAATCTGTGCAGGAGTGACCGTAGCTGTAATATCAGTGTAGCCAATGCCTACCGTTCCAACCACGAAAGAAAGAGAATCGCTGACAGGAAACTCATAACGAAGATGGGAAACAATCAGATCGTTGTCGATATCATCATCAAAATTCAGACGTGACATTCCCGTCCCTGTAGCTGTAGCAATTTTACTATTACCATCTGCATCAAAAAAGTTACCAAATTCCAAACGGACTCGCAGTAAATCTCTGCCTGTAAAACTGCTTTCAAAATTGAGACGACCACGATTAGCGAAATAAGTTTCCGAGCGATCGCTATCTTGCCCTACACTATTACCAAAGCTATCACTAACGGCGGTAATAATTTGAGCTTTTAGTTTAGTGGTTGTGGAAAACTGATCTGATTCCAACGTTGCCGTGCGTGTCTCAAGCTCATCTACTCGTCCCCGCAAGGTGTCTAGTTCGGTTGCAAAGTCTGTTTGTAATCTTTGTACCACTGTCAGATCTTCAGACGTAATCGAATTATTGGTATTGACGATTAACTGATTAATCTTATTAAGACAAGCATTTAAACTAACTGCAAATTCATAACGACTTAGAGTGCGATCGCCTTGATAGGTAGAATCAGGATAACCTGCAATGCAGTCATAGCGTTCGACTAACGATTGTAGTGCGCTAAATGCCCAATCAGTAGTTTTGACATCAGATAACTCAGAAACGGAAGTAAGCTGTGCAATTAAAGTGCGAGAGCCTTCTACGGGAATTGAATTACCATCCAAAGATGCTGCTGAGGCTACTGAAGATATGAATAATAAAATAGGGAAACTAAATAAAAAACTTTTTAGCATTAGGTTTAAATATGATGCGAAAGGACAAGCCAGTAACGCTTAAAAGGTAGTAGGTAGTGGGTAGTAAGTAATGAGCATTAGTTCTTAGTTCTTAGTTCTTAGTTCTTAGTTTTTACTATTTAATCTATGAGCTATTAAATTTATGATCCTGAGTTTTCAGTTTGAGACTAAAAAACTAAAAACCAAATATAGTTACCACCCCATCAGATCTTGATTACATATTTTCCAATTCAATTCCCTTGGTTTCCTTAATAAAAAAGAGAACAAAGAATAGGGAAATCGCTGCTGCAATTGTATAAAGACCGTAGGCAGCACCCAAGCCAAAATATTCCAATATGGGCGGAAAGGTAGTGGAAACGGTGAAATTAGCTACCCATTGGGCAGATGCAGCAACAGAAAGAGCAGCACCGCGAATTTTATTGTTAAACATTTCTCCCAACAATACCCAGACCACTGGCCCCCAGGAAAAGCCAAAGCAAAATACATAGAGGTTAGCTGCTATGAGAGCGACAACACCAGGTGTTCCGCTTAAAGCAGGATTACCCGCAGCATCGACAGGGGCATTGCCGAAAACATATGCCATTGTGCCTAGGGTAATGGTCATGCCAATTGAACCTAAAACCAGTAAAGGCTTACGACCAAATTTATCGACAAAGGCGATCGCAATTAAAGTAGTCACAATATTTACTGCTGCTGTAATTACGGTAATAGTGAGGGAATTTGCTTCAGAAAATCCCACTGCACGCCATAAAATACTGCTGTAGTAGAAGATGACATTAATCCCCACAAATTGCTGAAGTAAAGATAAGCCGATACCAACCCAAACGATGGGAAGGAGTCCGCCACTTCTGGCTATAAGGTCGGAAAGCGCAGGTGGACGTTCTCGTAAAACTGTTTGCCGAATTTCCCTAACTTTTTCTCTAACGTCGCCTCCCAAAATTTTGCCCAAGACTTTGGTTGCTTCTTGTTCTTTTCCTTTAGCAACTAAGTAGCGTGGTGATTCAGGAATCATTAGAGCCAAAACTCCATAGAGAACGGCTGGGGGAATTTCTGTCCAAAACATCCATCGCCAAGCTGCTATGTTAAACAAAAACGGTAATTCAGCCGAACCTGCCGAGACAGCAATAAAATAGTCACACAAGAGGGCAATAAAAATACCAATCACAATTGCCAGTTGTTGGAGCGATCCTAGTCTGCCCCTTAAATTGGTAGGAGAACACTCGGCGATATAGGCTGGAGCAATAACACTAGCTGCACCAACACCAACTCCACCTACTGCTCGCCAAAAGGTAAAATCCCAGATGTTAAATGCTATACCAGAGCCAATGGCACTGATGGTAAACAATACTGAAGCAGCGATCATTGCCTTAACGCGACCATAGCGGTCTGCTACACTCCCTGCATAAAAAGCCCCTATAGCAGAAGCCAACAAGGCTAGGGATACAGCCAAACCTGTTGAAAAACTATTGGCGTTATAAGCTGAAGATAAAGCTGCAACTGCACCGTTAATGACGGCGGTATCAAAACCAAACAGAAAACCACCAATAGCAGCAACACCAGCAATTAAAATTGGATACAGTGTATTCGATTTGCGACGAGAAGATATAGATGACATAATTTGTATTTCATAAAAGAATTAAAGAATTTATTAAAAAAAGCTAAGAGCTAAAAGCCCTTCGGGTTCAGCAGTTGCTCTTTGTTGGAAACCAACAAGACCGCACTGCTTCACTACGAACAGTAATACTTTCAATTTCAGACCTTCAATTAGCAACGATAAATTTAGCTTCGGGAACGTTTGCGGAGTCGATCAATGATTACTGCCACGATAATTACTAGTCCCTTAACTACTAATTGCCAGAAGTAGGACATATTTAATAAAGTCAAACCATTGTTGAGGACGGCAATGATTAACGCGCCAAACAGAGTACCGATGATCGTCCCGATACCGCCTGTAAAGCTAGTTCCTCCAAGAATTACAGCAGCGATCGCATCTAATTCGTAACCCTGACCTAATAAACCAGTGGCACTATAGAGACGGCTGGCACTCATAATTCCTGCTAAACCTGAGAGCAATCCACTTACGCCATAAACAAAAAGCAACACCCGATTAACTTTAATTCCCGTTAACCTGGCTGCACGTTCGTTACCACCAACAGCATATATTTGTACCCCCAACACAGTTTGGCGCAGGACAAACCAACTTACGGCTACAGCTAATAGGGCAATAATTACCAACCAGGGTAAAGGGCCGACATAGCTATTACCAACCCAGGCGAAATTAAGATCACGGTTAATTACTGTCGTACCATTAGCAACCAAGTAGGCAGCACCTCGTAAAGCGGTCAGTGAACCCAAGGTGACAATAAAAGGTGGCACATTTAAAAAGGTAATTAAAGCACCGTTGGCTAGACCTAATAATAAGCCTGTCAGTAAACCAGCTGGTACAGCCAACCAACCTAAAACTGGAATTAGGGATACTAATACAGAAACTACCGCAGAAACAGCCAGAATAGAGCCGACGGACAGATCAATCCCACCAGTGAGAATTACAAAGGTCATCCCCGTTGCCAGGACAATATTAATCGATGCTTGACGTAAGATATTAACGGCATTACCAGCAGTCAAAAAGTTGGGACTAAGCAGAGCAAATAAGATACAAATCAGTAGCAAGATTGGCAGGATACCAGCAACTTGGAGGAAGTTATTAAGAGAACGACCCTGACGAGATTTATTTGTTTTATCTACTCTGTTTTTGGCAGGTTTTAAGCTTTGTCTCATAATGCTGACACCTCCGTTGCTCCTGTTGCATATTGCATAATATTTTCTTGGGTAATTTCTTTACCCGAACTGTCGTCTAACTCGCCGACTAGTTGACCTTCTCGCATGATTAAAACGCGATCGCTCATGCCAATAACTTCTGGTAGTTCGCTGGAAACCATTAAAATTGCGACACCTTGAGCAGCTAAATCGCTAATAATGCGATAAATTTCACTCTTTGCACCTATATCTACCCCCCTAGTCGGCTCATCTAACATCAGTACCGTTGGTTTAATGGCTAGCCATCTTGCCAGTAGTAGTTTTTGCTGATTGCCCCCAGAAAGATCTACCGCTCTAATTTCTAAATTGGCGAGGCGGATATTAAAGTTTTCTACTGCTTGCTGGGCAATTTGATTAACCGAACCCCAATTAACCAAACCTCCCTTGGCATCTTGCTTGAGTCGGTTTAAACCAATATTTTTGCGCGAACTCATTTCTAGAAACAAACCTTGATCTTTGCGGTCTTCTGGGACATAACCAATCCCAGCAGCGATCGCATCCCCAGGGGAATTAATCTTCAGTTTTTTGCCATTGAGCCACACTTCACCACTGGCTTTGGGGTCAGCACCAAAAATCAGTCGGGATACTTCGGTGCGTCCTGCACCTACCAACCCTGCTAAACCTAAGATTTCTCCCGCATGAAGTTGAAAACTAACGGGTTTAATCTTACCTCCATCACTAATATTTCTGACTTCTAGCACCACTGCACCAGGATTAGTTTGCCGTTGATGTTCATAAAAGTTTTGCATCGAACGCCCAACCATCATCTGTACCAAACGTTGAGGCGAAATTTCGGCTCTGGTAAGACTGCCAATATATTGACCATCCCGTAAGACACTAATACGATCCGCCAATGCATATATCTCCTCCATCCGATGGCTGATATAAATAATGGCAATACCGTCAGCGCGTAGTTTACGAATCACTTCAAACAGACGCTCAGTTTCACGGTCAGATAAGGCTGCTGTCGGCTCATCCATTACCAAAATACGGCTTTGATCTTTCAATGCCCTGGCAATTTCTACCTGCTGCTGTTCAGCGATCGCTAACCTACCAACTACGGTATCTGCTTCAAAATTAGCTCCCAAACTGTCTAGCACTTTTTGTGCTTCTGCTTGCATTGCCTGGCGGTCTAAAAACTGTCCCTTTTTTAACTCACTACCCATAAACATATTTTCGGTAACGGTTAAATTGGGAGCGACATTTAGTTCTTGATAGATTAAATTAATTCCCGCCTGTCTTGCGGAAGCTGGATCAGTAATTTTTGTCGGCTTACCATTAATGCGAATCTCTCCCTCATCGGCAGTATAAGCCCCAGCCAGGATCTTCATCAGCGTACTTTTACCTGCGCCGTTTTCACCCATCAGAGCATGAACTTCCCCTGGATAAATGGTGAGATTGACATTTTCCAGAGCCGAGACTCCCTGAAATCGTTTTGTAATCCCTCGCATTTCTAAAACGGGAACAACAGTCGATTGGTCATCGATATCCCTTTCAATATTCGTTGTCATTAGTACATCCTCTAAGTAGTTATTAAATTGATCGGCTGAGGCTGGGATTATAAATGTTGAATGTTCAATGAAATGACTTACCAACCCTTTGCTTGACCAACGTTGTCTTTAGTAATCAATTCGACTGGAATCAAAATATTCTTCGACTTAGGTTTTCGACCATGCAGGATATTATTACCAACCTCAACTGCTTGTTCAGTCATACCTCTAGGATTTTGAGACGCTGTAGCAGCATATAAACTATCTTCAGAAGCGATCGCTTCTATTGCTTCTGGCGCACCATCAACCCCAACAATAAAAAAGTCATCCCGTTTTGCCTGGTTAGCAGCTAGATCCGCTCCTACACCACTGGGATCGTTAATAGCAAAAACCGCATCAATATTAGGAAAACTAGTTAATAAATCACTCATAACTCTCAATCCGCCATCTCTACTACCTTCGGCGTTTTGATCTTGAGACAGAATTTTGATCTTGGGATATTGAGATAACACATCCAAACAGCCATCCACGCGCTGAATTACTGAAGTTACAGGTGGCCCATTCACAATTACCACATTGCCTTTACCCTGCAAGCGATCGGCTATATACTGGCAACTTACCTCTCCAGCTTGCACATTATTAGTAGTTACTGTGGCATCTACATCTGCCTCCACCGCCGTATCTACCGCAATCACTACACTACCTGCTTTTCTTGCTTGCTCAACAGCAGGTCTAATGGCTTTACTGTCGGCAGCATTCAAGATAATCAAGTCAGTATTAGCAGCGACAAAATTTTCCATTTGGTTAAATTGCTGATTCAAATCATAACCACTGGAAACCACAGTAACTTGAACATTATTACCCCCAATTTTCTTGGCAGCTTGCTCTGCTCCTTCAGCCATGACCACAAAGAAGGGGTTACTTAAATCGCCAACGGTGACACCAACCGATTGTAAGGCTTTATTTCCCTGACTTTGCATACTTGCGTTAGTAGCCTTGCCAGTAGAAGTATTAGCATTTGTACAGCCAAAAAGAGTACCACTGACTAGTCCTAAAATGCCAGCAGCGATCGCTATTTTATTCGCATTCATTTCTCTCCAACAACCCATGAAAATTTACCAGAGTTCGACAGGGTTGAAATCTGCTAACTCTTCAAAATTTAAATTAGGTGTGAAAATTCCAGACCTACATCTAGTGCATCGCGGTGTATAGAAGACTACCGTTTGTGGACTATATTGTATATAGTGGCACAAGAAAAAATAAGGGGATCTTAACTTTGTTTTTCTTAATATAAAATTATCAAGAATAAAAATACATAAGGACAAACTCAAAAAGCAGCAACAAATTATCCTCAATCCCTAAAATACTATTTATATATCGGTAATTTCCGTATGGGAAAAGTTTTAAAGTCATTATGGATAATTCAGAAATTAAAACTCAAAAATCAATACAGTCTAATTATTTCCAATTTGAAGCAGATTTTGTTGGTTCTTTAAGTTGTATTCCAATGCAGGTGCGAATGAAGCTAGATAATTGTGGTGTCAAGCTGAAGCTAGTTCATTGGAATCAATTTAGCCAGTTAGAACGTCAAACTTTAGTTGATATGCCCTGTGAAACTGAAGCAGAAACCAAAGTATATCGTGATTTTTTGCAAAACCTAGTCACTGTTCACACTGGTCAACCTGCTAAAGAGTTAGCTATAGATCCCCATCCACCCTGGTTAGATGCTACATCGATCCCAGATTCGGTAAAAACCAAAGCCCACGAATGTCAAGTGAATATTTCTAAGTCACAATGGTTGCATCTCTCTGCTGCTCAACGTTTTGCTCTAATTAAACTTAGCCGTCCCAGCCATGAAAATAAAAATTTTCTTCCTGCACTTCAAGAGTTCGGTATAATTGCCACAATCTAAGTACTAGTAGATCGTCAAGTTTGAATTGAGGAATTGAAGTAAGGAAGCAAAAGTAGCAAGTAGCAAATCATTGAACATTTTTGATAAATGATAAATGTTCAATGATAAATGAAATGACTTTTGACTTCACTCAATCAGAGTACTAAGAAATCATTGCAAATTGCTCTCCAGTAACAATATCAGCATTAGAGCTATTGGTAATGTTGACATCATCTAGAGTCACTTGCTGACCAAAGATATCAGTCACCTGTAAATCCTGTGCGCCATAAAGGGGATAATTTCCATCTAAAACAAAACGATTATCAGATTCACGATTAAGCTCCACTGCGTTACCATTCTCGGTAAGCAATTCCACTTTTTCGAGCGGATAGCGATGGTTATTTAATCTAACTGCTGCATAATAAGGATTGGTTTCAGGAATCCCTTCGACGACAATTCCCTGACCAATACTGTAACCATATGCTGTTACATAGTCATCTCCAGGGCCTACTAATTGATAGTTAATATTAACGACGCCATCGACAGGATTTGCCACCCGTTCAAAGGCTTCCGCACTCATATCCATCCCATCTGCTCGTTCATATAAGTAATCTACCACTTGAACTATGATCGGGGCTGCCCCTTCTCTTTGTTTAGGGCCAGATACTTCAAAGAAACCACCACTGGCTTCTGAGCCATTCCACTGGACATTATTAATCGCTACAACTTTGTATAGTTGATCTGAGGTTGGTACATCGTAGCCAGAAGCACCTTTACCCCCAGTCGGGTTGGCTGCATCATAAAAGGTGGCTCGTCCTTGATAGTTTTGGTTGAGTTGTAATTCTGATGAGATATCGGCATTGGAAAAGGTATATATACTATCCCCAGTGCTGGGACTAGCAAAATTTGAACCATCTAAGTCAAAGTTTTGTGGTTCGGAAGAAACTGAGTTATCACCAGTAAAACCAAAAGTTAAGGTTTCGCCCGCGGAAATTTCACGATTCCAAGCAGCGTTACTGATTACATAATTACCATTAGTAGATGATTTGATTTCAGCGTCCCAAATATTATTGATGCGATTGGGAAAATCAAATTCTAGAGTCCAGCTATCGATATTGCTCCCAGTATTGTTGGTAATTGAAATCTCTCCTTGAAAACCACTTCCCCAGTCTTTGATTAGGGTAAAATCTATATCTGCTGCTAAGTTATCGTCTAGTGTATCAACTGGATTGGAATTGTCAGGATTTGGTGTTGGTGTTTTAACTGTTGAATTGTCAACTTGAGGAGCATTTGTAACTGGTTCTGGTGTTTTATCTTTAATATCTGGAGCAACTATAGAACTATTGGCATCACTAAAGAAAATTTTGGTAGGATTAGCGACTTGTCCATTGACTTTGTTAGCGTTAAAGGAGATTGAAATTTGTTGTTGAGAATTGATAGTGTCATTGTAGTCAATTGGTTTTAAAACATATTTATCGCCTTCATGACTGACAATTTCTGCTCCCCAGATCATCCCAGGTTCAATTTCCCAAGCAGATTCAAACTCGATTTGCCAGTCTTGAATTGTTTCTCCTAAATTTAACAGATCTAATTTACCAGTAAATCCTTGCTCCCATTCGGCTTGCAGTGAAAACTCCGTTCGGATGAGATTGTTATTACTTAAAAGTTGCATTGAGTTAGCTCCCTTTGTCTTTATGAAAAAAGCAATTAATTGCTGTATTGCTTAATAATTCTTTCATAATCCAAAGGAGACAGCGATCGCAATCAAAGAAAATTGTGATCTGATCCCAATGAGAAGCAAGAATCCAATTTAACGGTGGATAAGAATTTGGAAAAGGCGATTACTATCAGCAGCAGTTACAGTAAAGCCTAGGTTCTCGTATTGCAGCTTTTCTCCTTGATGAGGTATTTTTTGCCATTGTTCTAGCAGAAATCCGCCCAAGGTATTGTAGTTATCTGCTAGAGGGAGATCCAAGTCTAGTTGTTCGTTTACTTCTTCCAGGTTCATTTGTGCCGAAACCAAAAAAGTATTTTCATCTAGCTGTTGGATGGCTTCAATACCTGTTTCGAGATCATTACCTGCATCACCGACAATCTCAGCAATTAAATCATGTAAGGTAATTAAACCAGCCGTTCCACCAAATTCATCGATAACGATCGCCATCTTTTGTTGCGATCGCTGCATTGAAGGTAATAATTCATTAAGAGATGTAGATTCAGGAATAAAACTCGCAGGTTCAACCCAAGGCGCGATCGTTGAATCATTAGTTAGTTCTCCCGTCGATAGTGGCGCAGATAATTTTTTGTAGTGAATAATTCCGCGAATGTCATCTAAAGATTCTCCAATTACAGGATAGCCAGAATAGCCTGTTTTAGTAATAATTTGTAATAACTCACCAAAAGTAGTAGTTAAAGACAGAAAAACAATATCAGTGCGAGGGATCATTACTTCTTCCGCCGTGTCATCCCGAAATTCAAACACATTTTTCAGTAGTTGTCTTTCTTTAGCTTCTAAACCAATAGATTCTCTGTCTGTGGCAATAATTAGCTGTAATTCTTCTAAGGTGACTTTTTCGTACAATCCCTGACCACTATATTCAACCCCTACAAGTTTAAGTAATAAACGGGTAGATAAATTTAAAATGGCGACAAAAGGGCGAAAAATACGAGCAATTGCCACACTGGGAGGCCCAAAAAACCTTGCTAGTTGCTCAGGGTACATCAATGCCACAGACTTAGGACAAAGTTCACCTAAGACAATTTGCAGATATGCCAAACTGATAAAAGCTAGGGGTAAAGCAATAGAATGGGCGATCGCTTCTGATACGTAGGCAGGTAAAGGCAGACGTTGAATAAGAGTGACAAAGGAAACTGCCATTGTTTTTTCTCCTACCCATCCCAAAGCCAGACTAGATAACGTAATACCAAGTTGGGTGGTAGATAAAAGCCGATCAATACTTCTCTGGAGAGACTGTACAGTTTGAGCTTGAAGATCTCCTTCTCTAACTAGTTGACTGATACGAGAACGACGAACCGAAACAATCGAAAACTCTGCGGTAACAAAGAAAGCATTAATCGCAATGAGTAAAAATACACCAACAAATGTTAACAATAAATTTTGCTCAACCATCGATTAGCTAAGGATGAGTAACAATATCAGATCTTGCTGTATCGTAGATTTGACGTTCATTTATTTTGGTTATTAATCAAGTTATACATTTTTACTAAAATATCTTGTTCCTTAATAATTTTTAAGCCTTTATGCTCACCACCCAATGGTTTCTGATTTTTGGTCTCATCGTCAAAATTAATATCTGGTTGAGTTACTACTTTCAGAGCTTCTCGACCCATAAAAGAGCCTACATAAGCACTAACTATACCAGCTACTAACATCATAAGGAATAAAAAAATTGTCAGCCACAAGTTAACTCTAATTTTCATGCGATCGCCATTATTTTAAAATAGATATTGTCAAAGATACTAGATTTACTAATATAATGGTCTACTGAAGAAAAAAAAATAAATACCCAGGGTTGGCCGAGCGGTTTAGGCAACAAACTCATAATTTGTGCAAGGCAGGTTCAACTCCTGCACCCTGGATAAGAAAATCGGCGTTGCATCTTTATAGTATGGTTTAGGTTGACTGGGGGACTTAGAGACTAGGGGACTGGGGAAATTATTAAACTTAGTTGTTTTAAATCATCCCCCAGCTATGCAACGCCAGAAACTTAAGAATAGATAGAAAAATAAGAATGTTTATTTAATGGCACTATAGCTAGGATTTTCCCTCAGAGAAGTATCATAAGGATTATCTAGATCTCTAGTTACCATACGCATTCCTGTTTCTGCTTGTTTATTCATTGCTTCTTGATAAAGAGCATCTACTTTTTTGCCATCAACAGTAATATGCTGGTCGGCAAATCCTGTTACACCCAAAATAGCGTTCATCTGACCAAAAATAGTACTTTGTTCAAAAGCATTTTTACCTCTAGTAAAATAAGCATCTGTAAATGCTTCATCGAGAGATTTCATTTCTGCTTTAACTTCAAGAGAAAATAAACTAGCAACAGTAGCTATTACCAAGACTGCACTTAATTTAGTAAACTTAATAGACATTACTTTACTGTTATTTATGGATTAACTTCTGCTCAATCCTAGCTGAAGATTTAGTGAAAGAACAGTCCATAATTAGCTTTTCACCTCAGAATTTATGAACACAGACCAGACTTATAATTTATCTTTAGCTCAAGCTGACACAGCAACTCTGCGACAAGTTTTATTGGATTTAATTATTAAATATGCCTACGTAGAAGGAGATTTTGTTCTCTCTTCTGGAGCCAAAAGTTCTTACTATATTAATTGTAAACAAGTAACTTTAAGAGCAGAAGGAGCATTAGCTTTAGGTCACTTACTGTTTCAACTCTTACCCACAGATACCGCAGCAGTTGCAGGTCTTACCCTGGGTGCAGATCCAATGGTTTCGGCTGTAAGTATTGTTTCTGCTTGGTCTAGTCAGCCAATTCCTGCTTTAATTATTCGCAAACAACCCAAAGGACACGGAACACAAGCCTATATTGAGGGCCCATCTTTAGAAGCGGGAGCAAACATTGTTGTTTTGGAAGATGTCGTTACTACAGGTGGTTCAGCACTTACGGCGGTAGAAAGATTACAAGCTGCTGGCTATCAAGTATCCCAAATTCTAGCTTTGGTAGATCGTGAACAAGGAGGAAAAGAGTTATATCAATCTAAAGGAATTGATTTTCAGGCTTTATTTTCAATCAAAGACATTCAACAATATTCAAGTTAACAGCACAAAATAATACATTACTCCAGCAAAAATGATAAAGGACGGCTCATGTTGGCTGCAAAACCAAGAATAGCGCGATCGCGATGTTCATATAAGATTTTTCCTTCCCGATCAAATAAAAAACTTGCTCCCCGTTGAGTTAAATATGCAGAATTAGGAACATAAGTTTTCCAGTTGCTTAAAACTTCCGTCATATTCCTTAGACGTAAAGTAGCGAGTTCAAAAGGACGCTGAAACCCATTTCCTCCTGCTAGTTTAAAAAACGAACCTTTAATTGCTGGTAAAGGTGTATTCTGAATAACTTCTGCATCAGCAATTAACTGAGGTGCTTGGCGATCGCCTTTGTAACCTCGAAAAACTTCAGTTAAAGTACCAGGACTACCAATTCCTGCACACATTAGCATTAAATTAAGCCAAGCGTTTTGTCCTGTTGATAAAAACGGCAGTTTGACTGATAAACCTGGATAAAGTTCTAGTTTTTGATGTATTTCAGCACTAGGATCGACAAATAACCAAGCCTGGGGAAATCCTGTATATTCACAAAATTTTATTCCCGAATTGCGATCGCCGATCCCAATGGCGCGTATAGTTATGCCTTTAGCTTGCAGTTTGGCTGCTTCTTGTTGTAGCCACCAAGCATATTCTAAACTATCAAAATCTCCTAATTGCGACCAGATCAATATTAGTAAACGATCTGCCGACTCACAACCATCAAAAATGGAGACTGTTTCTCCATCACTAACTCTAAAACATTGCGTCTGACTTAAAAGAGAATAAGGACTTTGGATCATGAGCGAATGGTTTTGAATAAAATATTTTTCAAAATAGATGGAATAAGTTTAGGACTAGGAAAAAACATGATACCCAATTGCTGCATTAATCCTTGAGCATCCCCTTGTCCCCAATGTTCTATAATCTTGCCATTTTCAACGCGATCGATGTGCATAATCGCTATTTTTATCTGTTTGCCAGTTGGCGGAAGACCTTGAAATTCACCTAAATGTTTTGCTGTAAACGTTCCACAAGTAACCACCTTGTCACCTTCTACTAGCACTTCGTCAAATTGATGTTGACTATCAGTAAAAGCTGAATAAAACCTCATACCAAATTGTTTAAAAGCCTCACCATCTAAAGGTTTAGGTATACCAGCCATGTGAGCTACAAAATTTGGAGCAATTAAACTTAAAGCCTGTTCGATATCTCTGTTGTCGAAAGCTTGATAAAATTCCAGGACGATAGCTTTACTTGCTTTGATTGACATTGTTGAGACTACTTTTTGACAGAGATTATAACTAATTTAAGCCGTAAATCTTAGTAACGAAGTTATTTGCGATCGCTTTAAATCTTTAACACTTAAATTGCTTTGAGATAATTTTCTTTTTGTTTTCGGTTATGCCAGCGAACTATACCCAAGGAAGTCTCCCAAGGAAAAATTGCATACCCATAGCCATATTTCTTAACAACAGTTATTTGTCGTTGGATTTCTGCTAAAGACTTTTGATTTCTTAAACTACCAGCGTAAAGACCAATTGCTACATCTACCTGGTCATTGACTTCGGCTAATATAGAATTATCGATTGACAGTCCGACTTCTTGGCTGGTTTGGCGATAAAGCTGCATCACTATTTCATCAAATAGTCCTGCTTTTACCCAGGCTAGCCAATCTTGTGAATATTTTTTAATGGCAAACCCTAAAGGATTAGGGGAGAGAGAAATAACTAAATCTGGTCTGATTTTTCTGATAGCTTCTACTACTTTGCGAGTTAATTCTGTCATTACTTCAGCTTTATTACCAAATTGAATCGGTATTCCCCAATGATCATCAACTTGAATACCGTAAAGCTCAGGATATGATGCTGCTACTTCAGTAAATAAATTTACAAAGTATTTTTGTACTTCTGGGTTGGCAGGATCTAACCAGTAATGATTATCAATTAGTTTTTCATTATTATCAGTTTTTAAGATCCAATCAGGATGCCGTTGAGCTAATTCAGCATTGGGAAAAGTCATTAAACCGTGTTCATACCAAGCATAAACTTTTAAACCCTGACGTTTCCCTTCCTTGATCGCTGTTTTTAAGGGGTTGATAAAAGGCAGAGATAATAAGTAGTTTCTAGGAGCATATTTACTCGAATAAGTTGTCCCGTTGTTATAGACATCAACATAAACTCGATTGTAATTTAGACGAGATAATTGATGAAAAACATTATCTGTCAAGCTTGTATAGGTCAAAAAAGCATTTCCTACATGAGTTACCCACATACCTTTAATTAACTCAGATTTTTCTGGTGTGTGGTTGGGTGCAGTCATCAATTGAGTGGAGACGAAAAGAATAACAATTGCAATAGCGAATCTTAAGATTAATTTTCTGAGCTGCTGCTGAAATACACTTTTCAAGATCTTAGATTTGGCTGGAAATAAAGAATAATCATAAACAACAAGCTGTACTTTCTGGAGATACTGCTACAATAACAAACAGATAAATTATTGATAATAATAATCAATTAAGTGAAATCATAAATAACTTTAAACTAAGATTATGGTGGCATTACAACCCTTGGTTTCTGCATTTACTCTAGTTGGCAAATTAGAAGACTTAGCGATAAAGTCGAATGGTAGAGTGAAGTATTTATTATTAGCTGACGAACAACAACAATACTGGATTAAACTCCCTAAAGACCAGCCTGTCAACTTAAATCTACAACTACAACCAGGATGTAGTTTAAAGGTTACGGGAATGCAAACCCATAAAATCCACAAAGGCAAGGTTGAATACAAAGCGTACGGGATAGAAGTTTTAGAAACACCAGTTGTCAAGCAAACTAGCAATAAAACAGTAGCTAAGGTTTTGTTTTGTCAAAAATCTACCTGTTGGAATAAAGGCGGAAAAGCTGCCTGTGAATTACTACAAGCAGAATTACAACAAAGAGGTATAGCTGAACAGGTACAGATAAAAACCACAGGCTGTCTCAAAAGGTGTAAACAAGCTCCAAATTTAGTTATCTTGCCTGACAGAGTTAATTACAGCAGAGTAAAACCACAACAAATACCGACACTAATAGAAAAATATTTCATTGAACGAAGGCAGAAGGCAGAGGGCAGAAGGCAGAAGGATCAATTATTGGGGAATTCAGACCTGCCAGTAATTTAAGTATTTAACCGCATTTGATATAAATTTCTTCTTGTAATTTTTGATTTAATTCACTTCAATTAAAAGTAGTATAAATCTATCTTTAAAAGAGCTTATAGCTTACAGCCTATAGCTTATAGCTAATCGCATCGCGATTTTAATCTAATTCAAAATTAATCTCACGTTTATTAAATGGCAAATTGTTATTAATTGCGGTTATTTCTTCTTGTTCAAGACGATTAACTTCGCCAATATAATTTTGCAAAATTTTTGCCATCCGCCGATTATAAAAACGATGCAAACTATAGTTAGCTGTAGCAGGAAATCCACGTCTTTTCTTATGTCTACCTCCTGCACCAGGATCGTACATTTGAATACCATTAGCTATTGCCCATTCAATCGGTTTATAATAGCAAGTCTCAAAATGGAGACAGTCAAATTCTTTTTTACAACCCCAATAACGTCCGTATAAATTATTATCTTTATTAATACAAAAAGACAGTCCAACAGGATCGTGATTGTTTTGTTCGGTATAGGCTACTATTAATAAAACGCGATCGCTATACTTAGGATAAAGCTGTTCAAAAAACTGACGAGTTAAATATTTACTACCCCAATAAAATTTATTGCAGGTGCTACTATAAAACCGATAAATATCAGTATACAAATGACGGGGAATTTCTGAACCAAAATAGGTTTTAGTATATAAACCAGTTTGAGTAACAGCTTTTCTTTCGCGTTTAATATTTTTACGTTGATTACTATTAAACATTTTAAGATAATCATCAAAGCTATTGAAGTCACGATTTGACCAAATATAGCCATGATGTAACCAGGTTTGAAAACTATTTCGCTCCATCATCGCTCGCCAGTCAGGATCGACAAATAAAAAATTACAACTAGAAAGATGATTGCGATCGCAAAAACTATCAATTGCTGCTACCATCATTTCCGTGATTATCTCTTCATTTTCTCCAGGTGCAATTAAGAAGCGATATCCCACAGCAGGAGTAAAAGGAGTCATACCCAATAATTTCGGATAATATTCAATCCCCAAACGATAGGATAAATCTGCCCACTGATGGTCAAAGACAAATTCTCCATAACTGTGTCCTTTAATATACAGAGGTGCTGCACCAATTAGTTGATTGTCTCGCCACACGGTTAAATGACAAGGTTGCCAACCAGTACGAGCAGTTGCACTACCAGAGGTTTCAATATTATTCAGCCATTCCCATTCTAGAAAGGGTGTCTGTAAAGGCTTTGCCAACTCATCCCAGTCTGGTTGAGGAATTTCGGCAATTTTAGATATCCACGATAGAGAATATTGAGGTTTAATTTGCTCAACCATAATGGCGTTTTCAGGCTGGAATATAACTTTTATTGATTATTATTAATATTTAGCCTAATCAATCTTGCCAAAGATTGCAGAAAAAACCTGAGAAATACGTGTACATTTAATTGAGTATCTGATGTTACGCACTAATCAATCTGTGAGGATGGGGAAAAGGTTAAAGGTGAGCTAACGCGGTCTTGGGGGTTTCCCCCATGAGCGATTAGCGAACCCGAAGGGGAAAGGGGAAAAGGGTAAATTGTTCTTTTTTCATATTCCCAGTATTTTGGAATACATCGAAAAGTTGTTCCAAGTAGAAGTAGAGTAGATGTATAATAGGTTGAAATTATAATCACTCCAAATCTTAGCCTGATCTTGTACGACTATAGTTATGCCAGAGATTTAAAATGTTGCAAAACCAGTTTTAAAGCAGCAATATCTACCCAAATGTCTTCGGTTAAAGCATTTTGATACATCAAATTCCGTAGTGTTGGACAGTCAAAGTTACGTCCGACTAAGTAATAATGTTCTAAATGTAACTGCTGACTAATCATCCAGTAGTCGGTTCTAATATAGTTAGGGGCAAACAGTTCGATAATTTTGGTATCGGGAGAACAAAAAACTAAATTAGATAATCCTGAACCGTGGGGAGCAACAATAATATCAGCGTTAGCAAATACGGTAACTTGTTCTAAAACTGTCATTTCTTCTAATAAAATCGTTTGAAATCCCTGATTATGAAGAAATTCATCAACTTCCGACTCATTAACTAGTTGTCGATTTTTGGCTTTTGCTCGACTAATATAGATTTTGGTAGGAATGTCAGTTTTGGCTAAAGTAATGTAGGGTAAAAAAGTTTGTCTGAGAAATTTAATCGTACCTTGAGGTATCCAATCTAAATAGCCAGGAAAGGAAGGCACAATTAATTCCGTAGCTTGAATATAGCTATGGAGATCGCTTTCTAAAATTTTATCTTTGGGAATACCTAAAAGTTCGAGAGTTTCTTGTTGATAGGGTTTACTGATGCTGTTGATGATAAACCAATCGATTTCTTCTAGTGTAATACCACTACGCTGTATTAACTCAAAACGCGGAATAATATCAAACATCCAATGATAGTAAACATGACCAGCTAAACCAGAAATCAAAGCAACTTTCCCCTCGATTTTTTCAACAGGAGGAATACTTTCTAATTCATAAATTCGGTGTTCAGTTCGTTCTTGATAAGGACATTCTGGTAAAAACCAAGGGTAATACCGTGATAAATCTCCCAACAAATAATTATCAGGAGTCATAACTGCGATCGCATTACAGATAATCCAAGAATTTTCCTGTGGTGCAACCCAAGTTTTACCTTTGGGAATGGTGACAACAAAAGGTAAGCCTGCTTTTATGGGCGAAGCTAATTCTAAATTACATTGATAAGCATTTTTGCCAATTTGCTGGGGTTGAAAATGTTTGATTAACGTAGTCATGCAACTATTACAGTTAACCCCACCGCAATCTGGATAAAGAGTTTGTCCAGGAATTTTTGGCTGAATTATTTCTGGTTCTCTTATACCTTGAAATTTGCCACCTGTCGTCGAATCATCGTCCCATAAGACTTGAGTATAACTAAAGTCCGATAATTGACAATCTCGAATCCAATCTTGAGTATGGTGATAAACTTTTTTTGGTAATAGAGGTAAGTTATCTTCTACACCAAATATATTGGGTAAATTTTGCCACTGTTGAGTGCGATCTATTTGTTGATTGAGAACCGACTCATAATAGTTAATCGCCTGTTCGGCGTTTTGAGTGCGTTCTAGCACTTTACCCAACTGAAAACAAATTTGCGGATGTTCTGGCTCAAAAGTTAAGCCAATTTGATAGATAACTATAGCTGCATCTAATCGTTGCTGTTTAACCAAACTATTTCCTAATTTGAGATATAGTTCAACCTCATTTGGTTGAATTTGTAATGCTCGTTGATAATAATATTCAGCTTGTTTAATTCCTCCAAACTCAAATAAGACATCACCCATATAACTATAAGCTCGCCACAGATGATGGTATGCTTCAGCAATTTGCTCGTATTTGAGAGCTTGAAGAAAACGAGCGCAGCTTACTTTGGCTATTTCCAACAAGTCTTCAGGTTCAGAAGTTAAGCGTCTTTGACAGTAAGCATCGATAAAATCAGGCTCTAACTCAATTATTTTGCGCCATTGAGCTAAAGCGAAAGCTAAATTACCAAGTTTAAGCTGTATATCAGCACAATTACTATAAGCCAAGACATTTTTCGGCTCTAGCTCAATTACCGTCTGAAAACATTTAATTGCTTGGGAATAATTACCCTGCTGTTGCCATAACCTACCCAAATTATGATGAACCAAAGCCATTTTGGGATCTAAGGTAATCGCCGTTTCAAAACTTTTGAAGGCAGATCCAAATTGCTCACTAAATAAATAAACTTGGCCTAAATTATTGTGTAGAGTCGCCCAAGTCGGATCAAGTTTAATTCCTCGTTGAAAAATGGCGATCGCTTGCTCATATTGCTGTTGTCGAGCATAGGTACTGCCCAAATTACTATAGGCACGAATAAAAGTAGGTTCAATGATAATTACCTGTTGGTAACTAGCGATCGCTTGCTCTAATTCCCCCTTTTGATCGTATAGTACCCCTAGATTAAAATAAGCAGCAGCGTAATCAGATTTGACCTCTATCGCTTGATTATAGGCAGCAATTGCCCCATCCCAGTTACCCAATTGGTGGCGTACTACAGCTAGATTATATTGCAACTCTGCCCAATCTGGTTTGAGATTTAAAGCCTGTTCATAATGCCAAGCTGCTTGTTCGGGATTTTTTTGTTTGCTATACAGTAAACCTAACTCTGCGTATACTTCTGCTTGATTGATGGCAGTACCAAGAGTTTTTTTATAGGTACTAATTGCTTCAGCTATTTTTCCTTGTTGGGCATAAGCCTTAGCTAGATAGGGATAAAAATTGATCGCATTCGCTTCACTGGCGATCGCTTTTTGACAGATGTCAATCACCTTTTTCCATTCTCCCTGGGCTAGATAAGCTCTAAGATTATTACTTGAGGATTCGCCTCTGATCATTGACGGTAACGGGAATAACCCAAACTTAAATTACAAGATAACTCAGACAACTGAATATTCATAATCCAACCCCAGTGGAATTAGACTTACCTAGATTAGCCCATATCTCAATCAATTTCATGTAACTTAATTTAAGCTAAATACCTAAATATACTATTAGACC
The DNA here is from genome assembly GCA_051658085.1 of Waterburya sp. Taxonomy (GTDB): domain Bacteria; phylum Cyanobacteriota; class Cyanobacteriia; order Cyanobacteriales; family Xenococcaceae; genus Waterburya. The sequence goes on from JBOFLX010000116.1 coordinate 63,892, forward strand.
CACAACCTATGGTCATGGGTCTTGCAAGCATTATCTAAATTTTACACATTTAACCAAAGCTTATCGCTTATAGCTGGGTTAATAGTTAGATTACGTTACCTAGAATAACTCCCAACTACCTTTTTGATCTTCTTCTCCTGGGGCATCAATTTGTATATTGAGATTTTTGCCAACATCGATAATCTGCTGATCATCCATCATTATAAAACCACTCTTGCGATCATAAGTAACAGCACTACCATCAGCAACCCCAAATATTTTGATCTTGTCGGCAAAATTGCCAGCTTTGAAGTCCTGAATTTTGTCTAGTGAACCCTGTTGGTATTCACTGCTAGAAAATTCAAAGATATCGTCCCCTGAACCACCCTTGAGGATATCGTTACCAAAACCGCCGTTGAGAGTATCATTTCCTTCTCCGCCTTGAAGGACATCATCTCCCACAAAGCCTTTGATTGAGTCGTTACCTACTCCTCCTCGGATAATATCATCTCCTGCACCACCATTAATGATGTCATCTCCTCGAGCGGTGAAAATATTGGCATCCCCTGCACCAGTAGTGATAGTATCACCTTTGCTACCGCCAATAATAGCAACTGGGGCATCACCCTTGATTTCGATGATATTCTCTTCATCTCGTTGACCGACAACAGCAAATCCTCCATCTGGAGTAGTTGTTTCTAACAAAGATACCGTGTTATCTGGTGAAATAATAGTTGACATAGATTTAATTACTCCCTATTTGTAATGTTAATTTGACCTGAAAAATGCCTTAAATAATTAGGCAACAAAACCCTCGTAAACTATAATAAATCATATTTAATTTATTGCTAGTAAGAAAAAATACAATTTTATTAAACAAAAATAAATTTGATACTAATCTTTATATATTTTTTTTTATATTTTTGTAAATGTCAAGAGTTTTTTAAAAATAAATAGTAGTTAAGAAAGACCTTAAATACTTAAGTATGACGGAAAACACTTAAAAATTGATTTTATTTAATTTCACTATCCTCAGTAGAATTTATTATTTTTAATATATTTTTATTTATTATATTTAGTTTATTTTTTCAGTATTTTTGCGTAAAAAATAACTTATTATTGAATATTACGAAAAAAAATTTTGGTAACTTCAGTAATATTATCTACAACTATCAATTATTTAACTAAACTGATGACTGATGACTGATGACTGATATCATCCCTCATAATTCATCCTTCATCGTTTCTAAGCTGTTACGCATTTAAACTGCATATTATTCGTATAAGGCAAAAACTCTGAAACTCTCTCCCAGTCTCCAAGTCACTCAGTCTCCCAGTCAGTCATAACAAGCAAATTAAATACTTGACAGCTTATCTTGAGGATGCAATTTTATCTGCCCATCTAGTGGTTTCTGGTAAACGATATTTAGTCAGACAACCCATAACATAATCGATCGCCGTTGCTAAACTGATCTTGTGTCCAACAGATACATAAAGGGGTTTGACTTTAGTACGCGATCGCAATACCACTCCAATTGTTTCTTCTTGATCTATTAGTGGTTGCCAACTACCTTTTACTAAAGGCACTGGTTCATGTTTACCAATAAATAAAGATTTAGCTACACCAATTGTCGGCAAATCGAGTAAGACTCCTAAATGAGAGGCTAATCCTAAACGACGAGGATGGGCTATACCCTGTCCATCACACAAAATTAAGTCAGGAATAATTTTTAATTGTGGTAAGGCTGCTAAAATTACAGGAATTTCTCGAAAAGAAAGATAACCAGGCACATAAGGAAAAGCTGTAGGAATACGAGCGATCGCTGTTTCGATTAATTCTAATTCTGGATAACTTAAGATTGCCACTGCTGCCTTGGAAATCGCATAGTTATCTTCAAAACCAACATCTACCCCAGCCACATATTTAACTTCTCCCAGACAGTCTGAGACAATTACTTGTTTCCTTAATTGTTCTTGAATTATCCTGGCTTCGGCGACATTTTTAACCCAAGGATGAAGATCATTAATTTTCAATTTACAGTCTTGTTCATTTAAATTAGCTACATTTCAACTGTACAGTACTGTCCTAACTGCCCTAACTGCCCTAACTGACTTTCTACCTAGACGGAGTATAGTTATAAGTTGTTTAATGAGATCGACATTAATTCATCTCTAGTCGAATGCAGATCCAAATTTCTCTTTCTCCTCAAGCAATTGTGAAATATTTAGTCATGGGGGTAATCTTTTTTGCTTTAGTGAGTATAGGGATTCAAATATGCAAATATATATTTGACTATCGAGCCGACTGGATGACACTATTTAACCTTGATCGTGAATTAAACTTTCCTACTTGGTATTCGACTCTGATGCTGGGATTTTGTTCTCTATTGCTCAAAATTATTGCAATTGGAAAAAAACAACAAAAAGATCGCTATGCTGCTGACTGGCAGTTATTATCTTTAATTTTTTTGCTGCTGGCGATCGACGAAATTTTGAGTATTCACGAAATTTTGATTATCCCCGAAGTCAGCGAAGCACTTAACTTACCCTGGTTTCTGCATTCGATGTGGGTGATTCCTGGTATGATTTTTGTTTTCTGGTTTGCTAAACGCTATTGGAAATTTAGCCGTCAGTTACCTCCAAAATCTCGACTACACTTTGTTACTGCTGCTTGTACCTATATTGGTGGCGCATTAATCATGGAAATGATTGGTAGTTATTTAGCAGAAGCCGAAGGACAACAAAATCTTGCTTATGCCTTGGTTGCTACTGGGGAGGAAATAACCGAAATGATTGGTGTGATTATCTTTATCTATGGGCTACTTTATTATTTAGGTAAATGGGCAGAAAAAATTAATCTCCAAATCAGTATTTTAGAGGTAATTTAAAATGAAAATTTTTATTAGTACTGGTGAAGTTTCTGGGGATTTACAAGGAGCGATGTTGATCAAATCTTTGTATCAAATTGCTGCTACTAAAAATATATCTTTAAGTATTGCTGGGTTAGGTGGCGATCGCATGAAAGTAACAGGAGCAAATATTATTGCTAATACCTCTAGCATTGGCTCTATGGGATTGATTGAAGCCTTACCTTTTGTTACTCAAACAATCAAAATTCAAAATTTAACTAAAAAATATCTACAAGCTAATCCCCCAGATATTCTAGTTTTAATTGACTATCCTACACCAAATTTAGCTTTAGCTAGCTATGTCAAAAAGCACTTGCCGACTATCCCAGTTGTTTATTATATTGCTCCCCAAGATTGGGCAGTTCCCATGTTAAATAATGCTCCGAAAATTGCTCAAGTTGTGGATAAATTACTAGCAATTTTTCCTGCGGAAGCCGAATATTTTAAAAGTAAAAATATTGACGTTACCTGGGTTGGTCATCCTTTAGTAGATAGAATGCAAGCATCATCAACCAAAGAACAAGCAAGACTCAATTTAAAACTGTCTCCAGAAGCTCAAATTGTTACTCTACTACCCGCTTCTCGCCAACAAGAAATAAAGTATTTACTCCCTGTAATATGTCAGGCTGCACAGCAAATTGCTCAACAGTTACCTAAAGTTGAATTTTTAATTCCTTTATCTTTACCAAACTATCGTCCAGCCATTCAAGCTGCTATCGAACAATATAATTTACCTGCCCAAATTATTGAACAAAATACTCTAGAAGCGATCGCATCTGCTGATGTGGCAATTAGTAAATCAGGTACAGTTAACTTAGAAATTGCTTTATTAAATATCCCCCAGGTGGTTGTTTATCGCGTTCATCCCCTTACCGCTTGGATTTACCTTAAACTTTTACGTTTTTCTATCCCTCTAATGTCTCCTCCCAATCTGATTCTCAATCAGGCATTAGTACCCGAATTACAACAAGAAGCAGTAACCGCCGAAAATATCGCTACTGAAACCATCAAACTTTTATCTAATTACCAAACTAGACAACAGATAACTGAAGGCTATCAAAAAATGCGATCGCTTTTAGGAACAGTGGGAGTTTGCGATCGCGCTGCTACTGAAATTCTTAATTTAGCTCATTAAAGAAACGAAAAATTAAACTCAAAGACAGCATCATTAAAATCGTTGTCTGAGACACCTAAATTAGCTGGTAAATCCTCAAAGCCAAAAACATTATTACCATAAGCCTCTATATGTTTTGCACCGTCAGGGTTAGCACCGATAAAAGCAAAGTAAGCTACTTGATCATCAATTGTCTTTGCAGCTTGGTTAAATTCTCCTTCACTTTCTTGATCCTCGACAGCAACAAACTTTTCAAAGCCTATCTCTCCAGCATTGGCAATTACGAAGGGAATGTACATTTTTCCCCCATCAATAGTTATTGTAGAAAATTGTTCAGCAGTAGTATTTTTAGAAGGATCTCCCCCAGAACCTGCACGTAAGGCATTATGTAAAAATAACTTGAACAATTCCTGGAAAAGTTAGATGATGAGAACGTAACTAAATAAAAGTCTTAGATGTCCGAGTATCAGGTAATCGAAAAGATTCAAAACAAGTATGAAAAGTTATTGCCTTATT
>JBOFLX010000117.1:0-55227 GCA_051658085.1 Waterburya sp.
ATCTTTAGCGACTTTTTCTGAAACATTGGAAGCGTTTTTAACAGGTATTTCTTACAATTTATGATAGTTGGCTACAAAATAATATGGAACTGTTTGCGGAGCATAAAGCCAATCGGGGATTTGTTTGGGGATAAAATCAGGTTTAAAAATTACTGTACCTCTATTTCAAGGATTATCAATTACTTTTTTCCTAAAGTCCAGTTAGAGCAGTTAGGGCAGTTAGGGCAGTTAGGATAAGAGTTTACAACCTCATTTCATACTCTTTCTAAAAGTAGATGTTTTTTAAGCTTTAATTTTGCATTCTATAAAAGATAAGAAAACACTAATCTTGTCTAACTTTATCCGCACTTTGAAGCAAAATTCCCATGCAACTAAAACCGATTTCCCAACAAGTAGTCGCTATCATTGGAGCTTCCAGTGGTATTGGACGTGAAACAGCATTACAGTTTGCCAAAAAAGGAGCGAAAGTAGTCGTCTCAGCGCGCAATGAACTGGGACTAAATTCTTTAGTTGCAGAAATCGAGGCTTTTAGAGGTGAAGCTAAAGCAATTAAGGGCGATGTTGCAGATTTTGAACAAGTTAAGGCGATCGCTGATTATACAATCGAGCAGTATGGAAGACTGGATACTTGGGTACATTGTGCTGCTACTGGTATTCTAGCTCCCTTTGAGGAAATTACTCCAGAAGAATTTAAGCGCGTTATTGATGTCACTTTAATGGGACAAGTGTATGGGGCAATGGCAGCACTACCCTATTTAAAGGAGGAAGGAAGAGGCGCAATGATTCATATTTCTTCAATGGAAGGCAAGCGATCGCTACCTTTACAAAGTCCTTACTCTACTGCTAAACATGGTCTTGAAGGTTTTGTCGAGTCTTTACGAGTGGAACTGCAACATGAGAAAATACCAATTAGCGTTACCAGTATCAAACCAGCAGTAATTAATACTCCTTTTTACAACCACGTGTTGACTAAATTGGGAGTTAAGCCTACAGGAATACCTCCTTACTATTCCCCCAAGTTAGTAGCAGATGCCATTCTTTACACGGCGGAACATCCTACCCGAGATTTTATAGTTGGGGATGTAGGTAGGATACTAGACATTGGTCAAAAACTTTCGCCAGAATTGATGGATGCTTTGTTATTAGCGACTGGCTTTTCGGGACAGCGTACCTCAGAACCCAAATCTGCCGAGGGTTCTAACAATCTGTTTGCACCAATGGATGGCTATACCCAAGTCGAGGGCGATTTTGGTAAATTAACTATTCCTAGTATTTCTGACTGGCTGGTTAAAAAGCTCAGTTTCAAATAAGGGGCGTTGGTGATTTAAAGTATGACGTACAAAGTGTTTCTGTTCGTAGCCCTTCGGGTTCGACAGTTCCTACAATGGGGGAAACCCCCACAACGGACTGTCTCACTATTAGCTTTTAGCTTTTAGCTTTTAGCTTTTAGCTTTTTGATTTAACAGGATGTGACAATTTCAAAAATCATACCTCGATTCAGCAACGCCCAAATAAAGTAAGGTATGATCGCTGTTTTATCCAGCTATAAGCTTTCAGGAGGGTTTAAAACCCTATTCAATTGCCCTTACTTATAGCTTATGGCTTATAGCTTATAGCTTTTTATTGGTAATCCAAGCACATTCATAAGGCTTAAGTACAATGCGATCGCGAAGCGTACCCGTAGGGTCATCGCTATTAGTTTCTATTACTTGACCATTAAGTAAATCCTGCCAAGGGTCAATACAAATTAAATTGATGTCAGCAAGAGCAAGTTCTTGATCGCTATCGCTTAAGTTATGAATACAAAAAATACTTTGCTCGCCATCTATACTTTGTCGCCAGAAGGAAAATAAGGCATTATTCATTGGGTGCAAAGTGTATTGAGTAGCATTAGGATGGAAAGCAGGTTGACGGCGACGAATCTGAATCCGTCGAGATATCTCTTTCATGGCAATGGACTGAAATGCATCAGGATCGTTCAGTTTCTCTTCTAATTCTTCATAATTCCATTTATAGCGATTAATCGAACGATTTTGCTTTGTTTGATCTAGTTCCACGTAGTCATTAGAAGTTGCTAAAAGACTATGAATATAAAAAGCTGGCACTCCTTCCAACGCCATCATGATGGTTTGAGAACAAAGGAATCTCTCAATTTGCCATTGGTCTTCTCCCTTAGCAGTCCCCTTCATGGCATCAAACCAGGTAATATTTATTTCATAAGGACTTTGAGTACCATCAGGTTTATCTCTCATGCTAATTTTACCCCCAAACTTCTCCATCATTTCCAGCATGGTTTGATGTTCATCCTCTGATAGCAGTCCTTCTGTAGGACGTAAACCAATACCGTCATGAGAAGCTGTAAAATTCAAATAAGCACAACCTATCGGTGCAGAGGGCATACTCATTATCCAAGCTTTCAAATGATCTGACTTTCCTTGCAACAGAGCATTGAGCATTAACGGTGGCAAGCTAAAGTTATAAATTAGATGGGCTTCATCACGGTTGCCAAAATAACTTAGGTTTTCATGATTTGGGACGTTGGTTTCAGTAATGATAAGAATTTCAGGATTGAGCATTTGCGTAATTTCCCGAAACAGTTTAATTATGGTATGGGTTTGGGGTAGATGAATACAGGAAGTACCCAGACTTTTCCATAAAAAACCAATAGAATCGAGTCGAATATACTTAACACCTTTTTGAACGTAAAACAAAATAATCTTAAGCACTTCCATTAAAACATCAGGATTTGCATAATTAAGATCTATTTGATCGGCACTAAAAGTAGTCCAAACGTGCTTTTTTCCCTGGGCAGTATCCACTTCCAGCAATAGTGGATTACTACGAGGTCGAACTACGGCAGAAAAATCTGCATCGGGATCTGCTTCAATAAAATAATCACATCCAGGCTTTTTCCCTTGTTTAAACTGCTCAAACCAAATATGTTTGCTTGAGACATGATTGATAACCAAATCTGCCATTAAATCAAATTGATTAGCGATCGCTTCCACATCCTGCCAATCTCCCAAGGCAGGATCTATTTCTAAATAATCAACAATAGCAAATCCATCGTCAGAACTATAGGGACAAAATGGTAAGATATGAACCCCTGTAATCGTGTCCTGTAATTTTGCTAAAAAACGATTTAGAGTAACCAACGGCTTTTCATCTGAAATGTTGATGCTATATCCATAAGTAATCATCACTACTTCATTTTGACTCCACCTGTTTAAGTTTTTGTTTGGAGACTCAGCAAGATGATCTTTGATTAAAGAATATATTTGATCTACTAATTGAGCAACAGTTTGTTGGTCTTCATAAATCTTACTCAACAAAAATTTGATTTTTAACTCAAAATCTTGGGCAATTGTGTCATTTTTGGTTTGCTCTTGGACTGTAAAATCTTGAGATGTTTGCATGAATTTCTGGTGTATTAATAGAATATTTTTTAACAGTAAATAATCAAAAATTGCTCGATAAAAATGTTGTGCGAGGTCTGTTTGATATTTTGCTTACAGCCAATTTAAACTAAAGAAATTTTAAATAAAACCGACCAAAGATAGTTTTTGAAGATTAATATTCACAAATTCACCACAAAAAAACCTAGTTTTTGTATTTCAGACCGAGATTTTGGCTGCCTTGTAGTACATCAGCAATAATTATTTGTATCATTCTTTTTTTGTATTCCCTATTAACACATACATAATTGAGCGCAAGATTTTGATAGTTGAGCAAGGTTTAGAGAGATTTAAATTATGGCTACAGGCGAATATTGATTTTAAAGCGATTAATCTAATATTTAATTATGACTTCAATTTCTGTTCGCTCTCCTATTCGCACGGAGATCAAAAAATTTCTCCAACTAGCCATACCTTTAGCTAGCGCACAGGTTGCTCAATCTCTGACGGGGTTTTGCGACACGATCATGATGGGTAGATTAGGAGCAGAAACTTTAGCTGCTGGGGGTTTAGCTTCTCTAACTTTCTTTGCTGTCTTAAACACGGCTGCTGGAGTAGTTATGGGGGTGAGTCCACTGGTTGCAGAAGCTTACGGCGCAGGACAGAAAACACGAATTGAAAACTTAGCGCGTCAAGGATTTTGGTTGGTTTTGCTATTGTCGATCCCGATGATGGTGGCGATCGCCCATCTAGATTCTCTGATGGTACACTTAGGACAAGCTCAAACAACAGTTACTTTGGCAAATACTTATTTAGATATTATCCTCTGGGGTTTCTTTCCTGCTTTGGGCTTTGCTATGTTGCGAGGTGTGTTATCTGGATTATCCCATGCTCGTCCTATTATGTTGATTGTGATTACGGGGACAGTTTTTAATATTATTGGTAATTACATTTTAGGATTTGGTAAATTTGGCTTTCCACGTTTGGAGATGGCAGGATTAGCAATATCTAGTGCTTTGGCTTTCTGGGGAATGTTTATTGCTTTAGTAGTTTATATTTTTAAACACCCAATTCTTAAAATCTATCGCATCTTTGAGCAGTTACATAGATTAAAACCTACTATTATTTGGCAATTAATTAAAATTGGCTTACCAATCGGCATTTTTTCGGCTCTAGAAATAGGTTTGTTTACTGTGGTTACTTATCTAATGGGGTTATTAGGTACAAATGTCTTAGCAGCCCATCAAATTGTCTTACAAACCATTATGGTAATTTTTATGATTCCTTTAGGAATGTCTTTTGCTGCGACAGTTAGAGTCGGACAGTGGTTAGGACAAAAAGATATACAAGGAATTAAGCGAGCAGGATATCTTAGTATCGGGATTGGATTGGGGTTTACAATTGTGGTGGCGATCGCTATGCTCTTGTTTCCTCGCTCGATAGTTGGCATATACTTAGATCTTAACGATCCTGCTAATGCTCAAGTTATAACTCTGGCTTTACCGATGCTAACAGTGGCTACTCTCGCACAAATCTTAGATGCAGTGCAAAAAATTACTTATGGTGTGCTACAAGGACTGCAAGATACTCGTATACCTATGTTATTGAGTATTCCTGCTTTTTGGGGTGTAGGGTTAGCTGGAGGTTATACTTTAGGTTTTCTTGGCGGTTACGGTGGTACTGGTTTATGGTTAGGACAATCTTTGGGAGTAGCGATCGCAGCCTTCCTCTTTTTAGTCCGTTTTGCCAATCAATTAATTGTTAAAAGTAGTACAAAATAAAGCGATCGCTACTAAGATTTTTGATGTTCTTGAAAAGAATGATATTGCTCTTGATTAATACGTCCAGATTCATACAGGGTATCGGTAATTTCAGAAATACTGAGGACAGAATGAGCGCGATATCCATTGTTTGCTAACCGCTCTTTGACTCCTCCTTCATGATCGATAAACACCACAATATCATCTATTTCTAAACCAGCAGATTTTAACTTATCTGCACCTTCCATCACGCTTTTTCCACTAATTAAAATATCGTCAATTACTACTACTTTTTCACCAGGGTTAAAATTGCCTTCAATTAGACGACGAGTGCCATGTGCTTTGACTTCTTTACGGGGAAAAATCATCGGACGTTGAAGATTTAACGCCAAACCTGTAGCGGTAGGTAGCGCACCGTAGGGAATGCCAGCAATACGATCAAATTCTAGTTTTTCTACAATGTCACCGTAGGCACTGAGGACTTGATTAAAGAGTTGGGGGTTAGAAATTATTTTACGCAGATCGATATAGTAAGAAAATGTTGCTCCTGATGCCTGGATATATTCTCCAAAGAGTAAGCAACCAATATCAAATAATTGTAGAATTAAATCTTGATAAGGATGCTGAGTAAGCAAACAGACATCTGGTGTCCAAATTTCGCAACTAGAAACTTGATTGGTTTTTGAGGTTCGATAGGTATTAATTTGTTGATTTAGTTCAGCAACTTGGTTTGGAAGATCATTAGTCGCTAAAAAGTCTTGGGGAATAGGAATTAATAGTCCTTCACCACTACTATTTAAGCCAGCATTGACTAAAGATTCTAAATTGTTCTGATTACCACTCCACAGACTACGGAGTAAGATAGTTCTTTCAGGTGCGATCGCTCTAATTTTTTTTAATATCTCAGCATCAGTTGTCCCAACTTCAAGATATAGTTGTTCAGGAGTAGCCCAAGATTGAGCTTCTTTGATTAATTGTAAGTAAAAAGGCTGTTCTGGGTGGGGATATCTTTGTAAAACTTCTGCTTGGGAGTTAGAAGTATGACTAAGGATAAATACTGCCTTATCAGAATAAACTAAAAAAGGTGCAGCATGATCTTGTCCAGCAAAGGGAGTCAAAGTAACCGCATCAACCTGCCACTGTTCAAAAATAGTTTTAGCAAACACACTACTAGTATTGAGATCGCTATGTTTAGCATCCAGAATTATCGGTATTGACGGCGGAATAGCAGTTAAAATTCGCTCTAGTAACTGTAACCCTTCTATCCCAAGTGCCTGATAAAAACCCAAAGTTGGCTTATAGACACAGACGCGATCTTTAGTTGAACTAATTACCCACAATAACCAAGCCTCAAGACGCTTAATTAAATTATCTTGATCACCTTGTTGATAATCAGGAGACATCATTTCAGGATTAGGATCAAGTCCGACAATTAATAAACTATTATTAGTAGCGATCGCCTGATTTAATTTGTCAGTAAAGTTCATCATTTCTTATAGCTTATAGCTTTAAAAAAAAGAGCGTAAGCCAAATACAAGGAGGTTCAGTGCTGGTATACTCAACTCGATGTTTTTGATGAGCAGGAATCAATAAATAATCTCCTGTAATTAGCTTAATACGAGAGCCATCTTCATAGCTTAGTTCTCCCTCACCCTGAAGCACAATTAACCATTCATTTTTTTCTTGGTTATACCATTCCCCTTCTGGTGTTGTCTGTCCTGTAGAAACTATTCTTTCAATTAAAACCTGTCCATTGTCTAACAAAGTCTCAAATAACTCTTGTGGCGGTAATTGTTTAGGCAGGTTAAATATATTATTCATCTAGTAAGTTTCTTTATTGATAATTTTTGAGCTTGATTATGATTGAAGATATTCAATTAGAAAATCTTGGGGTGTTAAACATTCAAAATTGGCTATAGCTTTGATTAATTCTCGAAAGGTTTACTACAAGAAAGTATTTTGGACTGCTTCGTATTTTATTGCTAGTTGTGGAGGTGTTACTATTGAGACACTTAAGCAATATGTGCAAAATCAAGATTCTCCCGTGTGACTTCACTGGCATTCATCCCGCCACGGGACGTGGGGGTCTTCTGCCAGAAAAGATAAAAAATATTAAGACGCGACCAAATAATACCAAGTACAAAACCTACTTTATCTTTGTTCCATAAATATTTACCAACTCGCCGTATTTGGTCGATTAATTCGGGAGATAAAATAATTTCAGCTTCCAGTTGTATCTGCTCTTTACCGTAGTAGCCTATTGCCTGTAAAATCTGAGCTTCATCACTATCTGGGTCTTGTGTCCCTATAATATATACATTTGTATCTAAACAAATGCGTTTAAGAATAGAGCCAGACACTACGTGGTTCTACCTTTCTCTGCTAACATCTCCTGTTTGACTTGTCCAATAAGCTTTAGTATTTTTTCTTTAGAGTCATAACCCTTAGTTTTAGCGGTTTGGCGCAACTCCTCAAATTCATCTGGCTCGTTTTTGGCAACCACAATTACATCAACTTCTCCATCGCTCAATTCTTGAGGAAGTTTAACTTTTATTTCCCCATTTTTAACTATCCCTGTCGTCTGGACAATTCTCATGTTGAATTACTTAGTTGGGCTGATACTTAAATTTTAAGTCAAAATTAGATACTTCATAAAGCTTTACATACCTGAACTTTTTAACCCCTGTCTATTTATTCCCTATCCAATCATTTTTTATCCTTCATTCTTTCCGAAAACCAACCTACTGCCTCTTCCAATGCCTGATCGATATTCGACTGTGGCAAACCTAATTCGGTAATTGCTTTCTTGGAATCATAAAACATCTTTTGTTGAGACATCCTTACCCCATCCACAGCAATTGTCGGTTGTTTACCTAACCTTGCTAAGAAGTTTTCTTCTAACCAAGCTACAGTATAAGGAATCCAATAAGGAATAGTATTTTTGGGTGCTGGTAAACCTGTAATCCCCTCAAGTTTGCCTAATAATTGCTGGAAAGTAAGATTTTGATTGCCTAGAATATAGCGATCGCCTGTTCTCCCTTTCTCTAAAGCTAAAATATGTCCCCAAGCTACATCTTGAACATTAATTAAGTTTAGCCCCGTATCCACATAAAAAGGCATCTGTCGCTGTAAAAAACGAACTATAATCTCGCCTGTGGGGGTAGGTTTGCGATCAAACGCACCTATGGGAGTACTAGGATTAACAATTACTATATCCTGTCCTTGTTGCACGGCTTTAATTGCTTCTTGTTCAGCATAATATTTTGATTTTTTATAGTTTCCTATCAATTTAGCTACAGGACTTTGATAGGTTTCATCTACTACTGTGCCGTCTTTTCCCACCCCAATAGCTGCCACTGAACTAGTATATACAGTCCGTTCAATCCCTGCTTGACGAGCGCAGTTTAAAATATTCCGTGTACCTAAAACATTGCTACGATAAAGTATTTCCCGATCTTTTTGCCACAGCGAATATTGCGCAGCGACATGAAATAATACCTGACATCCAGACATTTGTTGAGCTAAACAGTCATCATTTAAATCTCCTTGAACAATCTCTAGATCTAAAGATTCAAGATTATCTAAACAACTACGAGGACGCACTAAGGCTTTTACTTTATATCCTTGTTGTAATAACAATCTAACTAAATTAGCTCCGACAAAACCTGTTGCACCTGTAACAAAAGCTCGCATTCAACTACCCCACCTTGCTGACGCTGAAGGTGGGGATTGTATCTGCACTCCACCGCAATTCTAGATATCTCGGAAGATATTTAGCTTTGGCTTCCTCATGCGACACATCAGGGACGGCTGAAATGCGCCCCGTACTCTCAAAGTCTTGCCTTAAGAGATTAAATTTAATCAAGGATTTGCAGGACAACACGGTATATAAGTGTATAATTATTTCAATGAATTAGGGAAATATTATCGCACAGTATGTCACACCCAAGAAAGCAACTCAAGCTCTTGGAGTTAACGAAAGAACGCTGCGTCGATGGGCAGAAGATGGCAAAATCCAGTTCATCAAAACGCCGTCGGGTCAAAGAAGATACAATATCGAAGGTTATACAACTCAGTTTATTTCAAACCGAGTTGATGTCATCTACGCCAGAGTTAGTTCCAGAGCGCAAAAACCAGATCTTCGTAGACAAGTTGCTGCCCTCAGTAGCAAATATCCAGAAGCAGAAATTATCTCCGAAATTGGTGGAGGACTCAACTTCAAGCGTCCAAAAATGCTTGCCTTATTGGGACGAGTCATGTCGGGAACTGTCAAGTGTCTTATCGTCGCACATAAAGATAGACTCGCAAGATTCGGCTTTGACTTGTTTCGATGGCTATGCGAACAAAACGGGTGTGAACTCGTGGTTCTCAATGAGACAGCACTTAGTCCAGAGCAAGAAATGGTTGAAGATATCCTTGCAATCCTCCACTGTTTCTCATCTAGACTGTATGGACTTAGAAAGTACAAAACTCAGATGCAGGAAGATTCAGATCTACCCAAATCCAGAGTTAAATAAGATGTGGCGACAGTGGTTAGCTGCTTGTAGATTTTGTTTTAACCAAGCTATAGCTTGGCTAAAAGATAACGGAAAACTAGTGGGTAAACGCAAGCTGAGAAACATAATCATGCAATCTGATTTACCTGATTGGGTTAAATCCAGTCCATGTCATATCAGACAAAATGCTATATTTGATGCCCACCAAGCTTACAAAGCTAGCAAGAGGGCGAAGTTTCGTAGTTGTCGCGATCCGTATCAAACTATCAAGTTCAACAATTGTAACTTTAGCAATGGGCGTTGGTATCCAGCTAAAACTAAAAAATTGGATTTTAAAGCATCTGAAGCTCTCCCCAGCGAATGCTCTCAAGCTACAGGATTGACTTGGAATAAAGGTAGATGGTTTGCTACTTTTCCCAACCCCGTTGAGTCTGTTGCCAATAAAAGTGATGGAATTATTGCTTTAGATCCTGGGGTTCGGTGCTTTCAAACAGGCTTCGACGGTCACAGGTTTATCGAGTTTGGTTCAGGTGATATTGGTCGTATAACCAGATTGTGCCAGCACTTAGATAATTTGATGAGCAGGATATCTCACAATACTGGCAGAAAACGTCAATCAATGAGAAAAGCAGCGCAAAAGATGCGAAATAAAATTCGCAATCTGATAGATGAAGCTCATAGGCAAATTGCTCATTACTTAACGATGAACTATCAAGTTATTTTTCTACCGACTTTTGAGACTTCCAAAATGGTTGCCAAGTCAAAGAGAAAAATACGTTCAAAGACAGCTAGACAAATGTTAGGGTGGGCGCATTATCGTTTTTCAATTGTTTTAGCAAACCAAGCTGAATTAACTAACACAAGGTTGATTGAAGGTAGTGAAGCCTATACTTCTAAAACCTGTACTAAGTGTGGTCAAATCCACACAACTTTAGGCGGTTCTAAAGTTTTCAAATGTCCATCATGCGGTCATAAGTTGCCACGTGACTGGAATGGTGCTTTGGGCTATATGCTCAGAGCTTTGAGGGATACCTCCTTCACTGTCAGCAACGATGGTGTCGCTATCGCTGCGTTGTCCAGTAATTACCTGTATTGCGTCGCGTAAATGTATCAGTATCACTAGCAAAGCGCTCAAAATTAGCTTGGGTAAAGTTGCTATTTAACAGCACCGAGGAAGCAAATAGAGGTTGAATCTGCTCAATTTCTTTTTTAACTCCAGGTAAACTTGTAAATCCTTGACGAGATTCCGAAAGTCCTGCCAATAATAGATCCTGACGGTCTGAAACTGTTGTTTGTAACTGAGAGAGTTGTAAACTGGGAGCGATCGCCACACTGTATTTTTCAATTAGATATTGTTGTCCATCGTGGAGAGTAGCAGGGGGAAGATTACGTAAAATCCCATCGGGAACAAAGACTAGGGTTTTAATGTTGCTAGTTTTTAGTTCAGCTTCAAAGGGACGCACTAACCAATCATAACCCTGTTGAAATAAACCTAAATTAAGACGACGAGGTTCAAGCAGTTGACTATTAGCCGAGGTAAACACTAACTCGATTTCATCTGGGGGTAAGTTATTAGAATAGTGGCGTAGCGGTTGACCAGGAATAGCTGCAATTACTTCCAGGCGATCGCGTAAGCGTACGCGACTAGCGTAATCGCGAAGCGTACCTGAAGGGTTATCGCCTAAAATAATCGTATAAATTACGGCTGCGGTGGGATCTAGTTGATCGATCTGTTGCGGTTGGGTATCTAAACAGGCATCACGGAAAAAATTATCCAACTCAGCAATTTGCAAAGATTCAATTATCTGTCTTGCTTGATTTAAGTCTTCTTGGCTGGCTCCAGGCTCTAACAAAAGAGTCGCCAACTCCCGATAAACAGGCTCGATTTTAGCCTGAAAAGAATATTGTACGTCTGAACTAATGGCGATTAAATCACTTCTTAAAGACTGTAAATTAGTCGTTGCTTGAGTATAGGCTGCGATCGCCTTGTCTCTCTGTCCTTGAGCTTTAAAAATTCTACCCAATTGCCATTGCCATTGATAGGTTAATTCTTTGGCATTAATGCTTTGAGCCTTGACTAAAGCGCGTTCGGTAAGTGTGGCTGCTGCTTGCCATTGTTGATTAAGCTCGTAAAGATGACCTAATTCTCCCCAAGCTTCGGCTTCAGTTTTGATAATACCAAGATTTTTGGCTTCATTGACTGCTTTGACGAATAATTCTGCTATTTGTTCGGCTGGAGTGTCCAAATCTATTAAATATCGCCCTAAATTAATTTGCGCCTCAATGGTAGTTTGTTGGCTCGGTAACTGTTCTAGCAATTGTAGAATTTCGGTGACTAAGTTGGCAGCCGTTTGCTTGTCTGGTAAGTCAACTAACACAGCAAGTTGGGCTAATTTTCCTCTCAATTGTAGATCTGGCTGCGGAGCGGTCTTAATTGCCTCTTGATAATAATTTAAGGCTGCTGAAGTTTGATTTTGTAACCTAGCATTGTTACCTAAATTGAGATAAATTTCAGCCATTGTCAGATTAGCAGCTAATTTTTCAGCGATAACCCTAAGTCCTACGGACTTGCTCCGCAAACGGGTACGCTTCGCGAATGGCTTCGCCACGCCTTCGGCGATCGCCAATCCCGATTTTAAGGTAGTCTGGGCAGATTGATATTTACCGATGCGATTTAAAATATCCCCCAGATTGAGTAATGCCTGAGCTTTTATTATCGTATCTGGTTGCGTTTGCAGTTGCTTTTGGGCGGTGAGAATTTTAATACTTTGAGTATATAAACCCAATTCCTGTAAAGCTGAAGCCTGATAAATTTTTCCTTGAACTAACCCTGTGATATTTCCTTGTTCTTCGTAGAGAGAGGTAGTTTGTTTCCAAGTTTCCAAAGCCTCTTGAGCTTTTCCCAAAGATAATTCTACTTGTCCTTTAACTTCCCCAACTTGAGCGACTAACTGACTTTGTTGTGATTCATCTTCGATAGTGCCGATAATCTTAGTGGCTTGATTTAAAGTAGTTTGTACCTGTTCCCATTGTCCCAACTTCTGATAAACCAAAGCTAAATTACGAGTTGCGATCGCGCTACCAATTGGATCTCTTTGTTTTTGATATTGTTTAATAGCAGTTTTTAATAAAGAAATAGCCTCTGCATACTGATTTACTTGATATAGTTTCTCTGCCTTTTGCTCTATTTCCAAAATTGCTTGATTATTAGTTGTGGAAATAACTGGTTGTTGCAGTAAGAAAATTAAAGCGATCGCAATAATAAATAATAATTTATTTAATTTTTTCATATCTAGGCTGGTGGGAACTTAAGAGAGAAACAAGATATTAACAATTGTAAAACCTGCATAAAACAGTTAAAAAACACTGAAGTTATCTATAGAAGCTTAAAGCTTGAATCTCAATCAAGTCAATTAAGTTACTTGTAATCAAGAGGAATTTAAATATGAATAACGATGCTATATTATTTTGGAATAATGTTGCTTTAAATGCAGTTGCTAATGATCATACTGGTGCAGCCCAATCAGTCAATCAACGTGGCCCGACTCGCACTGCTCGCGCCTTAGCCATTGTTCATGTAGCAATGTTCGATGCTTTTAATGTTATTGCTCGTGCCTTTACCCCATACTTAAAAGATTTACCCCCCGCTCCTGGTACTGCTTCTAGAGAGGCAGCGATCGCTCAAGCAGCATTTACTACCCTAACAGCTTTATATCCAGGACAGACAAATACATTCAATACAGAACTTAATAACTTTTTAAATACCATTCCTCCTGGCCCTCCACGCGACCAAGGTATTGTTGTCGGCACAGATATTGGTAAACGTATACTTGCTGATCGCAACAATGATCGTAGTAATGACTCGATGCCTTATCAACCTGGAGGCTTACCAGGACAACATAATGTAGATCCCTTAAATCCTAATCAGGGATTTGGAACTCCAAGATGGGGACTTGTAAGACCTTTTGTTGTACCCAATATAATTGACTTTCGCTCTCCAGCACCACCTGAGTTAATGAGTGCTGCTTATGCAGATTCTTTTAATGACGTTAAATCTAACGGAGCTAAAAATTCTACTACCCGTACCCCAGACGAAACAGAAATAGGAATTTTTTGGGCTTATGATGGCAGACCAAGAATAGGTACACCGCCACGTCTATACAATCAAAATGTACGTGAAATTGCGATTTTACAGAACAATAATCTAGCGCAGAATGCACGTTTATTTGCTTTGATAAATTTGGCAATGGCAGATGCAGGTATTCAATGTTGGGATACTAAATATTTTTACAACATCTGGCGACCTATTCTCGGTGTAAGGGGAGGAGAGCGGGATGGCAATATATGGACAACTGGTGATCCCAATTTTGAGCCTTTGGGCGCACCTAATACCAATCCTACAGATGAAGAAAGAATGAGAGGAGTTAATTTTACCCCCAACTTCCCTTCCTATACATCTGGACACGCTACTTTTGGTGCTACTATATTTTGGACTCTCAGACGTTTTTATGGCAAAGATAACATTTCTTATACCTTAAGTTCTGATGAATTTAATGGTGTTAATAAGGATGTGAATGGCAATGTGCGTCCCAAACGGACAAGATCTTTCAGCAGTTTTACTGAAGCTTTGCTAAAAAATGCTCGCAGCCGTATTTATTTGGGAATTCACTATCAGTTTGACGCTTATGCTGGTTCGGATGCAGGTATTAAAATTGCCAACTTTGTTTACAATAACGTTCTCAGACCTCTTAATTAACAACTAAAATACTTTTAAAAAGGTGGGCAATGCCCACCTAATTTTTTGGCGTTGCATAGCTGCGGGATGATTTAAAACAATTAGGTTTAATAAAAGCTATAAGCTGTAAGCGATCTTGCTATAAGCTAATCGCTTTAAAACAGGTTGAATTATTCCAGACCCCTAGTCTTCTAGTCCCCCAGTCTTCTAGTCCCCCAGTCTCATAGTCTCTCAGTCCCCCAGTCAACCCAAACCATCCCATAATGATGCAACGCCAATTTTTTACCTAGTATTCAGATTAGGCGTGTTACTACATTAGTTCATAACCACCATCACTATTCTTTTCGACATCCATATCGCTGATATCACCAATGTTTTTCAGATCAATAACAGCGTCGCCATTGTAATACAAAATACCATTTTTAGAATCAAAAGATAATTGATCATCATCGCTAATACCTTCGATGACTAAGCTATCTTGACCAACAGTGAAGTCTCCAACTCTACTGATAGCTTGAGAAGAAAAATCACTGGCATCAAAGGCAAATACATCTTCGCCATTATTACCAAACACGACATCATTACCAGAACCACCAATAATGGTATCGTTGCCATCATTACCGAAAATGGTATCATCGCCAAGACCACCTAAGATAGAGTCATTGCCCTGACTACCATAAATTACATCATTACCATCACCACCATCGACAGAATCATGACCACTGCCAGCAAAGACGACATCTTTACCTCCTTCACCAAAGATAATATCGTCACCTGCGCCACCTTTGATAAAGTCTCCTCCAAGACCAGCTTTAATTAAATCATCGCCAGCACCACCATCAATTAAATCGCCACCTGCACGTGCATCTATTGAATCTCCCTTTTCCGAACCAAAAAGCGAGTTGAATCCATCCGTACCAACTAAATCCAAACCATCTCCAACAAACCCTGAACTATCTATCGGACTAATAATTGAGGACATAACTTGAAATACTACCTAGTTTTATTTAACTCTTTCATTTATATTTTCTTTCTTATTTTTTGACAATAATTAATTAGGAAAATTTTGTTTTATTTTTTTGCTTTAACTAAGCAAGAAATATCTGGCTAAATTATATTCAGCAAGAGAGTTTGGACTTGAATATTTAAAAATAAATATATGTTAAAAACGGCTAATTTTTTAATCGTCTAGTAGTTTGTATTATGGGCCACAAATTTTGTTTAAAAATATAATAAACAGGTCAATGTTTTCACAAAAAATTGTATATGTCAATATTTAATTAGGTTTAATTAGGTTTAATTAGGTTTAATGGTTATTTTCCCCACACATAATATTTTTGGAGAGACGATAACTAATTGTTCAATCTGAACCTCTTTGCCTAAATCAATTTGCAGTGGTTGCTCAAATTCTTGCGAATTCCCAAAAGTGTTAGAGATTTTTATAGGGTATAAATTAAGAATATGACGATCAAAAAGGCTAATTACAGTGGATATCTTAATTTCTCTAATCTTATCTTCAATATCCTGATATATACCTACCAAATTCAATTTGTCATCAGTGATCGCAATTTTTTGCCATTCAATTCTGGAGTTAACTAGCTTAGTAGAGAGATTACCAGTAGACTGAACGGATAGAATCATTTGCCAAAGATCATTCAAACCACTTTGTAAAATAGGAGAAGCTAAAGAAGCTTGTAAGTCTGTAGTGTCTAAGCTCACTTTAACGTCAACTACAATTGGCTCTAGTAGTTGTAAAGGTTTTTTATTCAAGACTTCTGGTAAATTAAAGCCAATATTTGTCCCTTTAACTTCAACTTGTTGTAAAAAAAGCCCTTGATAGACAGCGCGGTTGCAAGTTAACAACACTTGGGGAATATAACCCTGAAGGATTTGACGATTTTTGCCCAGAATTGTTACTTGTAAAGCTTCTGATTGGGTAATTTGCGATCGCAAGTAAAGTTTTACTGCTGTAGATAATAATTTATTAATCACTAGATAGATGATCAAAACTAAACATTGTGCCAGAAAATCAAGTTAGAATCACTAACAATTTTCTCTAATCGACTGATACTTTATCACTTTTTTTTGGGAAGTATATAACTAGCTCGCATAGGTCAAAAGAACAACACTAGCTTTTATGTAAAATTAAAAATTACATTGCTGGTAAACAACCTCTTGATAAATGACTGAACGAGTGCAAAAAGTTTTGTCCCAGTGGGGAATCGCCTCACGACGCAAAGCAGAAACAATGATTTTAGCAGGTAGGATTCAAATTAACGGTCAAATAGCTAAGTTAGGAGACAAGGTAGATTTAGCAAGGGATATTTTATGTGTAGATGGTAAGGAAGTTGAAACAAAGCAGCGTCCTCAATTATTGTACCTGTTATTAAATAAACCCCCAGGAGTAGTTTCTACTTGTGTCGATCCCCAGAATCGTTCTACTGTCATCGATTTATTACCTGCCAAGCTCAAACAAGGAACAGGAATTCATCCCGTTGGTAGATTAGATTTTGCTTCTAGTGGAGCTTTAATTTTGACTAATGATGGTGATTTAACTCTTGGTTTAACTCATCCTCGCTATCACCTCCCTAAAACTTATCTTGTTGATTTAGATCGTCCTCTCACGAAAGCAGATTTAAAATTATGGAGTCAAGGAATTAAATTGGACGGTAGAAAAACTTTACCAGCCAAAATTAGGCTAGTTCAGTCTCGTAAATATAACACAACTATTGAAATAGTTTTAACTGAGGGAAGAAATCGACAAATACGCCGTGTAGCCAAACAACTTGGTTATCAAGTTTTGAGGTTACATCGTCTGGCAATTGGCTCAATCACTTTAAATTTTTGTGATAATCTTGAACTTGCTCAAGGTCAACATAGACACTTAGAGATGAATGAAATCAACTTGCTCAAAAATTCATTTAATTTAAACCTTTTAAATTAGCTGCACAACCTGGGAGCGCAGTATATGACCAACAATAATTTCAATGCAGATCAACAACAACAACTTGCAGAAGTAGGTCTTAAATTACAGCAAATTCGTACTGCCAAAAATATCTCTTTAGAGACGATCGCAGCTAATACTAAAATTTCTCAACGTCTCTTGACAGCTATCGAAACTGGAAATATGGAGGAATTGCCAGAACCATATTATATTCGGGCTTTGGTGGCTAAATTTGCCCAAGAAATAGGAGCAACAGATGTCGAATTTATTTTACCATCTGTTTCCGAGAGCGAAGTGTCTGATCCTCAGATTAGTAATAAGATTAAACGCGGGTATTGGTTTAATTTTCAGTTGCGATCGCTTCACTTATATTTACTCTATATTGTGTTGGTCATTATTTCGGTTACAGGAATTACTATGTTTGTGGAACGTCCTGTAATTATTAATCAAGCACCATCAAAACCCAATTTGGATTCTGAGGTTGTTAAATCGACAGCATCCTCTTCTTCAGCAGTTAATCAGCCTAAATCTCTTCCCGAATTTGTGTCTCGTTCTAATAACTCGCAGTCAGTAACAGTGGGCATCAATCTACAAGAACGTTGTTGGCTAAAAGTGATGGTAGATGGTCAAGTGGCTTTTGAAGGCACTCTACCTCAAGGTACACAACGTCAATGGACAGGTAAAAAAGAGGTGACAATTCGAGCAGGTAATGCTGGTGGAGTAGTAATTAGCTTTAATAATGAAAAACAAAAAGTTTTGGGCGCACCAGGTCAAGTGGAAGAGATTACTTATACAGTTAATTAGTAAAACGATCGCTTAAAATAAAGACAAATTTACTGGCTGTTTTTGCTCATTTAAATAATTATGTCTTTTGCTTTAGTAAAACAAAATATCGACTTTTTGCCACGTTTTTATAGATTATCTTTCGTAGCTGTACTATCTAACATGATGATCCCCTTGGCTGGATTATGTGATACTGCTTTTTTAGGACATTTAAAAGATATTAAACCATTGGCTGGAGTGATTTTAGCTAGTATTTTGTTTGATTATCTCTATCGTATTTTAAAATTTCTTCGCACTAGTACTAATGCCTTAACAGCACAAGCAGTAGGAGAAGATAATAATCAAGAGATGATTCTTGCAGGGTTACGAAGTAGTTTAATTGCTATTGCGATCGCCTTGATAATTTTATTGTTACAATATCCCATACACAAATTAGGCTTTACTATCTTATCAGGTTCTCCTGCAATTGAAGTATCAGGAATTGAATATTTTAATGCTAGAATTTTGGGCGCACCTGCTGTTTTACTTAACTTTGTTTTAATTGGTTGGTTTCTGGGTAGAGAGAAAAATAGCTTGGTCTTATTAATATCTATTGTTGCTAATTTATCGAATGTTTTATTTGATTACTTGATGATTTATCGTTGGCATTGGGAAAGTATGGGGGCAGGATTGGCTACTGCTTTAAGTCAATATTTAGGGTTATTAGTTGCCCTGATAGGAGTTACTTTTAGTCTCAATTGGCAAGATGTATCTTTAGCAATTACCAAAGTTTGGAAAAAAGAATCTTTACAAGATGCTATTGGCTTAAATTTTAATATTTTAGTACGCTTTTTGGCTTTAATTTCTGTCTATTCAATCTTCACTAATATTAGTGCAACAATGGGAACTAATTTATTAGCTGAAAATGGTTTACTTTTGCAAATTGCCCTTTTAAGCCAGTTCGCTATTCAAGGAGTAGGCATGACTACTCAAACTCTGGTTGGTAATTTTAAGGGAAAAGGAGAAGAACATAAAATATTGTCTTTGCTGATAGTTGCTATTTCTACTAGCTTAATAATTTCCTTGGGATTTGCCTTGAGTGTGATTTACTTTCCTGAAACTATATTTAGTTGGCTAACCAATCATGCTGAGATTAATCAAGAAATAGTGTCTTATAGTATATGGTTATTACCATTATTTTCTTTTACAGCGATCGCTTTTATGTTAGAGGCTTATTTTATTGGTTTGAAAGAGGGGAAAATTTTACGTAATGCTTCTTTAATTGCTTTTTTCTTAATTTTTATTCCTTTAATTATACTCACCCTATATATTCAAAGCGTTCATCTATTATGGTTTTCTTTAACAAGTTATATGTTAACTTTAATTGTTGTACTTACAATACAGATATGGAAATTTACACATCAATTTGAGACAATAATTACTAATTAATTGATTTTATTTAATAAATTTAAACGATGAAAGATTATAAGCGCGATCGCCTTGTTTATTGCTAGCATTGATTGCATTGCTAACATTAATTACAATGTAAGTATAAAGTTAAATTAAAATATTATGGCTAGCTTAACCATCCGTAATCTAGAAGAACCAATTAAAGAACTGCTGCGTATCCGTGCTGCTCATCATGGTCATTCGATGGAAGAAGAAGTACGACAAATTTTACGCACTACCTTACTTGAAGATTCTCAGCTACCAGAAAATTTAGCTGAAGCAATTAAAAAACGGTTTGCTCAACTTGGTGGAGTTGACGATTTACCTCCCTCTTTTCGCGAAGCGATGCGTGAACCACCTCAAATTAATTGAGAAATGATTGTCCTTGATACATAAGTCTTATCTTTAGTAATTAGAGGAAATAGCGCGATCGCATTGATGCTCAAACCAACAGAATCAGCAATTTATTTGAGGAGTAAATAAGAGTTATATAAAAGCCTAGATAATCTTTAATGATTGTACTTACAGAAAATCACACATCAATTTAAGGCAATAATTACTAATTAATTATTTTATTTAATAATTGAATTCGCGTTAATAAACACTATTCAGTAATTGACTAACCTATCAAAATTTCACAAATGAAACCAGAAAGATTTTTTGATAACCGAGAGCATAGATTTAGTATTACTCTACCGAAAGATTACGATCCTATATTAGTTGTATGTCCAAAATGTTATTCAAAAGCTCTAATACTTCCTGATACAGAGGAGCAAGTAAAATGCGTATGTACAAAATGTAGTTTTAATCAAAAAAAATCAAATCATACTGTATCTTTTGCATGGAACGAAGAAAATCCTACAGACGGATATTTTGGTTTCGATCTTTGGCTGCAAATTAATTGTTGCGGTCACTCATTATATGCTTTTAATAAAAAACATCTTGATCTACTTAATTCTTATATAAAAGCTGATTTACGAGAAAGAAAACCAAGTCAAGGTGGATGGTGGTGTAATTCTTCAGTAGCTGCTAAACTTCCTAAATGGATAAAATCATATAAAAATAGGCAACAACTTATCAAAACAATCCAAAAATTAAAAGAAAAATTGTAATATGGTGCGACTATAGTAAAATTTTAGTAAATTACAGCAATCTCATTTAATGGCTGATTACTCAATAATCTATTTTCTTTTTTTCTAATCTTGCCTTTTAGTTTTTAGTCATAGTCAATTAAAACAAATAATTATTATCCTTTTGGAGACAAATGAAATTATCTAACTAAGTAGGGAAGTGCAATTATTTATAAGATAGAATTTTTCTAGGATAATCGTTTAAAAGCAAATTCCAGATTTCAGGTCTTATATTTAATTATGCCTACCTACTTATATAAATATAGTCATTGCTAAATAAACTTTCTTTTTATTGCTTTCTAACAGTAAGAATCTAATTCGCTATACACTAACGTTAATTAAAGCGATCGCCTGTTTCGATATCGAACCAATGAAGTTTATGGGGTTGAACTACTAAAGAGATTGTTTCTTCTTGAAACTGAGCATCACTTGGTAATAAAGCCCGAATGGTTATATTTGAGTTATCAATTTTGACGCTGATTAAATTATCTTTACCCAACTGCTCAACCAAATATACTTGACCGATAAAAGTCGGCTCTTGATCAGCAACAGCTAACGAGAGATCTTCTGGTCGAATTCCTAAAATAATTTGATTGGGTTGAGGATTAATCATTGGTAAGTCCAATTGATATTTGCCCAAAAGTGCCTTATTGCCATCGCATTTTAAGGTTAAAAGATTCATTTGGGGACTACCAACAAAACTGGCAACAAATTCATTAGCAGGATGGGAATAAATGCGACTGGGAGGATCTAGCTGCTGGATTAAACCTTGATTTAAAACTGCAACTTTAGTTGAAAGAGTCATTGCCTCAGTTTGATCGTGGGTTACATAGACTACGGGTTTATTTTGTTCTTTAAAAAGCTGTTTCATCTGCGCTCTAACTTGCTCTCGCAGTAAAGCATCTAAGTTACTTAAAGGCTCGTCTAATAAAAACACCTCTGGATCGCGTACTAAAGCTCTAGCTAAGGCTACTCGTTGTCTTTGTCCTCCAGACATCTGACCTGGCTTACGGTTAAGTAAACTAGTTAATTCTAATTTATGGGCTGCTTCGTTAACTCGGCGTTTAATTTCATCTTGAGGCATTTTACGCAACTTGAGAGCGGTAGCAATATTTTCGGCTGCGGTCATGTGAGGATAGAGAGCATAACTTTGAAAAACCATTGCCATATTGCGATCGCCTGGAGCAGCTTTATTGAGATTTTGTTCACCAATGGTAATTTGTCCTTTGGTGGGAGGCTCTAAACCCGCAATTAGCCGTAATAAAGTAGATTTACCACATCCTGAAGGGCCTAACAGAGTCAAAAATTCACCATCATCAACTTCTAAAGAAATATCTTTAACAGGAATGACATCAGGACGATATCTTTTTTGTAAATTTTGTAATTTTAGTTTTGCCATGGTCTAATAAATATGTTGTTATGTTCCAGGTTTTACAATAGAAGAGTAGCCTAGCAAATTATTAGATTTAGTTTGGATCCCAATGGCAGTAACTATACAGCAATTAACTCAATGGAAACAAACAGGGCGAGCAATTATTTCCCTGACAGCTTGGGATTATAGTCTGGCACAAGTATTAGACCAGGCTGGAGTAGACCTAATTTTAGTCGGAGATTCTTTGGCAATGGTTGGTCTTGGTCATGCTAGTACTCTACCTGTCACTTTAGATGAAATGATCCATCATGCCAAGGCTGTTTGTCGCGGAGTTAAAAAAGCTTTAGTAGTTTGTGATTTACCCTTTATGAGTTATCAAACTAGCGTCACTCAAGCAATGGAGGCAGCAGGCAAAGTGATCAAAGAAACAGGAGCAGCAGCTATTAAGCTAGAAGGAGGACATCCTCGTATACTAGAAACCGTTGCTGAATTAACTAATATTGGCATTCCTGTAATGGGTCATGTAGGTTTAACTCCTCAATCAGTTAGGATTTTGGGTTATAAGCAACAGGGCAAAACTATAAATGAAGCTAATGCTATTTTAGATCAAGCGATCGCTCTAACCCAAGCAGGAGCATTTGCGCTTATACTCGAACACATTCCCAGTGACCTTGCTGCTACTATCACCTCTAAAATTCCGATCCCAACTATTGGTATTGGTGCAGGTAATAAATGTGATGGTCAGGTTTTAGTTACTGCCGATTTCTTAGGTTTATCAGCAAAACAACCACCATTTGCGAAATCCTACGTCAATTTAAGGCAAGTTATTACTGATGCCGTCCAAGAATTTACTCAAGAAGTACAAAACCACCAATTTCCTGAATCTTAATTATTTTTAATTGTCTGCCGTCCGATGAGTTATCTTATTGTTACTTTTTATAAATTTGTTACTTTATCTGAACTTGAAACTAAAAAAGCTGAAATTTTAGCCTTATGTCGCAAAAATGAGATTCAAGGTACAATTATCTTAGCTAAAGAAGGCATTAATGGCACAATTGCTGGTAAGGATGGAGCGATCGCTACTGTTTTAGCTCATTTACGAACTATTCCTGGATTAGCCGATCTAGAACACAAAAAATCTACTTTTCAGAAGTCACCCTTTGTCCGACTAAAAGTAAAAATCAAATCAGAAATTGTTACCTTGGGAATGCCCGAAGTAAATCCCACTCAACAAGTAGGTACTTATGTCGCTCCGCAAGATTGGAATCAAGTAATCAGTAACCCTGAAGTAGTCTTAATCGACACCAGAAATGACTATGAAGTAGAAATTGGCAGTTTTCAAGGAGCAAAGAACCCAAAAACCGAATCTTTTCGTGAATTTCCTGAATACGTAGCTCAAAATCTTGATCCCACTAAACACCCCAAAGTAGCGATGTTCTGCACTGGGGGAATTCGTTGTGAAAAAGCCTCGTCTTATTTGCTTTCCCAAGGATTCAAAGAGGTATATCACCTCAAAGGCGGAATTCTAAAATATCTAGAAAATGTATCTTCCGAAGACAGTATGTGGGAAGGTGAATGTTTTGTCTTTGATGAACGTGTTGCGGTCAAAGAAGGATTAGAATCTGGTAGTTATGAACTTTGTTACGCTTGCGGACATCCTATCTCACAAACTGAGCAACAATCACCTCAATATGAACCACACATTTCTTGTCCCTATTGTTATGACCAATTAACCCCAGCCAAAAAAGCTCGTCAAGAAGAACGCAGGAGACAACGAGAATACATCAAGAGGAATCAAGAATCAACAATTGGAGTAGACAATACTCAGATTTAATTTAATAAAAATAGCTATAAGCCATTATCTCAAATCATTCTTAATCTAATTTCCTCACATCTGATTCCTGATTGCTATAGCAAGCCAAACAAAATTATGAATATAAGTTTCACAAATTTAAATGCGTGCGAATATTGGTTGCTTGATATTGCCCTAACTAGATATATTTCTACAGGATATTTATTACTCGATTCATATGGCGGAATGGACGTACCTCCTTTTGTTACAATTTTTTCTGAAGAAGAAATTGTTTCGTCTTTGATTAAACTATTCAAGTTGGGTTATTTATTAGGTCTTAGAAATCGTGGTGACGACCCTTTTATTCCTAACGAACAGGAAATTAAAGAAGCATTATGTCCAAAAAAAGCTTATGAATTAAATCGATTTTTTTTATATTTCTTAACTTCTGAAGGAGGAAAAAAATGGGAATCATTGTCAAATCCGAATTGGAATACATACACTACTCTTTTGTGGGATGTAGATACTGATGAGCAGGGAATCAATGAAGCAGCTATATTAGCTGTCGAACAATTTTGGCTTCAAAAAAGACTAAATACCTTCTTTGCCGAGCCTAATCTAAATCTATACGACTATCTATGGCCGAGAATGATAGGTCAAAGTATCTCCAAAGTCATTCCTTATCAACCAATATATTGGAAAACTTTTGAAGAATGTTATTGTATTAAATTTAATTACGAACTTGTGGAGCAATCAGTAATAGATTCAGAAGCCTTAGCTTCCTATAGAAAAAATATGATAAATGAACCAGCAACATCCCTTGAAATTTATTGGTATACTCATCCATATGAGCATTTTCACTCTCAAGCAGAACAAGCATTGAAAAATATTTGAACGACATCCCGTAGGATAGTTGAAATGGTGTCGCTATCGCTGCGTTGTCAAGTAATTACCTGTATTGCGTCGCGTAAATGTATCAGATTAGGTAAGTTATATATAACAGATTGAAAATATTGAATTACAAAACGGCTTTATGCGAGACTTTGCTCAAATTCAACAAACAGACTACGACGTAATTATTATTGGTGGCGGAATTAACGGTGCAGGTGTCGCAAGGGACGCAGCCATAAGAGGCTTAAAAACAATTTTAATTGAGAAGTATGATTTTGCTAGTGGTAGCTCTAGCTGGTCTACTCGCTTGATTCATGGTGGTTTGCGCTATTTGGAATACTTTGAATTTCCTTTAGTACGAGAATCTTTAAAAGAAAGAGAGGTTTTACTACATACTGCACCCCATTTAGTGACGCCTTTACAGCTTACCATTCCTATCTATCGCGATCGCTCTCGCCCCTATTGGAAAATTTGGGCAGGAATGATTCTTTATGATATTTTTAGCTTTGATAAAACTCTGCCTATTCATCGGATGCTACCAAAAGCCAAGTTTCAACAGCTATTTCGCTCAGTTGATGAAGATAACTTAACAGGTGGCTCACAATATTATGACGGACAGGTAACTCTTGCGGAGCGTTTGTGTTTAGAAAATATAATATCGGCTCAAAATGCAGGTGCAACAGTTTTAAATTATGTTGAGGTAATCGATTTACCCGTTGAGAATTCTCGCGTTACCGAAGTTATTTGTAAAGATCAACTTACAGGCGCAGAGTTTACAATTTCTGGTAGGACTGATGCAGTGGTTGTGAATACCGCAGGCCCTTGGATTGATCGAGTATGTCAATTAGGTAGTCAGGCTAGTAAAAAGACTCCTATTGGTAAAACTCAGAAAAATGGTAGTACTAAAGGCAGCCATATTGTCGTCGATCAGTTTCCTGGCGCACCAGGCTCAACTCTATATGTAGAAGCAAAATCTGATGGTCGTCCTTTCTTTATTATTCCTTGGTTGGGAATGTATTTAATTGGGACTACAGACTTACCTTACAAAGAAGATCTAAACAATATCAAAGCTGATAACGACGAAATTGATTATCTTTTGAGAGAAACCAACAATATTATTCCCACAGCTAATTTAGGACGGGAAGACATTAAATTTACCTATTCTGGAGTACGTCCTCTACCTTATGCTGAAGGCAAGAAACCAGGAAGTATTACTCGTAAGCATATTATTTTTGACCATAGTAAAGAAGGAGTAAATAATATTTTTACTCTCATTGGCGGTAAGTTAACTACCTATCGTAACGTCGGGGAAGAAATGGTCGATACTATTTTAAAACGGATGAAGCGTAAACCTATTCCTTGTCAAACCAACTCTTTACCTCTGCCTGGTTGTATTTTGCCGAGCGATCGCCGTATTCAAGAAGCAATTACGGAATATAGTTCTACTTTATCAACTAACGCCATCGATCATTTATTTTCCATCTATGGTGCTAAGGCTTTAGAAGTTCTAGCCTTAACTTCTGCTATACCCGAATTATGCCAACCTCTTAGCCCAGATTTACCCGATATTAAAGCTCAGATAGTTTATGCGGTTGAAAGCGAATTTGCTCATACTTTAGTAGACATTCTGCGTCGTCGTACTACCCTGGCAATGAATGGTCATTACGGGATGGATTTATTACCTGTAATTACAGATACGTTACAAAAACATTGTGCTTGGACTCAAGAAAGATGCGATCGCGCCTGTGCTGAATATCGTTTTTATATGGAGCATAATTGCATTCCTGATTATCAGTTGGAAAAACAATTAATTAGGAATTAAGCTGTTACACACTTAAATTAATAGTTGAGACAGGAGTCAGTAGTCAGGAGTCAGAACAAGGATTTATAGCCACAAATGTAGGGTGGGGTGTGCCTCGCCTTACGATAATATCAGTCTTTTATTGATAACTGATCACAAGTCAGTAAAAATTACAAATAACAAATTTTATGAGCAATTCAAAACCTTGGAATTCAGAGGTATCGAGCTTATTAAATAATATTTACCGTTGTGCAGATAAAAGTAGCTGGTATAGCCAAGTAGCAGAAGCTTACGATCGCACTAGACCTCGTTATCCTGCTTCAATCATGGCTCGAATGCAGACAGTAGCGGAGTTACAACCAAACAAACAAGTCCTAGAAATTGGCTCAGGGCCAGGTATTGCCAGTCTTGAGTTAGCGAAATTAGGAGTACAGATGGTCTGTCTTGAACCAAGTTTAGCAGCCTGTGAACTAGCTCAACGTAAATGTGCTGAATATCCTGATGTTAAGTTGATTAATACTACTTTTGAGGAATGGGAATTAAACAGTCAACAGTTTGATGTCGTAATTGCCACAACTTCTTTCCATTGGATAACACCAGGAATTAGAACCCAAAAAACCGCAGCAGCTTTAAAAGAGGATGGTTTATTAGTTTTACTGTGGAATACGCCACCACAACCGAGCTATGAAATGTTTCAGGGGTTAATAGACATCTATCAAACTCATACTCCCGATTTGGCTAAATATGAAGAATACGAAGACTATCAAGCAAACTTAGCACAGATGGGGCAAGAAGTAATTGATTCTGGCTATTTTAGAGATTTAATATCGGAACAGGTAATTACACGAGTGACTTATAGCGTTGATGATTATTTAACTTTACTTAGTACTCTCTCTCCATATATTAGGTTGACTGCACAGCAACGTGATACTTTATTTACGCAATTAAAACAAAGATTAGAAAACCATTATGGCAATCAACTGGAATTGTCATATCTGTCGATGATGCAAATTACTCGTAAAAATTAGTGATGCGTCAAGATTGTTTTGCGGACGGGCGCGGTCTTGGGGGTTTTCCCCATGAGCGACCCGTTCAAGAAGAGGGATAGATAAAAGTCAAAAGTCAAAAATTTTAACCTACTACCTACTACCTACTACCTACTACCTACTACCTACTACCTACTACCTACTACCTAATCTCAACCCATCAATTAAAAATTGACAGACCATTAGTTTTCTATTGATAATTACCTATTACTGAACTAAAGGATATAAAACCAATCCAATTATTGCAGCCCCTAAAACTAATAATGGTTCAGGTAACTTTTTCTTGAACTTCCAAAGTAAAGCAATACTGACTAGAGCGATCGCGACTGTCGGAATGTCAATTAACGATCTCTTAGCTAAGACAATTACTGCTCCTGTAATTGCTCCTGTAGCAGCAACAGTTACACCTTTAACAAAAGCTGCAATTCCTGGTTGTTTCCCATATTTTTTAAAATAGGGTGCAGGCAAAATAGTTAAGAGATAACAAGGTAAAAAAGTTCCTAAAGCAGCTACTACCGAGCCTGATAAACCTGCCACTAGAAAGCCAATAAACCCCGTAGTAATTACCACTGGGCCTGGAGTAATCATCGCCACTGCCACCGCATCGACAAACTGTTTATCAGTTAACCATTGAAAATCTTTGACTACTCCACCATACAAAAAAG
This sequence comes from Waterburya sp., assembly GCA_051658085.1. GTDB lineage: Bacteria > Cyanobacteriota > Cyanobacteriia > Cyanobacteriales > Xenococcaceae > Waterburya. The sequence goes on from JBOFLX010000117.1 coordinate 28,239, forward strand.
GCACGATCGCTAGACCACTACCAAAGACAAACGCACCTGCTTGAGAAAAATACAGCAAAATCTTCCAAAGAATTCCTTCCTTAGCAATTGTTGTTGTTGTTGTCTGAGTTAATAACAATAAAGGCGCAATACTAAGAGATTTATTACCTTGAAACCAATTTTTGGGCGGTGCTTCAGCGAACCAAACCATGACACCAGCTAAGATAAAAGTCCAAATAATCTCTGATTCTGTAATCACTGTAATCGATATACTAATCAGATAAATAATCCAAACCAACGTTCCCTTAATCATCTTCTGAGTAAGTTTATAAGCACTATTGGCAATAATCCCAATTACACAAGCACCCACTCCATAAAAGACTGCTTGCATCCAGCTAATACCACCATATTGCACATACACCCAACCTAGAGTCACAACCATAAAGAAAGAAGGCAAAATAAAAGCAATTCCGCCAATAGTTGCCCCTAAAATGCCGTAATGAACATAACTAAGATAAATTCCTAATTGTGCTGCTAAAGGGCCTGGTGCAAGTTGTGCTAGTGCTAGTCCTTCAGCATATTCACTTTCAGAAATCCATTTTTTCTGTTCAACTAAATCTCTATGCATATAGCCGATAAGAGCGATCGGACCACCAAAGCCAATCGTTCCTAGTTTGAGCATATATAAAACTATGTCCAGAAGAGAATAGTTGATTTTGCTTGTTTTTTTTATTTGATTATCTTGTGGAGAAGTTTCAGGCATCGTTAGTTACTAATTGTCAAACAATTACTACAATGTAATACCTGTTTCTTAGTAATACAATATTGTTTACAAAACCTCTAAAAATTCCACATAAGCTAAAAGCTACGATTACTTAATAGTAAGATTGAGATACTGGGCTAAAGTAGTTGCATCTACACCTAATTCAGTACGTTCTTGGGCTGCTTTAATTCCTGCTTGAGCGTGCCACCAGGCAGCAGTAGCTACTGTATTTAATAAATCACTGTCTGCTATTTTGACTGCTTGGGCGACTAAACCACCAGTTAAGCCTGTTAAGATATCTCCACTGCCACCTCTAGCTAGGGCTGGAGTACTATGGGGAACTATCCAAGTTGCTCCTTGAGAATTAGCGATCGCTGTTCTTGCTCCTTTTAAAAGGATAATACTTTGGCTTTCTTGGGCTGCGGTTTGTACTAAGTTTAGGCGATCAACTTCTGAATCAGTAATTGTTGGAAATAAACGTTTAAATTCTCCCCAGTGAGGAGTCAAAATTGTCGGTGCATTTCTTTGAGGTAAAAATTCAATTGCGCCTTTGGCTGCCACAATATTTAGACCATCGGCATCTAAAACCAGAGGACATTCTGACTGCAATACTTTTTCGACTACAGACTGGGCATCTTTGGTTAAACCAGGGCCACAGGCGATCGCCTGAAATTGAGTTAAATCTGCTAAAGAAAAAGGTATAGAAGCGATCGCGCCATCTTTATTTTCGGGACAATCAACAATCAAAGCTTCTGGTAAATGACTAGCTACAAGATTTTTGATAGATTTTGGCACAGCAATAGATAACATCCCCACGCCACTAGCCCTAGCACCTAAAGAAGTTAGAATTGCAGCCCCTACATAGCGATGAGAGCCACAGATTAACAGTAGATGTCCTAGACGGTATTTATAGGTGACAGCAGGACGAGGTAAAGGTAAAAACTGACGAGCGATCGCAGAAGTGATTTGTTTGACTGGTGCTGGTTGGGGTACAACTGACCAGATTTGATGGGGTACAATTCCAAAGTCGATTCTTTCACTTTTACCCAGATATTCGAGAGCAGCATCCTGAAAAAAAGCTCGTTTCCACAAACCCAAGCAAAAAGTATGAGTTGCTCGAATTGCACCACCCAATACTGCTCCCGTATCTGTATGAATACCTGAAGGCAGATCGATACTAATAATAGGTTGTGACCAACTGTTAATTAAATTAATTACTTCAATCAGATTTTCAGGTAAATCGCGAGTTAAACCAAAACCAAATAAACCATCAACCAATAGCTGACATGATTGTAAAGGTTGAATATCCTCATAAATAGTAATTCCTAAACTACTCACATAATTAGCGTGGTCAGCAGTTAAAGGTTTAAGCTTGGCAAAGGGACGATAAACTTTAACCTCATACCCTGCTAAATATAATTCACGAGCAATTACTAGAGCATCTCCGCCATTGTGTCCTGGGCCTACTAAAATGCCTACAGTAGTAATCTGAGAGCGAGGATATAAATTCTGAAGGCGATCGCTACACAATCTGGCTGCTTTTTCCATCAAGGCTGGGATGGGCATACCTGCTGCAAAGATTTGTGCTTCTATTTGCTGCATTTGTTGTGCAGAGACAACAAGACTTTCGATTTGCTCTTTAATTGGTATTTGATCAATGTTAGTCATAACTCAGATTTTTCCCGTGTGCTCCAATTTCATCTTAAAACGTTGCTGATCTTAGTAATGACATACAAAATCTTACTGTTCGTAGCTTTTAGCTTTTAGCTTTTTTTTAAGTATTGAGAGAATGTATAGATTGAGAGAATGTATAGCCGTACAAAATTAGATTAGGACATTAATAGTAATCGGCTTCATTAGTAGGAAATAGGAAGTAGCAAATTATTGAACATTTATCAAAAATGTTCAATGTTCAATGTTCAATGTTTAATGAAATGCCATCTGCCTTCAAGAGCATAGCCCGATAAAAGTTTTCTCTGGTTCTTCCCGATGTCATCCCGACTTGTTCTCTCTCACTTTCTAAATTACAAGACAAGTTGATTAGAAGGTATCCAGGTAAAATCTATGTTGCGAGTAATCAAATCCAAAATTACAGACTACCAAGCTGTGGCTGATAAAGTTGCTAAGGATTTAGCTGAAAAGGCAGTAGAACGCGATCGCCAGGGTGGTATTCCAGAGGAAGAGGTTAATTTACTCAAAAAATCTGGTTTACTATTACTTTCAATACCTCAAGAGTATGGAGGGGTGGGGGCAAGTTGGTTAGAAGTATATAAAATTATCCGAACTTTGTCTCAAGCTGACGGTTCATTAGGACAACTTTATGCCAACCATATTACTCTAGTGAATGTAGGACAGGCGATCGGTAGATTAGGACAAGCAGAATTACTTTATCGTCTTACCAGCCAACAAAATTTGTTTTGGGCTAATGCTGCTAATGCTAGAGATGCTCGTTTAAAAATTACCTCAAACGGAGATGGTTTTCTAGTTAATGGTATCAAAAGTTTTGGGACAGGTGTAGCTGTGGGCGATCTTAATGTGATTGGTGCGATTCAAGAAGATACAGAGACTCCGATGGTTTTTGTGTTACCCAAAGATAGAAAAGGCATCATCTATAACTATGATTGGCATAATATGGGGCAACGTCGTACTGCTAGTGGTAGCTATACCTTTAATGATGTGCGAGTTAGTCCAGCAGAAATTTTGGGCCCTCCGCCAGTATTAGAAAGTGCCTTTCCGACGTTACTTTTTCTAGTAGTCCAGCTTTCCAAAGTTTTCGTCTATCTAGGAATTACTGAAGGGGCTTTAACAGCAGCCAGAGAATATACTTTAACTAATACTCGTCCCTGGATAAATTCAGGAGTTGAGCGCGCAGCTAATGATCCTTTTATTTTGCATCATTATGGAGAATTCTGGACAGAATTACAAGCAGCGATCGCTCTAGCGTCAGTAGCAGCCCAGAAAATAGAGCAAGGATGGCAACAAGGAGTAGATTTGACTTTTGAAGAACGAGGAGAAATTGCGATCGCTGTAGCTGCTGCGAAAGCTTTTGCGACCAAAGTTGGTTTAGATATAACGACTCGAATGTTTGAAGTTACAGGGGCAAGGGCTACTGCCTCTTGCTATGGATTTGACCGCTACTGGCGCGATTTACGCACTTTTACTCTCCACGATCCCGTAGATTACAAACTTCGCGATCTTGGTAATTGGTTGTTAAATGATATCTTCCCTACTCCTTCTAATTATTCATAACCTCAGTCTTATTAATTAAGATGTATGGCAGTGATCAGAAATAAAAATCATAAATATATAGCCCTACGTAAAAACGTTAGAATATTTTTGAAATACTACTTCCTATTTCCTACTTCCTACTTCCTACTTCCTACTTACGAACCGATTACTATTAATGTCCTAATCTAATTTTGTACGGCTATATATGTTTATCCATATTCCTGCTAAATATATAACTGTCGCTCGTCAACGTCGATTGAGTTTTGATGGTCAAGCTTATCCCTCAGTTAGCACAATTTTGGCTGCTACTAAACCCGAACAAGAGCGTTTGGCTTTGCAAAGATGGCGACAAAAAGTAGGAGTAAAACAAGCCCAAAAAATTAGTACTCAAGCTTGTCGTCGTGGGACTTCTGTACATCAAGCAATTAATTATTTTCTCGCTGGTCAAACTTTACCTGATGATCTGACAGAGAATCTTTACTGGAATTCAATTCAACCAGTTTTACAGTCTGTCTCCAAAGTTCATTTAATTGAGTCGGCAGTTTATCACGCTCAACATCAGTATGCAGGACGTTTTGATTGTTTAGGAGAGTGGGAAGGAGAATTATGTGTTTTTGATTGGAAAACTGCTTCAAAACCGAAACAGCGAGACTGGATTACTGATTATTGTTTACAGGTTACTGCCTACACTGCTGCAATTAATCATTTTTATAACGTTCAAATTAATCAAGGAATTATTGCGATCGCTCTTGAAGATCAGCCAGCCCAAATTTTTCATCTCAACACCGAAGATTTGAGTAATTATTGGGAACAATTTTTGATTAGATTACGGTTGTGGGAAGAGAAATAAGTAATAAGTAATAAGTAATAGCGATCGCTATTACAATAAATATTTAGTTAAAACATAAATAATTTAACAAAAATGTCGAAAAGAATTCCCTATCTTCTATAAGGTAGAGATAAATTTTTGACCAACAAAAAACCGCATTCTAAAGGATACCGCTCCGCATATAGCGACATTATTTTTTTGCTCATTATATTCTATCATTATATGATAAAATGATAAATATGATTAGACAAGCACAAAAAGTACGAATTTATCCGACTGACGAGCAGAAACAGCAACTAGCAGGTGCTATGGGTTGCTGCCGTTGGTGGTGGAATTTTGCACTCAACAAAAGTATTGAAACCTATCAAGAGACGGGCAAAAGCTTATCTCGTGCAGGACTCAATGCTTTGCTACCTAGTCTGAAAGAAGAAAATGAATGGTTAAAAACTGAGGTTTACTCTCAGTCATTGCAGCAGACATCACTTAATTTGTCTCGTGCTTTTATCAACTTCTTTGAAAAACGAGCTAAGTTTCCTAAATTCAAATCTAAGCATGGTAAACAATCTGTAGGTTTTCCTCAGTCAGTAAAGATTATCGAAGACTGGATTAAGCTACCTAAAATTGGATTAGTTAAAGCAGTATTTGATCGTCGTTATGAAGGCACAATCAAAACAGTTACCATCACCAAGGATAGTTCAGATAGATACTTTGCGAGTCTTCTTTATGAATTAGAAGCTTGTTTTATATCTGGCAATGGCGATAAGATAATTGGCTTAGATCTAGGAATCCTTGATTTTTGCATAGCTCATGATGGAACTAAGACTAGTAAATATGCTAATCCTAGACACTTCAAGAAGCATGAAAAAAATCTAGCCAGAAAACAACAGAAATTAGCCAGAAAACAAAAAGATAGTCAATCAAGACGAAAAGCTAAGAATAAGGTCGCTAAGGTTCACGCACGTATCAGTAATTCTCGTCAGGACTTTTTACACAAATTGAGTAGAAAGCTGACTAACGAAAGCCAAGTCGTTGTGGTAGAAAACCTCAATGTCGGAGGATTAGTACGTAACCATAAGTTAGCCAAAGCAATCTCTGATGTTGGATGGGGGATGTTTATCAACTTTCTAAGTTATAAACTAGAGCGTGAAAATAAACGTCTAGTTGAAATTGATAGATTTTTTCCCAGTTCTCATATCTGTCCTGATTGTCTAACTCAAACTCCGAAGATGGATTTGAGCATTAGAGAATGGATTTGCTTGAATTCGACCTGTGGCAAAACTCATGATCGTGATGAAGCAGCTTCTAGGAATATTAGGGCAGAAGGTATCAGAATCATAAAGACGGATGGAACAGCCGTCTCTGCTAGTGGAGGGACTATAAGACCAAACCGAGGACGAAAGACCAAGGTAAGGCAAGACCCAGCGAAGCTAGAAACCCCATCCTCCGTTTGAGGTGGGGTAGTTCATCCTAGACGTGCTGCTGCTTGCTCAAATTCTGATACTGAGAAAGAAATATCAGCTAGTGTTAGATTAGGTGCTTGAGCGACTGTAATCGGCACGATACCCATATTATTTTCTTCGTTATCTTCTATTTGCCGATTTTCTTGATCGGTGGCAATGATTAAAAAGTAGTTCCCTGGTTCTACTTTAGGAATATAAAGATCAAAGTTGACTGTATAGCTTTTTTCAGCTTCTAAAGAATTATCAAAGTTTTGATGATAAGAAGTATAAATGCGATCGCTGCGATCTATATGTTTATCTCGAGAAAGATATATGCGATCATACCAAAAATCAGTAGTTGTAGCAGTTGTACCAATATTTTGGACTGTCCACTTTATAGGTAATGTACTGCTAGGATTAGTAGTATCTGCAACAGTAATATTATTTATAAGTAAATCCATATTAGGAAGCACTACTTCAAAAGGGACAGCAATAACGTTATTAGCCTCGTTAGTTTCTCCTAAGTAATTAAATGTATCTATAGACAATAAAAGATAGTGTACACCAGGCTCGATGTCAGGAATGGTTATTGTTGATGACAGGGTATATTTATCCCCAGTTTTCAAAGGTATATCATCATAATTTTGCCTAACTCCGTATTGTAAAAAAGTGTCGCTTCTATCTAAATATTCATCATCTGAAAGATATATGAAATCAGACCAATAATCAAAAGCTGAAACTTTTCCCTGATTCTCTACCGTCCAAGATATATCTACCTGCTCACCACTAACAGCAGCAGCAGGAGCATGAATATTAGTTAATATTATATCTGGAGCATTGATTTGAATTTTATGAGCAATAACATTATTACTATCATCTTTTTCTAACTGTTGGTCATAAACATCAGCGACATATAGTAAGTACCAATCTCCCTCTACAGAATTACTTACACTTTTGGTTTTAACATTATCATTACCAATATTTAAATAGTGGTGATTTTGAATATTAATATTTGCACTATGAGTAAAGCTATGATTTACCTCTAAAGGGTTATTATTATAAATTGAAGTTAAATAGGCATCTTTCTCAGGCTCAAAAGTGTTATTTCGAGATAAATAAACTTCATCATACCAATAGTCATCTGTTGTTTTAGCATTTCCTAAGTTGCTAATTGTCCAAGATATTTCTGTTTCTTTTTTTAAAGTAATTTCAGTAGGTACAGAACTATCAGTAATAGTTAAATCTGCTAAATCTACAGCCATAGAAGTAGCATTTAGTTGATATGTAATAGTTTCTTCTGGATTGAAAGAACTAACCCTAACTAGATAATTTATCTTAGAATTAGCTACGAATTGGATATTAGATTTTGTAGAATTGTCAAAATAACTAGACTTGATATTTTCTCCTGTATCAGCATTTACTAGATTGAGATAACCGTAGGCATAAAAATCAGTTGGACTTACTTGTAATTCCAGAGTAATAACTTGTTTATTAGTAATATCAGTTAATTGATAATCATCAAGATAAGCGTAAGATATAGGATCGTAATTTTCCCTACTGAAATTTCCTGTAACTGAACCATTCTCTGCGGAAATATCTCCTATTGGAGGTTGAAGTGTATCAATATTAGTAGTTACAAACGATTCTTTGGGTGTTTCTATTTGAGTACCAGTTAAAGGATCTATCGCCTGTTTTGAATCTGATACTAAATCTTGACTAGATTGAGATGTTTGTGCCGTTTGACTTTCAAAAGTATTTTCAAGAAATATGAGATTAGCGTCTAAAAAATTGTGTTGTTTAGCTTCTATTTTCGTGTCTAAAATCTTAGGAGTACTATAGTCAATTTGTTCTGAAATCAAGGAATCATTACCATTGAATTCAGTAAATAATTGCTCAGAAAAATTACTAGTTTGTTCAAAACCAAAAGGATTGTTTTCTATGTTTACCATAATAAATCTAACATTAACAATAACTAAAATCTTTTTCAGATCACTTGTAGTGATATTCACAGATCACTGTCATTAAGATAACTTTATGTATCTTAAATGACTTCAATAAATTTACTGTTATTTTTAACAAAAGCTATAAGCCATAAGCCGTAAGCTTATAGCTAACCGCTTTGCGGTTTTAATCAAAACTCGCCATAAAAGCTTAAGAGAGAAGAAAAATAAAGGCGATTCCAGTGAATGTGCAATCTTTGTGAATGAAATGTGTCGTAAATCACTCGACTAACGCGATGTTCTTCCCAGAACTTTATTTGAGTATTTTTTAAAAGCTGATAAGCGATCGCTATCACAATCAGATCATTAATTACAAAGCAACAATGGAAATTGTAACTCAATGATTAAAAGCTTGATTAATAAAAATGGATTTATTTATATCGCCTATTGCTAGTCTTCTACAAACTTTAATTCAAGAAACCCATGCTGAAAATCAAAGAAAGCATGAGGAAAAAATGGCAGAAATCAAATTAATTTCTAACTCTGAATTTCGCGATAGTTATGTACAACAACTTATTTTAGATAAATTTTTATATCCTATTGAAGAAGCACAACATCAAATTCAAAATGCTGCTAAACACGCTCAATATATGGCAGAAGCGATTAACTACCACTACGAAGATCATAATTTAACTAAAAGTCAAGCAACAGAAGTTTGTCAACAATTTAGATTTATGGCTGTACAATTAGCTCAAGTTGATTCTTTGTATGATTTGAAACTTATATATAATGCTATTACTATGTTTGGTCAACGCATGGCAGATTTTAAACACAGAGATAGAGAATATTCCATAGAAAGAGCAATTAGAAAAAAAATTTTAGATCGGCTAGGCACTTGTATTGCTATCGAAAATAATTTTCAGCGTCGCATATCTTTGATGAATAATAGTCAAAACCTATAACTTTTTAACTGTCCTAACTTTCTACTTCCTACTTCCTACTTCCTATTTCCTATTTCCTACTTATGAGCCGATTACTATTAATGTCCTAATCTAATTTTGTACGGCTATCAACACTCTCCATAAAAGCTTGGGAGCGAAAATAGATAAAGGTGATTCTAGTGAATGCGCCATTTTCAAAAAGGAAATATATACTTCAGGATCGACAGTTGCTTGAGCTAATAATTTTTGGGTGTATGGTTGAAATAAATTATCGAAAAAGGTGGGAGTTAGTCTTCCTTGTGTCTTTAAAAAACGAGAATCTTGTGAGGTAGCTAAATTCCAATGTAAAAAATTACTTTTAGCTAAATCTTTCTGAAATGAAGCGGAAGATAAAGATTTTGAAGACCTCTTTAACCATCGTTGTAAGACCAATGCAGCTAAGGCACTGACTGTCATTCCTTGACCGTAAACTGGACAAAGAGAACAAACAGCATCGCCAAGTACTATAAACCCTGAAGGCAGGTCTATTTTTTCATAATGGCGTAATCTATTGGCAGTGGCTCGATAGGCATAAATTTCAGATACAGGTTCAGCTTGACTAATTGCTTGATAAAAGTTGGGATGACGGAGGCTACGAGCAAAATCCAAAAAACCCTTTTCGTCAATAGGAGGAAAGTCGGCTTCATAACCGCCCAATGTCGCAATCCATTCTCCCTCTTCTATCCTGGCTAAATAACCCAATCTAGTATGCTCTGGAGGGTAATGATTAATTAGCATAACTTTCCAAGGTGCTTGAAAATCTTTTGGTTCTCGATAGCGACGAGTGGCATATCCAAGATTTGGCTTGACTATAGTTTTTGGTGGTGCAGTTATGCCAATAGTTTCTAACCATTTCGGGGCTTTAGAACTACGTCCGCTAGCATCCACAACAAGCTGGGCGATCAAGTGCTTTTTATCTTTACTACTTGCAGTGATTACACCTTGAACTTGATGTTTTTGTTGGTCGTAAATCAGTTCGTTAACGCGATATTCTTCCCAAAATTTTATTTGAGTATTTTGTTTAAGCTGATGAGCGATCGCCCATTCTAGTAAAGGACGACTACAGGTTATGGAAACAAGGTCTGAAGGTTCTAAAGTATGAGTTAACCATCCTGCCTCGCTAAAACTGTAAAATTCTTGTCCCCAATCAATAGTTAAAGCACCTTTTTGAAGTAATTCAGACCTAAAATTATCTCCAAATAATTCCAATAATATTCTGTAGCCTTTAGTAAGTAATATATGTGGTTGTGTCGATTGTGGCACTCCTTGGCGCGATTTTGGTTCTTTTGGTAATCGATCTCTTTCAACTACAATTACTTCCTTAAAATAATCTGTAAGTACTCTAGCAGCAAGCAAACCTGCTATACTACCACCAATTACAACTGCTCTATCTTTAATTATTCGATCCATTATTCATTACTCAGGGTTATATCTATCGTTTACTAGATGTGAAAACTATTTGCATAGGATATGTTGATAAATCGCTATTTTAGGGTTTATTTATGTCCACAGTAATTGAAAAAGCACTTCAACTCAAACACAGATTAGTAGATTTTGTTTATGATGCTGAAGGTCAACTGGCGATCGCTCTAGAAACTTATGCAGCCGAACATAGTCAAAAGAATAGCTATGGTATCAAGCAGAAAAATTTAACTATTGATAGTTTTATTACCGCAGGACAAGTAGAAGCTCAAACGCCCTTAAGTATATTTTTAGAACAAGCTACAGATTTAAATAAAAGCGATCGCGATATTTTAGAATCTTGGCACAATAATTTTTTGGGTTTATTTGAAATTAAAGAAATTAAAGATGACTATTATCAATTATTTAATTGGTTGACTGCTAAAGAATATCAAGTTTATGGTCACTCAGAATTACCAGCGAAAGAAGTTAGTAGATGGCAACCTGGAGAAATTATTGTAACTATTATTGCTCCTTTTAATAATAATGACTGGTTTTTCTTTAGCGATCGCATTATTAAAGGTAAATTGAGTCAGCCAAAATTAGCTGTAGCGATCGGTGAGTTTCGTGATAATTATCCTGATTTTCTTTATGCTGATGCACCAGATTTATTAGAAGAGGCTTGGGAATCTGTAGCGGTATATGATCAAGAATTTATTGATTATTTTGGTAGTGATCATCTAACTTTACCTGGCGATAAACTTAATCAGGAAATTAGTAAACTACAGCAAATCATGAGTAAAAAAAGATTGGCTGAAGCAGGTATTGATGATTCTAAATCTTTGTCGGATATGTTAGCAGAATCAGGTACAAGCGAAGCAGAATTTGCGGAAACTGCTACGGATTTAGGAGTAGATGCTGAAGCAGTAACTAATATTATTCAAAACAAAAATAAACTCTCAATGGTAACACCAAAAGTTGATTTACCTCCAGAAATTAAAGAAGCTAAATCTGTTACGGTATTTTCTCATCCTCGTTGGGGACAAATGTTTTTACCCAATTTCCAAAAGTTTACTGATCTGTTAGCTAATCAAACTCAAGAAAATAGTAATCTATTGATACGTAAATATTTAGAAAAACCAGAGGCTAACTATTATGTTTGGCAGCAAATAAAACAACAATATCCCTCTACTTTGGAAAAACTATTAAAAAATTACTGCAATCAAGATAATTTTAATTTAGATACAGACTTAGATCAATTACTACTTAAATACAATAAATCAGCTACTCCTAAACTACCTGCGATCGCTAGTGTGCCAATTCATATTAACAATCTTTTGGAAGCAGCAATAGCTCAGGTACAAAAGACTAAAGCCAAAACTAAAAAAAAGAAAAAGAAAGGATTTTTAAGTAGTTAACATTGAACATTATCTGGGAGTATTTTTAAATTAATAAGTTTTAAACATAAAAAAATAAAGGCGTTACCTATAACGCCTTTTGCATAAAATTTAAGAAGGAATAAATGTTGATGATTAAGAATTGGCTATATTTTAACTAAACTGCGCGACGAGTAATTAAACCCCAAATAAAGAGGAGTAATAATGCTCCCAACACAGCAAAAATAATACCAGGAACAGTTACCGCTCCTACTGAGGCTGATGCTGCCCCCGAACTACCTAGTAATACTTGTCCAAGATAGCCTCCAACTAATGCACCCAAGATACCTAGACCTAGTGTGGCAAAAATACCACCACCTTGATGCCCAGGATAAATTAATTTTGCTATAGCTCCAGCAATTAATCCTAATACTATCCAAGCTACAATACCCATTGTTTTGCTCCTAAAATTTTTAATTATTCATGTATTTACTTGTTACTGTCAGAATATCTATTTTTTTTATTTATTTCTTCTATCTAAAAGTAGATCTAGGGCGTCTATCAAATTACATAGAGTAATTTAGTGGACTAGTGAAAAAGTTAAAAGTTGAAAATATTATCAACTCAGGTTTATAGCTTTGGTTAAAAAGAAAAACTAGCCATAATTTATATACGACTAGTTTGGCTATTTGTATTTAATTGTTACTTAAGAAAATAGACCGTGATTTACTATATTTTATGGTCTACTTCTCGCTGTCTAAGTCTTACTTCAGCGTAGTAATATAGCAATACTAGACAATGTTAGGACGTTTTTTTACTAATATCTACTACCTACTACCTACTACCTACTACTTACTACCAATGAAGCCGATCGCGAAGCGTAGCCCTTCGGGCTAATCACCCTAATTGTCCTAAGCTAATTTTGTACGGCTATATTATGCTTCTACTTCCGCTTGATTTAATAAATTAACTTTGACAACTTTATTTTTTTCTGCTTCTGCTTTAGGTAGAGTTAGGTGTAAAATACCGTCTTTGTATTCTGCTTTGACTTCAGTGTTTTGAATTTTTACAGGCAAAGGAATTACTCTCTGAAAACTACCATAACGGAACTCAGATTTAGTTTTACCTTCTGTGTTAAATTTTGCTTCAGACTTACGTTCACCTGAAATAGAAATACTTTTTGCTGTTGCTTCAATATTAAGATCAGCAGGTTGCATTCCAGGTACTTCCAATTTAAGAATTAAAGCATTGTCATTTTCAATCAGTTCAGCAGCAGGAATTCTCGAAAAATTGCCAAATTCTGTTAAATTAGTAGGTGTTAATACTTCGTTAAACATTTGATTAAATTGACGTTGTAAAGAGTTCATTTCTGACCAGGGACTATAACGAATAATTGCCATAATCTAGCTCTCCGATAATTTTTTTTGTAGCTATTTGTTTCTTGCTTTGATTATTATCTTATTGAACTTTTATTATGGTTGTAAGTGTAGTTTCTTCGCCTTTTTTGTAGCGTTTTCTGCCCGAACAAACCCTTTGGGGTAAACCCAACAATCATTGAACATTAAACATTGTGAGGGCGTAATTTGGAGGTCTCCTCCAAATGTTGACCGCCCGAATTGAGCATTATATATCGTTAATAAATGGTAAATGATCAATGAAATGACTTCGTTGTCAAGCGGTTATAGGTTAATTAAGCCTAGTGCCTATTGCCTATTGCCTAATCAGTAATTACTTTTTACTTTGAATTTCTACTCCAGCAAGATGTTCGAGTTTTTCATTTACTTGCAGAACTTGTTCGGCGGGAGCAAATATTTTTAAACCTTCAGGGATAGATTTAACTTCAATTGGGGTTGTGCCGACAATTTCACCGTCAACAACAACTTTTTGAACTGGATCAGTAGTTACTTTCACCCATTTGGTTCGCAAGTATCCAATATCATTTCTTTCTGCTGCTTCATTACTACTAGCACTTTGCAGAAGATGATAAGAAATAGCGATCGCACTAGCTCGATTTTCTGGACTAACAATGGTCACATCTAGCAATCCATCATCATAAACTACTCCTGCCGTACCATGAGCTAATATTGAAGTAGGCGGTGCTGCATTAGCAACAGTAACAGCATTAGCATCTACCGTAATGATTTTGTCATCGGTTTCAATTGTAGTTTTAAATTTTTCAAAGTCTTGTAATTGCTTTAATCCCGAAACGACATAGGCTAGCATTCCTAAACGATTTTTCGACTCGCGATCGGCATCTTCTACGGTTTCAGCTTCAAAACCAATCCCTGCGAGTAAGATCATTGGTTTCCCATTACATATGGCTGCATCAACTTTTTTGGTTACACCATCGACAATTACTTTACAAGCAGCTTCTATAGTGTCGGGAATATCTAAAGCATTGACAAAAGCATTGGCTGTACCTCTGGCGATCGCACCCAGGGGAATACCTGTTCCCATTAAAGCTTCCGCTACTGCCGAAACTGTTCCATCACCGCCAGAAGCAATAATTATTTCAGCGTTATTTTCTACTGCTTTACGAGCTAATTCTCCCCCACTAACTTCTTTAGTAGTAATTTGAATATCTAAGTCAAATTCAGGTTCAAGAATATTTTTAATAGTCTCTAAATCCTGCTCTGAATTACCTTGTCCAGCAACAGGATTGAAAATCAAACAGGCAGAACGAGTCATAATATATATAAAGATAGAATTTTCTACTACGTTAAACAAACTTTAATCAAATTACTTCTGTCTTTAGAGAGAAAGTTTGAACGTTTTGAATATACTTTTATAGTCGTACCAAGTTAAGTTAGGACACAAAGATTATCGGCTTCATTAGTAGCAAATCATTGAACATTGTTGATAAATGTTAAATGATCAATGAAATGACTTTTAATTTTTTGCTTTCTCGTACCAACTTATTAAAGGTGCAGCAGTTATTCCATGAATAATAATTGAAAAGACTACTATAGTTAAAGTAATCCAAACAATTTGTTCAGCCGTTTCTCCTTTTATTCCTTCACCCAAAGCATAAGTTAGATAGTAAATCGAACCTAAACCTCGAATACCAAACCATCCCATCAGGCTAATAGTTTTCTTAGGTAAATTTGCCCCTAACATAGACAACCAAACTCCCAGAGGGCGAACTACTAAAAATAATAATGCTGCAACTAATAAAGATTGTCCTGCATATTTAAAAATTGGCTCAACTAACAAAGTAGTTCCTAAAATTAGGATGACTGCTACTTCAAGTAATTTTTCAATTTGTTCAGTAAATTCTAGCTGCGCTAGGCGTTTATCCTGCTGACGATGATAACTCTTCTGCACTACCCAACCTGCTACAAATACGGCTAAAAACCCATAACCATTAACCACTTCAGTTATTGAATAAGTTAGTAGAATAATACTAATAGCAACAAAATCTTCCATCAAATCATCAGCTGGACGACGTTTTTGCAAGGTACGATCAATCCAGACTATAATTTTGGCGACAATAATACCCATAACTATACCAGCAGCGATCGCCCAAAGTATATCTATTCCTACCCACTTTTTAAACCAGTTATCCCAGGTAGGATCGTTAAACGCATAGATACCCAGATAGACAAAGGGAAAAGCCAAAGCATCATTTAAACCCCCTTCCGAAGTCAAAGCAAAACGTAACTCGTCTTGATCGTCTACATGAGCTAGTTGTACCTCTGAAGCTAGTACAGGATCAGTAGGCGCGAGAATTGCCCCTAATAATATAGCTGCACCCCAACCCATGTTTAAAGCATAATGGGCGATCGCAGCTAAAGCCAAAATGGATATAGGCATCAGCAACCCGATTAATCTAATAGTAGATTGCCAACCCCAAAGCTTGAGAGGACGATTCATCTTCAGTCCACAACCAAATACTGAGACAATTACCGCAAATTCAGTGAATTTTTCTAAAAAATTTGTATCTGGTCTAGTTTGAATTAACCCAAAACCATATGAACCTAACAAAACACCAACTATTAGATATATTAATGCATAAGAAAAAGGAATACGGTTAATCCAACCCGAGCCTAAAGTTACGCCTAATAACAGCAACCCAATGACTAATAGGCTGAGAATATAAGTGTCCATTATTATTTTTTTTATTAAAGCTGCTTTAATTTATATCAAGGTGATAAAAACTAAAATCAACCTTAAGCTAGATCTTAAATTGATTGAATATCGTTGATAAGTTGATAAATGGTAAATATTCAATGTTCAATGGAAGGTCAATCTTAAGTAGGATGTCGATGAAGACTAAATATTAGAACAATAGAAGATTGAAAAATAATTAAATATCTCTCGGACAAAAAATGCATATATTCTCAAATATTAATCTGCGCCGTATCTGTGCCATTTGTTTGATTTCTGTCACTTTGTTTATCGGCTCAATGATGGCAATTGGTCATCAAGATCAAGCTTTTGCTGAGGTATTAAAGCGAAATGCGCTAGGAGTATCAGGAGATGAAAAACCTATTGATGATGCTGCATATGAATCTTTAAAAGCTAATCGCAACCAATTACAAGCAGAAAGATCTAAACAAGCTGATGACGAAGCCAGTTCTGAAAGTGCTAAAGACAAACTGAATTTAGATGAAATTGCTCCTCCAAAAGTTAAAAATATTTTCAAAGATGAAAAATAATTGATAATTAATAATGGATAGTTGATAATTACGAATTTAAGATTAATTGTTAATTATCCATTGAAAAAAGCATCTCTATAAGCAATTACTGCTTCTGTTTGATTATCGTAATTAACAAACTGACTAAGCAAAACTAAATCTAAATCGGGCAAAAATTCGCTACGAGCAATTTGTTTGTATTCTTCTTCCTGGAGACGATATAAAATAAATTGGTCATTTTGCCAAAACCAAACTTCTGTTACACCTAATCCTTGATATACAGATAATTTATTAATACCACCGCTAGTGATAGCAATCTCAATGGCAATATCAGGTACTTCTTTCAATTCTCCCAGACAATAGCATTCATCAGGTTCTAATCCTCTTTTTTTGGCTTCTTTCCTAAAGGTGGTATTACCATAACCGTTAAAGGTGACTCTTTTTTCCACTGCGTACATTTCCAGTAAATGGGCAATAATAGTTTTTAAACGTTCGTGTTCTGAAGATGTACCCATAATTTCTAAAGTTCCCTCTAAATAAGTCATCCGTAAACCAGGAAACTGATCCATAAACATCGACACTAAAGTATCATACTGTTCCCAGGTCACTCCGTAGAGGGTAATTTTGGATTCTGGTTGAGGTAACTCAGTTCGATCTAGAAGCTGCATATACTCGTACAAGATTAGGTTAGAACAGCGAGGGTAATTAGCTCAAAAGTAGCAAGTAGCAATTTTATTTTCTATTGTAAGCTGTACTGATAAAAATAACTTTCTTCTGACTCCTTTTGATAATTAGCAAACATTTCGGATATTACTACATTAGATAGAGTCAAGTCTTCTTAAAGTTTATTTACAATGTAGATAAATGCAAAGAGGCAGTAATTATGGATAAATTAGAAAACAGCCTTTCTATAGAGCAAGAATTTAACCACAAAATATTTAGCGATCGCGTTCAAGAATTATCTCGCGACGAGGCACAAGAATTATTGGTGCTGATGCATAAACAAATGTTGTACAAAGACAATATTTACAAAGAACTATTTCTCAGCCAAGAGAAAGATATTATTGATGCTTTATTCGGCGTAAATAAAAACTAAATACAATAATTCTTAGAGTCTAGCTTGAGAATGATGTGTACTGCGCTTGAAAACTGATAATTGTATATATAGCAGAAAGTTATACATCATCTAATTTAAATGAAGGGTTTAAAGGGAAAAAATGTATTAGTTACGGGGGCAACTTCGGGAATAGGACAGGCGATCGCAGCTTATCTGATCAAAGAGGGTGCAAATGTCGCCCTCAACTATCGTCACGATCCCAAAAAGCTTGAAGACACAACCAAGTTAATTGATCAAATGTGTTCTCAGGTTAAAGATTGTGTTGGTAAAAAATTACCAGTTGAAGGAGATGTATCCGAAGAAGCAGATATTGTTCGGATGTGTAATGAAGTCATAGAAAAGCTAGGTAGCCTCGATATTTTAATCAATAATGCAGGTATCCAAACTGCTACCCCCTCTCATCAATTAGAAGCTTCTGATTTTGATAAAGTAATCCAAGTTAATTTACGGGGTGCTTATCTATGCGCCAGAGAAGCCATTAAACATTTTTTAGACAGGGGCAATGGTGGTATTATTATTAATGTTTCTAGTGTCCACGAAATTATTCCTCGCCCTCAATATGTTAGTTATTCCATGAGTAAAGGTGCAATGGAAAACTTAACTAAAACTTTAGCATTAGAATATGCATCCCAAGGTATTCGGGTAAATGCGATCGCTCCAGGTGCTACTGCTACACCTATTAATGATTGGAGTAACAACCCACAGAAAAAAGAAGAGATAGAAAGTCATATACCTATGGGGAGAGTTGGTACTTCTGAAGAAATGGCAGCAATTACTGCTTTTTTAGCTTCTGATGAGGCTGCCTACATAACTGGTCAAACTTTATTTGTTGACGGA
Source organism: Waterburya sp. (assembly GCA_051658085.1). GTDB lineage: Bacteria > Cyanobacteriota > Cyanobacteriia > Cyanobacteriales > Xenococcaceae > Waterburya. The sequence goes on from JBOFLX010000117.1 coordinate 46,765, forward strand.
GGACTAACTTTGTACGCCGATTTTCGCCAACCTTGGTCTGCGGGAGAATAAACTGATTTTCTTACAGTTAAAAATTTAATCATTACTTCACAATCAATTAATTGAAATACTCAGCAAAACTAATGAAGACAGATAACAATAATACTAATAGTGTAACTAGTTATTTAAAAGAAATTGGTCGTATTTCTTTACTCGATGCACGAGAGGAAGTAAAACTGGCAAACCAAATCCAAACTATGTTGCCTTTATTGGATAAAGAAAATCCAACTTTAGAAGAAAGAAAAGTAATTCGTCTAGGACAAAGAGCCAAACAACAAATGGTTCAGTCAAATCTACGTTTGGTAGTTTCAATTGCTAAAAAATATCAAAATCGTGGCTTGTCCTTGCTTGATTTGATCCAAGAAGGTAGTATCGGTTTAATCAGAGCCACAGAAAAATTTGATCCGACTAAAGGTTATAAATTTTCTACCTATAGTTATTGGTGGATTAAACAAGCGATGACTCGGGCGATCGCGAATCAAGCGAGAACCATTCGTTTACCAATTCATATTACTCAAGACCTCAATAAAATTAAAAAGGTAACTCGTAATTTATATCAAGATCTAGGTAGAAAACCAACCGAGGAAGAAATTGCCGAAGAATTAGAAATTGATGTTAAAAAGTTAACTAAATTGGCACAAGCATCCAGAATTACTAAACCAAAAAGTTTAAACGTTACTATTGATGAAAACCAAACTGAATTAGAACAAATACTAGCTGATGATTCTGCTTCGCCTATAGATTTTATTACCGAACAAGAAAACCTCTCTAAAATTCAAAATCTTTTACACACTTTATCTCCTAAACAACGAGATGTTATTAGTTTAAGATATGGTTTAAAAGATGGTAGAAGTATGACTTATGAGCAGATTGGTAATATTTGTGGAATCAGTAGAGAAAGAGTCAGACAAATTAATAACAAAGCCATGAAAATACTCAAAAAAAGAGCGATCGAGCTTTCAGCTTTGGCAGGATAATCTTGAACGAAGGCAGAAGGCAGAAGGATCAATCTTCTGCCATAAATGTTAAATGGCAAATGAAGTGACTCCTGACTCCTATTCTCATCATTACTTTAGATGCGTGATGGCTTATTTTTCATTGATATCTTTCACAAATACTTTGATGTTTTATTTGTTCATTGCTACAGTTAGCTACTATTTCTAAACGTATTCTGGCATTATTAGATGTAGATAAATGAGCAATAGCTTCTAAGAGTTGTTGGGCTGTTGTTACTGTCAAAAAATGGCTTTTAGTAATATGAAGATCTTGGTTGGTATCTATTTGTCCAAATTCAAAACCATTAACTTTTTCTTCTTTAATAATAACTTCTGCTAATTGCTCTGGTTGCTTGCCAATACGTTCAACAATTAATTTTTCTCGACTTATAGGAACTTGCACAATTTTAGTTTCAATTTCTTTGCGAACAACAACTTCCCCAGTTTTTTGTTTACGCCGATTAATTTTAACTTTTTCTTCTAACAGTGGTATCTTATATGATTCCCTAGTTTCTAACGATTTTTGATTGTTATTTAGTTGGGAATTTGAATTTAAACCACTTGGTTGACCAAGGTTACTATCTTTACTCAGTGTCATAGGATTAAACTTTTTACTCAATTAATATTTATATTTGAAAAAGTAGAGGTAGAGTAATATACTCTACCTGCTGTTTAAATTATTTAAAGAATTAGAATTTATACATCGCGCTTGACGACAGGATTTCCATCAGTATCAATATCTAGTTCTTCGCGACGAATGGTTTCTTGGGTCGAGACTACATCTTTTTCTACTTCTTTATGCACTTCTACTTCTTCTCTGACAAAGGCTTCTTTGTCAATGTCAGCAGTTTCTTCATAGACTTCTAAGCGTGCTACCTCTCCTTCTCTAAAGCTAGCTTCACCAGGCGCAACTACTCTACCTGCATCAGTAGGGGTGTGACGTTCAATCACTACTCTTTCTTTTTCTACGGGTACAGAAACATTTTTAGTTTCGGTTACAACTTTTTTACCGATGGTAACTGCACCAGTACGAAAACGTTCTTTATTAGCAACTAAACGCTCTTCATATAACTTGAGACTTTGGACATCGCTGTCATCATGATCACGATGTGCATATAGATGTTCATCACGATCATAATTGTAAGAGTCACGGTCATTGCTAGTAGTACTAGTACCAGGAACACTACTTTGAACCCGATATACGTTTCTGACTCTTTCTTCGTAGTCGTGATCGACAGTCATATCGTCATTGTATTCTGGTAGGTTTTCTGCCTGTTCCTTGGTCAAACCAGCAGCATAAACACGTTGTTGACTGCGATCTAGACGCGCACTACCAAAGGGAAGTAGTACTTTTTTGCCCAAACCCAAGAAGCCAGTATCAACTACTAAATAGCGGAAGTTACCTTCTTGATCTACAAGAATATCTTTGATTGAACCTACTTTCTGATTGTTACTGCCATAGAGAGAGTATTTTGTTAAATCATCGTTACCAAAGATGCTGCGATAGTCAGGATAAAGATCACCGATTTTGTACAGACTAACTCCAGAACGCAAATTAAAGCGATCGCGATTATTCATGAAGTTTCTTTGATAACCCATAAAATCGCCGTGGTTATCTTGATTTAGTTGATATAGTTTCGCGTCGCGATCATAGGTGTAAGAATCTCTGTCATAGCCTTGAGTTCCTGAAGTAGAGACACCACTGCCATAGCCTTGAGTTCCTGGGGTAGAAAGATCTCTGTCTCTGTTGTAGGCTTGAGTTTTATTGCCACTAGGGTTATACTCAACCCCTCTGTAAACTCCTCTTACCTGCTCTTCATAATCGTAATCGATGGTCATACCCTCATCGTATTTAGGTAAGCTTTCTGCTTGTTCTTTAGTTAATCCTTGAGCATATATCCGATGTTGGCTGTAATCAACACTAGCTCTGCCTACTGGTAATAGAACTTTTTTACCAAAAACCCAAAAACCAGTATCAATTACTAAATAGCGGAAACGACCAGTTTCATCGACAATGATGTCATGAACCGAACCGATTTTATCGTTGGAATTATCGTAAACCGAATAACCTTTGATATCTTCACCGTTAAAAATATCTTTTTTATAATCAGGATATAAATCAGCTATCTTTGCTAATGCCATAGTTTTTATTCCTCGTTAGTAATGTGCTATTACCTACAGGTTATTATTTGTGTGTTTTATTTTCATCTAACTAATGAAATAGATATAAATTTTCATGAGTATAGCTATAGATATACAAAAAATTTATAATTAATTTTTATCTAAAATTAATTTTTATCTAAGTCTTAATCTCTTTTTTACTAAAAAATATTTTTTATATCTTGAGATAGGTTTATTAGTTATTGATATTTTGCAAAATAAAAATTGAAACACGAATAATAAAATATCTCAGGAAGAATATGGAAAATTCAAAAGAACAAGAACAACAAGAACGCGAAGAATTTACTCCTGCTGGTTCTGGTGGTAAACAAACTACAATTGAGCCAGCCCAACGTACAACTGGACAGGGTGAAAATCAAGAAACTCGTCCTGGAGCAGAAGCGGAAGCTCCTGGAAATAAAAATATGGATACTCCAGGCTCTCCCAACCAAGGTACAGAGGCTCGTTAGTCTAAGCTAAAAATTGGGCGTTGCATCATTATAAAATGGTTTAGATCGACTGGGGGATTAGGAGACTAGGAGACTGGGGGAATTATTAAACTTAATTGTTTTAAATCATCCCGCAGCTATGCAACGTCAAAAATTGTTAATAAAATATATATTCGGTAGTTAATCGTACCTAATTATGATTAGCTGCCGAGATTTTAAGTAAGAAATAGTTTGAGTTAAAATTGAAAACGCATCGCGCTCGTCCTAATCAAGTTCAGTGGCAGGAAGAAGTTAGAGATATAATTAGTGGAGCCTCTGGAGGATTTTTGTTTGCAGTGCCTCTGTTGTACACAATGGAAGTCTGGTTTATTGGCTCTCATGTTCAGCCACCAATTCTATTGAGTGTTTTACTGAGCATCTTTGTTATTATTCTGCTACTCAACAAAATCGAGGGTTTTCGTCCTAAAGCCAGCAAAAATTTAAGGGAGGCGATCGCTGAAAGCATAGAAACCATAGCGATCGGTATAGTTTGTACGGGTTTAATTTTAGTTATTTTAAGACGTATTGATTTTCAAACCCCCTTGACTGAAACTTTAGGTCAAATCATTTTTGAAAGTGTGCCTTTTTCCTTGGGAGTTGCTTTTTCGCGATCGCTTTTGAGCGGAGATGCAGAGGTTGATCTAGACCAAAATAACCAAAAGCCTTCTCCAACAGCAGATAAACGTCAAATCATCTGGCGTGATACCCTAGCAGATTTTATTGCAACTATAATGGGTGCTGTATTTGTTTCTATTAGTATTGCACCTACCGATGAGGTGGTAATGCTGGCAGCCTCTTCTTCGCCAATAGAGTTAATAATTCTAATGGCAGCATCGCTCTATATTTCCTACGGCATTGTTTTTGCTGCTAAATTTACTAACTATCGTAAACGTCGTCAACAACAAGGAATATTTCAAAGTCCTCAAAGTGAAACAATAACTTCTTATTTAATATCTCTAGTCGCAGGAATGGTCATGCTCTGGTTTTTTCAGCAATTGACCTTCGACGATCCTTGGTTTATCTGGTTGCGTTACGGTATAATTCTGGGTTTTCCTGCCAGTATTGGAGGCGCAGCAGGACGTTTGGCTGTTTAATAGATAATTAATTATTTTTTGATATTTATAATCTTTCATTTCAAGAATAAACAATGGTGCAAAATCCTCAACGGCGACAATCGCGTAACGCGGACTACGCCCAATCGTCTTTTAAATATTCTGCCAACAAATCACTACCTGAAAAAGTCAGCTTTGGTCTTTCTTTATCAATAGTCAGTATCATTATTGCTTTAATTTGCTATACCTGGATTACAGGAGATACTAATCCACCAATTCTAGCGGTTACAACTACTGAAACAAGACAAGTAGATAAACATTATTATGTACCGTTTACAGTCACCAACTGGGGAGGAGAAACGGCTGAATCAGTAGAAGTAGTTGCAGATTTGTCTTTACCAGGAGGAAAAACTGAAACTGGTATGCAACAAATAGATTTTTTATCTCGTCAAGAAAAACGTTCTGGAGAATTTATTTTTAACCACAATCCTCAACAAGGAGAATTAACCGTTAGAGTTGCCAGTTATAGATTACCTTGACGAAGTCATCGCAGGCTCTGTCGTTTCACGGTGAGACAGTTGCGGTGCGGAGGTCTCCTCCGTTGAGCAAACTGTCGAACCCGAAGGGCAGAGTACCGATGACGTTTCCAATTTAATTCATTTTAAACCGACGAAAACGTGCCTGAAGTATTAAGTAAATGGCATAAGCAACTAAACCTGCTGCAATTAAAATTAGAAATATTTTGCCAAAAGGTTGTTGAGCAAAAGATAATAAAACACCGTCTAGTCCTTGTACTTTTTCAGGATTGTATTGATGAGCAGCTTGTAAAACAAAAAAGCCGAGGGCAATAAAAACAACACCTCGGGCAGCAATGCCAAAACGACTGATATTAACTAACCAATTTTGTTGTGAAGAGTTCAATTCGCTTAAGTTTAGCTGTTTACGAAATTTAATTTTGTAAGCTTCGTATAATCGCCAAAAACCAATCCCAATAATAATAGCACCAGCTATCCCTACTAACCATCTGCCCAATGGTTGTTGCATTACCATTGCTGTCCAATCTTGTTGGGAGTTACCGCCACTGCCACTATTGCTACTACCAATCCCTAATAAAGCTGCATTTATTGCCACACCTATATAGGCTAGTCCGCTTAAGATATAACCCAAACGGGTAAACCATCCTTGAGCATCATTACCTTTATGATCTGGATCTTTAATAGCTTCAATAAATCGCCAAATGACGTAGCCAACTAAGCCTATGGCAATTAAGATTAATAGTATACGTCCAAAAGGTTTGGTAGCGATCGCTTGTAATGCTCCTGTGGTGTCAGTTGTTTGACCACCGCTAACATTAAATGCTGCTAATAATGCCAAAATGCCAATTGCGCCATAGACAAATCCTTTGGCAGCGTATCCAAATCGTGCAAAAGTTTCCATGATTTTAGGTGAATTATTTTTGTATTCCTTAAAATAGTTTTTTGGGGTTTTATTTGCATCTATCTAAAGTTGATTTGACTTAATTTTTTACTTTACTTAATCAAGGTTTTGAAGAAGTTTGAACCCAATCTATTTTTTCGTTTCTATTTTTCATTTTTTGAGAATTTCGAGAATTATCTTTGGGTTCTATTTGCCAGCGATCTAAAATATCTTTAACAATAATTTCTTTAATCCAAACTTGAGCAACTACAGTAATTGGTAGAGCGAGAAATAAACCTAAAATTCCAAAAAATACAGCAAAAGCTATTTGAGATAATAAAGTAATAGCAGGTAATAAAGATACTTGCTTTTCCATTACTATTGGTGTCAAAATATTAGTCTCAATTTGTTGGATTACAACATATAAAATAATTACTGCTACTGCTTTCCAGGGAGCATCTAATAAAGCCATTGCTGTTGGAGGAATAACGCTTAAAACTGCTCCTAAGTTAGGAATAAAAGTTAAAATTCCTGCTAATAAAGAATTAGCTAACGGTAATTTAACACCTAAAGCCCATAACCCAATCCCACTTAAGATAGTAATTACAGCCATGTTGAATAATATCGCTATTGCCCAACCACCTAAATTTTTTTCACATTTATTTAAAATAACTTTAATTCGCTGGCGATAAAAAGCTGGGAACATCAACAAGAAAATTTGTCTATAAGCATCTGGATTAACTAGTAACATAATTGTTACTACTACAACTAAAAAGATATTTACAAATACTCCTAAAGTACTAGAAAATACATTAAAGAAGTTAGATATAAAAGTATCTATTATAGAGCGAAGGTTTTGTGTTATTGCTTCTAAGCCTTGGAAATTTTTTACTTCTCTTACTAAAAAATTTGGTAAAAGATTACTTAACCCTTGAGTCCAACTACTAAGCTGTTCTAAACCTTTAGGAACTAAAGTAACTAATTCTTGAAATTGTTCAATAAAAGGCGGTATGATTAGGGCGATAAAACCTACACCGAAAATTAAAACGCTACTAACAGAAATTGCGATCGCGGTTTTACGGTTTAAATTAAATTTTTGTTGTAAAAGTCTAACTAACCGATTAATAACTGTAGCAAATGCAACAGCAGCAAAAGCTAGTAATAAAACCTGCTTGATTCGCCATAAAATATATAACCCAATGATAATAGCTAAAAACCCTACAAGTGTTCCCAAGGTTATAACCTCCAATATTTATTTAGCCTTTAGCCTTTAACTTTGAAATCAAAAGAATATACATAGGTTAGATAATATGAAGGGCTTTTGTCTTCTGTCTAAAGACTGTTATAGATGATCTATCTTATGGAATGTCATTAGCAGGAATGATTTTTAAATCACCACAATTTTTAGGATCAACCGCAACTTTAATACTATAGTCATACTTAATTTCAGGATGAAAATAGGAACTGTAGTAAAAAGCATTTTGCATTTGAGCAACAGGAACAGCTTTAGGATTAGGAATACCATGAAGGCTAATCATACAAGTGCGTTCATTTGGTGTCATTTGCTCTAGAAGCTCGGTTTTGACTTTATTATTATTGTTTACGACAGAATCTAGCTTAATAAAGGCTGGTTTAAAATAATAACCGTTAACTTTAGTGTACACAATCGTTAAAAATGCTAAACATATCACTCCCAAATATTTAGGCATAAGCCATCTGGCTGCTTGCTTCTGCAACGAGGTAATAATACACAAATTAAAAGAAACTAAAGTAATCATCCAAAACATGAAGTATCTTAGTTCATGGGATTGAGGAAAGTTAGCAGGCACAAGAGACATGAGCAATACTGTAATTAATGCGGTCGTAGCATTACGAGATTTGTTTTCTGGGGAAGATTTTCGATTCTCTAATTGCTCTCTAATAGTTAAACCCAGCAGTAAGAGTAAATTAAAAATTACATAAGCTCGAAAAAAACCACCTGCTCGATCTAGGTGCTTGGGATTACCTTGATTCCACTGATCTGCCGTCCATTGAGGAGTGTTAATTTCAAAAATAGATTGCAACCATTTTTGAGGTCTATTACCTTCGCTGTAAGTTTCTGGGGTGAGCTTATGATTCAAAACAATTCCCGCCACTTCAATTTTTATTGGATAAAAAGGATTGCCATAAAAAGCAACATTTTTGATGGGTGTGGCAAAAATTAAACCTGAAGCGACGATTGCTAGGGGAATAGTCAGCGATAAACGACGTTTAGTAGAGTCAGTGTATTTAAAATAGAGCCAGATTAATCTGATACCTGCAATCAGGTAAAGT
>JBOFLX010000118.1:0-1716 GCA_051658085.1 Waterburya sp.
GGGGAATAGTCAGCGATAAACGACGTTTAGTAGAGTCAGTGTATTTAAAATAGAGCCAGATTAATCTGATACCTGCAATCAGGTAAAGTAAAAAAACTAGAGGCTGTAATTGTGGTTTAATATTGGCTGCTGTTGCTGCGCCTAAGAAAATAGCTATAAGCTCTCTTTTATTGGGTAAACGCGACTGTCGAAATAAGTTATAGACCATCAGCATCAAGACTGATACTCCAATATTACCTGGTAAATCCACAAAACTAGTAGCAGCATGAGTTAATACGGCAGGAATGGTAAAGATGGCAATTACTGATAGATATAGTGGGACTTTAAAATAACTTCTTAAAAAGAAAAAATAAATGAGCAAGCTCAAATAACCAACTAAATTAGCTGCCTGCATTCGTCCTGTAATTTTCCATAAAAAACCCTGCAAAAAATTTGCCAACAAGGGAAAACCATCAAAACGATATTCAATTAAATTTTCGGCTAAAAACGCTTTTGCTGGGACAATTCCCCAAATTCTCGCAGCAAAGGGCAATTGATACCAACCAATATCGTAGTTAGTATCCATATCGATAATTGCTTTAAGAAATATTGAGATAGCAATAACTAGAGCGATCGCACTTAGAATTTTTTCTAGTACCTGCCAGTTTTTTAATACTGATTGTTTATTGATCATTTAGAACTTATATTAAATCGGACATTTGAGTACAAAATACAACAAGGTTTTGATAATATTTCTTTTAGTTTTTCAATATCAATGCTTTGGGAATTTTGTAGTTAGCAGGAATGATTTTTAAATCACCACAATTTATAGGATCAACGACAGCTTTGATACTATAGTCATACTTGATTTCAGGATGAAAATAGGAACTATAGTAAAAGGCATTTTTAGCTTGAGCAACAGGAACATCCTTGGGATAAGGAATACCATGAAGGCTAATCATACAAGTTCGTTCATTTGGTGTCATTTGCTCTAGAAGCTCGGTTTTGACGAAGGTATTATTGTTGAGGAAAGAATCTAGCTTAACAAAAGCAGGTTTATAGTCAAAGTCCTCGATTCTCGTGTAGACAATTGTTAAAAATATTAAACATATCACTCCCAAATATTTAGGCATAAGCCATCTAACTGCTTGCTTCTGCAACGAAGTAATAATACACAAATTAAAAGAAACTAAAGTTATCATCCAGAACATGAAGTATCTTAGTTCATGGGATTGAGGAAAGTTAGCAGGCACAAGAGACATGACCAATACTGTAATTAATGCAGTAGTAGCATTACGGGATTTGTTTTCTGGGGAAGATAGTCGATTTTGTAATTGTTCTCTAATAGTTAAACCCAATAGTAGTAGTAAATTAAAGATTACATAAGCTCCAAAAAAACCACCTGCTCGATCTAGATACTTGGGATTGTCGAAATTCCACTGAGCTGCCGTCCATCGAGGAGTGTTAATTTCAAAAATAGATCGCAACCATTTTTGAGGTCTATCACCTTCGCTGTAAGTTTCTGGGGTGAGTTTATGATTCAAAACAATTCCCGCCACTTCAATTTTAATCGGATAAAAGGGATTGCCATAAAGAGGAACATTTTTGATGGGTGTGGCAAAAATTAAACCTGAAGCGACGATTGCTAGGGGAATAGTCAGCGATAAACGACGTTTAGTAGAGTCAGTGTATTTAAAATAGAGCCAGATTAATCTGATACCTGCAATCAGGTAAAGT
>JBOFLX010000119.1:0-24038 GCA_051658085.1 Waterburya sp.
AACTGGAATTAAAGTTACAGATCTTGAACTTGATGCTATTGCTCTTGAGCGAGACACTTTTCATGGCGAGTGGAACTATAGAATCAAACCTCAAATTGTCAGCTAATTGTTCAATTTATTTTTACATAGCTCCTTAGTCCAACCCACATCACCAATTACAGGTTCGCCTGTTTCTGGATGCAAAGTATAACGCCAAGGATTTCGCAGACCATAATTATAGATTTTGGATTGAACGCTGTTGACCAAAGTTTTGGTCAAATCTCCATCATAAAAAGGATTATCCGCGTACCCTTCACCGGTCATCGGATTAATTCGCAATAACTTGCCAATGGGATTATCAAGACTTTGAAGATATTTAGCATTTTCTAGGGTAGCAGGGCCATCAACAGGTGAACCATCTCCGTGACTAAAAAAAAGTGATCCATCTTTACCAAAATGGATAGCACCTGCTGCATGAAAGTTATTAATTGGGGGAGTTTCTAATAAAACTACTTCGCTGCCTGGTAAAGCTGTTGTGTAATTAGAATCAGGATCAGCCTTAACGCGAATTAAACGAGTAACGCGAGGCGCATCTTCTCCTAAATCTGGTTCTACATTGGGAGGTGGGAATTATAAAAGTTTTGCTGGTTTCTTCTGGTTCAAAAGTTAATGTACCTGAAGTAGCAACATAATCTAATGTTTCTCGTGCATAATCATCACTCGTGGCATAATCTACTGAAACAGTTTTATCGGTTTCCCCAGTTCTAACTACAGTAATAGTAGCCTGGTTTTGATCTTCGCTAATTTTATATTTGACATCACTAAAAGCAACTGTAGCTTGGTCACTATTATCGTTATCCAGAATTGTAATCTTGGCTGTTCTAATATCACCCAGTACTGTTCCAATTGGATTACCAATAGAAATACTAAAAGTTTCGTCTGTCTCGGAGATTGTATCTTCTGATATGGAAATGATAATTTCTTTGTTGGTTTCTCCTGGTAGAAAAGTTATGGTTGCCGAATGTCCTGTAAAATCTTCTCCTATTTTTGCTGTGCCATTATTGATAGAGTAACTTGCTGATACTTCTCCATTACTACCTCCAATTCTGTTAACTATAATAGTTGCTGTTTTAACATCTTCATTGACATTTATTGCATCCAAATCCAGGGAAATAAGACCAGAATTAACCATTGATTTTTAATTGTTAATATGACTCGTCTTAGAGTTCCCTTTTTTGTTAAGTTTAGAATGAGCTTAAATAAAATTTACCTCCAGTAATAAACAATAATAAACCATGAAAAAATCCTCCCAAATATAATATTCAGGAGGATAAAAACTTTTTTTTCTGAGGCTTATACGCCTCGTTTCAAGGAAATTTCTACTTGTTTAAATTCTTGATTCAAACGGGATTTTAGCTTTTCTGGTAAAGGGCGGTTGCCGTAGGAACTATAATAACCAGCGATCGCGTTTAATGCAGTTTGCATAGTAGTAAAAGAACGTAAACCAGCAGTTTGGGAATTACGACGATAACGAGAAGCATAATCGCTAATTTGACGACGTGCTAGGGTAACTACTTCTTTTTTATTAGTAGCATCATCAGGTAAATCAATTGCTGTACGTAAATTTTCCAAGATTGCAATGGTATCTTGACTGTAGTTTCCAGATAATCCCGAAGGATTACTACCACAACCCATTAAGCTAATAGCAACTACTAGTACTAAAGCTAGTATGCGAGATAAGTATTTTTTAGAAAACATAAATTTTATGTAAACGATCCCAGGTTGAAATTATCCTATCAAGAAATTGACCATTCATTAAACATTGAACATTAAACATTGATCATTATTGAATGTTCATCAGCTTAATGATCCTGGATAAGTTAATGTTGTATATCAACCAAAACGACCGCTAACATATTGCTGAGTTGCTTCCTCTTTGGGGTTTTGGAAAATTTCTTCTGTCGGTGCAAATTCTGCTAAATAACCTTGGCGATTTCCCCCTTCAACCTCAGTAACATTAAAAAAGCCAGTATGATCTGCTACCCGCGAAGCTTGTTGCATATTGTGGGTAACGATTACGATAGTGTATTTGGTTTTGAGTTTATGAATTAATTCTTCAACTTTTAGAGTGGAGATTGGGTCTAAAGCGGAACAAGGTTCATCCATCAAAACTATATCAGGTTGTAGAGCAATAGTTCTGGCAATACATAATCTTTGCTGTTGTCCACCACTAAGAGCCAAACCACTTTGTTTTAGCTTATCTTTCACTTCATCCCAAAGGGCTGCACTTCTGAGCGATCGCTCTACAAGCTCATCCATATTTCCCTTATAACCGTTAATTCTTGCTCCAAAAGCAATGTTTTCATATATTGACTTGGGAAAAGGATTTGGTCTTTGAAATACCATCCCAACTTTACGTCTTACTTGTACAGGATCGATATCTTTACCATACAAGTTTTGATTGTGATAGGTAATTAATCCTTCTAAACGGAAAATAGGAATCAAATCATTGAGGCGATTGTAACAGCGTAGAAGAGTACTCTTACCACAGCCAGAAGGGCCAATAAAGGCTGTGACTCGATTTTTGGGAATATTTAGATAAATACCTTTAACAGCCAGAAAATTTCCATAATAGACATTCACATTCTCGGCCTGCAAAACTGTCTCAGTCTGACTAGCAATCTGTTGATCGTAAATCATAAAATCTACTTACTCTGAAATTTAAATTTATTTATTGATCGATCTATTAATTTTTTATCCATATTGGACTTAATTCTACTAGGTAAGAGTTATGACTATTTTAACTTTTCGTTAAATAAAAATCTTAGGCTATTAATTTGAATAGATAGTTTTTCTTAGGTAGCTAGATATCAACATCTTCACATTACTTACAATATCTTACGCTAAACTTGGAAAAATAAAAAGACTATCGCTAATATACACTATTTTGACGATTAATTAGCTATATATTTGAGATAAAGTTAAAAATACTTTTAATTCCTTTTACCTATTACTTTTCTCCTCTACTTTTCTCCTCTTCTGCTCCCCTAGTCATTGTTCACTGTTGCTCTACAACCTCAAATAATTAAATCTACTTAAAAAAGATTGTCAACAAGCCTTAATCACGCTATATCTATATTAAAAGACAGCTAAATAAAAATTACTATCAATAAACTTGACTGCTTATGACTCAGACAATAAATCTCAAGTCTTCAAAATTACCAAGACTTCGAGAATTTCAGGAATTTATTTTTATTGGTAATTCTTCTGACCAGCCACGGGTAGACTACTTAGAGCAATTGCATGATACTCCTAATAATCAGTGTTTGAATACTAGCAGTACAGGGAGTTTTTTATTGATTGCTCAAATTCATCCCCCCAAACAAATCACTCGCCAGTTAAGTAGATTAAAACTAAAGCGAGGGAAAACAGTGCAATTAATTAGTAAAACCGAGAATGGTTCAGTAGTAATTAGCTATAACAATAAATTAATTGGCATCGGTGCAACAATTGCTCAAAAAATTATGGTCACTTCGGCTAGTCAAACAAGATAATGGAAATAACAATTAGTATTTACGAATTATCTTTAGGTTCAGTAGGGGTTGTAGTTGGCTATAGTCGAGTTTATGGCGGTTATATCGGCAAACTAGTATCTAAAGGATTAATACCAGGGACTCCTTTTGTCTTGCTTAATTTAGCTTTAGAGCAAGGTACTGTACAAATTATGCTACAAGAGAAAATTATTACTTTATCTAAACCAGAAGCTAATGCTCTTTGTATTGAACCTGTGACGGAAGATAGTTGAAACACAATAGACACAATTAATTCTGACTTAATCATCTTTTCTTTGAGCAAATCTTAATTTGGCCGATCGCGATCGCGGATTTTCTCTTTGTTCGTCTGCTTGAGCAATGATAGGCTTCTTGGTGATTACTGTTAATAATTCGCTATTACGAAAATGGTGTTTAACAATACGATCTTCGAGGCTATGAAAACTAATAATGCCAATCTTACCGCCTGGTTTAAGCCAAGTTGGAGCTTGAGCAATAAATTTTTCTAATGACTTTAATTCCTGATTAACTTCGATGCGTAAAGCTTGAAATGTCCGAGTTGCAGGATGAATTCTGCCATGACGATATTTGCCTGGGACAGTAGTAGCGATCGCCTCTGCTAACTCTGTAGTGGTTTGAAATGGTCGTTGTTGCACAATTTTTTTGGCAATTCTTCGGGAAAATCGTTCTTCTCCGTATTCATAAATTAAATTAGCGAGAGATACTTCTTGCCAATGGTTAACAATTTCGGCTGCGGTAATGCCTCGAGAGTGATCCATTCGCATATCCAGAGGCGCAGTATGACGAAAACTAAAACCTCGTTCAGCAATATCGAATTGGGGAGAACTAACTCCCAAATCGGCAATTATCCCGTCAAATAAATAATCTTCTGGTTGATAATCAGCAAAATTTCCCTGCCAAAATTCTAATTGCTGAGGATAATAATCGCTTAATCGATTTTGGACAGCAGCGATCGCTGTTTCGTCTCGATCTATTGCTACTAGCTTTATATTTTCTCCTTGAGTTAAAATTAATTCACTATGTCCACCACCACCAACTGTCGCGTCTAGATATAGTCCTTCTGAGCAGATATCTAACCCAGCAATTAATTCACGAGTCAGCACAGAAGAATGGTTGAATAGAGTGGGTTTCTGGGCTGTCACTAAGTTTAACTCCTAAAAATCTTAATTAAAATTTTATAACCTAAGTTATGAAAGATACCAATTAAATTTAAATTTGCGGTTACAATAGTTTCATCTAAGTATTTAGTAGAATAAGGAACAATATTTCATTATCTACTGTTACTTTATTTAACTGTTTATCAAGATAAGGTTAAACTTATCATCTTCATATATGGAAGTTAGCCAACGCCCAGGAAAAGCCGAAGACTCTCCTGGTCATAGGTGGGCAGCAATTTTAGGAACAGGAGTTGCGGTAGTTACCTTGACTCTACCTATAATTATGATTGCCTCCTACTCCCCATTCAGCAGCAATGCGCAGCCAGTGCCAACAACAATTAATCAAATACAGGAAACTAGAATTAACCCAATGAAATAAAGAAAATTACCCCGCTACAGGTTCTTTTTAATAACAGCGTTGGGCAAGATTAAAAATCATCATCTCCCAAAAGGAGCAGCGTCGAAGTTAACTTTATGTTTAAAGATAGCTGGTTTTTTTGCATCTAACAAGATATTTTCCTTAAATGGGTAAAATTACCTAAAATATTTATGTTTGTAGACGGCAGAAAAATATGAACAGAATTAATCAACGACAGTTATTTTTGACTGGCATTTTTTTGGTTGCTTTGCTTTTTAGCTTAGAACTAACTTTGATTAAGCCAGAAAGAATGCTGTTGGCAGCCCATCGCCATGACTATCCTAGCCCAACTGCGATGACCCTACGGGTACGCTACGCGATCGCGCTAGTCGAGCCAGAAGTACCTGTTGTCACTGAATCAGTAGAATATGTAACCATAGATGGACAAGCCATCAGAGGCTATTATGCTTATCCTGAAGGTACAACCGAACCTCTACCAGGAATTATCGCTATTCATGAATGGTGGGGACTTAATGAGAACATTAAAGCTATGACGAGGCGGTTAGCAGGAGAAGGATATCAAGTGCTAGCGGTAGATTTATATAATGGTCAGATAGCCCAAACGCCCCAGAAAGCAACTCAATTAGTATTACAAGTAACAGGTAATCCTTTAGGTACAGAAGCTAATATTACTAAAGCCTATAATTATTTAACTACAGAAAAAAAAGCACCTAAAGTAGCAACTATTGGCTGGTGTTTTGGTGGCAGTTGGTCACTCAAGACAGCACTAATATTTCCCGAAGAGTTAGATGCAGCAGTAATTTATTATGGCAGTGAAGTAGGATCAGCTACTTCCAAAGAGTTAAGCACTTTAAAAATGCCTATTTTGGGTATCTTTGGAGGAACAGATGAGACAATTCCCCTCAAAACTGTCGAGAAATTTCAATCAACTTTAGAAAAACTAGGAAAAAAAGCAGAATTTCATATCTATGACAATGCAGGACACGCTTTTGCTAATCCTTCAGGTAAAAATTATGTTCCAGAAGCAGCCGAAGAAGCTTGGGAAGAAACTACCGAGTTCTTAGAAGAACATTTATCGTAGTAGATCATCAAGCTTGTTTTGAGGGGTAAATTATTTTCATCGCTGTTTGGTGATCTGGCGCAGCATACCGACAAAGTAATCGCTAAACTTAACTATGTAGGAAACCGCGTTTTTGCTGGCTAAAAATTTATTGCTCGAATATTAATGCATCACAATCCAATTATTATTGAAAACCTTACTTACACTTATCCTGATGGAACTAAAGCTTTAAACAACATTAATTTAGCCATCGAAGCAGGTGAACGAGTAGCACTAATCGGTGCAAATGGTTCGGGTAAGTCAACTTTACAATTACATCTCAATGGAATTATTCTGCCCCAATCAGGAAAGATCAAAGTCGGCAAATGGTGGGTAGATTTAGATAATTTGCGCGATATTCGTAATTTTGTCGGTTTAGTCTTTCAAAATCCTGATAACCAGCTTTTTATGCCGACAGTTTGGGATGATGTTGCTTTTGGCCCTAAAAATCGTGGTTGGCAAGACGAAGAGTTAGTTCAACGAGTTGAAAAAGCGATGATGATGGTTGATATCGATCCAAAATATTACGGGGCAAGAAATACCGAAAACTTGTCTGGGGGAGAAAAAAAAAGAATTGCGATCGCTGGAGTTTTGGCAATGGATCCCCAGGTATTAGTTCTAGATGAACCTTCGGCGCAGTTAGATCCTCGTTCTCGTCGTCAATTAATTGAATTATTGCAAAATTTATCTTTAACTCAATTAGTGGCAACCCATGATTTAGACTTGGCTTTAGAACTTTGCGATCGCACTATCGTTTTAAGTAAAGGTCAAATTGTTTATGATGGCGAAACTGAAAAGATTATGAGTAATCCTGATTTTTTAGTACAGCATTCACTAGAGTCACCTTTATCCTACAGCCGTCCTTATTGTTTGTTAGAAGACGGTTAATGTGCAATAGTTTTTTGTCAATTAACTGGTTCGTAGTTATTAGCTTTAGCTAATTTTGTACGGCTATATCATAACCAATCCATAACTCTCGGCAGACTTTAAAGAAATATCTGGCAGTTTACGCAGCATATCATCCCATGTATTCTGTGCTTGCAAAGCCTGAATAACAATTTGAAGTGGTTCAGCAAGAATTACTGGAAAATCAGCTTCCTCTGCAAACTGAATCTTGAATGCTAACTGTTCTTGAGGTGGGTTAAACTGAGCGTTAACTCCAACTTTATTACCCCTAGCATCAACCCGATACCAACCAAATTCAGGTAAATAAATGGCGTTAAAACCATGTAAGCTATATGGCGCGCCTTTATCGTCAATACTCAATCGCTGATAACAAAACCCGACTGGAATCTGGTTGGCTCGTAAAAGTGCTGCTAGTAGATGGCTTTTAGCAAAACAATAACCTGTTTTATATTGAAGAACATCTGAAGCTCGATAGGTAACAGGATTCATTTGATAATCATAACTATGGTAAATCTCATCTCTTACCCACTCGAAACAAGCTTTAGCTATCTTTGTTGGTGTCTCACATCCCGATGCAATTTGTTTAGCACAATCTATAATTTTGGGATGCTGCCAGTCGATGACTTCACTAACTTTTAAATACTCTTGCATATCAATTGATTTTAATTCCGTTAAAATTATTGATTATTGATTCCTAAGATACAAGTTTAATGGTTGTTTCTCAGACAGCATCAGCATCAACTTCTCTAATTCAAATTGCCCAGCAAACTCGTACAGCAGCAAGCAAACTGGCGGTATTATCTACAGAAGCCAGAAATTATGCTCTAGAAGCAGTAGCACAAGCTTTAGAAGTAGCTACACCAGACATTTTAGCTGCCAATGAAGCGGATTTAAAAGCAGCCGAAGCTAATAATATTGCCCCTGCCTTGTATGCCAGACTAAAGTTAGGAGAATCAAAACTACAAGCAGCGATCGCAGGAATACGAGATGTTGTTAAACTAGATGATCCAGTAGGGGTAAATCAGATTCACCGTGAATTAGATACGGGTTTGATTTTAAAACGGGTGACTTGTCCTTTAGGAGTGCTAGGAATCATTTTTGAGGCGCGTCCTGAAGCTCTTATTCAAATTACTAGCTTGGCAATTAAGTCTGGTAACGGCGTAATTTTGAAGGGAGGTAAAGAGGCAATCAATTCCTGTCAAGCATTAACTAAAGTCATTCAGCAAGCACTAGAATCTACAGAAGTCCCTGCTGCTGCCGTGCAATTATTAACCACGAGGGAAGAAATTAAACAATTATTAGAGTTAGATCAATATGTAGATCTGATTATTCCCAGAGGCTCTAACTCTTTTGTCCGTTACGTTCAGGATAATACTCGTATTCCTGTATTAGGTCATGCTGATGGAATCTGTCATCTATATTTAGACAAAGCAGCCGAGATCAATAAAGCAATTAATATTACTGTTGATGCAAAAACCCACTATCCAGCAGCCTGTAATGCGATCGAGACTTTATTAGTACATCAAGATATTGCAGAAGAGTTTTTACCCCCGATAGCTGCTGCCTTAGAAGCGCAAGGAGTACAGTTACGAGGAGACGAAGCAACTAGGAAAATAATTAACGCTACCCTAGCAGATGAACATGATTGGCAGACTGAGTATAGTGACTTAATTTTGGCAATTAAAATGGTCGATTCTGTCGATACAGCGATCGCTCATATCAACAAATATGGCTCAAAACATACAGATGCGATCGTAACTGAAGACAACCAAACAGCAACGATATTTCAAGATCAAATAGATGCTGCGGGAGTTTATCATAATTGTTCAACTCGTTTTGCCGATGGCTTCCGTTATGGCTTTGGTGCAGAAGTTGGTATTAGTACTCAACAAATGCCTCCCCGTGGCCCTGTAGGTTTAGAAGGTTTAGTAACTTATAAGTACAAGGTAACAGGCAATGGTCATATTGCAGCTACCTATACAGGTACAAATGCTAAACCTTTTACCCATATTGATTATTAATTACTAAAGCCCGACATTATTAATTAAGCGTTGCATAGCTGCGGGATAATTTAAGTTTTAATAATTCCCCCAGTCTCCTCGTCTCTCAGTCCCCCAGTCGACCTCAACCATTCTATAATGATGCAATGCCATTAATTATTCTCTCGGCTTGACTGCCATATCCCCCACCAAAGAGATTAAAGTGATTTAAAACATGGTAGAGATTATAAATACTTTTGCGTTGTTGATAACCTGTGTCTAGCTGCCAAGACTCATTATAGCCATGATAAAAAGCTTGAGGGAAACCACCGAATAATTCTGTCATGGCAATATCAGTTTCGCGATCGCCATAATATGTGGCAGGATCTAAAATAACAGGTTTGCCATCACTAGTAATAGCAGCATTACCTGACCAGAGATCGCCATGCACTAGAGAAGCTGTGGGTTTTCTATTGGCTAATTTATTCTTGACTGCCTTCATAACTTGATTAGGATCACCAAAATTGCCTCCACGTCGTTTAGCTAACTTTAATTGATAACCAATACGGTGTTCAGCAAAAAAATCTGCCCAGTTATCTGTCCAGGTGTTAATCTGAGGAGTAGAACCAATGGTATTGTTGCATTCCCAACCAAAATTTCCCCTAGTTCCTTGGCGGTGCATGGCTGCTAACTGACGACCCATTTCCGTCCAACTTTGACTATTGCTTCCCCCTAAATCTAACCATTGCAACACAATATAACTAGAATTAGCTGCTGTTCCCCAACAGATCGGCCGTGGTACAGTAATTGTCTGGGTAGCATACATCTGTTTTAAGCCTATAGCCTCGGCTGCAAACATTTCTACCTGAGAAGCCTGGTTAAGTTTAACGAAATACTCTGTGCCATTACTACTGACTCGATAACCTTGATTAATACAACCTCCCCCAACTGATTTAGTATTGGCGATCTCAAAATCTTGTCCTGTTGCTTGCGTAATAGCTTGAGCAATTTGTGTCCACATTAGCTTTGAGGTTAAATTCTTCTCTTATAAAATTACTATAAACTTAACTACTTTTATATGTCTTTGTAAGCTTATGTGCATTTAAATTGTGTATTATTCCATTAGGCAACAAACCATTTTTTCTCTCCCAGTCTCCCTTTCCCCAAGTCTCCCCGTCAACCTTAATAAACAAATTAAATACTTGACAGCTTATCCTTCTCCCCGTGAAATTCTCCAGACCTTACTACCACATTTAAGAGTGGCTGCGGGTTATGCACGGCAACTGCAAACTAAAATTGTTTCTTTACCAGCCAAAGATACAGGTGAAAATATTTTATCAGCAGCCTTAACTGATGCGGATCTTTCAATTCAAACTTTAGTCGAGGTGGCTTTACTGGGAACTTTTCCGCAGCTTAGTTTTTATGGTGAAGAATATGAAAAATCTCGCAATACTAAATATTTTGTTAATACAGAATTTAGTCTAGAAGATAATTATTTAATTACTTTAGATCCAATTGATGGTACACAGTATTATCTCGATGGTTTTGATAATTATCAAATAATTTTAAGTGTTCTTAATAGAGATAGTTATGAAGCTGTTATGGCTATTTCTCCTGCTCAGAATTGTTATTATTACACAATTAAAAACCAGGGAGTATATAAAGGTGATTTAGACAAAGATTTAGATCAATGTTTATCACTAAAAATAATCAATCCTCAGTCAACTATCTTATTAGGTTGGGGGATGGGATATTTAAAACCTATTTTAGCTGATAAATACCAAGTAATCGATATCGAAAACTGTTATTCATCTGCTCAACAATTCCCTAACTATAATGGTATATTTTCAGGAGATTTAATCGGCTGGATTACTAAAAGAGGTAAATTTATTGATAGTGCAGCTTTAGCTTTTATGGCAGCAGAACATGGCTGTATAGTAACGGGCTTTGACGGTTTATCATTACCGCCTTTACATACCTGTCAAGACTACAGTTACAATGGCGCGATCGTTGCTAATTCCGACGAAGTTCATCAAGATTTATTAGCAGCTTGTCAAAAATTTGCTGGCGATAATGAAAATACCAATAAGCCGTAATCAATACTTTATTAAATAATTTTATTTTTTTTGCTTTTAAATAAGGCAAAAAACTAATAAATGGTCAACTTTTTTGAGCTTAATGTTGCCCAATAAGTAATATCTTCTTTAGTAATTATATTTTTTTGTTTTTGTTGAGTTTTATGCTCACTTTTTTGAGCATCATATAATTGCGAAGGAAACAGGTTTTGCAAAAAGAAATTAACTGTATTAGGGTTAATCAAACCTTGCTTAATAGCGAGATCTCCAAAACGTAGAGAATATTTATGTTGCTCTAGCAAAATAATTTTTATATCTTCTTCGCTCAACAATCCTGCTTTTTTTAAATAAAATCCTAGAGGATGTTCAATTCTCTTATTAATTAACTTAAACCATTCTTGAACAAAGAAATCAGCAGTATCTTGTTTAATCCAACCTCGTAAAGCTAGAATTTCTCCTAAACGCATATCCTCATAAAACAATTGATCTCGCAAAGCGACTTCTAACTGTGGAGTAGTGATTAAGCCAGCTTCCTGTAAAATTTCGCCTAAAGGCTTAAAAGTAATAAATTTAGACATAAAAAAATATTAAAAATAAAAGTTAATTAGAGCTTCGGTCTTGTTGCCAAGCTTATAGCTTACGGTGAGGCATCGTGGTCTTATTGGTTTCCAACAAAGAGCGAATGCCGTTTGCGTAGCACCTCCGTAGGAGAAACCCGAAGGGCTTAAAGCTTATAGCTAATTTACTTGAGATAGGTAGCATGATGCTGGATATGATCTTTTATAAAACTACTAATCATAAAATAGCTGTGATCGTATCCCGTCTGCCAGCGTAAATTCAGATTTTGTCCTACTTCCTGACAAACAGATTGAAACGTTTCTGGTAGTAGTTGTTTTTGCTGGTAAAATGTATCCGCAGTGCCTTGATCGATAAGAATTACAGAATTTAATTGAGTTTGTTTAATAAGCTTACTAGCATCATATTCTGCCCATTTTTGCTTATCTTTACCTAAATAGGCTGTAAACAATTTGTCTCCCCAAGGGCAATTCATAGGTGCTGCTATAGGTGCAAAAGCAGATACCGATAAATATTGCTGAGGATTTTTGAGAGCGCAAATTAATGCTCCGTGTCCTCCCATTGAATGTCCAAAAATACTTTGTTTTTCTGACTGTACAGGGAAATTAGCTGTAATTAAGGCAGGTAGCTCTTGAGTAATATAGCTATACATCTGATAATGCTCTTGCCAAGGTGCAACCGTCGCATCGACATAAAAACTTGCGCCACTGCCGAGATCCCAAGTATCATCTTCTCCTGGTATGCCTGTATTGCGAGGGCTAGTATCAGGTACAACTAACATAATTCCCCATTCAGCAGCGTAACGTTGTGCGCCAGCTTTAATTATAAAGTTTTCTTCGGTGCAGGTTAAACCAGAAAGATAATAGAGAATTGGGACTGGTTGAGTTTTAGCTTGGGGAGGTAGATAGACTGCAAAATTCATTTCACAGTTGCAGCTAGCAGAATAGTGAGTATAGTAAGCAACAGTGCCATCAAAACAGCGAAATTCTGTTCTAAGACTGAGAGAAGTAGACATAAGTATCCGTGAAAAATTAAGTTAGGCAGCAAGTCAAGAGTAAAGAGTCAAGAGTAAAGTAAAGCTAGTCGCCGAGCGATTTTAAGCTGCTAATAGAGGTAGTAAGAGGGTAAAAAAATAATAGACTAAAGGCGCAGTGAATACGTAACTATCAGTTCTGTCTAAAATGCCTCCATGCCCAGGAATTATCTGTCCTGAGTCTTTTACTCCTGCATCTCGTTTCATCATCGACTCAGTTAAATCTCCGAGTAAGCTAGTAATACCGATGAGAGTTCCCAACATGATACCGCTAATCTGCCAAGCTGGAAAATGAAAATACCATGCTCCTAATTCAGCTACGATTAAACTGCCAAGAACTCCAAAAATCGCTCCTTCTACGGTTTTTTTCGGACTAATATCAGATAATCTAGTACGACCAAAACTTTTACCCATAGTATAAGCCCCAATGTCTGCTGCCCAAATACAAGCCATGACTAAAAATGTTAGGGTTAAGGCAGTGGGAAATTGGCTAGGATTTAGCCAAGAGTCAGGCCAATAACCATTTAAGGGCAAATTACTTAAATTACTAGTATTGGGTAGACTGACTCGCAAACGCACCCAAAAAGTAGGTAAATAGCCTGTATAAAATAAGCCTAAAATTGAACTGGAAATATCGGCAATAGTCGCCATTTTGGGTTGAAACAAAAGATAAAAACAAATAATTGTCCCTCCCAAACAAAACATGGCATCAGTAATATTGGGAGCGACTGTAGAACTGATCAACAAAAGTTGCGAAACAATTAAAGTCATTTTGGCAGCAGGTTCAACTCCTTTGGCACGAACCAAGCGAAAATACTCTAATTGAGCCAAGACGATTAAAATACCGATGCCGAAGGTAAAATACCAACCTCCAAGAATAATCATTCCTAAAGCTAAGGCGATCGCTACTACTCCACTAAATAAACGAGATAATGACATATGCGCTGATACTACAAACGCTAAATTAAGGTAAAAAGTCAGTTTAAGATAACCTTATGAAAGGTTAACAAATTACGGCGGTAAGTCATAGTATTTCTTTACAAGAAGCAATTAGAAATTATAGATATTAAGTTTTACAGAGGTTTATAATTTTTCGCCACTGAGAATAAACATAGGATTTACAGCAGCAAAGGTTTGATGAATACCTCTAGTTTCTAAGCGATTTACCGCTGATTGAATTACCTCAATGTTACGAGCTTGAAGTTCTGCTAAACCTTCAGAAATAATATACAGGTTTTCTAAATTAGTAACAGTCGCGACAATTCGCCCTTCTGGTTGCAGATATTTCCAAGTTTGTTTAAGTATATCTTTAATTGGTTTGCCTCCTTCAATACAAACTAGATCTGGTTGAGGCTGGATATCTTTGAGACATTCTGGCGCACTACCCTGAACTACTTTAACGTTTTGGACTCCAAAGCGATCGCAATTGCGTTGAATTAATCCTGCGACTTCATCGTCTCTTTCAATAGCAATAATTTGTCCTGTGGGGCATAGTAACCCAATTTCTACAGGAATTGTCCCTGTGCCTGCACCAATATCCCATAAGACTGCATCAGGTTTCATTCTTAAGGAAGAAATGATTAAAATACGAACTTCTCTTTTGCTTAAGGGAATTCCAGGTAGACGTTCAAAGAGTTTATCGGGAATACCAGGGGTTTTATAAGGCCAAAGCATTATTAGTTATTTGTTATTAATTATCAGTTAATTATTAGTCTATTTAAGTATTTGTATCGTCTGCAAAGTGGGATCTTTACACCCTGTAATAGTTCCTCCCATAGCTAAAACTTGTTGTAAGTATTCAATTGTCTCTTGAGTAATTATTTCACCTGGCATCAACAGAGGAATACCAGGGGGATAGGGGCAAATTAACTCACCACAAATGCGATCGCTAGCCTCTTGAATGGGGATGGTTCGGGTAGGGGCAAAGTAGGCATCTTTAGGTGTGTAGGTTAGGGAGGTAGGAAGGTAGGGGTGTAGGGGGGTAGGGGTGTAGGGGGGTAGGGGTGTAGGGAAGTAGGGATGTAGAGTTTTAAAAGCTTGTACGAGTAGATTGATGTCCTCGGTGGTGTTACCTAGAGAAATAATAAAAGAGAGATGATGCAATAGGGGAAGTTCGCAGGTGACTTTTAATTGTTCGTGTAAGATTTCGTCGGCTTCAAAGCCAGTTATGCCTAATTTAGAGACATTGATCGTTAGTCGAGTCAGGTCAAAATGATGACAACCTGGTTGGGTTGGTGGTTCAAAAACAGATAAATTAGATATTGTTGCTAATTGTTTTCTCGCCTCCAGGGATAGTGCAATTGTCTTGTTCATTAATTCTCTACCTTCAGTTGCCATTTGTTGTCTGGCTGCATCGAGGGAAGCAAGCAGAAGATAACTAGGACTTGTAGACTGGACTAATTGTAAGGCTTTACTAATTTGGCGATCGCTAACTCGATTACCTTGAAGATGTAACATCGATGCCTGAGTCATGGCACTCAAGACTTTATGGGTAGACTGAATAGCTAAATCTGCTCCCACACTCATTGCGGATGGGGGTAAATCGGGATGAAAAGCAAAATGTGCGCCGTGTGCTTCGTCTACTAATAAGGGGATATTATATTGATGGGTAATTTCGGCGATCGCTGCTAAATCGCTACAAACTCCCTGATATGTCGGATGCAGGAGCATTACTGCTTTTGTATCGGGATGTTCGATTAAAGCTTGCTTGACTGCTGTAGAGGTAAGATTGTATGCTAATCCTTCTTTGACATCATATTCAGGATTAATAAATATCGGTATTGCGCCTGAGAGAACTAAACCTGCGATCGCTGATTGATGAATATTTCTTGGCAAGATGATCTTATCTCCTGCTCTACAGGTAGCTAAAATTGCTGCTATAACCCCACAAGTTGAGCCATTGATTAAAAACCAAGTTTTAGTTGCTCCAAAAGTCTCTGCTGCTAGCTGTTGTGCCTCCTCAATAACTCCTGCTGGTGCAAATAAATTATCTAATTCTGGTAATTCTGGTAAATCTGCTGTCAAAGCTGTTATACCAATTAAATTCTTGAAGTTACTATTGCTTCCCTTCCCTTGTTTATGTCCAGGTGCATAAAAAGCTGCATGAGGTTGTTTAGCTGCCTGGAGAAGTGCGTTAACTAGAGGTGAATTAGTACTATAAATCATTTAATAAATAAGTAAAAATATTTGACAAAACAATAATCAACCTTGAGTTAGAGACAATCAAGTTTTAATTAAATTAATATAGTAATTGTCAAAGATTTATCTAAGCTTCTCATTTCTCTTACTCTCCTTTTTAAATCAATTAACAACTCAAACTAGACTGCTATGATTGCTTGTTTATTTAATCTTAACTTTATACAGATAAGTTTTTTTTTGAAGATTAAGTGAAATTAAGTTTTTACTATCGATTTCTGAGTAATTATTCTGATATTCTTTGAGAAACTTAAATAAATAAAAAAACAGGTATATTCAAGTGTATTTATTGAATAATTATTATAGTCATAGTCTTATGGAAAGCAATAAAAAAAAATTCTTATTGTAGATGATGACGCAGCTTTACAACATTTAATAGATAGATTTCTGAGCTATAACGATTATCTAACTGCAATAGCTTCTAATTGTGACATAGCTAGACAAAAATTCCAAAATTTTCAGCCAGATTTAGTAATTTTGGATGTTAATCTTCCTGACGATACAGGATTAAGTCTTTGTCAAGAAATGTGTAAAACTAATGTGATGATTATGATGTTAAGCTCTATGACAGATAACCATTATATATTAGAAGCATTTGCGAGAGGAGCTGACGATTATATTACTAAACCATTTGATTTACAAATTCTTAAAGCTAGAATTGAAGCTTTATTTAGAAGAAAAGGTAATCAAAATTCGTCTTCAAGTTCCAATAATTCTATAATTTTTGATAATCTTCAGATCAATTTTTATCGTCGTGAAGTAATTTTAAACAATCGCATTATTTCTTTAACTGCCTTAGAATTTGATTTATTATATTTCTTGGCAAATCATCCTAATCGAGTTTGGGATCGAGCGGAATTAATCTCAGCAATTTGGAATAAAAACGACTACGATGGAGATGATCGGAAGGTAGACATCCATATCGGACGTATTCGCAAAAAAATTGGTGATTTTCATGGTGAATTCATCAAAACAGTGTGGGGTAGAGGTTATATGTTTGAGTTATCTAGTTCTAATACAGTAAAATTGGCAGACTGAACCTAAAAGTTGATACCCAAGCCGTCATGTTAAGAGCAGGAATTGTTGGATTACCAAATGTAGGCAAATCTACGATGTTTAACGCCTTAGTTGCTAATGCTAAGGCAGATGCAGCTAATTTTCCTTTTTGTACTATTGAACCTAATGTTGGGGTAGTATCTGTACCAGATCCTCGTCTTGAGGTGCTGGCTAAACTATCTAATTCCCAAAAGATTGTGCCAACCAGGATTGAGTTTGTGGATATCGCAGGCTTGGTTAAAGGCGCGAGCAAGGGAGAAGGACTAGGTAATCAATTTCTAGCTAATATTCGGGAAGTGGATGCCATTGTTCACATGGTACGCTGTTTCGATGATGACGATATTATTCACGTTGCTGGTTCAGTCGAGCCAGTACGAGATATTGAAATAATTAATTTAGAGTTAGTTTTAGCTGATCTTGACCAAGTAGAAAAACGAATTGCTAAAGTACGCAAACAAGCAAAAGGTGATAAAAACGCCCAAGCAGAGGTTGAATTATTAGAGCGAATTATTATGGTTTTAAATGATGGTCAATCTGTCCGTAGCATGGGTTTATCGGAAGAGGAATTACTAATTATCAAACCATTGGGATTACTATCTAATAAACCTGTGATCTATGCAACTAATGTTGCTGAAGATGATTTAGCGACTGGTAATGAGTGGGTAGAAGCAGTGAGACAATTTGCTGTCAATGAAACTGCTCAAGTAGTAGTAGTTTCTGCTCAAGTGGAATCAGAATTAATCGAACTTTCAGAGGCAGAAACTAAAGACTTTTTAGAAGCTTTAGGAGTAGAAGAAGGTGGCTTAAAATCTCTAATTAGAGCTACCTATGAACTTTTGGGGTTACGTACCTATCTCACGACAGGCGAAACTGAAACCCGCGCTTGGACAATTGTGGCAGGGACAAAAGCTCCTCAAGCTGCTGCTGTAATTCACACAGATTTTGAAAAGAAATTTATTAAAGCCGAAACTATTGGCTACCAAGATTTAGTAACAACAGGTTCTAAAAATTTTGCTAAAGAAAGGGGTTTGTTGCGTTTAGAAGGTAAAGATTATGTTGTCCAAGAAGGAGATGTGATTGAATTTCGTATAGGTGGTTAAATATTGCTTTGCGAAATGAGTAATGAGTAATGAGTAATGAGTAATAAGTAATAAGTTTTTTACTTACTACCCATTACCCACTACCTACTACCTATTATCTTGAGGCGGTAAACCGTATTGTACTCAAGTTTTTAGCTGTCTTACAATAAAGACATTTAAAATAATAAATAAGTATATATAGTTTTGCATCAAAGCTAAATTAAATTCGGGTATTAAGTATTATGGGATTTTTTGATTCTCAAGTCGTTCAAGAAGAAGCGAAGAAGTTGTTTGAAGATTATCAGTCTTTGACACAGTTAGGCAGTGAATACGGTAAATTTGACCGTGAAGGCAAAAAAATGTTTATCGAGCAAATGGAACAGCTAATGGAACGCTATCAAATTTTTATGAAGCGTTTTGAGCTTTCTGAAGACTTTATGGCGCAGATGACTGTACAACAGTTGAAGACTCAACTGAGTCAATTTGGTATGACTCCTCAACAGATGTTTGATCAAATGGAATTAACTCTCAAAAGAATGAAATCAGAAATTCAACCATACTAAGGTGTTGCTAATTTTAATTTAATGTATAAAATTTATAAGAAAACTGTCCGTAGTTTTTAGCTAGATAGCTAGATGTGCAGAGAACTTAAAAAAACAGCAATTAATCCAACAGTTGCTACAACTTCTACTGTTGACCAAACAGCATTGTCAGCTTTTTCAGCATCTTGACGCTCTCGCATTGCTTTTAGCAGAAAAAGTCTGTCTACTGCTGATAACTTACGAACAAAATCATAGTTAATCAAATAAATTGGAGTAGTTTTAAATTCTTCTAGTTTCTTTGCTCGAATTACTTTTATTTCATTATTTTGTTTATCTCTTTTTTCCTTCGCATTTTTTACTTCTTTAACATAACTAGGTTTGTATGTAGGAGATAAAATAACACCTAAACTTATAATTATTAAAACTATAAGACTGAACCTGCCAAAAAGTGAAAAAATACCACCTAGAGGAATAATCCATAAAACAAAAAATATACTAATTACAAATATAATAACTTTCTCTAGCTTTAAAGATGAATCCATTACATCTACACTCCCAGATTTATGCTTTTTTATGGTTTTAAGATGTTTTTCATATTTCTTTTCTATTCTTTTAATCTCTGCTTGAAAATCATCTTTAACTTTTTTTTCTTCATTCTCAAGTTGTATGGCTGCTTGTTTTAGTATTGATTCATTAAATAAGTCGTTTATATTGTTATCGTAATCACTTTTACGCTCATATTCATGTTTTTGATGCTGGAAATTCTGTTGAGGCGAATAATAAGCAATTAATTGCTGATCATAATTTTTTCTATTTGACTCATCCTTAAGGACTTCATATGACTCATTAATAAGAATCATACGTTCTTTGATATATTTTTTTGCTCCATCAGGCATATCAAAAGGCAATTTATCAGGATGATAATTTTTGCAAAGATTGAAATAAGCTTTTTTGATCTCTAGTTGCGTAGCTTTTTGAGATACTCCTAAGATATCGTAATAGGTTTCTCTAGATTCTTTCATGATTCAAATCAAAAAATTAGTGAAGGAGAAGACGATAAATTGAGGCATAAGCTTTCTGTAATTTATTCTTCCCGAAATTCAGTAATGATTGATCATGAAGCTTAGAAGATTGACTGCTTTAATTAATGATTTGCTATGTAAATATATTTTTGTAGTTTAAAGCTAATTTTCTACTAAATGTAAAATGTGACCATCTAAATCTTTAATCGCTAGAGCCTTAGTAAACCCCAACTGATTAGAAGACATTTCAACTATACCAGGAGAAACCAACTTACAAGGTGCAGAATTCAAGTCGTCAGCTAAAGCAGTCAGATTTGGTACTGCAATTACCGTCTGACAGTGCCACAAATCGTTAGCTTGGCTATCTATCGGTATATTTCTACCATTAGTAGGAGTAATATATTCTAATAATTCAAAACCTAAACCTGTAGGTGGCTTCATACTATTTACTTGTACCCGCGACCCAAAAATACAACTAATATGTTCGTATTCTGTACCGTAGTTTTCTGCCTGTAACATTAATTTCCAGTTTAGGCGATCGCGATATAAAGGTAAACTTGCTGCTGCATTGGTCACCACAACGGCACTATGATCGATACCGAGAAATAATTTGTCTGTGTTTTGTAGCCATTTGTCATCTGCTTTGTCTGAAGGAAACTCAATTAGTTCTAAATTGTGTCCATCAGGATCTTGGAAATAAAATGCTTTCACTCCACCGAGCTTTTTATTCCAGTCTGGTAACTGTTGAGGAGCAGTTGAGGTTTGCTTTACTTGATGTTGACGTAGATGCTGATAGGCTTTGTCGATATCTGTCACTACAATTGCTAGATGTTGAAACCATCGATCATTGCTACAAGCATCTCTAGGGACTAGTCTACCTTGGGGAGTTAAATATTCCATTAAAGCAATTATTTCTTCTCCCAATTGCATTTGAACAATTCGCATCCGCAAACCAAATACAGCCTGTAATTTTTCCCAATCTTCTCCCCAAACTTCAATATCTGTAATTTTTTGAAACGATAAAACTTCAGAATAAAATTTAATGGACTGCTCAATATTAGAAACAGTCATACCTACATATTGAATTTTTGACATTAATCTCACTTAATAACTACTGTATTGTTAATTTATGCAGATATACAGTGAATTACACCTCTAACAAAAGAGAGGTTTACTCCATAGAGACTGATAATTATTGATTATACTTTTTGGGTTTTTTTGTAATATTTGTGACATGCAAATACAAAATATCTATCTTATAGTAGATATAATATTTTTTAATATATGAAGAACCAATTTCTCAACGTATGGAAGACAAACTTAAAGAATTAATCGGTCAGTCTGATATTTGGCTATTTATAAAAAGTAGTAATGGTTGGGTCAAAAACGTAGAAATTTTAAACGTGCAGCAAGAGATAGTAACTTTTCGTTATCAGCACGAATCGTTAGAAGAAGTAAAAATTTGGGAAAAAACCACTAGATTAGACAATATTTTAGAAATTGATATTCGCTTAGTTGCTGTACCCAAAGGAGAACAAAAGCTCAATGATATGCGTGCTAAGTTAACTAAACTATTAGAACAAGAGTAAAAATTAAACGAGTCAATTAACTCATAAGCATTTACCAATAGAACTCATAGAAATATCTTGTCGTTGTCAGACCACTTAAAATTGTAAAATTTACTTAATACTTGCAGTTTGATTAACGAGGGAGATATTTTTATGACCGTTGCTACTAACATTCCCACCTTTTGTCAAGGTGTTCAGCATTTTAAAGATAACTTGCCTGGTTTCGAGCAATATGGGCAGGAAGTAGCCATCAAAGAGGGACAAAGTGCGATCGCGTCTCCTACCGAACCAGTAGCAGTTTATCAGACTATGTTGGCAGCGGATGCTTTACGTTATTTAACTCTGCAAATTACCGCTAGTAAACAGTCAGGACACCCAGGAGGATTTGCCAGCATTGCTGATACTATTGCAGCTTTGGTAATGTTGGGACATAAAAATATTATTACGGAAGTAGGGCATCATGCTCCAGGCTTTTATAGTAATGTCTTTTTAGATACATCCCTCGAAGCGATGGGAATTAATAACGTTCAGGATTTACGCGATCGCTTTCGGGAAATGCACGGGCTTTTGGGACACCTTTCAGGACAAATCCCTGGTTTATTAAACCCCGCAGGGCCTTTAGGACAAGGACAGCACTTTGCGATGGCAGGGGCAAAACTTCATCCTGGGGTATTATTTCCTGTAACTATCGGTGATGGTGGTTTAGGTGAACCCTACATTATGAGCAGCTTTGGACACTTTAATACTGCCTATCCCCAAGTGACTAATTTCTTGCCCATTTTAGTCTGGAATGGATATTCTCAGGAACATCACAGTATGGTGTCTACCAAAACCAATGAGGAGATGATTGCCTACTGGCAGGGTAACGGCTTTGCAGAAGTAATTTTAGTCAATGCTAAAGATTATGATGATAGTAGCCAGCCAGGAAACTATGTAGACAGTACCAAGTTTTCCTTTGAAGGGAGAATGGCATTTACGCAAGCTGTCTTAGAAGCGACGGACAAGGCTGCTAAGTCGGCATTAGGGGGTAAATTAACAGTTCTAATTGTTAAGCAACTCAAAGGTGCAGGAGTACATAAACGGGGCGCACAGTCTCACAACCTCTATCCAGGAGACAGTGTAGACAAAGATTATATTGTCGCTGCTTTAAAGGAAACAGCTTTAACTCCTGAAGCTTGGCAGTTAGTTCGGGATAACTATGTCCGTGCTAATGGTGGTGCAGCAGTCAAGACAGTTGTGACAGAAACCGAATATCCTCTAGCTGATTTAGGGACAATTCCCCTCGAAGAATATCCCGTCGGTGGCGACAAAAAAGTAGCAACTACCGCTATGGGTGCGATCGCTGGCTACGTCGGGCAACAGGATAAAGACTTTATTGTCACCAATGCCGATGGTAACGCTGCTTCAGGAATTAATAATATCAATACTGCCCTAAAAATTATTCACCCCACTACTGACGAAACCTATTTCCAACAGCCTCAAGGACAGGTTTACGAACCCCTTAGTGAAGATGCTTGTGCAGGATTAGCAGCAGCCCAGGCTTTATTTGGGGCGCGCACTCTTTGGTGTTCCTATGAATCCTTTGTCATTAACGGTTTACCCATTTGGCAGACAGTTACTCAAGCAATGGCAGAATTAAGGCGATCGACTCCTTCTACGATCACTCTCTTTACGGCAGGGGCATTGGAACAAGGACGTAACGGTTGGACACACCAACGCCCAGAAGTTGAAAATTATTTTGCAGGGATGATGCGTAACGGTAATGTATTTCCTCTCTTTCCCTGTGATGCCAATAGTATTCAGGCTTGTTATGAATGGGCATTAAGCAGTAAAAATAAAGGCATTACTATTACTGCTAGTAAGTCTCCCCTAGAAATTCGTACTACCCTCGAACAAACTCGTGAGGGATTAGCTAAAGGTGGTATTGTCCTTCAAGAAATTGATCCCCCCGAAGCCCCCCTTGGTAAGGAATCTGGATCCCCCCAATCCCCCCTTGCTAAGGGGGGTAAATGTGTTGTCTTTGCTGTTATAGGTGATATGACTTTAATTCCTGTCTTTGCAGCAGCAGAACAATTAAAATCTCAAGGTATTGGCTCAAAAATTATCTCTGTAATTAACCCTCGTCGTCTCTATCGTCCTAGCGATGTTGCCTGGGATAGTTGCAGTCGTGAACAAGATGGTAATTTTCTATCTGATGCTGAATTTTCCAATCTGTTTGATGGAGATGTGTTACTTGGTGTTACTGGTGGTTCTAGTGCTATGTTAGAACCTGTGATGTTGCGTAGTAGTAGTAAACGAGATGTTTTTGCTTGGAAACGTGGCGAAACTACGGCTAGTGCAGGACAGATTATGGAGTTTAATGGGATTACTGCTGATAATTTTGTTAAACGAGCTAAGGAATTGTTGGGATAGGTTTTTAGATGGGGAAGGTGGGCATTTGTCCACCCTACTAATATTTAATGATTTGATGAAAAAAATATTTTACACTCCACAATATCCTAATGAACCCAATAGGGGAATGGGTTATATCGAAATAGACGAAAAATTTGTCAATAAAATTGGAA
The DNA here is from genome assembly GCA_051658085.1 of Waterburya sp. Taxonomy (GTDB): domain Bacteria; phylum Cyanobacteriota; class Cyanobacteriia; order Cyanobacteriales; family Xenococcaceae; genus Waterburya. The sequence continues at coordinate 23,782 of JBOFLX010000119.1, forward strand.
TTACACGTATCTATAAACCTACTAATAGTGGAAGTTCTAGGATAATTGCGCCTGATGGAACTCAATTTACTGCCTACTGCGATAATCCTTAGGGGACTAGAAAAAATAACTTCCGAAAATAGAACATCGCTTATTCAGTTTTATTTCTGCCAATTGGCGTGGAAAACCCTTAATAGATAGGGCTACTGTTGTCAGTCTGATTGCTAACACTACCACCACCACAGGACTCAAGATTCGGGCAAAACTTGATGAGAGGA
>JBOFLX010000120.1:0-45559 GCA_051658085.1 Waterburya sp.
TCTGTATCGTATTTTGGACTGCCACGCCCAGTTAATTCAGCTTGGGTTTTACCCTACTCTAGACACTATTTTAATTGCCTTTACCGATTGGCTTTCGGCTTTGGCAAGCCCCCGAATTCAATTCGGGGGTGTGTGACCATCCAATTTGCTAATTTAAACCCACGAGCTTAACGACTAAATATAACTGATAAATTATTAGCGGGCATTTCAATAACTTTTTGTAGTCTTAATTTTGCTGTTGCTGCTGTTTCAATTACCGCTTCTAAATCTCTGACACCCCATAAAGAATTTTGCTCTCTTAGTGAACAATCAAAACTATTATTACTAGGAGCAGTATGCTCACCGTCACGCTTATAAGGGCCATAGAGATAGAGAATACCACCTGAAGGTAAAATTTCTCCTGCTCCTGCCATTAAGCTTAAACAAGCAGTCCAAGGGGCAATATGTATCATGTTGATATTGATTATTGCATCAATCTCTGTGTCTTCTAGCTGCTGTTGCCAATTTTCCTGGGTAACATCAATCGACCTCGGTATATCTAAATTATCTACCGCACAAGCATTTTTCCAAGCTAGAATACTTGCCCTCGCCAGAGGATTTATATCAGAAGGAATCCAATGACATGATTTTAGCTGTGAGGCAAAAAATACAGCGTGTTCACCTGTACCACTAGCAATTTCTAAAATATTACTACCAGGCAGTAAAACACTGGTTAATACGTCCAGAATTGGCTGGCGATTACGTTGTGTAGCAGGAGCATATTGTCTGGCATCCATTATTTAAGTAATAGGTAATAGGTAATAGGTAATAGGTAATAGGTAATAGGTAATAGGTAATAGGTAATAGGTAAAAACTCCTGACTCCTGACTTCTGGCTTCTGACTCTTGCCTCCTGCCTCCTGCCTTCTGCCTTCTGCCTTCGTTGTTATAGCTTAATATCTAATTCTGGGATCAATATAGGCATTAATAATGTCGATCGCTATACTAGCAATTACTACAATTACACCAAAAAAGACCATTATTCCCTGCACAGTGGGGTAGTCTCGCAGAGAAATGGCTTCGTAAAGTCTATTGCCTAATCCTGGCCAAGAAAAGGTTACTTCGGTCAAGACAGCACCACCTAGTAAAGCTGCAAAGGTTAAACCTAAAACAGTGATTACAGGAATTAGTGCATTTTTAAAGGCGTGAGATACTAAAATAGTTGGTTCAGGAATTCCCCTAGCTCTAGCTGCCTCGACATAATCTGATTTCAGGGTGTGTTTGAGGTTAACTCGAACGATACGTTCAAAAATACCGCTTAATAATAAGCCTAAAGTCAGACTGGGTAGTGCTAGATAATGTATGGCGTTGAGAAACATACCTAGATTTCCTGCCACCAAACTGTCAACCAGATATAAACCCGTTACTGACGGTGGACTCGGGCTACTAATGGGAAAACGAGTACCTAAAGGAAACCAGCCTAAATTAACAGAAAAAATTAATTGTAAGACCATACCTACCCAAAATAGAGGTAGAGAGTAGGTAATAATACCAAATAATCTTCCTCCAGCATCTAAAAAATTATTGGAGGTAGAAGCAGAAACCATGCCCACTAGTACTCCGACGACTACTGCGACAATCATACTGCAAAAAGACAACTCAACGGTAGCAGGAAAGTATTCTTTAATTACTGACCAAACGGATAAACCGCGACTGGAGAGGGAGCTACCTAAATCAAAATTGAGTAGATCTTTGAGATAATCAAAGTATTGTTGCCAGAGAGGATTAGTTAAACCTAATTGCGATCGCAAGGCTGCTTTGGCTGCTTCTGGAGCGCGTGTACCTAAAATTGCATCAGCAGGATCTCCAGGAGTCGCCCTTAATAGTAAAAATACTACAGTGGCGATCGTTAACAACATTAACGGCGCGAGGAGTAAACGCACCAAAATATAGGATTGCAGTGCTTTAGAGCGAGACATTATTGAGCCATAATTAATAATTGTCTTAGTTATAACAGCCCGTCTCGTGATTAGAAAGTTAATCTGTTGCTAAATCTGGTCTTGGTCAAAGCCATTACGCCCAATTCCTAGCTCTTTCTTGCTACGTTTTAACTCTTTCCACAAAGTTTTTATTTGCTTGTATGCCTTGTCTGGTGGTAATTTACCTCCAGTTTCTAAGTTACAGATGTAACTAATTTTTTGGGCAAATTCCTGCAAATTGGAATTAAAAACTAGATTTTCTGGCTTAACTTGACCATGATAAGGATAATGGGGATAAAGATAATCTTCGGTTTTTTTATTACTTGTCATAATTTTATATATTTTTCTAGACTCTTTTGTAACAAATATGTATTTAATCTAGTTATGAATTAACATTTTTTAATACTTAACTGTTTTTCGCTATTAATAAACACAAAGGTCACTTGATGACGGTACTATAAACAGGGCTTTGTTTAAATATTAACAAGAAATTAGAGATTCATTAACCTATTCTTAATCTAAATTCTTTAAGTAATTTTCCGTAACCGTGAAATTCATTTAATTATAGGCAATTGTTAAAAATGTCACAGACAGAAAAACTTTATGAAGGTAAAGCGAAAATTCTTTACGCTACAGAAGATCCACAAATATTACTAGCTGTTTATAAAGACGATGCCACGGCGTTTAATGCTCAAAAGCGTGGACAAATAAAAGGTAAAGGCGAAATTAATTGCCAAATAACCGCAGCTTTATTTGCATGGCTAGCTACTCAAGGAATTCCTAACCACTATTTAGATTGTCCCCAGCCTAATCAGATGAGAGTTAAAGCAGTGACAATTGTGCCTTTAGAAGTAGTAGTCAGAAATATTGCAGCAGGAAGTCTTTGTCGTCAAACAGGCTTACCAGAAGGGAAAGTCTTAGCATTCCCACTAGTTGAATACTATTACAAAAGCGATGAATTAGGAGATCCGTTATTGACGAGCGATCGCATTATGCTCTTAGAGATAGTGACTCCTGAGAGACTGACAGAAATTGAAAAGATGGCACGTAAAATTAATCAAAATCTGCAAAGTTTTTTTGCTCAATGTGATATTACTCTAGTAGATTTCAAACTAGAATTTGGAATTGATGCTCAACAAAACCTAATTTTAGCTGATGAAATTAGCCCTGATACTTGTCGTCTTTGGGATAAAAACGAAACTGATCCCCAAGCAAGAGTCATGGACAAAGACCGTTTTCGCAAAGATTTAGGGCAAGTAGAGTCAGCTTACCAACAGGTTCAACAACGGATTTTAAAGCAACTAAAGAAATAGTTGTAATAATTTCTTGACACTCCTGCGTTAAATCAAGGATTTTAACGCACGATTCTTGACTCATCGACTCTTAACTAGACATAACCAAAGCCATGCCCCCGTCAGACCGTCTCTGCAAGCATTTTAATTTAAAGTCCACGATATGCCCTACCGCAGACGCGAGTACAAAAACTCTAATCTCGCATACTGGAATACTTTTACGCAGCAACAGTTTTTTCTTGCTGCAACCCATGTATTCGTTTTTCGAGGTACAAAATCATTCTAGTTAAGCGGGCGCGCCAATACGGTTGGTATTTTTTCCGTCGTCCTTATTTCACGGCTGATTTAAACCTTCGAGTTAATTATCTCATCTTTTTTGATGTACAAAATTAAATTTATGAACAAGAAAATGTATCTAAACATTGTCGCTTCGCGGTTTCTTTTATGGGACAAAATTCATCTCCCGTTAAACCGTTTACTTCGCTGTCGCTACGCAAAGGCTTTTAACAGGGAGTCCTCTTTTGTCATTTGAGATAGATGTTAATTGTTTTTATCAACTATTTCACTTTAATAGTTCAATCTAATACAGGCAAGTAAAAGGGACTGGTGACTGGGGATTGGTAATTAGGGATTAGGAATAAGCTATCTACTCATTACTTGTTACTCATTACTTCTTGCCTACTACCCAATCCTTACATTAAATTGAACATTTGAGCTTATTTCTGAGTTGAATTAGGTAGCTATTGGGAAAACACAGGTTAAAATTGTTAACTTGTTAAATGCTCTATCTGGTGTGTGGAAGTGTTAATCGAATCAAAAAACGTGCGTCTATCTCCTACTTTAATTACAATTTTGGCAACTATTCTGACTCTAGGGCTATCTCTACCGACTAGGGCAGAAAATTATAATCTTCAAGTTCAATCAAAGCAAGTTTTGGTAAAAAAGGGTGCAGCTTTACTGAAAAACATTAGACCAACTCAAATAGCTCAGAATCCTGATACCCCATCACAACCAAATACAGACCCTACTCTCAAGCTACCCGAATTTCAACCACCTCAACCAGAGCAAACACCAAACGGGTCAACTAATCCTCCATCTCCAGGACAGAATGAGAACCGACAATCTCAAGAGCCTCGGGTTTTAGTAGCAGAGGTAGTCATAGAAGGAGCAAGTGACGAACTCGAAGATATTGTCTATGGAACTATAGGTACAGAACCAGGTAGAACAACCACCAGAAGTCAATTACAGGAAGATGTTAATGCTATTTATGCGATAGGGTTTTTCCAAAATGTGGAGGTTTCCCCAAGTGATACGCCTCTGGGAGTCAGGATTACTTTTTTAGTTGAACCAAACCCAGTTTTAAACCAAGTAAGCGTAGAGACTATCCCTCAAGGAAGTGAGAGTAAAGTTCTACCTCCAAATAAAGTTCAGGAAATTTTTGGTAAAAATTATGGACAGATTCTCAATCTGAGAGAATTACAGCAAGGCGTTATCCAAATCAACGAATGGTATAGCAAAAATGGTTATGAATTAGCACAAGTTGTCGGCTCTCCTCAAGTCAGTCCAGAAGGTAACGTTACCCTGGTGATCGCAGAAGGAGTTATCGAAAACATCAAAGTTAGGTATTTTGATGAAAATGACCAACCTGCCAAAGGAAAAACCCGTGAATTTATTGTGACGCGAGAAGTAGAATTACAGCCAGGGGATGTTTTTAAAAGAGATACAGCCCAAAAAGATTTACAACGGGTATTCGGTTTGGGGATTTTTGAAGATGCTCGTTTTTCTTTTAGTCCAGGTACAGATCCTAGTAAGGTCATAGTTAACATTGATATAGTTGAAGGTAGTAGCGGTTCGGTGGCTGCGGGGGCTGGTTATAGTTCTGATAGTGGTTTATTTGGTACGGTTAGCTATCAACAAAAAAACGTAGGTGGTAATAATCAAACTTTAGGAACAGAAGTTCAAGTTGGGAATGATAGTTTACTATTTGACGTTAGTTTTACAGATCCGTGGATTGGGGGGAGTGAAAGTCGTACTTCCTATACTGTCAATGCTTTCCGTCGTCGTTCTACTTCCTTGGTCTTTAATGGGGACGAAGATATTAACGTTAACAGTGATGATGATGACGATGATGATGGCGATGCTCCTCGTATTGTTCGTACAGGAGGCGGTATCAACTTTTCCCGTCCCTTACCTAGCGATCCTTTTAAACGTCGAGAATGGACTTTATCTACGGGTTTCCAATATCAACGAGTGCAAGTTAAAAATCAAGATGGTGATGTTACTCCTACGTCCCTACCAGAAGATGGCGGGGCAAATCTAGCTGCTAGTGATAGCGGTGAAGATGATTTATTTACCTTGCGTTTTGGAGCAACTCGCGATCGCCGTAATAATGCTTTACAACCTACCCAAGGTTCGATACTGCGATTAGGAACGGAACAAACTGTGCCAATTGGTTCGGGTAGTATTTTGTTCAATCGAATTCGAGCTAACTACAGTCAATATTTTCCCTTGGATTTAATTCGCTTTAGCGATGGGCCAGAGGCGTTAGCTTTCAACGTGCAAGCAGGTACAATTTTAGGAGATTTACCTCCTTATGAAGCTTTTATTCTGGGTGGTAGTAATTCTATACGTGGTTTTGGTGATGGCGAAGTTGGTAGCGGTAAGAGTTATTTTCAGGCAACTGCGGAATATCGTTTTCCCATTTTTAGAATTGTTGGGGGCGCACTCTTTTTTGACTACGGTACAACTTTAGGCACAGAAAGCGATGTCCCAGGTGAACCATCGGAAGTTAGAGGATTACCCAATAGCGGTTATGGTTATGGTTTAGGAGTAAGGATTCAGTCGCCTTTAGGCCCAATTCGGGTTGATTATGCCCTTAATGATGATGGGGGTAACGAAATTCAATTTGGGATTGGTGAAAAATTTTAAGTTATGTATTTATCAGGAGGCAGGAGTTAGGAGGCAGGAGACAGGAGACAGAAGGCAGCTTGAACTCTCCCCAAAAACTTTTCCCCCTCAAAATGGCAGGAGGCTTGTACCAGGTTGGGCAAGTCAATACTTCACCTTTACTTGACTCAGAAATACACATAAACACTAAGCTTACATTACCTAAATTTTAAGTATCGCAGCTAGAGCAAATACCGCTCAATACAGGTGAGCGAGAAAATTCTAGAGAATCTGACCAAGAACCTAGAGTTTTAGTGTCTGAGATCTTGGTGACGGGAGTAGACGCAAAATTAAAAGATCTTGTCTATAAGACGATCAGTATAAAACCAGGTAGGACTACTACTCGCTCGCAGTTACAAGAAAATTTAAATGCCGTTTATGCTACTGGTTGGTTCAAAAACGTCGAAGTAACACCAGTAGATACGCCTTTGGGGGTCAGAATTGCCTTTAAAATTCAACCTAATCCGATTTTAAATCAGGTTTTAGTCTCAGAACCAAGGCGATCGCTTTTTGCCACCAAGCAAGGTTAAAGACATTTTTGCTCAAAATTATTAGACAAATCTAAAGAATATGAATGTATTCTTAAAAAAGCGATCGCGCCCTAAGACTATCTTTTCCAGTTCCAAAATAAAGACACTTGCTAAATAGCTACTCACTAATTATCAGTAATTACTAGGTTTAACAATCGAAATATAAGGTTTGCTTAAATAACGATTAGCTACTTCTTGAGCGATCGCTGGAGTAATTGATGGAATAGCTGCTTGAAAAGTATGATCAAATTCGACTCCCAACCCTAAAGTTTCGTACCAACCAAAGGTTTGAGCAATTTCGCTATTTGTTTGTTTCCCTAAAGCATACTGTCCTAAAAGTTTGTTTTTTGCTCCCTGTAACTCTTCATCACTTAAAGTCTCTTGAGTTAATCGTGCTACTTCTGTACTTAAACATTCAATGGCTATTTCTGTATTGTTAGGTGCAGTTCCCATGTAGGTAATAAAAGGTGCAATATCAAGGCGAGTGGGAAAAAATGCTGAGACATCATAAGCTAATCCCCGTTTTTCTCGTAGTTCCACAAATAAGCGACTGGAAAGCCCGTTACCAAGATAAGTGCTAAGTAACTTCAAGACAGGATAATCATCATGAGCTACTTTAGTACCTAAATAACCCAACATCACAATTGATTGTTGAGTATCTTGAATAATCTCTGCTTGATCGGGATCAGAAATAGGTGAGGTTAACTGAGAATCAGGAAAAGGCTGAGAAGGATTTTGCCAATCACCAAAAACTTCAGTAATCAGATCTATGGCTTGTTTGTATTGAATGCGTCCCGATAGACTAATTACCAACTGATCAGGACGAAAATAGGTTTGATGATACCGTTGTAAATCCTGACGAGTGAGAGACCCGACACTAGTTTCTGTACCCAAAACTGAAATTCCGTAGGGATGTTGAGGATACATCTGCTGACGTAGTTGATTAAAAGCGACATTAAAAGGCTGTTCTAGCTGAGAACGAATGCCTTGGAGAGTAAGTTTACGTTCCAATTCTACTTCTGATTCTGGAAAAACAGGCGATCGCATGATCTCTGCTAATAACTTCAGCATTACAGGAAAATCTGACGAGACAGTTTTTAAACTCAGGGAAAAATAATCAGTCGAAGCGTCTGCACCCAATCCAGCCCCAATAGATTCTACTTGTTCAGCAATTTCTAAAGCCGAGAAATTCTTTGTGCCTTTGGTAATTACCGCCGAAACTAAATTAGCTAATCCTGCTTGTTCTGATTTTTCCGCAAGAGTGCCAGCATTTTTGAGAAAGAAACGACCTGAAATAATATCTGCTGCTTGATTTTCAACTACCAGTAAAGTAATGCCGTTTTCTAATACCAAGCGATGTAAGTCGGGAATGATGATAGTGGAGTTAAGAGACATTAAATAAATGTTTTAAGGTATTTAGCTTACATTCTATACATTAACAACACGTAAATTCTTTTGTATCAGTACGTGTAATTAGTAATATTCCAGTTCACTATCATATACCAAGCAAGCGCGATCGCCTCATAAGCTGTTACGCATTTAAGTTACTGGTTGAGAAAGGAGTCAGGTAGGGGAGCCGTAAGTTTGGCGACGTACAGGAGTCAGAAGTTTTACCTACTACCTCCTACTCACTACCTCCTACCCAAAAGAAACTTGCTATCTGCTATCTCCTACTTGTGAGACAGTTGCGTTGGGCGGGTTCCCCGACTTGAGCAAACTGTCGAACCCGAAGGGCTACTTTAATAACTGCTGACTGTTAACTGTTTTGACTCCACTTGTCATGGTCATCAGCAGGATCGCCACTATAAGGTTGTACCCCAGTTTCAGGATAATCATCATTACTAGGTTGAAAAAGTTTGCCAACTCCGTTCCAGATTGATTGAACTAAGTTTTGAATCCAGGTAGAAATCTTCATATTTTTTACCTCTAATTTTTTACCTTTAAAATTAATAATTATTCAGCTAAAAGATATGACAAGCAGTTTGTTTTATCTCTAGTTTTAGATTAAGCAAAAATCTTGAGGAATTTGTGAGTATCGAATAACTTATTACTTATTTTCTCTAAACAGGTAATTCTTCATCTTCCCAATGGCAAAACCAGGGATCATATCGCCAAATATCTTTAGCTTCTGGATTTTCTAGGCAGAAGTGATCGAAAGCTGTTTCTCTAAATTCTTGGGTTTGTTGGTGTGCTGCTTCTGCTTGTAACTCTTCGACTGTATCCCAAGCTGTGGCACAATTTTCTGAAGCAAATCCTTCTTGCTCACAAATTTTACGCGCTTCAGCAATTTTTTGTTCGATTTGTTTTTTGAGTACAATTGCACTGGGTTGTTCGATAAAGTTACTCTTAAGCAATAAATCAGTGATGGAAATAATACCTAAAAGCTGCTCTTGAATAATTGGGGCGCGCTGAATCCCAGTATTAGCAAATAACTGGGCTGCGGATTCAATACTGAGATCGGGATTGACGACAATACAGGGTTTGGTCATAATTTCACAGACACGCACCTGATTAGGGTCAAGTCCTTTAGCTAATATATGGTATATTATGTCGGTTTTGGTAATGATGCCATAGCTATCTGATTCATCTAAGCGATCTACAATTAGGGAACTTAGATTATGTTCGCGCATCAGTTTAACCGCATCGGCAACTGTAGCAAAACTGCGAATAGTTATGACTTTTTTGTTCATAATATCTGCAACTTTCATCTTAACTTCCTCCGCTATTTTTGATTTATTTTGATTATTTATTGATAAAATTAATCATCCACTGCACCAATTTTCGTATTCACGTTCTTTATCAATTTCTAATGCTGTTTCTCTTGTATTTGAAAGAGTTAATTCAGCTAATTCTGGGATTTTCTGAGACGAAGTTAAACAATTGGTTTTAGTGAGGATATCGGTGAGAGAGACAACACCCAGAAGTTTATCTTTAATTACTGGTGCAATACGAATTTTAGCTTTAGCAAATAATTGAACAATATGTTCTACAGCTAGATCAGGATTAACCACAATACAAGGTTTGGTCATCACTTCGCAGACGTAAGTTATGGAAGGGTTGTTGGCGTTAGCTACAGCTTGGGAGATATCTGTGGCGGTGATAATTCCATAAGCATCTTGTTCGGAATTGCGATCAACAATTAAAGCCCTTATATTGTTTTGCTTCATGACTTGGGCTGCTTCGGCTATAGTAGCTAAACTATCAATGGTGACTATATCTGTGGACATAATCTCTACTGCTTTCATATCTATCTCCTTTTACACCTTGATGATTAATATCAACTAATAATTCAGCCCAACATTCATCAAAAAGATGCTCATCTAGATTTCTGACTCTTTGACGAATTGCCTTTTCGTTTAACTCATCCTCCAACATCGTTGATGTCTTAAAGGTCGATTGTCCATAATCCTGAGTGTGAAAATATAGTTTCATGCTTATTCTCTGACGATTTAACATACTAAAACTATTTAAATGAGTTTATCGACCTACACAAGGATTAAGCAACTCGCTCATAGTTTTTTATCTATATTCAGGATATATAAATAACTTGAAGAACTTGTGAGGAAATAAGCTCTCAAGTATTTAATTTGTCTATTGAGGTTGACGGGGAGACTTGGGGATACGGAGACTGGGAGAGGGAAAAATAGTTTGTTGCCTAATGGCATAATACACAAAAATTTATAACTGTAATCTTATAGAAATTAGACTTTTTGTATAAGTCTCTAAAACCTTGGCTAAGTAAACTAAAAAATAAAAAATAAAAAGCCAAAAAAGCTGTAGATTTACTCTGTCAGTTGCCGAAAATTACCTAACTAAAATAGTTTTCTAACCAAATTCTAACTTCTGTTTCCGAACCTAATAAAGTAAAGTGACCTGAAACTGGATCGTATATCTGCCAATAAGATTGACCATCGCGATCGCATTTCTGTTTAATTTGCGGTTCGGTTTGAATTTGAATCAAATATTGTCCAAACTGCTGAAATTTATTGATGATGTACTTACCGATATTCATGTTATAAATCTCCTGACTATTCATTGAGCATTGAGCATTGAAATCACGAACATCTTTGATAAATGGTAAATGTTCAATGATAAATGACTCGTTAAACCCGTTTGCCTAATGCCACGCAGATAATAACTCCCACAGCAAAACCAAGTGTCGTCAGAGTTAAAGGTTCACTAAGCAGTACTGCTGATGCCAATATGGTTAGAAAAGGCTGAACAAGTTGAATTTGACCAACATGAGCAATTCCGCCTATAGCAAGACCTTGATACCAGGCTATAAAACCCAAAAACATACTAAAAACACTGACATAGAGAAAACCCAGCCAAGCATTAACGGAAATAGAGTCAAAATTAGTAGGACGGTGTTGCAATACTATTGGCAATAAAACTGGTGTAGAGAGGATCAGCGACCAACAAATAACCTGCCAAGCCCCACAAGTACGAGCTAAAATAGCACCCTCTGCATATCCTATACCTACTGTAACCACTGCACCCAATAAGGCTAGATCCGCTAGATTAATTCTCCCTGCACCAGACATCAGTGCAAAAATAATTACCAAGCTACTGCCCATCAAGGCAAAAATCCAAAACAAGAGAGAAACCTTTTCACCGCCTCGCCAAACACCACAGAAGGCAGTTGCCAATGGTACAAGCCCGATAATAACTGCACCGTGAGAAGCAGAAGCATGACGCATAGCGATCGCTGATAGCAACGGAAATCCAATAATCACGCCACCAACAACAACGATAAATTGGGGGAGAAATTTCCAGGGAGGTATACTTTGACGAGTTATGACTATCAAAATTAGGGATAAAACTGCTGCTAAAATAGCTCGACCAAGACCAACAAAAACTGGATCTAATTCTGCAACTGCTAAACGAGTAGCTGGTAAAGTCAGACTAAAAATTACTACTCCGATAAACCCATAAATCCAACCTAAAAACTCTGGTTGAGATTTTATATTTAACATTGTTATTAATGATTCTCGTGATATTTAAGCTAATCCACATTGAAGTTGCATATTGATCTTTCCTTCTGTCTTCTGCCTTATCTAGCTCACCGCTAATCTTTTGGTTGCCATAAATAAATTTCTATTGGACAACATTCTTGAAAGCCAAGTCGCTGATAAACATTTTTACCCATAGCCGATGCTTGAAGGGTAGCAACTTGATACCCTAACTTTTGAGCGTCTTCTAAAGCAATTTGTGTCACCTGTGTAGCCAATCCTTTCCCTCTTGCTTCGGGTAGTGTTGCCACAAAGTAAATCCCTGCTACTCCAGCGTCTAAATATAAAGCTGAGATCGCAACTGGAGTTTTTTGCCATAAAGCAAGATAGCGAATATAGCGATCGCTTTGAAATCCTAAGTTTGCCTCTAGCGACAACAACTTTTCTAGCAATTTTACAGGAAGATTAAATCCAACCATAGCAATCTTCAACCAACTTTCTAGGCTGCTTTGATCCTCAACTCGAATAATTTCCAAATCTTGAGGACATTCTTGACTTCCTAAGTTCGACAAATCAATTGCCATACCTGGAAAATTACCCATAGCTTGCAATCCTTGGAGTTCTAGATACTTACCCAAATTGGCTGGCTGGGTGCTATTACCTGTCCACCAGCAAAAAGGAACTTGTTTAGCTGCAAAATGTTTAACTACCTCGGCGATCGCTTCTTCTACTTCTGACTCTTGCAGTTGTGTGCGAAAAACTCCATTATGAAAAAGCGAACCAATACCCGTAGAAATGTAGAGGAGATTAGAACTTTCATATACTTCTCCTAATGAAGTACGACCAAAGCTTGTAAAGTAAGAAAATAAGTTGGCTTCTAAAGCTTGAATGACTTTATCAGTTTTATTGATTTGTATAAATTCAGTTATTTCTCTGACCATGCCAATTTTAAGTTTGAGAATTGATTTTGAGCTTATAGCTTATGGCTTTTATTAAAGTGAATTCTGGCGCGATATTTACCATAAAAATTACTAAATTTCCAAAATTTTTTAATTAACAACAATATTTTATTTTCCTCAAATTCTATTTTTGAGTCAGCTAAGTTCGGTTGGATATTATTAATTTTCATTTAATATTTCTTGGTGATGTTCAATGTTCAATGTTCAATGTTCAATGTTCAATGTTCAATGGTTATTAGTATTACCTAAAACAATAAAACCGAGAAGGTACAAAAATAATTAAGTTTAGCTAGTACAATTTCATTTTCTAAGAACTGTTATAGTTAAAAACGCTCAAAACTGTACCAGTAAAATATTAATCAAATCACGTAAGATAACTGAAGGCGTAGAGGAAACCAAACAATGAAAATTCCTATCGACCGTCAAGCAGTCAAACCAGTCTATTTACAAATTCGCGATCGCTTTAGTCGTTTAATAAAAGCAGGAAGTTTAAAAACAGGCGATCGTTTGCCCTCAATTCGAGCTTTAGCTAAAAATATTGAAGTCAATAAATTAACTGTTATTGAGGCTTATAGTGTTTTAGAAGCGGACGGTTTAATTCATGCTCGCCCAGGTGCGGGTTATTTTGTTAACTCTGAATCTTTAATTTCTACTCAACCGAAATCGAATTTTAATCCTATACAAGAAGTAATTATTCCTGAACAAAAACCTGTTTCTTTCTTTGATATTTATCAGCTTTCGGTACACGCAAAAACTCAACCTGGTGTCATTGATTTTAGTAGTGGCTTTCCCATTTCTTCTGGGTTAAAAGATCTTCAGCGTCACGCTAGACGAGCAATGAAAGAGGTGACAGACACTTTATTTAATTATGATTTTCCTCAAGGACAGTTAGTTTTAAGACAGCAAATTGCCCAAATGCTAATTCAATTGGGATTAGAAATTTCTGCTGATGATTTAATCATTACTAACGGCTCAAAACAAGGGTTGTCTTTAGTGATGAATTATTATCTTCAACCTGGAGATTGGATCATTACCGAAAGTCCTACTTATTATGGAACTCTAGATATTATTGATAATATTGGTGCCAGAATTATTGGTATTCCTATGCAAGGATCAGGGATGAATCTGGAACTTTTAGAACAATATTTAAAAAGTCATCGTCCTAAATTAATTTATACTGTCTCTACCTTACAGAATCCAACTGGTATTACTACTGCCCTAAAACATCGTCAACAATTATTAGCTTTAGCTGAAGAATATGACTGTTTAATATTAGAAGATAATGCTTATGAAGGTTTAAACTTTGAACCTGTCCCTCCGCCAATTAAATCTCTAGATTGTAGCGACTCAGTTATTTATACTGGTACATTTTCCAAAACTTTGATGCCTGGTTTAAGAGTTGGCTATTTATTAGTAACAGGAAAACATTATCATCCGTTACTCAAACAAAAGCTGTTTCACGATCTCCATGTCTCAACGGTTTCACAAGCAATTGTTAGTGAATATCTCGCTTCGGGACATCATCGCCATCATCTTAATCATCTGCGAGCTAGTAATCTGCGTAGTCGTAACGCTATGCTACAAGCATTAGAACGTTATTTCCCTGAAGAAGCTACTTGGACTGTACCAAACGGCGGTTTATTTCTTTGGGTGCAGCTACCTTCTAAAATCTGTATTGTGTCTGTTGCTCGTCAAGCTTGGTCAGAAAATGTGTTTATTTATCCTGGAATGCCGTTTTTCCCAGATCAAAAAGGTTACAATGCTTTGCGCTTGAACTTTTCCCATCCTCCCGAAACAATTGAGCGAGGTATTGCAATTTTGGGGAAATTATTAAAACAGCATTTAATTAAACCTCGTCTAGTTTGAAAAGTTAAGTTTTAAGGCAGGGGATAGGGGTTAGGGATTAATATTAAAACTAAATTCTTAGACACAAAACTACAGATTTTAATTTCTTTGAGAGAGCCTTATGCTATGTAGAGAAACTGTCCAAATAATTACTAAGCTTTAAGTTAAAATATAATTAATTCAAGTAAAAAATTTATGGACAATCCAACAATTCAAACCGATTTAGCACAAATACTTAATAGGCTTGAGAACAAGATAGATAAGTTAGACGAAAAAATAGACGGCAAAATAGACAAACTGGATGAAAAAATAGACGGCAAAATAGATAAATTGGACGAAAAAATAGATAAATTATCATTAGGTCAAGTCGAAATCAAAGGAGATATTAAAGCATTAGATGTAAAGACAGACCAACTCAATACCAGAGTTGGTAATGTAGAGTTTGCTGTCCGAGGAATTTTAATCGGTATCGCTGTAATAGTATTTGGCGGATTTGCTATGTTCTTTTGGATGTTTACTAAACTACCTTAAAATTGGCTAATTCATTCTAAGATACGATTTGATTAATAATGTGAATTACTGAATCGACAAAATCTTTCTCAACAACTACAGATGTTGTTTCCCACCATCGCTGACTTAAATCTAAAGTTCTTACCTGTTCCGCCACTACAGAGCCAGTAATCTTCAATCCTGATGGCAATTGAATTAAAGTTTAAATTTTAGGTTTAATTGTATTTGTTATAGGTGAAACAATAATAATTCCCTGACGACGCTGATTAAAACGAGTATTGCTTAAAACTACGCAGAGACGAGCATTTTCTTGTTGTTCTCGACCTTTAGTTGGATTGAGACTAATTCGCAAAATTTCACCACGCTCGATGTTCATAGAAATTCTTGACCAACTGATTGATTATTGACAAATTCAGTTATGTCTTCAGGATATTCAAAATCCTCAGGAATACTATCTAAAATTGCGTCTAAATCAGGTTGATTGTCAACCTTTTCAATAATCAGGCGATCGCGTTCTATAGTTAATTTGACTTGGCTATTTTCTGCGATATTGAAACTATTTGCTATTTGATAGGGAATTCTCAAGCCTAAACTATTTCCCCATTTTTTAATCTCTACTTGAATATTCATTAAAAAATATTTGATATATAGATATTTTGATTATACATTGTATAACTCAAATAAGATTGCTATATTGTGAGTTTTTTATAAAGTAAACTTCTTTTTTGCGTGATTATTCTTGTTGGAAAATTTACCTACAAAAAAACTTTTAATATTACAATCGAAAATATTATAATTATTCGCTGCATTAAGTTAAGATTCAACCTTAATTTTGTTGAATATTAATGGTTAATTGCTAAGAGCTAGTTGCTAGAAACTTTGTGCTGTTTAGAATTTTTACTCAAATTATTAATAATTATAAAAACTCTCAAATATGGCAACTTATAATGTTACAAATTCCAATGATTCTGGTGCAGGTTCGCTACGTGATGCGATCGCACAAGCAAATGCTAACGCTGGACTAGATACAATTGTTTTAAACGATAATATAACTCTCTCTTCAGCTATTAATATTACTGATTCAGTTGAGATTACTGGCACTAATTCAGTGATTACTCAAACAGGAAGCGATCGCCTTTTCAAGATTGATAATGGTGCTACTAGTTTAATTGATGTGAGCCTAACTGGCTTAACTCTAACTGGTGGCAAACCAGTAGAACTTGGTGGTGCAGTCTATACTGTTGAAAATCTGACTCTTGATAATGTTGTAGTAGAAGGCAATGCGACAACCAAACGTGGTGGTGGAGTTTACTCTGAAGGCGCGACTTTAGTACTTAATGATAGTGTGTTTCGTAATAACGAGATTGCTGATGGTACTACTTCTAGTGGTGGTGCATTCTATGTGTTAGATGGTGTGTTAGAAGCTGATAATATTTTGGTTGAAGATAATAAGTCTTTTACTAAAAGCGTTTCAATCACTAATAGCACAGCTAAAATTACCAATAGCAAATTTAGCAACAACAGTGGTGGCGGAATTTTCCTGACTACTAACGCTAAAGCCGTAATTAATAATGTTGAGATTACCAATAATAAAAACCAAATTAGTGGTGCTGGTATAGGCATAGAAAATGATTCTGAAGCTACTATCAGCAATAGTATTATCAGCAATAACCAAAGTACCTACGGTGGAGGAATTCTCATAGCTGATTCTACTGCTGAAATTAGTAATACTCAAATTACTAACAACATCGCCACTGAAGCTGGTGGAGGAATTGATGTAATTGATGGAGCAACTATTACTATTCGCAATAGTACTATTTCTGGTAACAGTTCCCCAATTGGTAGTGGTTTAGAAACCTACAACAATGCAGGAGTATTCTTAGTCGATGTAACTGTAACAGGCAATACTGGCAGTGCGAAAGAACTTGAAGGAGATAATATTAGATTTGGTACTTCACCCGTAGATCCAGTTGACCCCATAGATCCTATTGACCCAGTAGATCCTACTAATTATACTCCTAGTCTAGAACTAGCTGAAATTCATCGTTTCTATCAGCATGAAAAAGGCTTCCATCTCTATACCTCAGATGTGACTGAGATTGCAGATATCCAAGCTAAAAGTCAAACTGGCGAACTTGCTTACAACTATGAATCAGAAAAATTCAATGTCTTAAGCAGTGATAAGGATGCTTTAACTGGTGCAGATATTGCTGGTGCAGAAGAAGTATACCGCTTCTTTAACACTCAAACTGGCGCACATCTCTACACAATGGATGAAGTTGAAAAAGACCATATTCAGAATAACTTGAGCAACTATAACTATGAAGGTATCAAGTTCTATGCCTTTGAGGAAGCTCAAGAGAATATTGAGACTGTACCTGTGTTTAGAATGCTTAATGGTCAATCAGGTTCACACCTATTTACCGTAGATCAAACTGAGATTAACTACATCCAAAACAACCTACCCAACTTCTCAATTGAAGGCGATAATGGCGTGGCTTTTTATGTGATGGAACTGTAATCAGTTAGGACAGTTAGGGTTTTTGACCTACTACCTACTACCTACTACCTCAAACACAATTAATCAATAAAGAGGCTTATCCGAGAAGTATTGACTTGCTACTTAGTATAATCCTGGTATGATTATGGTATACCAGAATTGTTAGAAATTATGAATACATCAATTCACATACCAGAAGCCCTAGCTCAAAGATTAAATGACTATCTTGAGCGACGTAATAACGACTCAAACCTTAGTCGTAATGCAGCAATTGTAGAAGCAATTAGAGATTGGTTAGATAGGCAAGAACCTGTTAGAGAATGGAGCAATGAGATCTTAAACTGGTGTTCCCAAGCTAAAAGTGAAGAGTCAGAGGAAGATATTTTTGAGCTTGCCAGAGAAGAACAAGATTGGGGGGATTTTTCGTTTTGAGTAATTTTTTGTTGGATACGACCACAATCTCTGACTACTTAAAAAGAGACGAACAGGTAATTTCTAAAATCTTGTCAACTAAACCCAACAAAATTTTTATTTCAGCTATCTCGAAGTATGAAATCGCTTATGGATTACACAAAAAACCGAGCTTAATTCCTAAATTTGGTAGACAGTTAACAGAGTTTTACAGATTAACCAACGATTTAGCTTTTACCGAAGATATTGCTCAGATAGCTGGTAAAATTGCTCATGATTTAAAAATACAAGGTCAACCCATCGGTGTTCCTGACGTGCTAATTGCTGCTACTGCAAAATGTGAGAATTTAACTTTGGTAACTAGTAATACTAAGCATTTCTCTAGAATTCAGGAACTTAAATTAGTTGATTGGAAGTTATAAGATTTATTCGTTCAGAGTCTCAATAGTAGAAAACGCAGAACAAAGTAAAAATTAACTATTCTAACTGCCCTAACTGTTATAAAAATAATGACTTCCATCACATCTACTGACAACTGGCCATTGCTACTTGATGTTAGCAATACAACTCTTCATGTCACCCCTGAAGAATTTGATTCTCTCTGCCTAGATAATCCTGATTTAAGACTTGAATTAACTAAAGATAAGGAATTGATTGTTATGCCTCCAACAGGCGGTGAAAGTGGAAAAAGAAATTCTAGCCTAATTATTCAAGTTGGCATTTGGAATAGACCAACCAAATTAGGCGAGATATTCGATTCATCTACAGGTTACGATTTTATCCCTATTGGTGGTGGTAGAATGTCTCCTGATGTTTCTTGGATTGAAAAATCGCGCTTAGAAGGAGTAGATATAGAAAAATTTATTCCTGTAGTACCTGACTTTGTAATTGAATTACGCTCTGCTAGCGATAGAGTTAAGAAGCTACAAGAAAAAATGCTGGAATATCAAAGATTAGGAGTAAAATTAGGACTCTTGATTAATCCTCAAGACAAACAAGTTGAAATTTATCGGTTAGGGCGAGATACTGAAATATTAAACTCACCCACTACAGTTAATTGCGATTGGCTAATGCCAGGATTTAGTTTAGATTTAACTGAAATATTTTAGTCAGTTAGAGCAATTAAAAAACGATCTTGTCGTACAAGAGAGCCAAATTAATTTTTTTTTAACTATTCTGCTATTTAAAAAAATCAAATTTATAGATTTAATTGTATGTAAAGCTTCAAACAACAAAAGACTCATCGAGCAAATTTAGAAGCCCAATAGCATTTATTCATAAAATACACAACTATCAGGGAGTAATTCTTAATGGCAACTGTCAGAGTAGCGATTAACGGTTTCGGGCGTATAGGTAGATTAGTATTTCGCGCTGGGATCAACAATCCTAATATAGAATTCGTCTGTATCAACGATCTTGTCCCTTCAGAAGCGATCGCATATCTTCTAAAATATGATTCTACTCATGGTCGTTTTGCAGGTACAGTCGAAGCCCAAGCAAACGGGATTGTGGTTAATGGGAAACATATACCCTGTGTTTCTGTGAAAAATCCCGAAGAACTACCTTGGCGAGAATATCAGGTAGATTATGTACTCGAATGTACAGGACTATTCACCACCTATGAAGGGGCAACTAAACATCTCACCGCAGGGGCAAGAAGAGTAATTATTTCCGCCCCCACCAAAGATCCCGAGCGAGTTAAAACCTTGTTAGTCGGAGTCAATCATCATAATTTTGATCCCCGTACAGATGCGATCGTTTCTAATGCAAGTTGCACCACTAACTGTCTTGCTCCCATTGCTAAAGTTATCAATGATAACTTTGGTTTAGTAGAAGGCTTAATGACTACTATTCATGCAATGACTGCCACTCAACCAACTGTAGATGGCTGTAGTAAAAAAGATTTACGGGGAGGACGGAGTGCATCTCAAAATATTATTCCTGCTTCTACTGGCGCAGCTAAAGCAGTAAGCTTAGTTTTACCAGAATTAAAAGGAAAACTCACAGGAATGGCACTACGTGTTCCTACACCTGATGTATCCGTAGTCGATCTGACGTTTCGTACCGAAAAACCTACTACCTATGCTGAAATCTGTGAGGCAATGAAAACATCAGCAGCAGGGGAAATGCAGGGAGTTTTAGCCTATACCGATGAGCCTGTGGTATCAAGTGATTTTACTGGCGATCCCCACTCTAGTATTTTTGATGCTGGTGCAGGTATGGAGTTAAATAATAACTTCTTTAAAGTGGTGGCTTGGTATGATAACGAATGGGGCTATTCCAATCGTGCGATCGACCTAATGTTGGCAATGGCAGCTAAAGAAACTGAAATGTTAGTTACAGCTTAATCATTAATCATTAAGCATTAAGCATTTAACATTTAGGATCTAACATTGACCAGTGACTAAGAAAAGGTCATTGGTCATTGATAATTAATTTAACGTAGTGGTCACAAAAAAAGATATATTTATTTCGCTTGCATCTTGCTACAAAATACACAAAAGCATAGAGAGAATCGATTAAGGAGAATTGATGCTAAACCAATCAGAAGCAGTAATTGAAGCGATCGCTGCGAGAGAAATTTTGGATTCCCGTGGTCGTCCTACTATTGAAGCAGAGGTGCGTTTAGAAACGGGGGCTGTAGGGCTAGCTCAAGTTCCTAGTGGCGCATCTACAGGTAGTTTTGAGGCTCATGAATTAAGAGACGATGACTCACGCCGTTATGGAGGGAAAGGGGTTTTAACCGCAGTTCGTAATGTTAAAGAGAAAATTGCCCCTGAGTTGTTAAATGTCGATGCCTTAGAACAGGCTACAGTAGACCAGATCATGATTGATCGCGATGGTTCTCCTAATAAAAAGAATTTGGGAGCTAACGCGATTTTGGCAGTGTCTCTGGCAACGGCGAAAGCTGCTGCGGAAGAGGTGGAATTACCCCTTTATCGTTATTTGGGTAGTCCCTTATCCAATGTGCTACCAGTACCGATGATGAACGTCATTAATGGTGGCTCACACGCCGATAATAACGTTGATTTTCAAGAGTTTATGATTATGCCTGTGGGGGCAGATTCTTTTAGGGAAGCTCTTCGCTGGGGAGCGGAAGTTTTTGCGGCTCTGAGTAAGGTTTTGGGCGAAAAAAATCTCTTAACTGGTGTGGGAGACGAAGGTGGGTATGCTCCTAACTTGGGTTCTAACCAAGAAGCTCTGGATTTATTAATTACCGCAATTGAAAAAGCGGGTTATAAACCAGGCGAAGAAGTGGCTTTAGCGATGGATGTTGCTGCTAGTGAGTTTTATCAAGATGGTCAATATACTTACGATGGTGAAGCTCATTCTCCCGAAGAGTTTATTGCTTATCTAAGCGAATTAGTCGAAAAATACCCGATTATTTCGATTGAAGATGCTCTACACGAAGATGATTGGGATAGCTGGAAAATTTTGACTGAAAAATTAGGCTCAAAAATTCAGTTAGTAGGTGATGATCTGTTTGTAACTAATAAAACAAGATTACAAAAGGGTATAGACTTAGGTGTGGGTAATGCTATTTTGATTAAACTCAATCAAATTGGTACACTGACAGAGACATTAGAAACCATCGATCTGGCAACTCGTAGCGGTTATCGTTCCGTTATTAGCCATCGTTCAGGGGAAACTGAGGATACTACGATCGCTGACCTGGCTGTAGCTACCCGCGCTGGACAAATTAAAACTGGTTCTCTCTGTCGGAGTGAAAGAGTAGCGAAGTACAATCGTCTCTTAAGAATCGAAGAGGAATTAGGCGATCGCGCTATTTATGCAGGCAAAATAGGTTTAGGGCCAAAAAGTTCAACTTAAAAATTGAGTTTCTCAAGCAAAAGCTTAAGGCTTGGCAAAACCCAAGCCTTAAATTGTGAATTTGGTAGTAACCTGTAAACAGTCGAATTCAATCTGGCATGGCATGATAAAAGCAAGTACCTAAAATGAAACTTAGACAAGGTTGGGCATCATTACTATTGTTGTTTGTTATATAACTACTTGTCTATTTGCCAGCAATTATCCATTGAAACATAATCATCTTTAGCAACAAACATGGAAATAACATCTTCTCAACAACTTGGTCAAACTGTTTCTACTAGTAGTTTGGACAACAATGTCAAGATAGAAGACGATCGCACAGGCATGGGTGTGGACACACTTAAACGAGCCTTTGCCGATAACCTGTTTTATGTTCAGGGAAAAGATGAGTCTAGTGCTACTCCTCATGATTATTATCAAGCATTGGCTTATACAGTACGCGATCGCTTACTACACCGCTTTATTAAAACTGGACGCACCTATTACGAAGAAAATGTTAAGGTTGTCTCTTATCTCTCCGCCGAGTTTTTGATGGGTCGTCATCTGGAGAATAATCTGATTTCTCTGGGAATCTATGAAAAAATGCGTCAGGTCGTTGAAGAATCGGGTTTAGACATCGAAGACTTGATTGAACAAGAACCAGATCCAGGTTTGGGTAACGGTGGCTTAGGCAGATTAGCTGCCTGTTTTCTTGATTCTCTAGCTAATTTGGAAATGCCTGCTATTGGTTATGGTATCCGCTATGAATTTGGGATTTTCCACCAGGCACTCAGAGATGGCTGGCAGGCAGAAATCCCTGATAATTGGCTAATGTTCCAAAATCCCTGGGAAATCGCTCGCCCTGAAGATACAGTCGAAGTCAAACTGGGAGGACATACCGAAGCCTATCGAGATGAAAAGGGACATAATCGCGTTAGTTGGATTTGCGATCGCCAGGTTAAAGCAATTCCCTATGATACACCAGTACCAGGTTATCGTACCAATACAGTTAATTCTTTACGGTTATGGAAAGCTGAAGCTAGTGAAGAATTTAACTTTGAGGCGTTTAATGCTGGGAATTATGACCGCGCTGTAGCCGAAAAAATGAGTTCGGAGACGATTTCTAAGGTACTTTATCCCAACGACAATACACCCCAGGGTAAAGAACTACGGTTAGCGCAGCAATATTTCTTTGTTTCCGCTTCCTTACAAGATTTAATTCGCATTCATCTCCATATTCATCCTAATCTCAGTAACTTCCACGAACGAGCAGCTATCCAGCTTAATGACACTCATCCAGCCGTAGCAGTAGCAGAGTTAATGCGGTTATTAATCGATGAACACAGCATGGACTGGGATCAGGCTTGGGACATTACCCAAAAAACTCTAGCTTACACTAACCATACCTTGCTACCAGAAGCTTTAGAGAGATGGTCAGTGACTTTATTTAGTCGTATGCTACCTCGACATATCGAGATTATCTACGAAATCAATCATCGTTTCCTAGAAGACATCCGTACTTGGTTTCCCGATGATGAAGATTTAATTTCCGAGCTTTCAATTATTGAAGAAGGAGGGGACAAAAAAGTCCGCATGGCAAATTTAGCCTGTGTTGGCTCTCATGCGATTAATGGTGTAGCAGCCCTTCATACCCAATTACTGCAAAAATATACTCTCCAAGGTTTTGCTAAACTGTGGCCCGAAAAATTCTTCAATAAAACCAACGGTGTGACTCCCCGTCGCTGGCTTTTGCTTAGTAATCCTCGACTAGCCAAACTAGTAACCGAAAAAACCCAGAGCGATCGCTGGTTAAAAAACCTCGATGAAATGCGGGTATTGGAGAAATTTCTTGATGATCCTGAATTTTGTCAGCAATGGCAAGAAATTAAGCGTAAAAACAAAATTGCCCTGGCAGCGCAAATCAAGAAAACTAAAAATATTGATGTCAACGTCGATTCCATTTTTGATGTTTTAGTTAAACGAATTCACGAATACAAACGCCAACATTTGATGGTGCTACACATCATTACCCTCTACAACCGCATCAAGCAAAATCCCAATATTGAGCTTGTACCTCGTACCTTTATCTTTGGAGGTAAAGCTGCACCTGGTTACTTTATGGCAAAGTTAATCATCAAATTTATTAACTCAGTAGCGGAAGTAGTAAATAAAGATCCCGATGTCAGAGGACGCTTAAAAGTAGTTTTCTTACAAAACTTTAACGTTTCTTTAGGACAAAAAATCTATCCTGCTGCCGACTTATCCGAACAAGTATCTACCGCTGGGAAAGAAGCGTCGGGGACTGGTAATATGAAGTTTGCCATGAATGGTGCTTTAACCATTGGGACTTTAGACGGTGCAAATATTGAAATCCGCGAAGAAGCAGGAGCAGAAAACTTCTTCTTGTTTGGTTTGACTGCTGAAGAAGTCTATAAAATGAAGGCAGATGGTTATGAACCAATGTCTTATTACGAAAATAACGAAGAATTAAAAGCAGTAATTGATCGCGTTGCTAAAGGCTACTTTAGTCATGGTGACACTAAGCTATTCAAACCCATTGTCGATTCTTTACTTTATGATGACCCTTATATGCTCCTAGCAGACTATCAAGATTACATCGATTGTCAAGAAAAAGTTTCCGCAACTTATCAAGATCAAGACAAATGGACAAAAATGTCAATCCTTAATTCTGCACGGATGGGTAAATTCTCAAGCGATCGCGCTATTCAAGAATATTGTGAACAAATCTGGGATTTAAACCCAGTACCAATTAATCTGGAGGCTTATAATCAAGATGACAGCGTTATTCACAATAATTCATGAGAATAAAGTTGGGGTTATAACGATTCAGCTTTAAGCCCTAGGCTATAAGCTTATTAACATTGTTTGCTGGATGTCCTCGTTAGGGCATCTTTTTTTTGGATCAAATTAAAATACAATTGAGAACGATAGCTTTTCATAAAACAAGATCTGTAGGTTGGGTTTTGCTTCGCGCTACCCAACATCAATTAATCTGAAAAATAAACGCTCTTGATGATTGCAGTGAATTCAGTCCTTGATAGAGATCGCTGTTAATCAAAAAAATTATGTCAATTAAGCGGAGACTTTTAACTCGATTAATCCTCTTCCTAATTTCTCAATAAACTCCGATTTGTTAGAACAACCATAACGTTCTGCTAACTTGCCAAAACCTTCCCATCCTTCTGATGTGACAGAAATATTTTTCCTTTCCTTTTTACTTTCGTATTGTTTAGGTCTTCCGTCAGTTTTACTCAAGTTGGCTAATGAGTTTGGGTGTCTTCCCTGGGAATACTCTGTCGCTTTGCTCATCTGGCTGTTAGCACGTCAATAAGTCTAATAATTTCTATTTTATACACATAAATTATCTAAAAAAAGTTTTTAATTTTTCTTTTATTGTGTATGATAATGAAATAGTTGATGGCGATCGCCGAGATAAATTCTTCGCTGGAATTAGAGCGATCGCCTGTCATTAAATAATCACGGATTTTACCATGACTAATTATCTATCAAGTTTAAACCAAACAAGCTCAAGCAGACAACCATCGCACCGAAGCCCAACAAATCTCCAACAAGGACAAAAGGTTTACCTTTACGATGACATCAAATACACAGGTACACTAATCCGTCCTGTAGAACGTACCTATCCCCCAAGATGGACAGTAGAACTAGACCAAGGCGGTTACGACTCAGCCCCGATTCATGAAATTACACCTATTACACCTGAGCCAAAGGAATCCAATCTAGAAATACCTTTTGGAGATGACCCCGAACCAAGTACCGCCCAATTAGAAAGAGAAATCATCGCCCTCAGAAAAGAAAACGCATACCTCAAACAAGAAAACCAACAACTGACTGAAGAACTAGCCGAAGCCAAACACATCATCCGTTGTGCCAAAGACATCTCACCTGTAATGCGCTTTAGCTTGCAACGAGTCATGAGATTAGCCCATCAAGCTTGTATGGATGTACAACGTACCGTCGGAGGCTGGATCTTGAAGATGGGAGATAAAGCTCGTAAGTTTCGCCGTCTAGCAGATATCTGGTACATCTTGTCTCAAGATGAATGGTATTTAAGCGACATTTTTACCGAAGAGAAATTAATACCCCTAGACAAAATTCAATCACCCCGTCCGAGAAAAAGACCTATTACTCCCGAAAAGAAAACAAAACCTTTGATACGTCCTGAAGATGTGCTGAGAAGACGTAGCATGAGTTTAGTAAAATCTGGTTGAAAAGAACAATGAAAAACGGGCTGAATGTTTAATCCGTATTGAGCGAGAAAACCGTTGATAACTTTGAGATGCCAACTTGAATAGTTCATTTGATAAGAGAGAGCCTAGCGCGTCACAACTTCAGGAAATCGCCAGAATTGCTGATAGATTCAACAACTTTGAGTGTGTTCAATGTGCTAATGCAATCCAAAAATATGCAATTGAAAATGAAATTTCAGGTACTCGAATCGAACTATTTACAGGGGATGCTATCGGTGATGATAGTCGCATCTTTGATGATAGCCTTGAGCTAGAAGATGCCATATCCGAAAATGGTAAGCACGTCGGAATTGGATTTTATAATGAACATGATGAACAAGTCGTTTTCGACAACCACCATCAAATTCCTCTGCCAAGAGAACAATGGTTAAATAACCTTGTTTACAGAGGAAAACTATACAGAGTTGACATCCTCTCCCCCGTGCGCTTCGCTAAACGAGGGAGATTCCTAGAACAAGCTTAGTTGTTCGTAGGTGGTTGACGCTTCACAGCGAACTGCTGCCGTTGGCAGGCTAACACTCGCTCCACGTCCATATTTATCCTGGTCGGATTGCCCACCCGCCCACATTGTCCCACAGGGGAATAATATACCTTTGTGGTATTTTGCTAAATTTCGACTGGCGTTGATATCTCTATCGTGAGTGGTATTGCAGTACAAGCATTCCCACTCACGAACATCGAGTTCTTTTTTGCCTCCAGATTTGCCACAGCAGGAGCAGATTTGAGAACTCGGATACCAACGATCTACGATAGTTAAATCTCTACCGTATTTATCGCATTTAGCCTGTAGCATAGTTTTAAACATACTCCAGCCAGCATCGCTAATTGCTCGACTGAGTTTGCGGTTTTTGACCATGCCACTCACGTTTAAGTCTTCTACTGCTAGTGCTTGGTTTTCGCGTACTAAGCGAGTAGTTAACTTGTGTAGAAAGTCTGTTCTAGCATCTTTCACTTGGGCATGAAGTTTAGCTAACCTTAACTTGCGTTTTTTTCTTCTATTGGAATCTTTTTTTGCCTTAGCTAGTCTGCGGTTAGCTAACTTGATTTTCCGTAACATTTTCTTATGTAGCCTAGGATTTTCTATCTTTTCTCCATTACTGAGAATGGCAAAATGAGTAAGTCCTAAATCAATGCCACAGCTAGCATCTGTTTGTGGAGCTAACTTTGTCGGCACTTCAACCACAAACGAAGCAAAATATCTACCAGTTGTATCTTTGATGATAGTTACACTACTGGGTTTGCTCGGCAACGGACGAGATAAGATCATTGGTACGTGACCAATCTTAGCGAGTTTAACTGAGCATGAATGCACAGAAAAACCACCCTCTCTAAACCTCATAGATTGTCTGGAGGTTTTCTTTTTGAGCTTAGGTTTGCCTACTGGCTTGCCTTTTCGCTTCCCATTTAAACTAGAAAAATAGTTATTCCACGCTCTTCTCAAATCTCTAAATGATTGCTGCAAAACAATGTTTGAGACTTCAGATAACCAAGCTCTAGACTCAGTTTTCTTTGCTTGAGTGATCACTAATTTATCTACATCTTTGGGTCGCCCTTCGCTATTTCTCAAAGCATTTTTGTATACCCATAACGCATCATTCCAGACGACACGAGCGCAACCAAAAGCTTTTGCTAATGGCTCGATTTGAGTTGGTCTAGGGTAAATACGATACTGATATCTAGCTTTCATAAGTGATATTATAGCATTGGTCTGCTAGACAAAATCATGAAATATAGAAGAGAGAGACATAGTGTTACAGATTTAAAAGTTCACTTGGTTTGCGTGACTAAATATCGTGATGATATCTTTCTAGAGCCAGAACTAGCTTTGATAGAAAAGGTATTTCATGATGTAGCTAAAAAGATGAATATGCAGATACTTGAAATGAACGGAGAAAAAGAACATTTTCATGCACTCATTGAATATCCGCCTAAACTATCTGTATCTAAAATAGTTAATGCTCTTAAGGGTGTATCCAGTCGTAGATATGGGCAAGCTGGATTCAAAAAACCCAAGAATGGAAAAGCATTATGGAGTCCTAGCTATTTCGCTGTGTCCGTGGGAGGCGCACCCATTGAGGTTTTGATAAAATACATCAAAGAGCAAAGTCGTCCAAGCATATAAAGCCGTGCTAGAAGGCACGGGGCTTGTATCCCAAATTATTGGTCAAAATTTCCAAATTCAAGAAACACAATTCTAATTTGTACTTAATTTATTGATAAATGCTATGGCTGATTTATGTGAACTCTTGTATCAGATCAAAAAAAGACCAGGTATGTTTCTTGATAGTCCCTCTATCAAAAGTCTTCAGATGTTGATGATGGGCTATAACATTGCCCGAAGAGATCAAAATATACCTCTAACTAAACAGGAACTTGAATTTCAGGGATTTCAACCATGGATACAAGATAAATACAATGTTTTATCTTCTAAATCTTGGGCTACGATCATTCTCGAAAACTCTCAAGATGAAAAAGATGCTTTAAATAAATTTTTCGAGCTTTTTGAAGAGTTTACAAATGAAGTTAGTCAAAAAGAAATTAGCCAAGCATAATAGAGCGCTCGCTCTTTCGTATGGTATTTCAATAGACGTAAGGAAATAAATAATGGAAAAGCTGCTAACTGGGGATGAATTGATTGATTTTGCCAAAAAAATAACTTCAAAAGAAGAATTTGATTTTTTTCTGCAATGTTTAGTTAAAGATTATGTAGACAATCAAAGTGAGTGGGAAAATGCAGACCTATTAAATTATTTAACAGGTTTAAGTGAATATGTAGTTGATATGAAAGGATACTATCAGAATATAGGAGACAATATTGATATTAACATTATTACATGGCGTATCGCAGCAGAAATGCTTATAGCTGCCTCTGTTTACGGAAACTAATTCAACGTGAATGAATGTCCAACGAATTTTGATTCGTTTTCCTATAGAAGCTCCAAGATTTGGTAGATCTGGTAGGTTGGGTAGCGCGAAGCAAAACCCAACATCAATAAATTTGGAACATAAATGCAATCATCTGTTGCTTGATGGCGAGCGCTTGTAGTAACTTTGAGTTGGGAAAGCGATCGCAAGTGGTTAAATTAGAAAAGACTATTCAAAATCCAAGAAAAACAATTCTAATTTGTACTTAATTTATTGATAATTGATATTATTTTAAATACACCACCGTTACTCCTGAACCTCCTTCATTTTGAGTCGCTAATTCAAATTTATCCACTTGGGGATGACGCTCAAGAAATTCATGCACTCCTTGACGTAAACGCCCTGTACCTTTACCGTGAATAATCCAAAGTACTCCTGATTCAATAGCCCGTGCGATCGCCTGTTCGATTTCGATTTCGGCGTTATCTACCCGACTGCCACGGATATCAAGAGTATTTTGAGATGTACGTACCATTAACCCAGGTTTGGGGGATTTAGCTGTAGTAGAGGTTTTATTGGTAGCTTTGGCTTTAGGTTTAACCTCTGGTTTTTGTCCATCAAGAGATTCAATTTCTCCTAACCCCACATTCATTTTCATAATCCCAAACCGCACTGTTAGTTGGGCTGTATCTTCTTCAATGCTTAATACTTCACCTGTTTGGTTAAGACGGGGAATTCTGACTTTTTCTCCTACTTGGGGTTTATAGCTGGGTTTAGCTGGTTTCGGAGTTTGAGTTTTGGCTAATTCCTTAGTAGCAATTTGATTTAAAGCCTCTGTCGCCTGTTGAGTTTGCTGCATGGTTAGATTCCCTTGCTGAAGACGACGAATGACTTTAGCAATTTCCTGTTTAGCATCAGCGATCGCTTGTTGTACTTCTTGTTCTTGATAGGCTTTTAATGCCTGTTCTCTTGCCTGTAAAGAAGAAGCTTTTTCTGATACTTCGGAATAAAAACGTTCTGTTTGTTCTAAAAGTTTACCTGCCTCTTGGGCTTTTGCCTCCTGTTCTCTTCTTTGTGCTTCTAAGGCAGCAATTACCTGATTTACGTCCTCTGCACCACCCACACCAACTAAAGATTGTGCTTCGGCAATAATTTCTGAATTTAATCCTAAGCGTTGGGCAATAGTTAAGGCATTGGAACGCCCTGGAATACCCCATAATAAGCGATATGTAGGTTGGAGAGTACTATCATCAAATTCGACAGAAGCATTTTCAAATCTCGAATCTTGATACTTAAGGGCTTTTAGTTCTCCGTAATGAGTAGTAGCAATAGTTAATAAACCGTGTTGCGCTAAATATTTTAAAAGCGCGATCGCTAAAGCACTCCCTTCGGCTGGATCTGTACCTGCGCCCACTTCATCTAGCAAAATTAAAGCATTAGCAACATCGAGATTATTCTGTTTTAAAGCCTCAATAATCCGACTAATACGGCGTATATGCCCTGAAAAAGTTGATAAACTCTGCTGTAAAGATTGTTCATCCCCAATATCCGCTAATACTACTTCATACCAAGGTAACTCGACTGGTTCTTGAGCGGGAACAAACATTCCTGCTTTTGCCATCAAGGCAGCTAACCCCACAGTCTTGAGAGTAACGGTTTTTCCCCCTGTATTTGGGCCTGTAATTGCCACGACTTTAGTTTCAGGCTTGACAATAACATCAATGGGAACAACTTCCGATCCTTCTTCATGGCGTTGTTGCCAAACTAACAGAGGATGACGCAAACGACGTAGGGTTGTAATCTCTGCTTGAGTAGGATTAATAAAGTGAGGAGGATTAGCTTCTAGCCACAAACCATAACGTGCTTTAGCAGTGGCTAAATCTAACATAGTAGCTACTGCTAACACTCTCTCAAGATCTTCTTGTACTTCTCCTACCTTTTCTGACAAAGCTTTTAAAATAATTTCTTCTTCCCGTTTTTCCTGCTTTTCTTTCTGCCGTAATTGATTGCCTAATTGCACGATCGCATTCGGTTCAATATAGTAAGTAGAGCCTGTACTAGAAACATCATGAACAATACCGCGAATCGTATCTTTTTGGGCTGGTTTAACAGGTAAAACAAAGCGATCGCCCCGTTGTGTAATTACCGCCTCCTGAATTGCCGTCGGGTTGCGCTGCATAATTCCTTGGAGTTGTTTATAAATGCGATTACGCAAACTCTTAGTTTCATGACGAATTTCTGCCAACTTTGGACTAGCGCGATCAGTTATTTCCGCGCGATCGTCAATACAGTGATGAATATCTTGTTCAATTTCAGGGTAGGTACGAACCTCGGCAACCAATTCTGCTAGAGTAACTAATTCTTCGCTTTTAGCATCAATTAGACGGCGCAAATAGCGCATCCCAGCCAAGGTCGTAGCAACATCCAATAGTTCTTTTGCTGATAAGATTCCAGCAATTTTGACTCTTTCGAGGGATGCCCCAATATCCTTAATTCCCTTAAAAGTCCAACCAGAATCTAATTGTTGCTCTAAGTTATATATTTCTTGTGTTTGTGCCAATAAGTTCTCACTGGCTGCTTGACTAGCAGGCAATTTCAACTGACGTGCTGCCGAAACACCTAGTTTAGTGGCTGCAAAGGTGGATAAATGTTGGCATAAGCGATGCCATTCTAATAAATCTAATGTCTCTCTGGTAATCACGATCAGTCTACCTGGCTTATATTATCTTTTGAAACTTAAATGTTTTATAAAAAAATACTAAAACTTGATTTGTAGTCGATTGCAACAATTTGTGCAAAAAAGTTAAACTTAATTAAGAATACTTGACACAAATAGACTCTACAACAATATAAAGATTAATTATCATGGAAAAAAAAGAAGGCAAGTTTGGTTTTACAGATTATGCAGAAATTTGGAATGGTCGCCTAGCAATGATTGGCTTCATTAGTGCTATTTTACTAGAAATGAACACTGGACATGGAGTCTTGGCTCAGTTTGGCTTAATGTAATTATAATTATTGATAGATATTACTTATCCCCTTGATAAAAAAAATTTAGTCAGATCAGGGGGCTTTTTATTATTAAAGCTTGCTTTCTATAAGTTAATTAACTAGTGAATAATGAGTAATGAGTAATGAGTTAAAACACTATGTTGTTTGTCAATCGATTTTAACTTATGAGTTCTAAAGTTTGGTCAATCTAATGGCTTATCATCTATCAAATAAGCCATACAGAAAATAGTTTTCAGTACAATTAACATCACCGTGCCACCCTAAATTTTGCAACGATTCCTGCAATTTAGTTGGTTCATAGAAAATTTTCACAACGTGGTAAGTTCGCCCGTCATTTAATTTCCGTTCTGAATATCCTTGTTGATTTAATGCTGTATGATTTCGAGCCGTAGATTCTTGGGTAAATAGACTATCTACAAAAAAGACTCGCCCATCTGGTTTTAACGCTCTTTTAACCATCTGCCAGAAAGGTACAAATTTTTCTCTAGGCACATGAGAAAGCCAAAATCCAAAAAAGATAAAATCAAATTGTCGATTTGGAGTCCAGTTAAATAAGTCAGCAACAATATATTCTACAGAAGCAGAAGTAACACGCTGTTGATTTAAAGCAATAACTTCTGGCGAAGCATCTACAGCAGTTAAATGAGTGGCAAAAGTAGCTAAATGTTGAGTCCACAAACCTGTTCCACAAGCTAACTCCAAAATATCACCTGCTGGGATGGTAGCTCGCAGCGCAGCTTCTACTTGAGAAACTTCTAAAAACCACTGCTGACGATGATTTTCACCGTGATCGTAACGCCCTTGTCGAAAAAACCACTGATCATATTCTGAAGCGCGATCGCGATAGTATTGGACTTGCTCTTGTAAAATATCAGATTTCATAAAATAGTTTTGTTATGCGATCGCAACCTACTTCTAGTTAATCAACCTCTATCGTTTAACCAGGATGAACTACTTCGCTTAAAGCTTCATTAATTACCGCATCACTGACACCTCGACGCTTCAAACTTGCTATCAACGCTGTTACCGTTTCGCTCTCAAGTCTTTCTAAGTCAACGCGCAAACCTTGACCTACATAAGCACGAATTAAGGGTTGATAACCCGAAAAACCTAACAATGGTGCAACTTTCTTTAGATCTTCGACAACATCTTCGGGCATACGGATCGTCACGCTAGTCATAGGACGATTTCGATCTAATCGCTGCTTTAGTGCTTTAGCCTTCATACTCTGCTCTTTTATGACAAGTTGCTTTGCCTAATGCTTACTCTATCACTAGTTCACTTAAATTCGTTAATGCTTGGAATCGGCTCTCCATAATATTCATTCATCAGTTGTTTTCTAGTTAAATGTAGTTTTAAGTTATGTGAAAAGATGTTTCTAAGCTTTAAACTCCTCGTAAAGCATTAATTGGATCAAGTTGAGCAGCTTGTCGCGCTGGAATGACACCAAAAATCAAACCAATACTACCCGAAACTCCTGTGGCAAGAATAATTGCCCCTAGAGGTACTGAAGCTGGTACAGGGCTAAAAATACCGATAATCATTATTCCGCTAACACCAATACCAGTACCGATCGCGCCACCGACAACTGAAACGATAATTGATTCAATTAAAAACTGGGTTAAAATCGCCTTCTGAGTTGCCCCAATTGCTTTACGCAGTCCAATTTCCTTAGTACGCTCTTTTACCGATACCAGCATAATATTCATAATACCAATCCCACCAACGAGCAGAGAAATACCTGCGATCGCAGTTAAGACTAAACTCAATGCGTTTGTAATTTTGCTCATTAAATCCTGAAAAGACTTGTTGGCATAGATGCTAAAATCTTTTTTGCTGTGTCTGCGAGTCAAAATATTAGTAACCTGGAAAGCAGCAGCGCGAATACTATTTTTATCTTGGGCAGCAAGTTCTAAAAAGTCGATGGGAACACCGTTAGGGCTTTTTTTTCCTACTAGTTGTTCTGCCATAGTAGTAATAGGAACATAGACAGTTTCGTCGGGATTTATACCTAATGATGACCCTTTGGTTTCCATTAACCCCACCACTTGAAAGCTTAAACCATTAATTTGTAAGGTTTTACCGAGAGGATTTTGGTTATTAAATAGTTTAGTGGCGATCGCTCCTCCCAAAACTGCTACCTGGCTATTCTGCCTTTCGTCGGTTGGGGTAAAAAAATTACCTTGTTTGAGGCGCAGATTACGAACATAAAGGATACCTGGGGTTGTTCCCATCACGTCTGAACTTATTGAGCGTCCTTGATAGGTTAAACGCAAATTACTACTAATTTGAGGTGCAATTTCCCTTACTGCTGGAGCTTGTTCGATAATGACAGTCACGTCGTCTAAAACTATTTCTGCTGCTTCGTTGCTTAAGCCTGTGCTATTTGCTTCAGAAGCGTACACTGTTAGTTGATTAGGGCCAAAAGCTTCTAGTTGTTGTTGGGTAAACTGTTTTGCTCCCTGTCCAATGGCAACTACAGCAATTACCGAAGCATTACCAATTACTACACCTAACATGGTTAAAGCAGTGCGAAATTTATTAGCAGTTAGGGTTTTAACCGCCATATTAATACTTTCAAAAAATTTCATAAAAATTTATTCATCAAAATTGACTGTATCTACGCCTTCGATGGTGACGTTGGATGGTGGAGAGGTAAAGATATGATCGCCTTTGGTTAAACCTGCTAAAATTTCAACGCGATCGCCACTAGTAGTACCCAATTTAACTACTTTAAACTTGGCTTGATTCTGAGCATCAGCTACATACACTCCCGTTTTACCATCAGCTTGAGTAACCACCGCAGCTATAGGAATAGCGATCGCATTAACAATTGGCTGGCTGATAAAAGTAAGTCTGGTATTCATTCCCGACTGAAGTTTTGATTGTCCTGTGGTTAAAGCAACTTTTACCCGAAAAGAAGTAACGTTATTATCTTTAACTGCTCTGGGTGCAATCAGGCGCACCTTGCCTTTAAAGGTTTCATTACTGTAAGCATCGACTTGAATATTGACAGTTTGACCAAGTTTAATTTGAGCAATACTAGCTTCGGGGATTTTAGCTTCAATTTCTAAACCGCTAGCAAGCTCGGCAATTGAAGTAGAAGTTGCCCCTTCGGTATCGGAAGCTGCTGTAGTTGAGTCTACATAGTCTCCTGTTTCTGCATAACGACGGGTAATAATCCCTGCAAAGGGAGCGCGAACAGTGGTTTTGTCTAATTGGATTTGAACTGAGTCAAGTTGGGCTTGGGCTTCAACTACCTCGGATTCTGCTTGAGCGATTTCTTCGATCCGAGAACCTTGTTTCGTTTCGGCTAAGTTTTGTTGTTGTTCGGCAAGTTGAGCTAATTGTGCTTCTAGATTAGCTTGTGCCTCTGCTTCCTGGCTGGCAAATTCCTCAAACGCATTAACAGAAATTGCTCCCTGAGCAACTAATAATTGATTACGTTGTTTTTCTGATTGGGTACGTTGTAGTTTTGCTTGCGCTACAGCTACATTAGCTTGAGCAGTTTTCACTCTTGCTTCAGTAGCAGCAATTACTTCGGGACGATTTCCTGCTTTTACTTGCGTTAAATTTGCTTCGGCTTTTTGTAGTGCAGCTTGGTATTGATTAACCTGTGCTTGTATGCGATCACTTTCCATAAGTGCAATAACCTGTCCTTCACTAACGCGATCGCCTTCTTCAATCTTTAATTCGGCTATTCTGCCTGGTTCATCAGGGCTAAGATTATTGGTGCGTATTGCCTGTACTGTTCCATTAGCTTGAATCTGCACAGTTAGATTCTGAGACTTAACGGCTATAGTTTGATTAGCAATTGATTCTGAAGCGCGATCAGATTTACTGGCTAAATAATTGCTAGTGGCGATCGCACTTATTCCGATTAAAACCAAGCCTCCAAACCAGGGAATCAGCAAATTAATTTTTTTTAAAGATAATAATTTCATTTCCACTTTTTCTTATAAAAGAAATAGCTGATAATTTAATTGATAAATATTTCCTTTTTTACCTTTGAAAATATGAATTTAAAGATTATTTCTCCCCCATATTCAATTAACTTAAAGAAAATCATACTGACCGCTACACTAATTATGCTCGGATCGTAAATGCCATAATATTCTAATTCTTCACAAGCGATCGTATAGATTGTAATAGCTAGATCAATCCAATTGTTGATAATTAATAAATAACTCTGTTGCCAAAAGATTGTGACTAGGCACATTAATTCTAGGTATTCTAAGATTGTATGTTGATATTTTAAAATCTTATCAACTAGCTTTAATTACGCGCTTGAACCATAAGCCCTAAATTTATTAGGACTAAAGTAGGGAAATAAATTAGGACTTTGGAACTATTCAATAGTATTCACTGCTTGACTCAAAATTACAAAAAAACTAAGCTTTTAAAAAATCTTCTACTTCAACTTGAGCTTGTTTTAAAATATTTCTTAAAGTTCCTTCTCTAATTTCTCTGTGATGCGGAATTGTAGTTCTTAACTTACTAGCCGTATTAATCCAAATTTCATGATCACCCTTACCAGAATGATAAAATTTAAACCCAAGTTTTCGCATTTTTCGAGTTACTTCTCGATAAGAAAAACCTGCTAATCTACCCATTAAACCTCGATAATTAAAGGGTATTCAAATTGTTGTGGCATTATTTGAAACTTTGCTGTTATATTTTCTTGCTTGCGATCAAGTTCTAGAAGATGATGAGCTAGATCTTCAGCTATAGCTACAGCTTCTTCTACTGTATTTCCTTCTGCGACTAACCCTTGTAAATCATCACTAGTGGCAACAAAATATTCCTGCCCCTGTTCTTCAAATCTTTCAATTTTTAGTTTAATGATTGTTTTCATTGTTTTTTAGCTTAAATTTATTCTTGTCTATTTTCCAAGCCACTATAGCTATATTAAGTTTAACCTTTTACTTAAGCTAACAATCTTCAACTATTTGTCCATAGTCTAATTTAATCAATCTATCGGCTAAATCAAAATAGCGATCGTCGTGAGTAATTACTATTACTGTTTTTCCTCTTTGTTTTAATTCTGGTAACAGTTGTTGATAAAATATGTCTCGGAAATAAGGATCTTGTTCTGCTGCCCATTCATCAAATAAATAAATTGGGCGATCTTCTAGATAAGCTGTTAATAAGGCTAATCTTTTTCTCTGTCCTTGGGATAATTCAAGAGTAGAAAATTTATTGTTATTAATAGTTATTTTTTTATTTAACTGAAGTTTATGTAAATAATCTTTGGTTTTAAGATCGAGATCATCTTGAGCTATTCCCAGCAGATTTTCAAACAAATAAAAATCAGCAAAAACAGCAGCAAATAACTGACGATAACTTTCTCGATTTGCTTCGGTGATTGGTTGACTATCAACTAAAATTTGTCCTACTTCAGGAATATATAAGCCAGTAATTAATTTACCTAAAGTTGATTTACCACTACCATTACCACCAATAATGAATACTATTTCTTGGGGATATAAAGTTAAATTTATTGCTCCAAGAGTAAAATTATTTTCATCTTCTTCTCGATAGTAAGTATGAGTAATATTGTTAAGTTCAAGACTATGAGTAAAAGCTAGATTATAATTACTCGTCATGGCTAAGTTTTCTACTTTGTCTATTAAAGATAAACCTAAAGTATCAATTTTTTTTAAAGCAACACTAGCTTGACTAATACTGGGTAAGATTTCAAAAATACTTTCTAGAGGACGCATCAAATAAGTTAAAGTTACGATATAACCTGAAAGAATGCTAGTTTCAATCTGTTGAAATTGAGGTAAAGCAAAAATTAGTAAACCATAAAGCAGAAAAAATAGTAATTGCGCATTGCCATCGGCGATCGCGATAATTGTCATACTATTTATATTGGCTTGTTGAGATTCAGCAGCATTGACTTCTAATTCGTCTGCAAAAAAAGCATCTCGACGATAACGATTTAATTTTAGTTCTTTAGTACCTTCGGTAATAGCACTAAAGTTTTTAAATAATTTATCTTCAATTTCTCTGGCTTGCTCAAAAAGTCGATAAGCTTTACTAACTAACAATTGAATAATTAAAACACCAATAATTAAAATTATAATTGTAGTTAAAAATACCGACCAAGAAAGCCAAGCTAAATAAATTAAACAGCCAATAATTAAAGCTAAATTAATACACAAAAAGGGAATAGCTAAGACTGCATCAGAAATAGAATTAATATCTTCAGTGAGAGTAGCAAGTAATTTACTTGCTCCCAGTTGTTCTAAATTTCGTAATGGAGAAGCTAAAATTTTCTGACTTAGGCTCAATCTTAATTTATAAACCGCAGATTGAGATGATTTTACTAAGAGATATTGGGCTAAAATGCTAGTTAAAATTGTGATAAATACTAAACTAAAAAAACTAATTAATAATTGGCTATTTGGTAAATTAGTATTATTAATACCGTTATTAATCTGTGCTAATAATAAAGTGCTACATCCGCCACTTGCAGCACCCATAAAAATAGCTAAGATTAAAGTAAGCCAAGAATTATGCAATAGTAAGCGAATAATATTCATAAGTAACAAATCTAACTATTTAATTGAGTAACACCAGCTTGATCTTGAATTTATTAGTCAGATATATTTAAACTTTTTTTACTTAAAGAATTAACTAAATTAAGTTTCAGACTATCTTGGCTAAGATATTTAGCATAATTACTACTTAAAAAGACGTGGTAATTATTATTTTCAGCTAAATATTTTTGCATGAATGCTAAGCTAATTACTTTAATATGTTCACGAGATAAATCGGAAATATAATTATTATGATTTTTTAGAGGGCTTGTAGTCAAATCAAAACTCATTGTATTGCTGTAAACATGCTCTCCTTTTTCAATTAATAATAAATATTTATCAGGACTTTTAAGCCAAGTAAAAGGTTGAATTTGTTCTAATAATGCAGGAGTAATAATATCTTCAGTACCTGCAACTAAAGTAATAGGAATAGTAACTTCACTTAATCCTCTTTGTCCAAAAATACTACTACTAATTAGATTCATAGTAAAAACTGCTTGAATCCTTTGGTCGGATAGTTGATAATTTTTAGTAGTAGGTAATTCAGCAGCTAAACACTGAAGCAGCAAAGAAAAATTAAACGAGTCAGAATTGATCGCATCAGATTGACAATATTGCTGCAAATGCTCAATGTTAAGTTTAGCACCTGCCAATGCTAGTGCAGTATATGCACCAAAAGAATGACCGATTATTCCTACTTGTTTGAGATTTAAATGACCATTTTGGTAAGAATTAGTTACTTCCTGTTCTTGCAATTTATCTAATAGATAAGATATATCATGAGGGCGATCAATAAATTCTTTCGCTTCTACTATTTCTTGATTTAAACCTGCAAAAAAGTTTTCTACTCTTTGGTGATCGCTTCCTGGATGATTCACAACTGCAACTGCAAAACCATAACTAGCTAAATATTGCGCTAAGTAATCAAAGTCATTGGCATCTGCGCTTAATCCAGGGGAAATAATAATTACTGGAATAGATGTATTTAATTTAGGTCGATAAAGCTCAGCAGTAAAAGAGCGATTTCTTTTAGTATCATTGAAAGTTAAAGTCTCTTGTTTCCAAGTAAATGAGCCAGGTTTTTTAAGATCTATTTGTTGGGTAAAATCAATTTTAGGTTCATTGGTTGCTTTGATAAGTGCTTGATGTTGAATTGTTGCGATCGCCTTTTTATTTTGTTCGGTTAATTCAACCAAAGCATCAGCAAGTTTAATACTTATTTCTCCGTCTATATAAATAGTTTCTGTAGGAAAGTTTTGTAAGATATTCAGTAAAGTCAATCCTTCTGGTTCATTAGTTGCTAAAATCAAAGCCGAACGCAGAGCATAAAAGCCATTTTTAGTAGGACGAATTTCAATTATCTCACCTAGATAACTAAGAATAGTTTTACCAAAGTAGGAATTGAAAAAACGATAAATAATAATACTATCAATATCTAGCTTATAAGTAAGTAATTTTCTAAATTTAGCTGATGCTTGTGAATTACTAGAATTAATATATGTAGCTAAATGACGATCTGTTTTTCCTGTTGTAGCGTAAGTTTCTAAAGAATTAATAGGTATAGAAAACTCTAATAAACCATATCTAAAAGAAATTTTCTCTGCTGCTATGACAGGAGGCGATCGCCAAACAAATAAAGTAAAGAAACTCAATAGCCAGAAAGAACTACCAAACATGAAATTTAGTAAATAACGATCACAAAATCTCTTCATATCAATATTACTTATTTATCATTAAGACAATGAGAATTATTTGACCAAGTAGAATTTTAGGGTTTGACATCAGGAAAATACATGAAGCGGAAGTCCTAAAGTGGTTATGACTTAGGTCAGAAAATAAATTAGGACTTTAGCACTATTGCTAAACTATGAAATTGAGACTTGAGACTCTAGCACAGATGGACAGCGATCGCTAAACTTGAAGACAGAAAAGTTTAAATAAATTTTATTAATGGATTTAAACTCGAATTAAAGATGACTTATTTAAGCAAAGCAGCAATCATTATTAGAGTAAGACATAATAAGTTTCGGTAATAATCTACCCTATGAATCGCCTTAAGCAACTAAGAACCTATCCTTTTGGTTTATTACTCTGTTTAGAATGGATTTTATTAAGCTTAGCAATTTTAGGAGAATTACCAGATAGTTTTCTTTGGGGACAAAACGACCAAGCTTCCGCATCGGTTTTTTTATCATCAATACTTTCTTTTCTTTGTCTGTTAAGCTTAGGCTTAATAGGCTTAAAATTACCTACCCAGAAAACATCAAATAAATGGCTATATGTAATCCTTCAATTAGGATTAATTTTGCTACCAACTACTACCAATCAACAAATATTGCCTCTTTTGACTCCTTGTTTGATTGTGACAATGCGTAACTGTCTAATTTTTAAATCAAAGGAACGCTGGTTGGCCAATATTTTGGTATTTATTTGTATTATTCCCTCATTGACATACATTACCAGCTTTGCAGAGTTTCAAGATATATTATCTCAATATCAAGCTGTTAGTTTTGCAGAATTTCAAATACGCCGTAACATCAGTAATATTAGTTATTTGTTTGTAAATGGGCTATCAATAACTTTTATCTGCATACTAGTCAATGCTTTACTCAAAGAATATCAAAGTCAGCAACAATTAGCTATAGCCCGCGAACAACTACGTCAGTATGCAATACAAGCTGAAGATCGCGCTGCTGTCAACGAACGTAACCGTATTGCTCGTGAAATACACGATTCTGTAGGTCATGCTTTAACTGCCCAAACTATACAGTTGAATAATGCGATCGCTTTTTGGCAATCTCAACCAGATAAAGCCTATCAATTTTTAACTGAAGCCAAAGAATTAGTTACTACTGCCCTCAAGGAAATCCGTTATTCTATTAATACTCTACGTAGCGATCCTTTAGAAGGAAAAAGTTTAGAAGATGCGATCGCATTATTATTTCAAGAATTTTCTAGTAGAACTAAAATTATCCCTGATAATATTATGGTTTTAAATCACTCTTTGAGTGAAGAAATTAAACTAACTGTATATCGAATTATTCAGGAAGCTTTAACTAATATTGTCAAACATAGTCAAGCAGAAGTCGTTAAAGTTGAGTTACAAACTTTTTCTGAACATTTATCTTTGTTAATGGAAGATAATGGTAAAGGTTTTAATCCCGAACAAAACACAACTGGTTTTGGACTACAGGGAATGCGCGAAAGAGTAATGGCTTTGAAGGGAAAAATGGAAATATCTAGCAGCTTACAGCGTGGTTGTACAATTATTATTACTATTCCCTTTAATAAAGTTACTGAGAAAATATTGATTAATCAAAAATAAACGTATGTTGAATCAATATACTTTTCATTCTTTTCAATTCAACTTTTACTTCAATCTGGCTACCATTATCTATAAAATTTAATACTCCCCATTGTCCTGTACCTTCAATAGCTCCATTCTCACTCTTTTTTACTGCTGAATTAATAATATAATTTTTCCCATTATAAGGGCCTCCTTTAAGAGATGCTTTGCTATCTAAAGCAGCAGCATGAATTACAGGAAAAGAACCACCACCATCTGTTGCATAGTTGTTGATCGTACCTTCTTTTCCATCATCTAGTGCCAACATATGAGCATCTCCTGAGATCATTAGTAATTTATTAATATTGTTCTCTTTAATAAAATTAGCAATTTTTTCCCTTTCTTGATTAAATTTATTCCATGACTTAGTTTGAGAATCATCTTGTTTTACTATCCAAGGAATACTGTTAACCCATATCGTTAATCCTTCTGTATTATTTTGTTGATTTTGTTTTCCTTTCTTTAATTGCTCAAACAACCATTCTCTTTGATTCTTTCCTAAAAGAGTTTTATCTACATTGTCTTCTATTTCTCTTGAATCCTGATAGAAACGACTGTCAGTCATAATAAATCTTACTCTGCCGATAATAAAAGACTGATAAATTGCACCTTGAGCTTTTACTT
Source organism: Waterburya sp. (assembly GCA_051658085.1). GTDB lineage: Bacteria > Cyanobacteriota > Cyanobacteriia > Cyanobacteriales > Xenococcaceae > Waterburya. The sequence goes on from JBOFLX010000120.1 coordinate 42,397, forward strand.
CGTCTAATATTTCTACCAAAGGATAGTGAGGGACTTGTTCTCTATAAGCTTCACTGGCAACATATTTTAATTCATAAGAACTATCAGAATCATTAGTTCCGTAATCATGATCGTCCCAAATATAGGCAAGAGGAATATTTTGATAAAGATTTCTTTGTTTATTTTGTGTCATTACTAAATCAAAATTTTTTCTATAGTCATCAAGATATTTTTCTTTTAAACCTAGGAAATATATATCATTTCTGTAATGTAAATCTCCCATATGAATAAACATTGCTAAATTAGAATCTTGCTCATTCTCATCTTTATATTTGTATTGGCGAATAACATCAAAGACTTTACTATTGCTTACCCCAGAACTTATAAATTGATTGATCGTACCACCTGCACAAGAAGAACAACCAATAGCAAAACTATATGGTTTATTGACTTTTAGTGTTTTAAATTTTAGAGTTTCTTGCCTGGGATATCTCCGACCATCTGCGATAATTACATAGTGATAAAAAGTATTTTCTTCTAAATCAACCAGATTAAATGTAGCTATTTGATTAACTAATGAAGTTGCTTCGACTTTAATCACTTGTTTATTAGTGGGACTTAAATCAGGATTTTTACTATAAAAAATCTGAATATAATTCTTTCCCTCTTGAACTTGATTATTAAGTTTAGCTTTAATAGTAATTGTGTTATTTGTTACTGCACCAGTCCAACACCAATCACATTTAGTATTGTTTAGTTCACCTGCAACATACTTTTTTTGGGAAGCAAGCATGAAAAAAAATATTGCTAAAAATACTCTTCGATTAAATTGTTGATAAATCCAGGTTTGTTGCATAGTTAATATTATCAAGTATTAAATTTTTCCTAGATTATATTGCTTTACATTTCCTTTCAGACATTATTAGGTAGTAGACTTGCTACTTTCTACTTCCTATTTCCTATTTAATTATGATTCGCTTACTGATTGTTGACGATCAAACTATCATCAGACATGGACTAAAAAGCCTGTTAGAAATACAAGAAGATTTAACTGTCGTCGGTGATGCAGCCAATGGACAAGAAGCTTTAGATGCAATTGCTTCCCTTCAACAACAATCTCAACTACCAGATGTAGTTTTATTGGATGTGCGGATGCCTGTGATGGATGGTGTAGCTACCACCATAGAATTAAAAAAGCATTATCCAGAAATTAAAATCTTAATTCTAACTACCTTTGACGATGATGAATATATCTCTCAAGCGATGAATTATGGCGCAAAGGGTTATCTACTCAAAGATAGTCCTCCACAAGATTTAGCTATGGCAATTCGGGTTGTTAATAAAAATAATACTTATATGGGTTCTGGTTTATTGGAAAAAATGTTGCAACATAATACCCAACCAGAAGTAGCCAACGTCGCTATTGCCGAACAACTAGCTGAACTTTCCCCCAGAGAAAAAGAGGTTTTAAATTTAATTGCGACTGGGGCAAATAACCGCGAAATTGCCGAAAAATTATATATTTCTGAGAAAACAGTCAAAAATCATGTTACTAATATCTTGAGTAAATTAAATTTGCGCGATCGCACTCAAGCAGCCGTTTTAGTTAATCAAATTCAAATAAAATAGTAAAATGTAAGAAATTAAACATCATCATCCATATCTTTCGCCCGTCCGCTTCAACGATTTGTTAGACCGCGCTTTCGCGATAAGTTCACAACTTTTTTGCCACTTTCAGCTTCCTTTTTACGTAAGTCTTTAAATATTGCGTCTAGATTGTAATTAAAAGACTTTGCATACGCTTCGCGGATTTGGTGGATTTCTTCGACAATCTCATCTTTCCACATGACTTAATCTCCCATCAGTTCGTTTGGTGTGCAGAGAACAGGCAACACATAGCCGAAATCGAGACTAATCTCCGCCAACTTCCCTTGAATTTGAGCATTAGCAATATGCTTACCAGCTTATTGATTTTAACTTGTATCCAGTTAAATTTGCGCGATCGCACTCAAGCAGCAATTTTAGTTAAGTAGTTAATAACTAATATCTTCCGCCATAATAGTTGTAATAGTTTTTTGATTAAGATTAGAAATTTTAGTTAACCTTGTCGCTTGTTTTTCGATAATTTTTTCAAAAAGATTGCGTACTAATCTACCATTGCCAAAATTTTTATCTCTTTGAGCGTACAATTTATTAAATTTCGCTAATAATATTTTTTTTGCTGCTATATCTAGTTGATAATGATGAGAATCACAAATTTTTAAAAAGATATCTAATAATTCATCTGGTTGATAATCTGCAAAAGTAAAATAGCGTGTAAATCTAGATTGTAGACCAGGATTAGATTCAATAAAGCGAGACATTTCCTCAGAATAACCTGCAACAATAACTACCAAGCGATCGCGGTAATCTTCCATTCTTTTCAGTAGAGTATCAATCGCCTCTTGTCCAAAATCTCTACCAGCATTTTCTGGTTTTAAAGTATAAGCTTCATCAATAAAAAGTACGCCATCTAAAGCTGATTCAATCAATTTATCTACCTTGAGGGCAGTGTGTCCGACATATTCTGCTACCATTCCTGAGCGATCTGTTTCGATACAATGTCCTTTTTTAAGTATGCCTAACTCTTTGTAGATATTACCAATAAGACGTGCTACTGTAGTTTTGCCAGTACCAGGAGAACCACAAAATACTAAATGTAACGTGATTGGTACTTTAGGTAATCCATGTTCTTGTCTTTTTTGTTGAATTTTGAGAAAATCGATTAAATTATTGATTTCTGCTTTAAGTTGTTTTAAGCCAATTAAATTATTTAATTCATGTAAAATAGCTTCTATATTGTCTAAATTATTTTTTGAAGCATTTTGATTATTAGGCTTACTTGGATTTTGAGATGGATTTAAGCCAAGTACGTCATCCATTTTATTTCCTAAACCTTTTAATTGTTGATTAATATTATCTAAATTATTTTCTAATTTTTTTTGCTCTGTTTGTGTATTATTAGTAATTTTGGACTGATTTAGTTCTTTTTTAAGCTGGTTAATTTCTTCATGTAAATAATACGGGAGCAGGGAAACCGCTATCTTTTAAGTAGCGGAGGAACTGCGACACGAGACGGGGCGTATAAACTTGTCGGGAAACCCGACAAGACAGCCCCTTCAGTTTTAACTGCCGTGGAGCAATG
>JBOFLX010000121.1:0-6686 GCA_051658085.1 Waterburya sp.
GCTTCGGCTTTTGAGCCTCCAGCCTCGACAAACTCCACCACTCGCTTTCGCCAATCTACACTATAAGTCATCTAACTTGATCGATTTCTCAGTTAGCTTATATTATTTCATATGTTTCCTATTTAGAATGACTATAAATGTTGAGCAACTTCCAGCACCGTAGGGGCAAACAATTGAGTTCCATCTACAAGTTTGACGACTGGCAAGCGTAACTCTTCTACCGACGCAAAACCCAATTCTCGATAACAATCTTCATCGCAGGTCAATTCAATCCAATCAAACTCAACTACACTGCGCTTGAGAAAATCTCTTATCTCATAAGCTTCTGGGGAATTGAGTTGACCGTAAAGTTTAACTTTGGAAATATTTGAATCATTGTTCATAATTTATACATGGGTAAATAAGCGATTATGCCTTTGTCATTTGTAAAAAAGTCTTTTGTAATGCAGTCATAAATACCTTAATTGATCGTCCACCGACAATAATTTCTTGACCAATCTTGATCGTCGGTACGCTACGAATACCTTGGCTAGCTGATTGTTTTTCTAACTCTCGAACTTCTTTTATACCTGCATCGCTATCAAGAAAATCTTTTGCTTGTTGCTCATCTATGCCCACATCCGCAGCGAGTTTAGCTAAGGTTTCGATATCTGTAATATCTTTTCCTTCCGCAAAATAGGCATTGAAAATGCGTGTAGCCATTTCTGTAGCTTTATCTGAAGTTGCAGCCAACCAAGTTAAACGATGAGCTTTGAGGGTGTTAGGTGTTTTACTCATTAGGTCATAACGAAAGTTAATTCCATCTTCCTTGGTTGCTTGGATTGTTTGAGCATCAAGCTGTTGAGAATATTCCCAACTACCGAACTTCATTGAACGATAAGCCTTACGATCGATTCCTGCTTCGGGCATGGTGGGATTTAGCTCATAAGGATACCAAATTTGCTTGATCGCAATTGGAGAATTTAACTGTGCGATGCCTATATGTGCAGCGGTATCCTTTAGGACGGCAAGCGAAGCTATCGCTTTATTGAGTCGTGTTTCTGCCACTAAACACCAAGGACAAATAAAGTCTGAAGTGATTTCAATGGTTAAAGTCATGTTTATTTATTCGTAATTTTAGATTCAACTAGAGTTCTTGAAGAGTTGGATAATCGGTATATCCTTGTTCGCCACTAGTATAAAAAGTATCGCGATTGTATTGATTGAGAGAGGTATTGAGGGCAAAGCGTTGAGGCAAATCGGGATTGGCAAGAAATAGACGACCATAGGCAACAAAATCGGCGTGATTGTCTTGCAAAATTGCCTCTCCCGTGTCGCGGTTGTAGCCCCCTGCGGTAATAATTGCCCTCTGAAAGATAGAACGGAAAAACTTTGCTCCCAAGCCTTTGCCATCATCTTCGATGCTTACATTGCCTCTAATACGTGGTTCAATGATATGAAGATAACCTATACCTAATCGGCTTAATTCCTGAGCAACATAACTAAAAGTAGCGGTGGGATTGGAATCGTGCATATCGTTAAAAGCACTACTAGGGGATAAGCGTACCCCAACTCTTTCTTTACCCCAAACCTCTACTACTGCTTGAGTAACTTCTAGCAGAAAACGCGATCGCCCTGCAATCGAGCCACCATATTCATCCTCTCGCTGATTGGAATTATCCTGTAGAAATTGATCGAGTAAATAGCCATTAGCACTGTGTATTTCCACTCCATCAAATCCAGCTTCCTTAGCATTTTTTGCCCCTCGTTGAAACTGGGCGATTATGTCGGGAATTTCGGCTAATTCGAGTTTTCTAGGGGTAACATGAGGCTTTTGTCCCTCGGCAGTATCTGCCATACCATCAGCAGCAATGGGACTAGGGGCAATAGGAAGATCTCCTGGTTCTAAAAATGAAGGATGAGCAACTCTTCCAGCGTGCCACAATTGCAAAAATATTTTGCCCCCTTTGTTGTGTACGGCTTCGGTTACTTGCTTCCATCCTTCTACTTGCTCTTGACTGTAAATGCCAGGTGTATTGGGATAGCCAATCCCATTACGAGCTACTTGAGTCGCTTCACTAATAATCAGTCCCACAGAAGCACGTTGAGCATAATAAAGAGCATTGATCGGTTGAGGCACATAATTATTCCCTGCACGACAACGAGTTAAAGGTGCGAGAATCATACGATTATTCAATTTCAGTTCACCTAAAGTAGCAGGAGAAAGTAATTTAAGCTTTGTCATAATTTATGTCTTAGTAGTCGTTCAATACTGTCTTGAGAAGACTACGAGTATTTTTGTCGAGGTCGCTGTGTTAATACAGTTAATTTTAGAGAAGTTATTGTGCAAAATACATACATAAAATAACGTATATTGTAGTTAATACTTAATATAAAAAGAGTTATTGGCTACTTTAGTTAATTTATTGATAATCATGGATAGTCATCTCGAAAAACTGCTAGACGATACAAGTTGGCAAATTCTCGCAATTTTACAAGAAAATGGCAGAATTCCTTTTAAAGAGCTAGGTAAACAAGTCGGACTTTCTGCACCAGCCGTAGCGGAACGAGTACGCCGTTTAGAGGAAGCAGGAGTAATTACTCGTTATCGTGCAGAATTAAATCTGGAAAAACTGGGATTGCCAATTATGGCATTTATTTACATCAACCCTTTTGGACATACTTGTGATGAGGTTCGTTCTCTTTTGCACAAATGTCGGGAAGTAATTTCTTCTTACCGCGTTACAGGCAGCGATCGCTATTTAGCCCAAGTTTCGGTTACATCTGTAACTCATTTAGAACAATTAATTGATCGCTTTATTCCTTATGCAACTATTACCACTTCTATTGTACTTTCTGCTTCTTTTGTTGGGCGAACAATTGATAATGCTATTTTTAAATATAGCGATCGCTAATAAAAAATTAAGCTACTAATACATTTAAATTGTATATTTGCTTTCTTCACCTAATGTCAAAACTTGTAAACAAAGATTACTATAGAAAAGTCCTTTTTGTCTCGAACAAATCTTTATGCTGCTAGTTAAGCATCGTAGTCGTTTAGCTAAAAAATTGAAAAATTGGGTAAGCAAATTTACGGTAATCGCGATCGCTTTATTAACTTGTTGTTATATTTACGGTGCTAAAATTGAGCCAAATTGGATTGAAGTAGTACCAATTCAACTGACCATTCCTAACTTAACTACTGCATTTGATGGGTTCAAAATTGTTCAAATTAGCGATCTGCATCTTAATCGTTTCATGCCAGATAAACGTTTAGATCGAATTATTAAATTAGTTAATCAACAACAAGCAGACGCGATCGCAATTACGGGAGATATAATTACCGAGGGCAGAAGCTTTAATAGCCAAAGAATCGAGGCAAAACTTAGTCAACTAGTCTCTAAATCAGGTAATCTCGCAGTTTTAGGCAACCACGATCATTGGGGCAACACAACGAACAAGCTTAAACAAGCATTGGTAAACAGTCACATTACTAACTTAGACAATCAGGTATATGTAATTGAGCGCGGTACAGAAAAATTAGATCTGGCTGGGCTTGATGATCCTTTCTGGGGACAGGGAGATTTAGACAAGGTAGTTACTCAACTACCAGATGATAACGCTGCTATAATCTTGGTTCATGAACCAGACTATCTTGAAGAAATTGCTAAAACTCATAAATTTGCTCTCCAGTTATCTGGTCATTCTCACGGCGGACAAATTAGAATTCCTTTTCTTACTCCTTTGATCTTACCCTATGGTGGCAAAAGACATTTTGTGGGCTTAAATCAAGTTGAGGACACCGTAGAATATACTAATCGGGGTTTAGGTATGACAGGACTACCTTTCCGTTTTAATAGTCGTCCAGAAATTACCATATTTACTTTACATACTGTCAGCTAAATACGGCGTTGCTGATTTGAGGTATACCACAAGGGTACAATGTGAAACAGAAAGTTAGACTGTTATTAGTTCTATGCCTTACGGCAGCTACGCAAGAGTTTTTAATGAACTTTTTTTATAGATTATAAAAGTAATTAATTTAGGGACAAGTTTTGAAGTGCAATCCTTCTGCCTTCTGCCCCCGTTAAATTAATATCTCGGTGGCGCATGAGAAACCATCCAAGGTCTGCTGTTAGTGGAATGGTATCTCGGTTTAGCTGGTTCTTTTAGTTCTTGTTTAACTAATTTCGGTTCAGAAGATTTACGGGAAATTGCTGATAAACTACCAGAATTTAAATTAATATTAGGTGCAGAAAAGATTTTCGTAGCTACTTGGCTACACTCAGGACAGTTCATAGGTGCATTATATTCAGCTAAACTACGCCAAGCTTCAAATTCTCCACAGGGGTTACAACGATATTCGTATAGAGGCATTTTTTCAGTTATCAGTAAACAGTGATCAATAAAAGTAGGGTGGGCAAAATACAGATTTAATTTAACAATTTACTTAAAAATACTGTTGCCCACCATCCCAACCAGGAATACTCAACCAGAGAAGGTATCTTTATGTTGGTAAAATACTCTTGTCAAAAATTGCAGTGGGTAATGCCAAAGTACAACAAGCATTAGGAATATCGACAATACCGCTAATTCTACCTTCGACGGGGGCGCAACTAAGAAGCAGATATGCTTGTTCCCCTGTATAACCAAACTTTTTCAAATATTCAATGGCGTTTAAACAGGCGCGACGATAGGAAACATGGGCATCAAGATAATACTGTTCGCCAGTAAACTCATCAACAGAAATACCTTCAAAGATTAAATATTCCGAATAGTGTGGTTCGACTGGGCCAGGTTTAAAGATCGGGTTAACCATCCCGTATTTCTCTACACCACCTTTAATAATATCTACGTGCAGGTCGATATAGCCCGACATTTCGATCGCGCCACAGAATGATATCTCTCCATCTCCTTGGGAAAAGTGGATATCTCCCATAGATAGATTTGCACCATCGATATACACAGGGAAATAAATTCTTGAACCTTTAGAGAGATTTTTAATATCACAGTTACCGCCATGTTCTCTGGGAGGTACGGTACGGGCAGCTTCGGCAGCTACACGCTCAAATTCTGAATTGGGAAGAGTTCCTAATACTGCCTGTTCTGGGTTAGGTAAGGCTGCTAAGGGTGGGATTTGAGGCTTCCAAGGTGGCCCTCCTTTTTCTACTAGGGCTTTTTCCCGTTTATTCCATGTCTGCAAGAGTTCCATTGACGGGGCGCAACCAATTAAACCAGGGTGAGTAATTCCTGCAAAACGTACCCCAGGAATATGGCGAGAACTGGTATAAATTCCCTCTAGATCCCAACAGGCTTTAGCAGCTTGGGGAAAATGATCCGTCAAAAAACCACCTCCATTTTCCCGTGAGAAAATACCAGTAAAACCCCACTCGTCCCCTGGTAACGCACCGATATCTAATAGGTCTACAACTAAGATATCTCCTGGTTCTGCACCTTCAACCCGAATTGGGCCACTCAGGACGTGGACAATGTTTAAATCTACTGTTTCGATATCACTAGGATCATCGTTATTACTAATTTGTCCGTCTGTCCAGTCTTTACATTCAATCCGAAAGACATCTCCAGGCTTTACGGACACTACCGCAGGTATATCAGGATGCCAACGATTATGTCCAGGGACATCCTGTTTTTCCATTGGTTTAGTCAAGTCAACTTTGAAGAGGGTTTCTGGCATTTTATTTTTCTCGTTACTAATCAAAAAAATTGTGGTAATTGAGTCATTTTGAATGACTAGTTCAACTCAAGATTACAAAGATATCTATTAAGCTCATCCCCTTGATAAATTGCCGTAAATTTTATGTTGATTATTAATAGTTAATTTTTGAATTATTGTAATTAACTAATGGGCAATTAACTATTAACAAAGTGGCGCAATAACCCTGATTTAGCAATTTTAAATTTTTGAGATACACCTTAATTACTGATTAATAATTAAATCAAATGTAGGTGTCGAACTTGAGCGCATTTGAGTAAAAAATACTATATGTGCATCTTGAATGATTTGCTCAATACTAGATGTAAAAATAGTTACAAAATACTAATACAAACAATTTTCAGTATTCAAATGTCAGGATTTAATGACATTGTTTACTATTAGATAGAGATGAAATGATAATTATAATGGCCGTAAACGGAAAAAATCTATCTCTGCTTAGATAAAAGTCGGATTTTTGAAAATATTATCGACTCTGATTAACAATTTCCTCATAAAGAGTCATTTTGTAATTAAGAATACAAAAAAATCAAAAAGACAAGTTTATCTTTAATTATCGATAAATTCTAAGTATGAAGAAAAATGAATCATGCAATGTCAATAAATACAGTTTAATGCTTGGGTATTTAAAGAAATATTACAAAAGAAATCTAAAGTTGAGCTTGTACTGGAATAATTATTTTCACATCTTATTGAAACGAAATTTTGGTAGAAGAAAAATGCTCAACTGGGCATTAGCTTCCACCGAAGTCAAACAAATTACTTGGCACAGACAATTAATATTAATTGCCTAGTTAATTGCCATTATTGTCAATTTTACGAGGTAGAAAAATAAATTATTCAATAACTCAGCCCTGCTAAAAGCGAGGACTGAGAGTGACGGATTCAACCATCCATAACCGTTGAATAGACCGTAGAGCCTAATCTTGGCACAGACTTCCGAATGCTTCCCTAGTTCGGATTATCTCTAAGA
>JBOFLX010000122.1:0-41957 GCA_051658085.1 Waterburya sp.
ACTTCCAATGGAATATTAAGATGGAATTGATGCCAGAGCAGAGGCTGGTAAATATGTTGCAGAGCGATTCAGATTTCCGTCAAAACTAGATACTTCATAAAGCTTTACATACCTGAACTTTTTAACCCCTGTCTACTTAGATCAACCATTAACTTCTCAAAATCTGATCATCAATGGTGAAATCACTTCTGCATATGCTATTCCCGAACCTATAGAAACTAGTAAAGGCAAAATTCAACTAGCCAGAGGCATTAAAGTGACCAAGGATGGTCAGGTAATTTTAACCCCTTATGCCACCAATAATGCTGGAGAGAGAATTCCAGAAGGGAAAATTAATTGTGGCCAAATATAATTCAGATTTCTTATAAAGATAATCGCGATCGCGCAGCGTACTCGAAGGGTAATCGCAGTTTTCTTTGCCTGGTGACACTAATTTTACAACTAATATTGAGGTATGATCAGAAATCAGATCTTTGTTTCCATATTATAAATAAAGCTTAAAGCTTAAAGCTTAGGGCTTAGAGCTTATAGCTAAAATATTATGACTTCTATTCTCGAACAGCTTCAAGATTCTGTGAGTCAAGCTTTGGTAGCTGCTTTTGGCGCAGAATTAGCAAATACAGACCCTTTAGTTGCTCCCACCAGTAACCCTAAATTTGGTGATTATCAGTCGAATGTGGCTTTATCTTTAGCAAAACCTCTCAAACAAAATCCGAGAGCGATCGCGCAAGCAATTATCGACCAACTTCAAATTGAGGAGATGTGTGAGACACCCACAATTGCTGGCCCAGGATTTATCAATTTTATGGTAAAATCTGATTACATTGGGCGGATGCTGTCTAAAATCCAACCTGATCCCAGACTAGGTATCGAAACAACTAAAAATCCGCAACGAGTTATAGTCGATTATCCTAGCCCCAATGTTGCCAAAGAGATGCACGTGGGACATTTGCGATCGGCAATTATTGGTGAGTGTCTTAGTCGAATCTTAGAATTTATTGGTCACGATGTTCTATGTATTAGTCACATAGGTGATTGGGGTACTCCTTTTGGGATGTTAATTGCTTATTTGAGAGAAGCTTATCCTGAAGCTTTAACCACCCAGCAAGAATTAAATTTAGGAGAATTAGGCACTTTTTATCGTCAAGCAAAGAAGCGATTTGATGAAGATGAAAATTTCCGTGAGGCTTCTAGACAAGCAGTAGTTCAATTACAGGCAGAAGAGCCAGCCACCATTAAAGCTTGGAAAATTGTCTGTGAATTATCCAGTCGTTCCTATCGCCAAATATACGACTTGATGGGATTATCGGCGTTCATTGAACGAGGGGAATCTTTTTATAATCCTTTTTTAGCCGACACCTTACAAGAGCTAGATAAGTTAAATCTCCTAGAAGCCAGTGAAGGGGCAATGTGTGTCTTTCTCGAAGGTTTTACCAATAGAGATGGCGATCCTCTACCGTTAATTGTCAAAAAATCCGATGGAGGATATAACTATGCCACCACGGATCTAGCAGCTATTCGTTATCGAGTTAGAGAAGATAAAGTTCAGCGAGTTATTTATCCTGTAGGTTCAGAACAAAATAATCATTTCGCTCAAATTTTCCAAGTCGGTAAACGTGCAGGTTGGATTACAGAACAACACGACTTTGTTCACGCGGAATTTGGTTTGGTTTTAGGAGAAGATGGTAAAAAGCTCAAAACTCGCTCAGGAGAGGCAATTAGGCTGCAAGATTTATTGAATGAAGCCATAGAAAGAGTACGTGCTGACTTAGAAGCGAGATTTGCTGAAGAAAATAGAAGCGAGACAGAAAAATTTATTAACCATGCTGCACAAGTAATTGGTATTAGTGCTGTTAAATATGCCGATCTTAGTCACAATCGTGTCTCGGACTATAGGTTTAGCTACGATAAAATGTTAGACCTTAAAGGTAACACTGCTCCTTATTTACTTTACGCTTATGTACGGGTGCAAGGAATTAGTCGCAAAGGTAAGATTGATTTTGCTAAGTTAAACGATGTGGAAATTGTTTTGGAGCAAGAAGCTGAATTAAGTTTAGCTAAACATATCTTGCAATTTGAGACAAATATTAATGATGTCGAAAAAGATTTATTACCCAACCGTATTTGCTTATATTTGTTTGAATTAAGTCAAAAATTTAATCAATTTTACGATCAATGTCCTATTTTACAAGCAGATGAACCACAACGCACTTCTCGTTTAATTTTGGCTGATTTAACTGCCAGAACTATTAAGTTAGGGTTATTTTTATTAGGAATTGAAGTATTAGAGAGAATGTAATAACTCAAAAAGTTAAGGGATGAAGCAAGAAGGATTAATTTTGATTTCTAATTTATGTTTGCAGAGGTTCATTGAGTATAATCTTGCCTAAAATTATCGTATGACAGAAAAAATTGATGGCTGATAGTGAAACAGTTACTTTGCGGGTTGCTAAACGAGTTTGGTGTACTTCACCAGGCGTTTATATCGCTCATTAAACTGTCGTTTACGCGCAGCGTCTCCGTAGGAGATACTCGAAAAGCTACAAATAATAAAGAGTGCATATTGATCCATGTTTACAATCTAACTTAATAATTGTCGCACCAGAAACTTTACTATCTGAGGCGATAGCTTTGCTCGGCAAAAATGATGATCTACCTGCCTGTGTTTTAGTTGTAGTATTAAAAAAGGTAGTCGGAATTATAACTGCTAGAGATGTAGTGAGATTGGTCGCAACAGGAGTCAATCTAACAACCACAACTATTGAAACAGTGATGACTCAGCCAGTTATTACTCTCGAGCGATCGCAGTGTCAAGATCAAGCACGAGTCTTAGCATTGTTACAACAGCACGCAATTAGCTATCTTCCTATTGTCAGTGAACAGCAAGAATTATTAGGAGTGATTGATGTTCGTAGTTTGCTTCACTCCTCGAACAATACTTCAGTTGAACAGCAAGATCAAACTTCACAACAACAAGCACCAGTTCAATTTCAACCAGAACAAAATTTTTCCCAGGCAATTATTAATACGGTTGGTGCTTTAGTGGCGGTATTGGATCGACAGGGAGCGATTGTTAGTTTTAATCATACTTGTGAACAGATTACTGGTTACAGCTTTAAAGAAATACAAGGTCAACAAATATGGGATTTTTTAATTCCTGCTGCCGAAAAAGCAAGTGCCAAAGCTGTGTTTGAGCGATTACTGACAGGACAAGTTCCTAACCAATATGAAAACCATTGGATAGCCAAGGATGGTAGTCAACATTTAATTTCTTGGTCGAATACGGCTTTGTTTAATGCTTCTAAGGAAATAGAATTTATTATTGCTACAGGGATTGATATCACTGAACAGCGCAGAGTTTGGAATAAATTAGAACACCAGTATCAGCAAACAAAATTACTGGCAGAAATTACCCGTAAAATTCGGATGTCAATTAATCTTGACGAAATTCTCCAAACTGCCGTCACGGAAGTACAACATTTATTAGCTTGCGATCGCGTTTTGATTATCAAGCTGCATTCGAGTAGTACCGTTATACCAATAAGTGAATCAATTCTACCCGATCTGCCACCGATGTTAGGATATGAACTTGCAGATCCGCTTTTGATTGGTGATTCTTTAGCCAAATACGAGCAAGGAGAAATTTTAGCTATTAATGACTTGGCAACAGCGGAAATTTCCTTAGATATCAAAAAACTCTTAGAACAGTTTCAAATCAAAGCAAAACTGGTTGTTCCCATTCTCAGTCAAAGAGAACTTAAAGGTCTTTTAGTTGTCCATCAATGTCATAGTTCTAGAGAGTGGCAAGAAAACGAAATTCGGCTATTAACCCAACTAGCAGATCAAATTGGTGTGGCTTTATCTCAGGGGCAATTACTTGATCGCCTAGAAGAAATGGTATTAGAACGTACCGTTGAATTAACTACCACTAATCAACTCTTACAAGCAGAAATATCAGAACGAAAACAAACAGAAATAGCCTTAAGAGAAAATCAGCAAAAGTTAACAGGTATTTTAGATCATGCTGATGAAGCAATTATTACTATTAATGAGCGACAGCAAATTCAACTATTCAATCAAGGTGCAGAAAAGATATTTGGTTATCAAGTCCACGAAGTGATTGGTCAGCCATTAGACATTTTATTACCAAGAGCTTATCGTCAAGTGCATCGTCAGCACGTTGAAAAATTTAATTATTCACACGAGCGATCGCGTACAATGACAGAACGTAATACTAATATTTACGGTCGGCGTAAAAATGGATCTAAATTTCCTGCGGAAGCTTCAATTGCCAAATTACAAACACGAGAAGGAATGCTGTTTACGGTCATGCTCAAAGACATTACTGAACAACAGCAAACGGCAGCAAAACTGCAAGCTTCTAAAACTTTACTGGCTAAAGCCGAAAAAATCGCCAAGATTGGTAGTTGGGAAGATAATCTGGTTACTCAACAGCTAAGTTGGTCAGAAGAATTGTATGAAATTTTAGGTTTTCCTCGCAATCATTCTCTAGCTAGTTATGCAGCAATTTTTGAGCGTATTCACCCAGCAGATCGTCTCTTGGTCAAAAAGGCTCTCAAACAAGGATATAACGAAGGCAAGCCTTGGAAGTTTAACTACCGTTGGGTGTTGCCTAATGGCAAAATAAAATACCTAGAAAGTCGAGGTGAACCAACCGTCGATGATCAGGCTAAAGTTGTCAAAGTTTGGGGAACAGTCATGGATATTAGCGATCGCATCCGTGCTGAAAAGTCTGTACAACGTAGCGAAGAACAGCTAAGGCTAATTACTGATGCTTTGCCGATTTTAATTGCTTACATAGATAATCAACAGCGTTACCGTTACAACAATCGTACCTACGAAACTTGGTATGGAAAACCTCGTTCTAATCTATTAGGACTCCACATAGAGGAATTAGTAGGCACAGACAACTATCGGCAAATGTTGCCTTATATTAAAACTGCTTTAGCTGGAAAACCTGTTACTTATGAAATTCAGCCAACTGACGAGCGTGGTAATTCCTATTGGATGAGTGCTACTTATATTCCCGACTTCGATTCTCAGGGTGAGGTTAAAGGGTTTTTCTCGATGGTGGAGGATATTACCGAACGTAAAGAAATCGAACGGCTAAAAAGCGAATTTGTCTCGGTTGCCAGTCACGAAATGCGAACCCCTTTGACTTCGATTCATGGTGTAATTGAATTACTGCGTGCAGGTCGTTTAGGTGAACTTTCCCCCGCAGGACAAGAAATGGTACAAATAGCTCTCAGAAATAGCGATCGCCTGGTACGTTTAGTTAATGATATCCTCGACCTGGAAAAGATGACATCAGGTAGAGACAAAATTACCAAAGAATCCTGCAACAGCATAGAATTGATTAATCAGGCAGTAGAGACATCACGTCACTTAGCACAAGAGCATCAAGTTGTAATTAAGACTCAGGAACAATCTCTAGAATTATGGGTTGATCGCGATCGCATTGTGCAAACTCTGACTAATTTACTAAGCAACGCAATTAAATTTTCTGAGGCTGGGGGACAAATCTGGATTACTGTCGAAAAACAACAATCAGAAGTGTTATTTAAAGTTAAAGATCAAGGTAGAGGTATTCCCACTGACAAACTACAAACCATCTTTGAACGTTTTCAACAGGTAGATGCTTCTGATTCTCGTAAGAAAGGTGGTACTGGTTTGGGTTTAGCTATCTGTCGTCACATTGTCGAACAACATAATGGCAAAATTTGGGTAGAAAGTATATATGGTCAAGGCAGTAGCTTTTGTTTTACCCTACCGCAATAATATCGTCGTACAAAATTAGATTAGGACAATTAGGGTGATCGGCTCGAAGGTAGTAGGTAGTAGGTAGTAGGTAGTAGGTAGTAGGTAGTAGATATTAGATATTAGTAAAAAAACGTCCTTACATTATCTAGTATTGCTATATCTCAAAAGCTTATAGCTTATAGCTTATAGCTATCTCAACCGATTAATGTTCTTCACCCGAACTGAGATTATAAGAATTATTAAACTTTTGGTTGAAAAGCTATAAAAAATTGCTGAAATTTTAGATTAAGGTCGATAGTATTTTAAAATACACTTTAATTTTTGATTTTTAATTTTGGACTTTTTCTTTACCTTCTCAAAAAATATTAAACTTAAATTTAAATTAGATGAATCTTAAACGCATTTTATTTATTGACGACGAAGAAGATATCCGAACCCTAGCTGGTTTTTGTTTAGAATCAGAAGCAGGCTGGCAAATGCTGGGAGCATCTAATGGTACAGACGGGATTGCGATCGCCGAAACTGAACAACCAGATGCTATTTTACTCGATGCCATGATGCCAGAAATAGACGGGTTACAAACTTTAGCCCAACTACGAGTTAACCCCAAAACCAAGCATATTCCGACAATTTTTATCACTGCCAAAGCTCAAGCGAGCGATCGTCGTCGTTTCTACAACGCAGGTGCTAAAGGTGTAATTAATAAACCCTTTGATTCCTTAACTTTAGCTAGTCAAATTTCTGGTTTTCTTGGCTGGTAAATTTCATTCAACGATGACATTAAATCTCGTATCAAACACAATATCCTAACCTTCTGCCTTCTGCCTGCATGCGGACAAGTCCTTTGCGCCTTCTGCCTTCCCCGAAGGGATCACGTTTACCCGATGAGTTATCATGGTCATCCCGTCACCTCGAACTAAAATAGCCGAAAGCCAGTTGCTATCTGGCAACATAGGCGCAGTTGCGGTTTTATAAATTCCTCCTGCTGGTAATGGTTCTAATTCTAAAGCGGTAGGATTAAGATAGAGGTTGCTGGATGTCTTTTCTTCTTGCACTGCTCCTAGTAATACTTTATCGCCCAAAGGTTGCTCAACTATTAGATCAAAATTATATTTTTCCCCTGTAGTTACGGTTTCTGGGGCAACTACTTGTACTTGAGGTGGATTTTCTCCAGAAGTTAATTGTGATTGTTCTGCCAAAATTTCCTGTTTGACTAATTTTTGTTGTTGGAAATATTGACGGGATTTAATAGTGGAATTTAAGCGTATTACTCTCCCCTGACGCTTTTGAACGCCTTTAATAATAGTAGTAGTTTCCGCTACTAGCTGATCTCCTTGATTTGACCACGAATCAATTGTAGTAGTGTAGTTGAGTCGCGGATAATTCTTCCACATTTGTTGCAAAGCTTTAGTTAGAGAATCAGGGGTTAAACCATCGGTATTGGTGAAATTGGGGCTATAGTATTCAATTACGCCATTAATATCTTTTTGATTGGCTGCTGTTTCTATTCCAGCGATCGCTTCTGTTAATTCTGCTGGTGCATTAGCAGCACTTTGCGCTTGAACGACATTTGTTAAACCACTAACAATTCCTAAGCTAATTAAGAAAACAGTAGTAAATCTTTTCATCTGTGTCATTTTATTAAATTTAGTGTACATACCTGGAGCAACTTGGGAGTTGTTTGAGGTTTTTTGTCTAGTTCAACCCTTACATCATCTTATCTTTAAGTTTATTCCCTAGAAATCTTTATGAGATCTTTAAATGTTGGCATAAAAAAGAGACTCACAATAAAATGGTGGAGAAAGTAAAAAACTCGGTAAGGCTAAAAATACCGAAATAATTCTTAGTAGTTACAAAATCCAGCAAAATCTAAAACCCAATTGCTTAATCTCAGGTATTTCTTTTGATTAAAAAATACCGAAAAGTTAGGTATTGGGCAGTTAGGTAATGCTTGTCTAATCAATCGGCAACTTTTTTCACCCCCTAGACATGAATGAAAGCCATTGTAGCAAACGTAGTCTTTGGTGGCATTTTAGGCTGTCTTAGTTGGAGTAATTCAGCTTGTGCTGATACTAATATTGTAGGCACACAACCAAAAACAGCAACACCAGCCACTATCTCACCAAAATTCTTATCTCCAGAACAATTGCCAATTATGCCAGCAATTGCTAGCTTTGTGGAGCATATTTTAACTGTAGATAAATCAGATGATTTAAACTGGGGAGTTGAGCAAGACGCACCCAATATTTTTAGTAGTAATTTAGATTTTCATGTAAATATTTCTAACACTCAAAATTCATTTGGTGGTAAACGCTTTTATACTCATCAAGATCAGCAAAATAATTTAATTTTAGGTTTTCAAAAGACATTTTGGCCCAGTGAAAATCATCATCAATATTGGGGTATCACTACAGTTGAACATTGGGGGGAAAATGGTAATAAAAAGTTAAATCTTTCCAGGTTAAATTATACAGATTCAGCACCAATATTACCTGCTGGTAGTTCAGCATTAACTGTTTCTGGAGGAGGTAATGAAAACCTCGCTAAAAAATCCAATTCCACTCAAGAATTTGAAGACTTTCGTGGTGGTGTTACTTATCATCGGGGATTAGTAGATGAAGTAACTATGGGAGTAGGCTTTGTTTATGAAGATCTGTTAATTGGTTTTACTCAGTTAACTTATGATAGCGATCGCTTGCCTGTAAAAACAACCCTATCATTACTAGCCAAAAATTCCGAGGTTAACTTTCATTCTCATATTAATTTTCAACCCACAAAAAGCTTGGTTTTAGACTATTACTATAACGACAAAACCAAACAAAAGCTGGATGTTAACTGGAATATTATTTCTGGCTTAAATTTAACAGCCCAAGGCAATAGCCAAAACAAAACTTTTACTACAGGTATTAAAGTAGCAATCAACAACAAATATCTCTCTCTTTCTGCTAACGCTGCTTTAGATATTAACAACAACCTACATTGGAAATTTAATTCACAAATCGGCCCTTTGAATTTAGTTTATGATAACCATGATCAAAAAATTACTTCTAAACTTAATCTTAATTTAGTTAATTCTGAAACTTTAGGATTGAGTTGTACTGCTTTTGTTAAATATGAGACTCATGAGGTTAAACATAATTCAGAACAGTTCACGGTTTGGGGTAGTAAGATACAGTCAACTGAAAAAATTGGTAACAACAATGACTGGTCTTTTGAAGTTGGTTATGCTTCTGGCTCTCATGGTCAAGGATTTATTGCTAATAGTTTTATTGCCCTCAAACCTAATTTAAAACTTCAGTTAACCTATCAGGAAATATCTCCCATTTCTGATGAAAATAAGTTCAAATTACAGTTAAGCTCTAAGTAAGTAAGCTGTTACGCATTTAAGTTACTTGTTGCGAAAGGAGTCAGGTAGGGGAGCCGTAAGTTTGGCGAGGTACAGGAGTCAGGAGTTAAGATAATGGTTTCAACCTGATTTTTTAAGAGAATAGTATGCAATTTAAATATGCTTTAGCTTACTCAAAGTTAATTTGCTGAAAGGAAATTATATGTCTATCTAAAGATAGATTAAAAACTATTATTATTTAAAATATTGTTGAAGTATAGAAAATTTGCTGATCTTTTTTGCTATATGTAATTTAATTACATATAGCAATCCTATCTGGGTTGGGAAAATTGCTATTCTTTAGCGTCATTTGTCATTTGTTTTTTCATGAATTATTTAGGACTGATATATTTTAAAAAAGGGCATATCTTACTCAATATAAAAATTGCTATATAATCTGGAGAAATTACTGGAGTTTTTGTCTTATAGAGCCTGGAGAAGTTACTTGATGTTTAATAACAAACAGCTAAAAGCTAAAACTCTTAAAACATCAACTAAAGCAAGCTCCTCAGCTAGTATTGAACGGGGAATGTTGTTTCAAGACGAGCAAGGATATATTCAAGCAATTAGTCCAACCGCAGCAGATATTTTAGGATTGAGTGCCGAACAATTAATTGGCTGTAGTTTGAATGATTCGTTATGGCAAACTATTCATGAGGACGGTTCACCTTTTAATAGTGATCACCCAGCTATAGTTGCTTTATCTACGGGGAAACCATGCTCGAATGTGGTTATGGGTTTTTATCAGCCAAATGGTAAGTTAATTTGGCTTTTACTGGATTCACAGCCGTTGTTTCAAAATGATCAGACTTTACCTTATGGGGTCATAACGACATTTGCTGAGATTAGCGAACCAAAACACTCGCTTTTTGAGACGACTTCAACTCAAAATAATCTTGTTAATGATTTTATTAATTTAGGGAATTACACAATTGCCGAAGATGTTGCTACACCAATCACGAACCTTTTAGATCGCCAAGAAGCGGAAGTAACTTTACGGGAAGAGAATCAGCGCATTATTACCGTTTGGGAAAGCATGACCGATGCTTATGCCTTCCTTGATCGCGAATGGCGAATTATTTACGCTAATCAGGCAGCAATCCAAGTAATTCGACAATTAACAAATCTCGAACCAGAACAATTCTTTGGTAGATCCCACTGGGAAATATTTCCTGCAAGCATTGGACAAGAAGTTGAGCAAGAATATCGACGAGCAGTTGCAGAACAAGTTGCAGTGCATTTAGAAGTTCCTTACGAAGGAAATTGGTTTGAAGTTCATGCCTATCCTTCTGAGTTAGGGTTAAGCATTTATTTCCGCGATATCACCGATCGCAAACGTTCTGAAGAAGCACTCAAAGTAAGTGAGTATAAGTATCGCACAATGTTTGAGGCGATCAACGATGGTTTTTGTGTCTGTGAAATGCTGTTTGACGAGCATGGTAATCCGACTGATTACCGTTTCCTAGAAGTCAATTCATTATTTGAACAAATAACGGGACTTGCTGAGGCGACAGGTAAAACAGCGCGGGAACTTGTTCCGAATCTAGAGGATTTTTGGATTGAGACTTATGGCAGAGTAGTGTTGACAGGCGAACCAGTTCGATTTGAAAATCAATCGCTGGCGATGAATAGATGGTTTGATGTTAAAGCTTTCCCTGTTGGGGAATCATCAGGTCATAGATTCGGTGTTCTGTTTACCAACATTAGCGATCGCAAACAAACAGAAGAGAATTTACTTCAAAGCGAAGAAAAGTTTCGCCAACTGGCAGAAAATATCGATGAAGCGGTTTTTTGGATGATTGAACTCGAACAACTGCAAGTTCTCTACGTTAGTCCCAGCTATGAGCGAATTTGGGGAGGCGATCGCGATAGTCTGTATAGTAATAGTAGATTGTGGATGGAAGCGATTCACCCCGAAGATCGCCCACAAGTACAGAGTGTTATCGAACAACAGCAAAAAGGAGATCGCCACGACCTACAATATCGCATTATTCGTCCCGATGGTTCGCTGCGCTGGATCAGAGATCGTGGTTTTGGTTTGAAAGACGCTGCTGATAATCCCTATCGGATGGTTGGGATAGCAGAAGATATTACCGAACAAGTCCAACTCGCAGCCAAAGAAAAAGCTGCACGAGAAGAAGCAGAACGAGCTAATCGCGTTAAAGACGAATTTCTTGCCATTCTTTCCCACGAATTGCGATCGCCACTCAATCCGATCTTAGGTTGGACGCAAATGTTCAAAACCTATCAATCCGATCCCAAGATTTTACAAGAAGGTATCGATGCCATTGAGCGTAGTGCTAAATTATTGCTCGAATTAATCAACGACTTGTTAGATGTTGCCAAAATTTTGCGCGGAAAAATTTCACTCAATCTTGTTCCTGTTGATTTAGTTACAGTCATCGAAGCAGCAATAGAAACTGTCAACAATCCAGCCAAGGCTAAATCAATTACTATTGAAACTCATTTAAACTCCAGAGTACAAGTAAATGGCGATTTTGCCCGTTTGCAACAAATCATTTGGAATCTGCTGTTTAATGCCGTCAAATTTACCCCAAATGGTGGCAGAATCGACATTGAGCTTAATTGCGTCGGTGATACGGCAGAAATCGTCGTCACTGATAATGGTAAAGGCATCTCTCCCGAATTTTTACCCCATGTATTTGAATATTTTTATCAAGCTGATGGTTCGATTACTCGCAAACATGGTGGACTGGGTTTGGGTTTAGCACTCGTGCGTTACTTGGTTGAATTACATGGTGGTGTTGTTGTTGCTAATAGTTCGGGAATCAACTGCGGAGCAACTTTTATCGTCAGTTTGCCATTATTAATAATTAGTTCGGAGAATGAAAACTCCCATGATGCAGACTTACTTTTACCTAACAAAGCGAACTTAACAGGAATAAGAGTTTTAGTTATAGATGATGATCGCGATAATCTTAACTTCCTGACTATGGCGTTAGAGTTTCACCAAGCTTCTGTACTAGCAGTTACATCGGCAACAGCAGCACTGTCAAAGTTGACAGAATTTGTCCCAGATATATTAGTCAGCGATATTGCTATGCCAGACATGGATGGACTAACACTAATAAAATCGATTCGTTCTCGCACTCCAGAACAAGGAGGCGCAATTACGGCGATCGCCCTCAGTGCTTATGCTAGAGAAATTGATCGAGAACAGGCATTGGCTGCTGGTTATCAAGCACATCTATCTAAACCAATTGAAATTAATACTTTAATAACAACTATTTTTGAGCTTTGGCGATAACAAAATACCTGTCTTGAAAATAGAATTCAGGTAGGGGGACCGTAAGTTTGGCGACGTACAGGAGTCAGGACTCAGGAGTCAGAATAAAGTTATTTTCATTCTTGGGCTGTGAATGCTAGTTCATGGCATCTCTTGTGTAAATCTTATAAACTATAATGTATTGAAGTCAAAAGTCAAAAGTCAAAAGTCAAAAGTTATATATTTTTTTAGAAGAATTAATTAGTTTATTAGTAAAAAAATCCATCTTTATGAAGATTATTTTTAATAAATGAGTTAGCAACAATAACAATATCGATTGTTTAGGTACAAAAAAATAATGTTGCCAACTGCTAATCGCTATTTTTCAAAAGTAAAAACTTCACAGTCAAATAATCATCAAGAATTTAAACCATTAGTAAATAAACTTCCTTTATTAAGTTGTGAAATCTGTGTAATCGTACCAGTAAGGAATGAAGAAAAAAATATTTTAGCAACATTAAAAGCCTTAAGAGATCAAGTCGATTTAGATGGGAAACTTTTCAATAAAAATCGTTACGAAATAATCATTTTAGCTAATAACTGTACCGACAATTCAGCAGCGATCGCCCGTAATTTTGCTAAAGTAAATCCTGAGTTAAATTTGCACATAGTTGAAAAAACTTTAAGTTGCGATCGCGCTTATATTGGTTGGGTAAGAAAACTGTTGATGGATGAAGCTTATCGTCGATTATCGTTACTGGGAAAACAAGACGGTATTATTGCTTCTACCGATGGTGATACCAGAGTTGCCAATACTTGGCTAGCAGCTATTTTAGATGAAGTTAAAAACGGTGCTGATGCTGTTGGAGGCAGAATAATTACAGATTTTCAAGAAAGATCGGCATTGAATCAAGTAACAAGATTATATTTTTTACGCTACGTAGGTTATCGCTATCTCGTCGCTCAATTAGAAGCCTTAATCGATCCCGATGCGATCAATGTTTTTCCCCGACACCATCAAAATTTTGGGGCTAATTTAGCCGTAACTGCGCAAATGTATGCAAAAGTTGGAGGTTTACCTCCTGTGCGTACTCCCGAAGATGTCGCTTTCTATCAAGCTTTAGTACGCGCTGATGCTCATTTTCGTCATAGTACACGGGTAAGAGTATATACAAGTGCCAGAATGCTTGGACGTGCGCCTGCTGGGTTGGCGAAACGATTAAAAGAATTAAACGACATGGGACATAAACATCAATCTTTATTAGTTGAATCTGCAATATTAGTAGAAAATCGGTTTCGTTTACGTCGTCAGCTACGTTGTTTGTGGCAACGTCAACAAAATGGTGAAAATTTATCGATTGAGCTTTTAGCCATTTTTGCTGATAAGTTAGCCATAGATTCAGAATTACTTCTCGATACGATCTTATTGTCCCCAACATTTGGTTTGTTAGTTGAAAAAATTGGGCAGTATCAACAAGAAAATCCCAGAATTTTCCCAGACAATTCCCAGTTTGTTAAAATTGAGCAAGCGATCGCCGATTTACGCAATCAAGTTAATAATTTTCAGTCTCTAAATTCTTTCCAACAAATCGAGCCGATATTTCTCTTTCCGCAATCCTTTTAAATGCTTAAAATTAGGCAATTGTAAAAAAGACTCATGAACCTCATCGCCTGTGAGAGGATAACTAGCAGCTTTGAGAGTCCAATGAACAAGTAAAAGATGTCCCTTTGATTGCAGGCGATCGATAATTAATTTTTGCGCTTTGTATAAGTCATCCCAAGATAGGTAATAACCAACTTCCGATAATACGATTAAATCGAACATTTCTTCGGGATATTCTTGAGGTAATTGCATAATTTGCCAGCGCACATTCTTTAATTCTTGACATCTTTCTCTAGCGCGTTGCTGTGCAGTTTCCGAAACATCAATTGATAACAGCGAATCACAATGTTCTGCAAGCATGGCAGTTAATACCCCGATCGAACCACCAATTTCAAAAGCATTTTCGTATCTAGACTTGGCAAGTGCAGCTATAGTAGTGGCATATTTTTCTGCTTCATACTCACTAGTTTCAAATTGCCAAGGATCAGAATTTTGGCGATATAAATCCTCAAAAAAGTTTGGTTGTAAAGATTGTTTATTCTCGTTCATATTACTTCTAAATAAATTTCCCAAGGATGAGTAAAATGTTTTAGTACTTCTGGTGTGAGACGAAAACCTTCTGGATCATCGTCAATTAAATCCGAAATTTGGGAGCGATATTGAGCGATCGCTTGCTTTTTTAAATCCAAAACACCACTGATATTTAGTTGCCAAGTTTTCGCCGAGTCAAATAAATCGCTTGTCTGCTGTCTTTCCCAAGTCCATATTGGGTATTCAAGCAAACGCGGGGATATTTCTAATTTTTTAATAGCTGCATTAATCAATTGCCAACTAGCACGATGATCGCGATGAGGATCTCCGCGCCAGGGAAGAAAAATTGTTAACTCCCTACGGGAGAAGGCAGAAGGCAGAGGGCAGAAGGCAGAAGGTTTAGTTATCGGTTGAATACAAGATTTAATATTGAATTGATTTAAATAATCTTGAAATAAATTAATCGTGCTGTCAAATTCTGCTTCATCTAAATTTGGTACATTGCCATCAGGAAGACGAAAAAAAGTAATATCTTGGGGATCGACATCTAAAATCTTTAGTGCAGCCAGACTCTCTTTCTCTCGTAATTCTCTTAACGCCTCTGTAGGATATTTACGCGAATTAGGATGAGATTGTGTACCATCACTAATAATCGCAACTTTGACAGGTAATTTCATTTGACGCAAGATGGCGATCGCTCCCCCACAACCTAGAGCTTCATCGTCAGGATGAGGTGCAACGACTAAGACAGAAGAGGTAAGGGTACTGATGCGAAGGGATGCAAGGGAGTCGTTGATATAGATTTCTTCGTCTGTTTTATTCTTTTGTTTTCTATCTTTCATTTTTAATTACCTACCTTCTGCCCTCTGCCTTCTGCCTTCTGCCTTCTGCCTTCTGCCTTCTGCCTTCTCAATTTATATCGTCCAAATCTCACTAGCAGAAACTTTATTAGCAAGAACGTATTCACCAACTTTAGCGATCGCCACATCATAGGCTGGTTGACGTAAATAAAGGCTTAAATCTCTAATTATTCGTTCCATAGGATGAGGTGGAAGTAAACCCAGTGTACCAATTGAACGTTGGCTGAGTTGCATGACATCCATGCAAATCTGTTCAATTACCGTGCGTACCATGTTGGCATAAGCAACTAATTGGGAAGATGCAGGATTGGGTAAATCAGGATAACCACCGAAAATAGGGGCATAACGAGCAACCATTTGCGCTACATTACACAGCCAAAGATTACCACTTTCAATCGCGATCGCCATTTTACCCAGTCTTTCTTGTTGATTGGGATGACTAGTACGATTTAGTTCTTGAAGATACTGACGAGTCGTATTAAAGAGTGCTTCCGCACCGCCTAATTGTACCGCAGCAAAACGAATGACACCTGCACTTAGCCAAGGTTGACGAAAATAATCGCCAGGATTACCAATTAAGCAATTGCGATCAAGTTCAATTCCTGTAAAATCGACTTTGTAACTAACTGTCGCTTTCATTCCCGAAGGTTGCCACCAATCACGATCAACAACTGTTTTCACTTCTTCCATCGGCACAATACACATCTGCCAACTACCATCAGGCAAAGCACCATTCACAAAAGGACGTTCAACATAACCACAGCCAGAAGCAAAAGTTTTACAACCTTGGAGAAGATATTTACCATTATCTAAAGGGATAATTTTAACCCCATCCGCAGCTTCAGCATTCCAGACACCAAAAATTTTATCGCGATCGCGAGCATCAGCAGCATAAGTTTCTATTTGTTCAGGAGTACCAAAAGTTTGGATTAATTGTAAGGCGTTAACGTGTCCTTCATAAACTCTACCGACAGCTAGATTGCCTCGTCCAATTTCTTTGAGCAACATTAATAATTCTGTAGTATTACCCGTTTCAAAGCCCAATCCCAAACCACCCAAACGCTGACTTAAGGGTGCGGTTAATAATCCTGCCACAGCTAATTGTTTAAATTCTTCAGCAGGAAAAACCCCTTGTTGATCTAATTCCGACGCTCGCTCAAAAGCATAATTAGCAATTTTTCTAGTTATCTCAAGGAGTGTTGTAATGTTAATGTCCAGGTGGTTGTCTTGGCTGACAGTAGTCGGCGATCGAAATTGCGTAGTAATAGCTTTTTCCCCTTTTTTAGATACGGTAATGGCAATAAATACTCAATTATTTCGATTGTGTGATTATTTGAGTTAATGCGCCTCTATCTAAGGTTGGGAAAATAGTTAGTGGTTAGTGGTTGATTGATTACATTAACGGGCTTCCGTTGTAACCTATATGTTTGGGCGTTGGTGAATCAAGGTATGATTTTTTAACATCGTCACATTTCATTAAATTAAAAAAGCTAATAGCTACGAACAGAAACACTTTGTACGTCATACTTTAAATCACCAACGCCGATATTTGATAAGATAAATTATTCCAGCTTAAACAAACAATGCAGATCAGACGTAGAAATCCCAATCCTCAAGTCAATACAGGAGAAGTAGTCTATCAATCGAAAATCCCAGACTCCGAACCCAATAATATCTTGGAAGAAATAGTCTGGCACAAAGAAGTAGAAGTAGAGCGAATGCGCGATCGCTTGCCTCTCCAGCAATTACGCGAACAAGTAAAGGATGTTGCGCCTCCCAAAGATTTTTTGGCTGCCTTACGTAACGGTAAAACTAACCCTGCTCTCATTGCAGAAGTAAAAAAAGCCTCTCCTTCCAAAGGGGTAATTAAAGCCGATTTCAATCCAGTGGCGATCGCCAAAGCCTATGAAAAAGGTGGTGCGAGTTGTCTGTCTGTTTTAACCGATGAAAAATTTTTCCAGGGTAGTTTTGATAATCTCAGTTTAGTTAGACAAGAAGTAGAGTTACCTTTACTGTGTAAAGAGTTTATTATTTATCCTTACCAAATATTCTTTGCCCGTGCTAAAGGAGCGGATGCTGTATTACTAATTGCTGCGGTGTTGTCAGATAAAGATTTAAATTACTTTGTTAAAATCACTAGAGCCTTGGGTATGACTCCCCTAATTGAAGTACATACTCTGCCAGAATTAGATCGAGTACTGGCGATCGATGGTGTGGAATTAATTGGGATCAATAACCGTAATTTAGAGGATTTTTCTGTCAGTCTGCAAACTACTAGTGATCTTTTGACTGCTCGCCAAGAAATCCTACAACAGCAAGATATTCTTATAGTCAGTGAATCTGGCTTACATACCTCAGCCGATTTAAATACCGTTAAAGAAGCAGGAGCAAAAGCGGTTTTGATTGGCGAATCTTTAGTTAAACAAGATGATATAGAACAAGCAGTAGCTAATTTATTTATGGTTTAACAACGGTAAAAAATATAGCTAATAACGCAAGTTGCTAGTTAGTTATGCGGAATGATCTGAGGGGAAAAGTAATGAGTAATGAGTAATGAGTAATGAGTAAAACTTTTGACTTCTGACTCCTGACTCCTGACTCCTGACTTCTATAAGTAACAACTTAAGTTAATATTTGATCCACTTACTTACGTTATACTTTCAATCAGCAACGTCGTAAAAAGTTAAAAAATAATAAGCAAAAATTTTTTTCAATGCCTAGACCTACTCAGGCTCACCTTGAGCGAACAGTTAATAAAAACGATCCCTTAGAAGTTAGACAGCAAACCCTCAGTCAGATGCAATACTATATGGGAGCTAAATTAATTGAAGTGAGGGTAGATCCACAAGCAGTTATGTATCGCTGGTCAATTAAAAATCAAGCAGATAAGCAAATTTGTACTCTCAGTGCTTTCTGGGGAGAATCTAAAAAGAAATTGCTCTCAGGAGAAACACCTTTGAAGGGCGAAGAGTTAATTAATTGTGCCAGAGCAAATACTTCTGCTGGAGTAGAGACAGCAGCCAAATTATGTGGTTTTGCAGGCGATATTGAGCGTTTCCAGTCAGCTTTAAAAAATACTGTTCAAGAACTAGAACTACCTTTGGAATCTTTTACCAAGCTGCTTGCCTAAGAAAGCTAAGTACCTAGGCAAAATTAATTTAACATTTGGGTTAAGTAGGAAGTTTCTTTTAGGTAGTAAGTAGTAGGTAGTAGGTAGTGGGTAAAAACTTCTGCCTCCTGCCTCCTGCCTTTTCTCAACCAGTAAATTAAATGCTTAACAGCTTATCACTTAATTATTTCGGAAAAACCGCACGATAGGCTTCTACTCCCTCATAGCCATAGCGATTATAGCCTTTAGTTTGAATAAGCTCTTCTAAGTAGCGCATTCTTTCTTCTGATGCAGGGTGGCTAGATAATAAAGACTCAGCAAAATTGGATTCTCCCGATAATTTTTTGAGTTTTGCCATCACGTTATATAAACCATCTGCGGAGTAGCCAGCAGCATCTAATACCCTCAAACCCAAAATATCAGCTTGTTTTTCTTTGCCACGACTAAACTTTTGGCTTAATAATAATCCGCCGACTTTAGACACAGTGCCGACTTCCGCTCCCACTATGCTGGATAACAAACTTGAGGCGGTATTGGTTAACGCGGATTCTCCTATTCCTTTATAACTATGAGATAAAACCGAGTGAGCAATTTCGTGAGCTAGTACTCATGCTAATTCAGCTTCCGAGTCCATCAACTCCAGCATTCCTGTGTGGAAGAATATTTTACCTCCAGGGAGAGCAAAAGCGTTAGGAGCAGGATCTTCAACTATATTAAATTCATAAGTAAATTCATCTCTTCCCATTAATTTAGCCAATTTCTGACCAATGTTGTTAATATATTTCAACTGTTCAGCGTTATCGACCATTTGGGACTCAGATTTAATACTTTGGGCGAAAGATTCCCCTGCGCCAGCTTCCCCAGCCAGTAACATCTGACCAATTTCCAGACCTGCTGATTCATTCCCTGTTGCTACTTGACCAATACCACCTAAAATCCCTGAAGTAGTAATTTTAGATTTGAGATTTTTTTGGTACTGTTTAAAGTATTCATCTGCTGCTTTTTTATAAGTAGGGGTTTTGTGGAAATCAGGATAACTGTAGGCAAATTCTCGGGCTGCAATAGAGGCTTCCAAAGGTTGACCATAGGTCAGTAATAATTTAATTTTGGCATCTAAAATATCATCTCTACCTGGATACATTTCCGAGGCTTTTTCAATAGTTGACAAGGCATTATCTTCTTCCCTGTAAAGATCATAGGTATCTGCTAAGAGAAGATGACCAGGAACAAAATTAGGATATTCTTTGACTAGGCTTTCTAATGGCTCAAAAATTTGGCTGGTAATTTCTTCTTCTTCAGGAGGATCAGCTTTAATTCCTTGATTAGCGGTTTTCCAGTATTGTTGACCTTTGGGATCTAGTTGCGATAGATCAGCTTGAGGAGAGGGAAGATTCGCTGCTGGGGGGAAATTTGGTTTTACCTGTTGTTGAATTTGTTTGGCTGTTTGTAAATCTCCTTGTTTATAAAAGCGATCGGCTTCGCTCATTTTGCCGTAATAATCATTACTAAAATTAATGTCGTCAAAAACTTGACTAACAGTAACAGTAGTAGAGTTACTTTTTGGTATTGAATTCTCTTTGACAGTATTTAAAGTTTTAGAATGAACTAAGTGACTAATGCTAATGGTTAAAATTAAACTGCAAACAAGAATTATTAGCTTATTTTTGCTTAGTTGCTTAACAAGAAACATTATTTTATCTCCTATAAATAGCTCAAAATATCTTTATAATTATTAAAATAAATAACCATCTGGTTTAGGTTCAAGAGGGCAGAGTTGAAAGTCTTGGATGACATTAGCAATTTGTTCTAATAAATTCTGGTAATTATTGATTTTAGCTTTAGCTTCAGGATAAATCAAAGCTTAGGACAGTTAGGGCGGTTAGGGCAGTTAAAGACTGTACGTTTACTGTTATTACTGCTAAAACTTTTATTATTCATAAATTGTAGAAATATTAGATACAATATGTCTCTAAAAGACTATATTGTCTTTTTAAAAGAATCAATACATAATATAACTAAGAAGAAAATAAATCTCAGCAAAAGGAGGTCAAAACTATGATTACTATTCGTCAAGCTCAAGCAAGAGGTAATGCTAATTTTGGTTGGCTCGATAGCAAACATACTTTTTCCTTTGGTAATTATTACGATCCCAATCATATGGGGTTTGCCAGTCTGCGAGTGATTAATGAAGATAAAGTTCTACCAGACAAAGGCTTTGGTACTCACAGTCATAGAGATATGGAGATTATCTCTTACGTTTTAGAAGGAGCGTTAGAACATAAAGACAGTATTGGTAACGGTTCGGTTATTCGTCCAGGGGATGTACAACGGATGTCGGCTGGAACGGGAATTGCTCATAGTGAGTTTAATGCTTCCAATACCGATCCAGTTCACTTTTTGCAAATTTGGATTTTGCCAGAAAAAACAGAAATTCAACCTAGCTACGAACAAAAACACTTTACTTTAGAGGAAAAACAAGGGAAGTTAAGACTGGTAGCTTCTAATGATGGTAAAGACAATTCTGTAATCATTCATCAAGATGCCAATCTTTATGTTGCTGCTTTAAATGACGGCGATCGCGTGAACCATAACACTAACAAAAATAGATCGTTATGGATACAAGTAGCCAGAGGTGCGGTAGAAGTTAACGGTCAATCTCTGCAAGCTGGCGACGGTGCTGCTATTACTCAAGAAACAAATCTAGATATTGCAGCTACTACTGATAACACAGAAATCTTGTTATTCGATTTAGCCCAATAACCAAAGATAGGCTAACGAAAATTATCAATGACAAGTTATGAATTTATCAGTACCAGATAGCCTTCCTTCACAACTGCGAGATGGGGCTAGCTATCAAAATCTCGCCACAGGACAGATACTATTTCATCAACGAGATCCCGCCGATTATATTTTTGCTGTAGAAGTCGGACGCATTCGACTAGTGGGTTACACTTGCGAAGGAAATCTCGTTGTTTATCAAATAATTAGGGCAAAAGAAAGTTTTGCTGAATCCGCCCTATTTATGGAACGTTACCATTGTAATGCTGTCGTCGAAGTCCCATCCCGTATTATTTGTTATCCCAAAACAATAGTTTTAGAAGTTCTCCAAAATAACCCCAATCTGGCTTTAATTCTTTTACAAAGACTTGATCGCAAAAACCAATCTCTCAAAAAACTATTAGAGTTGAGAAGCATTCGTTCAGCACGCGATCGCCTCCTGCAATACCTATTGTTCTCAGTTTCTCAAGGAGAGACTACCATCCTATTTGATCGAGCCTATAAAGATATTGCTAACGAATTGGGTTTAAGTCCTGAGACTTTGTATCGTACTTTAGCTGAGTTGGAACGAGAAGAAATTATTACTCGCCAGGGAAGACAAATTGAGTTAGTAACTCCTCAAAACATGATTTAAATCATATGTTTTCAAATCTGACTAACTCTATACTTTGTTGTATTGATTACATTAAAAGCATTTCCGATTTATTGCTGTTCTTGACCCTGTAGCTTTCACAACTTTATTACTATCTAGGAAAATAAACATGGCTACTCCATACCAATACAAGCGTCTTGACAAAGATGATGCTGTTGTTTTACTAATCGATCATCAGTCTGGTTTAATCTCTTTAGTGCAGGATTATTCGCCTAATGAATTTAAAAATAACGTTTTAGCTCTAGCAGAATTGGCAAAATTTTTTAATCTCCCCACAATTCTGACAACTAGTTTTGAAAATGGCCCTAATGGCCCTTTAGTTCCTGAAATTAAAGAATTTCATCCCAATGCAGCGTATGTTGCCCGTCCTGGTCAAATCAATGCCTGGGATAATGAAGATTTTGTCAAAGCAATAAAAGATACCGATCGCAAACAATTAATTATGGCAGGAGTTGTTACCGATGTCTGTGTTGCTTTTCCCGCTTTAAGTGCTTTGGAAGCAGGTTATGAAGTGTTTGTCGTTGCAGATGCTTCTGGAACTTTTAGTAAAGATACGCGAGATGCAGCTTTGATGCGAATGCAGGGGGCAGGAGTTCAAATGATGAACTGGTTTAGTGTGGCGGGTGAACTACACCGCGATTGGCGCAATGATATTGAAGGATTAGGTGCTTTGCTTTCTAAATACATTCCCAATTATCGCAATTTAATGACTAGCTATTTTGCTACACAAAAATAGATTTTTCTTATTGGTTCGATAACCCAAAAACTTTACTTATGAAAACCGAAAATCAACTCCAACCCCAACTTAGTCTTATTGAAGCTATTAAGACGCGCCGTGCTGCTCGTGCTTTTCGTTCTGATCCCATCGCCGATAATATTCTCAAAGAAATTTTGCGTTTGGGTTTACAGTCTCCTTCTGGTTATAATTTGCAACCCTGGAGATTTATAGTCGTCAAAGAACAGCAAAACAAAGATAAGCTAAGAGCCTGTGCTTTTGACCAACCTCAAGTATCCCAAGCACCTGTAGTTTTGATCTGTTGTGGCGATCGCCGTGTTAACGATATTGAATACATAGAAGAAATCATCCAGTTAGGGATAGCAGCAGGGGGAGTTAACGAAAAATACGCTAATTATATGCGTGGCGCAATTCCTCAATTATTTGAGTACAAACCTTCTTTTGCATCTTTAGAAGCTTGGACAAACCGTTATACGATGTTGGCAGTAGCTCAATTAATGATCGTCGCTAAAGCTTTTGGTGTAGATTCTTGTCCGATGGAAGGTTTTGTTACCGAACAAGTCAAGGAAGCATTTAATATTCCTGCTGAAGTCGATGTTTGTTGTCTATTGCCTTTGGGATATGCAGATGAGCCAATTAAACAATATGGCGGTAGATTGAGTACGGAGCGTGTTTGCTACGGAGAAAATTTCAATCGAGCTTTGTAATTGAATATTATCCGCAGAGAAACACAGACGATCGCAGATCGAATTGACCTTTGCCAGAAATAAATAACTTCTCGTACAGAAGCGATATATCCCTTCTCTACATCTGACTTCGCGTACTAGGGAGAAGGTGTCTCTCACCTAATGTTTTATGATGAATAATTACCACAAAACCAAAAGACGGGATTTTTTCAAATGGGCTTTAGCAACGGGATTTTCCACTTACCTACTAGATAAAGGAAAATCGTGGGCGCAAAATCCTCCCGATCCTGCAACGAATAAAGCCGATTTAGTTCTCTACAATGGACGCATTGCTACCCAAGACGACAAACGTTCCTTTGCTGAAGCTTTAGCCATTAAAGACAATCGTTTTCTAGCTGTTGGTACAGAAAAAGAAGTGATGGCTTATCGGGGAGATAATACTCAAGCGATCGATCTCAATCGTCGTACTGTAATTCCTGGTATTAATGATAGCCATACTCACTTGATTCGCGGTGGTTTGAACTACAATATGGAACTGCGCTGGGATGGTGTACCTTCTTTAGCAGATGCATTACGAATGCTAAAAGAACAGGCAGCTAGAACTCCTGCACCCCAATGGGTGAGAGTTATTGGTGGTTGGAGTGAGTTTCAGTTTGTCGAGCGCAGAATGCCAACCTTAGCAGAAATTAACGCAGTTTCCCAAGATGTTCCTGTCTTTATTCTCAATCTTTATGATCGCGCTTTACTAAATCGTTCAGCTTTAAAGGCTTTAGGAATTGATCGTAATACTCCTCCTCCTCCTGATTCTGTAATTGAAAGAGATAGTAATGGCAATCCAACAGGAATGTTAATCGCCAAACCTAATGCCACTATTTTATATACTGCGATCGCCCAAGGCCCTAAATTAAGTCTAGAAGACCAGATTAACTCTAGTCGTCACTATATGCGGGAGATGAACCGTCTGGGGATTACCAGCGTAATTGATGCAGGAGGTGGAGGACAAAATTACCCTGATGACTATCAAATTATTGATCGCCTTCACAAAGATGGCGTGATGACCGTAAGGGTTGCTTATAATCTGTTCACTCAGAATCCAGGCAAAGAACAAGCTGACTTTGAAAGATGGATAAAAATAGCCAATCCAGGTCAGGGAGACGACTTTTATCAGCTTAATGGCGCAGGGGAGATGTTAGTTTTTTCGGCTGCGGATTTTGAAGCTTTTACCGAACCCCGTCCTGATCTCAATCCTAAGATGGAAGGGGAGTTAACTGGGGTAATTAAACTCCTTGCTGCCAATAAATGGCCCTTTAGACTCCATGCTACTTATGATGAATCAATTTCTCGTTTTTTGAATGTATTTGAGAAAGTTAACCGAGAAATTCCTTTCGGGGAAATGCATTGGATTTTAGACCATGCAGAAACAATTAGCGATCGCAATATCGAGCGAGTCAAGGCTTTGGGAGGAGGTATTGCTATACAACATCGTATGGCTTATCAAGGAGAATACTTTCTCAATCGTTATGGTGCTGAGGCTACTAGTCATACTCCACCGATTAAAAAGATGATGGCAATGGATGTTCCTGTATCTGGGGGGACAGACGCAACCAGGGTCGCTAGTTATAATCCTTGGGTGGGTTTGTACTGGTTAGTTACAGGTAAAACTGTGGGTGGGACAACTATTTATCCCGAAGCCAATCGTCTTGATCGCATGGATGTCCTCAGATTATATACTACTGCTGCTACTTGGTTCTCCAATCAAGAAGGCAATAAAGGCTCGATCGTTCCAGGTCAGTTAGCAGATTTAGCGGTACTATCAGAAGATTATTTCTCTGTACCTGAAGACAGAATCAAACACCTCGAATCGGTCTTAACTATTGTCGATGGTAAACCCGTCTATGGTTCGGCAGAATTTAGTAATTTATCGCCTCCACCTTTACCTATCAGTCCAGATTGGTCGCCTGTTAAGTATTTTGGAGGTTATCACAATGACTCTAAAATTAGTCTTGTATCTTCCAGTCAACCCAAATCGACTCATAAACAGCAAGATCTGAGTTTGCCCTCTTTGAATATGCCAGGTAGCTTATCTCATTTTTGGGGCGGTTTAGCTTGTGCTTGCTGCTATTAAATAGGAAATAAGGAACAGG
The DNA here is from genome assembly GCA_051658085.1 of Waterburya sp. Lineage (GTDB taxonomy): Bacteria > Cyanobacteriota > Cyanobacteriia > Cyanobacteriales > Xenococcaceae > Waterburya. The sequence continues at coordinate 25,492 of JBOFLX010000122.1, forward strand.
TGCAAAGATGAATATTGATGAAGAAAATGCCGAAAATCAACAAGTTACTGCTATAATCTCTCATTATATCCGTCCTAGTCGCGAAGCAGGATACGAAGAGTGGCTTAAAGGCATTTCTGGTGTTGCTAAACAATTTAAAGGTCATAATGGGGTAACTATTATTAGACCTCAACCTGGTTCTAGAACCGAATATGTAGTTATTCTGCGTTTTGATCGCTATGAAAATCTCTGCCAATGGATGCAGTCACCTGAACGCCAAGAATGGATAGAACGCGCCAAACCTTTAATAGAAAAGCCCGAACACGTTGAAATCTTGACAGGATTAGAACCTTTGGTTTCTCTTCCCAACACAACTTCTCTTCCTCCGCCAAAGTATAAAACTGCCTTTGTCACTTGGATTGGAGTTTTTCTGTGTGTATCTGTTTTAAGTCATTTTTTAGCTCCTTATTTAATAAGTTTTCCTTATCTCTTACGTCAAGCAATTATGACAGCATTAGTTGTTCTTCTCCTTGCTTATGTAGTAATGCCAAGATTAACTCGCCTATTTCACAGTTGGCTTTATCCGTCATAAAAACAGCGATCGCATTTCAACAAACAAAAATAACAATAGGTAAATACTGATTAACTTATCTACCTAATTTATTAGGAATGCCATCACAGCCTCCAGGAATAGTTGATCGCGATTTTTCTCCACACCAAGCACACAAATAATAACGCTGTTCATCACTGAGGCGTTTGATCCCCGAAAGATTTGCTTTTTCTACAACTGTACCTGTATGTTTGCCTGTTTCGTAGTCGGGTGGGACGGTAATGCTACGGGGAGTAGCCGTTTCAACTGAACCATAAAATAAACGAGTTCCCTTCATGTCTGCCCCAGCCAGATTAGCTTCGTAGAGAACAGTTCGAGCTAGATTAGCCTTAATTAAATCACAATGACTCAAGTTGGCTCGTACCATATTGGCATCGCTTAAATCTGCCCAACGTAAATCTTGTCCAACTAAATATGCACCTGCTAGCATGACTCCTAAATCCACAACTCTGATTCCATAATTACGATCTTCCGAGTATCCACCACTACCATCGAGTATTGCCCTGCCTAGTCGATTATCTCGTTTAAGAGGAGTCAAAAAGCGAGATTGAGATAAAAAACGAATAACTTTGGCTTTGCCATTTTCGTCGATACTAGAAAGAATTGAGGCGGTTCGACCTTCAGCGATCGCTCGTTCTTGTGGCCAATCTTCCAGTAGTCCTTCGTCATTTAAAGTTAAGTCAGAAATGCCTTGAAAATAGGTATCAATGGTTTGTTGTTGAGTAATACGGTTTTGTTGAATAGTTAAATCTTTGGAAATCACATATTGCGCCCAAGCGACATATACAGCCAATATGGCAATAGAAATCTGTCCTAAAGCCCCAATCCATTCTGCCCATGAACCAAACTCATCATATTTAAACTGATTGAGCCAGCTACCAACATTATTATAGACTCCCAAATAATTACACAAACCAGCGATCGCTGCTGTAAACCCAATAAAGGCTAGAATACCCCTTCTTTCTTGTATGGTGAGGAAGTGATTAATCCAGATTTGAATAGAATTAAATACTACCCCTAAAGATAATAATAAAGCTGCGATCGCACTAGTTAAACCCAACCAGGAAATCCGCAACCATAAACCTAACCCCATAAGTAATAAAGAAATTACAATTAATTGGGATTGAGATAAGTTAACACGACGATTGTATGTTTTTTTGTTGATTGGCGATCGCTTAACTTCTTTTAATTCTGCTGACTCCGATGGTGCTAAAGATAAAGATTGTTCTTCTTGTACTCTGCCATTTTCTAGTTCTACTGTGTCCTCGGAATTAACATTAGAGGAAGAATCAGACCGTTCATTCATTATTTATAAATATTCATATAATTTTTTATCTATCATACTCAAACGCTGCCTGAGAAACATTAGACTTTTTACAGTAATTCCTAGAGACTTTAAATTATTTGCCAAAATTACGCTCGATCACGTCTGCCATTCGACAAACATCATACATTTCTGCTACGTCATGAACTCTCAAAATATCTGCACCTCTGGCGATCGCTCCATAACAAGCAGCAGCCGTACCCCAGATTCGTTCTTTGGGGTTTTCTTTTTGCAAAATCGGACGCATAAAGCTTTTTCTGGATACTCCAACTAACAGAGGTAAATCTAAAGCTTTCAATTCAGGTAAACGCTGGAGCAATTTTAAACTTTGGATAGCGGTCTTAGCAAAACCAATTCCAGGATCGATAATAATATTACTTTTAGGAATACCACAACCCTCTGCTTTCTCTACTTGTTGAGCTAATGCTTCTTTTACTTCTGCTACCACATCTTGATATTTAGTTAAAGTTTTCATTGTTTGGGGAGTACCACGAGTATGCATCAAAACAATTGGTACGTTTAGCTGAGATACCATTTCTAACATTTTTGGGTCAAACGTCGCTCCTGAAATATCATTGACTAGATCTGCTCCTGCTGCGATCGCTTCTTGGGCGATGATTGATTTGGTTGTATCTATCGAAATGGGAACTGTTGTTTCCCGTCGTAGTTGTTGAATTACAGGAATAACCCGTTTTAACTCTTCTTCAATTGAAACTTCGACTGCATTAGGGCGAGTAGATTCTCCACCAACATCAATAATATCTACTCCTTGATTAATCATGGTTCTAGCTTGAGTGAGAGCGGAATCTAGACTATTGAATTCTCCACCATCACTAAAACTATCAGGAGTAACATTGAGAATACCCATTAAGTAAGTTCTTTGTCCCCAGTTAAAATCATGATCGCGGATTGTTAAAGGCATAGCTATAGTCGTACAAGATTAAGGTTAGGTAGTAGGTAGTAGGTACTAGGTAGTAGGTACTAGGTAGTGGGTAAAAACTTCTGACTCCTGACCATTCATTAAATATTGAACCTCGTTGATAAATGATAAATGTTAAATGATCAATGAAATGACTTCTGACTTCTTTACTTATAATAAAATCAACATACTGTATTTAATTATTTTAAATATTTTGAATACTGCTACTAAAACTATTACTTATCCGATTGTAGAAACCTTTCATTCTGTCCAGGGGGAAGGGTATTGGACAGGGGTAAACGCCTTCTTTATTCGCTTGGGAGGCTGTGATGTTCATTGTCCCTGGTGTGATACGAAACACTCCTGGAATGCTCAACGTCATCCCCTTAAATCTACTCAGGAGTTAGCCAGTGCAGCTAAAGTAATTAATCCTGCTATTGTCGTGATTACAGGCGGTGAACCATTGATGCACAATTTGTATCCTCTTACTACAGAGTTACACAATGTAGGAATGCAGGTTCATGTAGAGACTTCTGGCGCACATCCTTTTAGTGGAGATTTTGATTGGGTAACTTTTTCTCCTAAACAGTTTAAAGCTCCTCACAGTAGTATTTACAGTCAGGCTACGGAATTGAAAGTAGTTGTCACCAACGAATATGACTTAAAATGGGCTGAACAACAAGCAGCCTTAGTGCCAAAAACAGCTTTATGTTATCTACAACCTGAATGGAATTCTCCTCAAAGCCAAAACTTGATTTTTAATTACATTTTGCAACATCCTAAGTGGCGAATTAGCCTGCAAACTCACAAGCTTTTAAGAGTTCAATAAAAAGGCAAAAGTTAAAAATAATGTTTTGTTAACTGTGTTAAATTTGGCGATCGCAACCATTCTTCTCGGAGTTTGGAAATTGCTTGTTCTTTTAGCTTGGCTTCTATTTCAATCCAGGGTGCATTGTAAAAACTGGCAGGCATATTGGTAATTAAATCACTGTGTTTATTATCGTGCAGGTGTTCTCTACCATTTGAGATATGAACTAATTGCCATTGAGGTTGTTCCCAAGTAGTCCTGGCGATTTCTAGCATTTTACTAACGCTGGGGTGATCGTAGCTATCTAGATGTTCATAAACTAAATGATGATGGGCATCAAACACCATCGGCACTTTAGCTGCTTGACAGATATCAGCGATCGCTTGACTACTATAGGTATATTCATCGTTTTCAAGAGTCAGACGAGAATAGACATTTTGAGGTAGCTGTTGAATATTATTAATTAATCTCCCCGCGCGATCGCCTTTTCCGCCATGAATATTCATAGATGTCCAGGGAGAACAAGGTAATTTTAATAAGTCTAAGATATGAGCGTGGGTTGTCAGAATTTTGATACTATTATTAACTACTTCGCTGCGGTCTGAATTAAGCACTACATACTGGTTAGGATGCACAACTATTCTAATTTTTAATCTTTTAGCTTCATTGCCTATTTTTTCTAGCTGTGACTCAAACTCGCTTAATATGTCGTTGCCTATAGCTTCATCGGCAAAAGGAAACAATGCCGAACTCATTCGATAGAGTTGAATTTGTTCTCGATGACAAAAAGCGATCGCTTTGGCTAAATTGATTAGGTTAGCTGTATATACCTGTCTCAGTTTTGCTTGTTGTTCTGGTATTAATAGTTTTGATAAGGTTCGACGGGTGACAGTACGAAACCGCACTTCCTCAGAAGCGGTAACGCAAACTAATCCTAATTTTGGTAATTGCTTTTCTGTCATATCTAAACGATATATTTTTGTTGGGTTACGGCAACAATTTACTTAACAATAAATTTTAGAGATATCCTTGCCTAACCCAACCTACTGGACTACATTAAAATCCAAGGATCTGGACTTATTAAAGCTTATGGCGTATAGCTTATGGCTTATAGCTTATAGCTAACCGCAAAGCGGTTTTAACTTTGTGAGCGGGAAGTCCCTCGGCTTGCCGAAGGGATGATAGCGAACTTGACGGTTTCGACCAAAATCTTCATATACTAAAGGATTTGGTCGTTGTATACTACTTCTGTACGTAAAATCTAGCTAATAATTGCTGTAACTTCGTACAAAGCAGAACCTTGACAACTTGGAATATAGGGTTCGACATAGGAACATCCGTTATGTCGGTAAAATTCCAAACGTACAAAGGACATAAAGTATCTTTGATACGTTAGTCCTAAAGGATACCGCTTCGCATATACCGCAGGACTTGCGGGGAAAGAAATTGACTGTCAAATTAAGCGAGTGCGGTCTTGGCGCTTGGCGTCGAGGAGCAACTCGCGTGTCGTACTGTCGGGGAATTATGATAGCTGTCATAGTTCTAGATAAGTGGCGTAGGGCAGTAAGCTCCTAGTCGTGAGATTGGGAAGCCCTCAGTTTACTGAGGGAGGAAGTCACGCATTAACAACTGCACCACCGTTAGGGTGTAGAACTTGTCCTGCAAAGTAAGAAGAATCTTCTGAAGCTAAGAAAACAAAGCTAGTTGCTACTTCTACAGGTTGACCTGGACGCTGCATAGGAACTTGTTTACCAAAGCCTTCTACTTTTTCAGCAGGGAAAGCATCGGGAATAAAAGGAGTCCAAATTGGGCCAGGGGCAACACCATTGACTCGAATACCTTTTTTGAGTAAGGATTGAGATAATGAACGAGTGAACGCCAAGATTGCACCTTTGGTTGTGGAATAGCTTAGTAAAGGAGCGTTTCCTTTGTAGGCATTAATCGAAGTAGTATTAATAATAGTACTACCTTCTTTGAGATGAGGAATAGCAGCCTTACAGAAGTAAAACATCGAAAAAATATTGGTGCTAAAAATACTGCCCAAACGTGCGGAATCAATATCTTCTAGAGTTTCTGGGTTTTCCATATACTGTTCAGCAGCATTATTAACCAGAATATCTAGTCTGCCCAATTCATCTACAGTTCTTTGTACGGCTTCGGCACAGAATTTTTCACCGCTAATATCACCAGCAATAACCAAACATTTTTGCCCCAAAGATTCGACTACTTTTTTAGTTTCTTGAGCATCCTCGTGTTCGTCGAGATAGACAATAGCAACATCAGCCCCTTCTTTGGCATAGAGTACGGCAACTGAACGACCGATACCACTATCGCCACCAGTAATTAGAGCGACTTTACCTTTTAGCTTATCGCTGCCTTTATAGCTATCACGATCATAAACTGGTTTGGGAGTCATTTCCGACTCGTGAGCAGGTTTGTGATTTTGAGATTGTGCGGGAATTTGATCAGCAGATATAGTCATAATATTAAATGGTTGTAAATTGTTGATTAAGGAACAAGTAATAGGTAAAGGGGAAAAGGGAAAAGGTAAAAGGTAAAACACTTCATACTTGTTGCATAAAAAAACCTACTACCTACTACCCACTACCTGCTACTTGGAGGGCGCAAGCCTTGCGCCCCTAATCACTGTCTAAGAAGAAAGTTGTCCGCCCGTTACGTCGTAGAGTGCGCCTGTAACAAAGCTACCGTCAGCAGAAGCCATAAATACATAAGCAGGTGCTAATTCTTCTGGTTGTGCTGCCCGTTTGAGGATGCCGTCAGTGTCGTAGTTATCGACTTTGTCTACAGGCATAGTTGCAGGGATATTAGGAGTCCAAACAGGGCCTGGTACAACAGAATTGACGCGAATACCGCGATCGCCTAAGTTTAAAGCTAGGGATTTAGTGAAAGTATGGACTGCGCCTTTGGAAGTGGCGTAATCTACTAGCATTCCTTTACCCATTTTGCCGACAATGCTACCAGTATTGATAATTACATCTCCTGCTTCTAAATAAGGTAAGGCTGCTTTAACCATGTAGAAATAACCAAAAACATTAGTTTCCATGGTGCGCCGAAACTGTTCTAAAGATATGTCTTCAAACTTATTTTGGGTCATCTGGTAAGCTGCATTATTGACCAGAATATTTAATTTCCCAAAGCGATCAACTACTTGTTTAATTGCCTGTTCACAGTCTTCGTAATTGCGAACATCACCTTTAATAATTAGACAATCTTTATTACCAATTTCCTTGACCATTTTTTTGGTATCTTCGGCATCGGTATCATTTTCGTTGTAGAAAATAGCCACTTCTGCCCCTTCCATAGCATAGGCGATCGCTACAGCCCGACCAATACCAGAATCACCACCAGTAATAAAAGCCACTTTATCAGTCAATTTATTGGCAGGATTGTAGTTAGATAAATTGCTATCGGGTTGGGGTTTCATATCCCTTTGAGAAGCAGGATAGTCTAGCTTCTGTGGGGGAATATCATCGGGAGTTGGACGACTTTCTTTAGTTTGCATTGTTTTGAAATAATTGATTTTTTACCTGCAACTAATTACTAAAATTCATAATTTATGAACTAGTTACGACCAATGTAAGTAAAAAAACTTATTTGACAAATGTACCAAAAGTTGGATTTTAGAAAATCTCAAAGATCAATAAACTCTAGCTGAAGAGGGAGGTCAAAAATTATAAAATTTGTCTAAATAAGTAGTGATAGTTAATTATAAAAAAATAGAGGAAAATTTTATGTCAGAACAACCAGCAGAACAAAAAGAAACACAAGTAGTCTCTGAGGCTACAGAAAAACTATCTGAAGCTAAAGAAGCCACTAAAGAAAAATTGTCTGAAGCCAAAGAAGTAGTAAAAGAAAAATTACCTTCTCAACCAAAAACAGAAGCAGATGTCATCTCTGAAGTTAAAGAAAAACTAACTAAGGCAATTCCCACTCCTCCCAAACAAACCGCAGTATCAAGCGCACAAGCACTTAAAGAGCGTTTACAGTGGGGAGAACCAGCACTAACAATTATCGATTCGCGATCGCGCGAGGCATTTTTGGAAGAACGGATCACAGGTGCAATGTTAATGTCTGATGTTACAAGTTTACCTGACAACCGTTCAATTTATGTTTACGGTAACACTGACGAAGAAGCAGCGGAAGCAGCAAATAGTTTACGTCAAAAGGGTTTTGAAAGTGTTTCTCAGTTACAAGGTGGTTTAGCTGGTTGGAAAGCTATTAACGGCCCAAGTGAAGGTAGAATATCTTAGTACTGCTACTGGTCACTCAAAAGTCAAAAGTTAAAATTTTTTGTACTATGGACACGGATGAAGAAAAGTTTGCTCAAACCGAAGCTCTTGATGAAGGAAAATTTGCTCATACTGAACCTTTTGATGAAGTCAATGATGTTGATCAACTGAGCAAGCAAGCAGGTTTTGAAATGTCAGATAATGAAGAATTAGGACTAAAAGATAAGCTTGAAGAAAGAGATGATAGTCGTTTAGATTTTGATTATAACGACCAATCCTTAGCTGAATAATATTGAGTTTAAATTTATTTAAATTAATTGACATCAGTTTGATACTGGTGTTTTTTTGTTGTTAAAAATTTAAGTATAAACAGGAAAAGTAAAATATTTTGTGTTAAAAATCCCTCTTTAGAAGTATGTTTATATTTAAAATTGTTGTCAAACTTAATATTATTTAATTGAATGCTGTTTAATCATTTAAAGTAGTTGTTATGGTTCAAATTTGGCTTTGTATTGGTGTTATCGGTATGGCAATAGGAGCTATTATTTTTGGTTTTGGGGCGCGGTCTGCAAAAAAAGAAACATGGAAAATTCTTTTCACTCTTAATTTTTTCATTTGTTTAATTGCCAGCGCACTTTATTTAGCAATGGCATTAGGACAAGGACAGAGTGTTATATACGGTCGCCCTACCTTTTGGGTTCGCTACATTACCTGGTTTTTGTCAACACCTTTACTCCTACTCGACCTTACCTTTCTAGACGGGCAGGCGAGACCAAGACAAAAATGAGTATGTCAAATGTTAATTGATGGATTGAGGTTAGGTAGTAGGTAGTAGGTAGTAGATAGTGGGTCAAAACTTTTGACTTTTGACTTCCGCGTAGCGGTACTATATTTTCTTAAATAATTCCAGACATTCTTCAGCCACAATACCACCAACAACTTCTATAGGTTGAAATCCTTTATCGGTAACGGTTTTACAAGCTAAATTAATTTGTTCTTGCCCTAATTCCTTTACTTGTTGGCTTGATGCACCAAACACTATTGTAGAAACTCCAGCCCAAACACAAGCTGCTGCACACATTGGGCAGGGTTCGCAGGTAGTATAAATGGTATAACCAGATAAGGCATCTAAAGAATAACCATATTTCTTAGTAAAGGCACGTAAAACATTTAATTCTCCGTGTGCAGCCACATCATTATCTGTTTGAGCAGTATTATATCCACCCATGATAATTTCGTTGTCTTTTACTATTACCGCACCATAAGGTAAATCTCCTTTTTTGGCTTCTGTTATTGCTGCTTGCATAAATTTTTCGTGGTTCATATTTTCAACTTAATCAATAAATTACTCTAGAATATCTTTAAGGCGATCGCTGACTCTCAAGGCATTAGCGATAATAGTTAAAGTAGGATTAACTGCACCCATTGAAGGAAAGAAACTAGCATCAACAACATAGAGATTTTCCAGATCATGAGTGCGACAGTTGAGGTCGAGAACAGTAGTTTTAGGGTCTGAGCCGAACTTACAAGTACCTATCTGATGCCAAACTGCTGAAAGTGGTACTTCTTTGACCATAAACATAAAAAAGCCAACTTGTCTAAGATATCCTTGCCACAGATTAATCAACTCTCGATGAGCTTTAAGATTATTGCGAGTAAAATCTACTTTAAGTTTGCCTTCAGATGTAAAGGTAACACGGTTATCGGGATCTGGTAAATCTTCGCTAGTTAACCACCAGTCTAGGGCGTGTGCTGCCATATATTCTAAAGTAGGCTTGGGTACGGAGTCAGGAGAAAAAATTGCTAAACGATTCCATTTTGATTTACCTGTCATTTGAATTTGTCCTAAAGGATAATCATGTTCAGAACTACCAAAATAAAAATCATTAAAGCCTAGAGTTTTTTGGAAAATTGTCGGATTAGGTTGATCAGCGATCGCTATTACCGCAGAATGGTTGTGTAGCATTAAATTGCGTCCTACCATATCTGAAGAGTTTGCCAAACCGTTAGGATGTTTGGCGTTGGCAGATTTTAATAATAAGGCTGCGGAATTAATTGCACCACAGGAAAGCACAAAGGTATCGGCGGTGTATTGAACTTTATTACCGTCAATTTCTACTTCTACCGCTTGGACTTTATTGCCACTATCATCGGTAATTAATCTGGTTACGAGGGCATTTATTTTTAATTCGACATTATCGTATTCTGTCGCAGGATCGACACAAGCTGTTTGCGCGTCCATTTTGGCATCGATTTTACATGGATAAGGATCGCAGGTAGCACAGCGAATACAGGGACTATTTTCAGGATCTTCTACATTGCGATCGACTGCTAAAGTTAAATGATGAGGATGTAAACCCAATTTTTGTAAGTCATCTGCTACTTCTTGAATACGTGGTTCGTGAGGTAAAGCAGGGAAAGGATATTCCGCCGACATGGTAGGTTCAGTGATATCTTCGCCTCTTTGTCCATGTATCTTAAACAGACTTTCGGCGCGAGTGTAATAAGGTTCAAAATCTTGATAGCTAAATTCCCAAGCAGGAGATATGCCACCTTGGTGTTTTACTTCACCAAAGTCCTCTTCTCGCATTCGTTGCAAAGCTGCACCATAAACTTTCGTATTACCGCCGACATTATAAAAAGCCTGGGGTAAAAAAGCCTTATTATCTTGATCTAGCCATTTTTCCTCTATTTGATACTTTCTACCCTGAAAAATCGCGTCAGGATTCCAATTATCGTCTTCTTTAGGCAGATAACCGCCTCGTTCTAAAATAAGAATGCGTTTTCCTGTAGGCGCAAGTGAATAGGCAACAGTTCCGCCACCTGCACCCGCACCGATAATAATTACGTCGTAGTGGTTCATTGATTATTTATTGATTATTGATTACTAATTAAGCGTGATAGCCTTGAGCTTTAGTAATTAGTAATTAGTTTTTAGTTCTTAGTAATTAGTTTTTTTCGGCGTTGCTGAAAAGTTTTTATCTGCTAACTGCTACTTACTACCTAATCTCAACCCATCAATTAAAAATTGACAGATTACTAATCCCTAATCACCAATCACCCCCTAATCCCTAATAGCCTGAATCCAGTCAATTGCTTTATCTTTGACTGTTATTCCATTGGGCATTTTTTGTAGGCGCATTAATTCCGAGATAGCTGCAATATCTCTATCTCTATTTATTCCTGCTACCGCCATAACTCGGTTATTTTGGAGATAAAAAGCAAGAAATTCTGGCTTATCTAAATCTAAATCGCCATCAATATATATTTCATGCCATTGTTCCGCGTGTCCAACGTAACGTAGTTTGAGATGGTATTGTTCAGACCAAAAGAAAGGAACAATATTATCGACTGTAAGGGCAGAATTGCCGTTATTTAGCATATTTTCCGCAGCTATACGTCCATGTTGTGCTGCTAATCGCCAATGTTCGATACGGGTTGAATCTTTCACTGGTGCATAGGGAAAACGAGCAATATCTCCTGCTGCATAAGTGTCTGGTATTTCGGTTTGCAGATATTCGTTGACAGGAATACTATGATCTTTTTTGTTTAATTCAATTCCTTCTAAATAACTGGTATTTGGTTCAACACCAATACCCACAATCACTAAATCGGTAGCAATAGTTTCGCCATTGTCTAAAACAGCAGACTTTACTTTACCATCGCCAGTAAATTTAGTTGCTTTGGTACCAAATTTAAAAGTTATACCCTTCTGTTCGTGGGCTTTTTGGAATATTTTGCCGAGTTGATCCCCTAAGATTTTCTTAAAAGGAACATCATCAGGAGAAACTACTGTAACTTTTAAACCTTGTTGGTTTAAGCTAGCTGCTGCTTCCATACCGATAAAGCTCGAACCAATTATCAAAGCTTGTTTGGCATTTTTGACTGCATTTAAAACAAGGTTAGCATCTTCTGGTTGACGTATGGTGTAGATTCCTTCTAAATCAGAACCACGTACATCTAACTTTCTGGCTTTTCCTCCTGTTGCTAGTAACAAGGAGTCGTATTCAATACGAAAACCATCTTCAAAAGTAATTGATTTATTTATTGCATCTACTTGAGTTACAGCTTTGCCAAAACGCAATTCAATTCCATGTTGTTCATAAAATTCACAACTACGTACAGGTAACGAATCTTCCTCTACTTGACCTTGAAGATACTTTTTGCTTAACTTAGTGCGATCATAGGGCAACTTTTCTTCAGCACTTATTAAAAGTATTCTGCCTTGAAAACCCTTTTGACGTAATCTTTCTACCGCAGCCGTTCCAGCAGCACCTGCACCTAAAACAACATATATGCGATTATCTACTTTAGGTACAGATCTAGACATTAATAAAGTACGCTGCTGAGGTATTTCATCAGGTAGCTTAACTAAAACTTGTTCTCCTTCAACTCTGGTGGGAAAAGTTGAGAGAGAATTTAAACCTGGGGGTTCTTGTTGCTGTCCTGCGATCGCATTAAAACAAGCATTATGCCAAGGACATACTATTGTTTCTCCGCATAATATTCCTTTTTCTAAAGGTGCGCCGTAATGAGTACAAAAAGCACCTGTGGCATAAAATTTATTGTCAATTTTAGCTAATAATATCTGCGAATCGCCGACGGTTATTTGCTGCATTTGACCGTTTTGCAGTTCGTCTACTTTAGCTACAGCTATTTCTTTCATCTACCGAAGTTTTACTTTACATTTATTTACATCATCGGTATATATAAACTATTTTGTATCCGACTATAGTCTTAAATAATTAGTCAGTGAGATGAAAATTCTAGACTTTTTGATGTTTTTATAACAAAATATCAGAACTGGAAGTGTCAAAAGTCAAAAGACAAAAATCACCTGTCTATAGTTGTATAAAAATTAGCAAAAAAACCGCATAAAAACCAGGGTGGAAAATTCTCTAGCTAATGTGTGAAAACTATAATCTGTAGATGATTGAGCTTATTTAAAATAGTAATAACGCAACAAAGCAAAAGTAAATCTAAAAATTCAATTTTGTAGTTATCTACTCTATGAAAATACAATCATCGGTATTAGTTCCTCTTGGTTTTGGTAAATATGTTCGCAGCGATCGCGTTACAGCTTTAGTTCCTATCGAAGAAGACAGAGGTTCAGGAAGACGTACTCATGTTTATCTCGAAGGTGAAATTAGTCCTTTAGTCGCATCTAGATCGGAAGCAACTATCTTGAGGGATATTGTGCAAGAACCCAAAGAAGTTATCCAGTCTCGTCAACAACAAGAAATTTTACGAGATTTGCTGAGTGATTTAAGTCATATTAATGGCACTGTACGTCGTATCAGTCGTGATGAGGGTGGTTTGGATTTGGATCGTCTTGAACAACGTATTCGTCAGGTAATAGAAGATGAATAGTTAAAACCGCTATGTCTTTAGCTATAAGCTGATTAAAGAGCTTATAACTTATAGCTTTTGTTAAACATCTAACCAAAGAGAGAGCGAGATCAAGATAAGATTAGAGTACGATGCCTACATAAAAGATTGGAGATACCAAATGTCCTATAAACAACAAACTATTTCTGATTTACTAAAAATGTATGCAAGTAAATTAGTTATTGTCTTGGTGGCGATCGCTATTACTATTCTGGCTTGGGCAAATATTGTGTTTGATATTAATAATAATGCCAACGCTGTCACGATTCAAAGTTCACATTTAGCAGTGACGGCTGAAGGTATTAGCGATCAAGCTGAAGGCACAGTGGAAAAAAATATTGGTAAAGCGCAGCGTAAGATAGGTGAATTTACAGGACAAACAGAAGGGACGTTCAAACAAGCTAAAGGTGAAGCTAAAGAAGAAATTGGTGAGGTAAAAAATAAGTTTGATAAAGCAGGAGATAAAGCTGAAGATACCTCAGAAAGTTTTATTGATTCAGTTAAAGATTTCTTTAATTAAATAAATATTCTAGATTGTTTATTTTAGATGTAACTTTGGTTAGTGTAAGGTAGAAAGTTGAATACAGGCTGTGTCTCAATAATTATCTAAATGTCTGGGTTGATTTTAGCAGTAGAAACTGAATTACATCACATTGCCAACATTTTAAAATTAATCATTGAAGGCATAGCCATTTTTATTGTCGCTTTTTCTATTCTAAAAACTATTCCGAAATTTCTGCGTAGTTATCGTCGCAAAGATTCCGAAGATTTTTATCATACTATTAGACTAGATTTGGGCTTATCTTTGGCATTAGCTTTAGAGTTTCTTTTAGCTGCTGATATTGTAGGTACAGCAATAACACCTACTTGGGAAAGTATAGGTTTGCTGGCTGCGATCGCAGGTATCAGAACTTTTTTGAATTATTTTTTACATAAAGAAGTTCGAGAATTAGAAGCAGAAAAGTTACAGAATAAAGGAGATTTTGTTTGAGATTAGGTAGTGTGGGCAATGCCCACCTGACAGTAATTATTAAATTAACAAACGCATTTTCTTTGCTTAATATTAAAACGATAACCTTGGGGTAAAATATGCAATTTTGCACCACAAATTGCTAAGGCTTCATCATGTAAAGATTCGTCTAAGTTAGTATGACTGATATTGGCAACATCAATAATTGTTACCGCGCCTTCACCAATTACTTCAATTTCATCTCCATCAACAGCGATCGCAGTGTTTTCATCAATCCCAAATCCTAATACCGCAGGTTGTTGCATTAAAGCTGAAACAAATCTGCCTAATCTTCCTCGTTGAGCAAAATGTTGATCTATAGCTACTTGTGGCAAAAAACCCATTCCAGGTTCTAAAATAACGCTGTTAATACGAGGGTTAGTCTCACTTTCTCCTTCAACAATCATCATATTAGGCATCATTGCTGCACCTGCACTTGTACCAGCAATAACTAAACCTTTAGCCAATTTTTGGTGCAATAATTTATCTATTTCCGTGTCTTTTAGCAAATCAGTAATACGAGACTGATCTCCTCCTGTAAAAAAGACTCCAGTGGCATTTTCAATAACTTCTAAATTTCTGGAGTTACTGGCATCTTCTCGTCTTTCGGTATCAACAATATCTACTATGTCTGCACCCAATCTTTCAAAAATATGTCGATAGTCTGAACCAACTTCTCCTGGTAAACCAGTGGCTGCCGTCATAACTACAATTTTGGCTTTTCTACCACCTGCCCGTCGCACAAATTCTCTTAAAATTATGCAATCATTATCTTTGTCTTCTGCACCGCCAATAATTATTAATTGCCCTGTTAGCGATTTGATGGCAGAATGACTCGATTCGGAACTGTCACTGTCTTTGATTTTAACTGTAACCATAATATCTAATCTATTGTCTATAATCTTGTTGATTTCTTAAATAAAACACATTTATATCTTGTTTTTATTCTTTCTCAAGATATATTTTCTTTATAGTTTCAAATAATTTTTTGTTGATTAACAGGCTTTTTTAATTGATCCCGATATTGATAAAATCAATTTGAAGTCATTGCAATTTATAAAAATACGAACAAGGCTATTTCTTTTTATAAAAATATATCTAAAGATAGAGGCGCAAAAAGTATTTTTGCCCACTTTCAATGAGTTACTTGAGCAAAAAATTAAACCTTTAAAAATTAAACTTTAGTTAGATTAGTTTTAAATGCTATTGCGTTAGATTGGCTTTAGCGATTCTTAAATGAATAAAAATCGTTATTTTAATTAATCTGTTAATCTCAAGCTTGTCAGCAATCGTAATTATGAACCGAGAGCAAGAAAATAAAACTTATCAAGAAGATGGAATTCGTCCGATTGATCATACCCAAATAGAAATAGCCAATACTTTTGATGAAGATGGAAATCGTCCAATTGAAAAAAGTCCTGATTTTCTAATGACAGCCAGAAATATTCAAGATCCTATTACTTCTGGTGATTTGGATGCAGATCAGGTGTTAGAAATAGATGGTAAACGCCCAGTGGACAATAGTTATACAGAAGTTGTAAATACTTTTGAAGATGATGGCGAACGTCCAATTATGGCAAATAAATATCAAGTAGTAGATACATTAGATATTGATGGTCAACGTCCGATTACTTCTAACTAATCAATAAAAATTGATTGAATTCAAATTATTTTAATATCAGAAAATAATTATTTCAAGAATAAAATATACCAAAAGATAGAAGCTCATCTGATTAATAAAAATTAAGATGGTCGTGTAAACAAAATAAAAAAATAAATAGAGATAT
The DNA here is from genome assembly GCA_051658085.1 of Waterburya sp. Lineage (GTDB taxonomy): Bacteria > Cyanobacteriota > Cyanobacteriia > Cyanobacteriales > Xenococcaceae > Waterburya. Next base: position 41,566 of record JBOFLX010000122.1, read on the forward strand.
GGATAAGGATAAAATTAAAGACGCAGCCGAGTCTATGGAGTTAAAAGCAGAGTCTAGAAGCGAAAGAATCGAAGGCAAAATTAGAGAAAATTTAGGTAAGTTTTCTGGTGATCAGGAAGCTGTTGAACATGGTCAAGAAAAGCAAGAGAAAGCAGAATCTTTCAAAGAGCAAGCAGAAAATAAATAATTAACAGAGTAATAAAATTAATGTAGCGATCGCAAATATATTCGCGATCGCTATTTTTTGGCACAAAGGAGCTATGTAAAAATAAATTGAACAATTAGCTGACAATTTGAGGTTTGATTCTATAGTTCCACTCGCCATGAAAAGTGTCTCGCTCAAGAGCAATAGCATCAAGTTCAAGATCTGTAACTTTAATTCCAGTTGGGTA
>JBOFLX010000123.1:0-45054 GCA_051658085.1 Waterburya sp.
AGTGAGGAGGGGAAAGGGGGTATCCCACCTCTTCCCACTACAGGCTGCCGATCGCCCTCCCCCCTCCCTCCCTCTTCTTCTCTCTCTTCCTCCTTCTCTTTCTGTAGATGGGAAACTGGGCAAAGTAGAAAGTAGGAAGGTGAGAAGTTATGGGAAAAAACGGGAAGAATTGGAACAGTTCATTAGCTTCTGTTTTAGGCGATGTCAATTATGCCCAGGCTTGATATCGTTGACCATTGAAGATTAAAACCTGTTTTCGATTATCGTCTACATAACTACAATGAATCCACCCACTGTTAGGATCTTTGTCATTGTAGAATTCCAGTATCAATTGATCGAAACTGAGGTTTTCCTTAATCCACTCCGCTACCTGTTTGTTGGGAAGACCTGGGATTTCAAAATCTACTGCTTGACCAAAGCAATGCTGAGATGTTTTACTTCCCCCAACACGAGCATTGAGTATAGGAGATCTGTAACCCGAAGACACAATCACTGGTCTATGGAAATGCTCCCGAACTGGTTGCAAAATTGATTCACATAAGGCTTTTAAATTCTCAGTCTGCTTACTACTCGGTTGATTAGAAATGCCATGACGACTAGCGTACTGAGATGTAGTTAGTTCTGAAAGGTGAAAGTTTTTAGTAAGCTGCATTGGTCAAAAAGTAGTTGTTGGTAAGAATTGAACAGAAAGCAATTAAAGTCAGAAAACCGATCGCCAGTTGTTGAATCCAAACAACTCTTCTCAAGCGATCGCACTCAGATTGTAGAAATTCTGGATAATTTCGACCCATAACAAGAAACAATAGATTTGTATATACCTATTGTTCCCAATAGCAAAGCGACATTAATAAAGCATTATTATTTGTGTAGGAATTAATATTGTTTTTGTTGCCTCGAAAGCAGATTGCAAAGACGAAAATTTTATAGCGCGATCGCGTCCAAACTCAAAAGCGTATTGTCCACACCAATAAAAACCGCGTTTATCTACTATCACCCACATTCTTTTTGCTCTTGAAATACAGCGATTATTATATCTGGTGTAATTACTTCGTTTTTAGGAAGATTAAGGTAGATACGATCTTCTGATTTTTTGGTCAAATGATTGATGGTGTTTTTTATCAAAGTCCTAACTTCTTGTTCGTTCTCTTCTGCTGACACAAAGCGCATGGGAATTGGCAAATCTGGAATATTATCACTCATCGGTATTGATCTAAAACACAGGGATCGCCTTATCTTAACTTCATGATTGTAAGTGTACAAGGTTGGGATCAAGTGGGACGAATGTGCCTCAAAGAAATAGTGTTTATTACCTTCCAGATAACTTAAAAAAAGAACTCGACAAAAAGTTAGTCGAGAATCACTTTTCAGGATATGTGGAATTAGAAAGATGGTTGAGTTTAGAGGGATACGAAGTTTCCAAGTCCTCAATCCATCGTTATGGAGCAAAGTTTAAAAAGCAGTTAGAAAATATTCAACTGGCGACCGAGCAAGCAAAAATTATCGCTCAAGAGTGCGATGACGAAAACGACATGGCTGACGCTTTAGCCAGGCTAGCTCAACAAAAGCTATTCCAAGTGTTAGTTGATTTAGAAGATTTGCCAGAAAATATTGAGCTTCCCAAGTTGGTAACAGCGATCGCGACTCTTAACCGTAGTTCGGTCAATGTCAAGAAATACCAGTCGGAAGTTAAAGCCAAGGTCAAGTCAGCACAAGAGCAAGTTGCCGATATTGGGATAAAAAGCGGTATTCCAGAAGCGGTGATGGAAGAGATTAAAAAATCAATGTTAGGTATTAGCTCTTAGCTTTTAGCCACATTGTCCTCTTGTGGGATTAGCTTTTAGCTAAATTCAAACAAAATTATTTATAAAAATGTCTAAATCAGAATATTTACAACAGTTTTTCGCCTACTCTCATTTACCTGAACATCTACAAGTAGTTTCAAAGCCTTTTGGAGAATTGGCTACAAAGCTTGAACAACAGCTATCTGATAATCCAGAAAAAACAGTGGCAATAAGAAAATTATTAGAAGCCAAAGACTGTGCCGTTCGTAGTCTTTTATTTAAAGCTAATAGCTAAAAGCTAACAGCTAATAGCTTACACAACTAATCAATCAACAAAACAACAGATGAATCTAAAGGGAGCAAGTTTTTTCACAGGGGCAGGAGGTTTTGATATTGGCTTTGAACAAGCTGGTATTGAAATCGTATTTCAGTGCGAGAAGGACAGGTATTGTAATCAGTTATTAGAAAAGCATTATCCAAACGTAATTAAAGCGAATGATATCACCACACTACATCCAAGAGCCATCCCTTATGCCGACATCTACTTCGGTGGATTCCCTTGCCAGAACGCAAGTACAGCAGGCGATCGAGAGGGACTTGCTGGAGACAGGACTGGGTTATTCTTCGACTTTGTACGACTCATTAAAGCAAATAAGCCCCAGTGGATCGTCCTTGAGAACGTCTTTGGATTGTTATCGAGTGGTGGACGGGAAGATTTTAAGCGAGTTGTCGAATCCTTGGCGCAGTGCGGGTATTACCTTTCCTGGAGGGTGCTTGACTCTCAACACTTCGGAGTCTCCCAACGTCGCCGTCGAATCTTCATTGTCGGCTGTCTTGGAGACTGGAGAAGTCCCTTCCAAGTATTATTTGAGTCAGAAATTAAAGCGTCGGATCTTGGGCAAGGCAGAAAGGACAAATCAGGAGTTGCCAGAGAGGTTGGAGAAAGCGTTACGACACTAGAAACAACCTACTTGAGCGGAGCAGGTCGAAAATTGCATCATTATGAGAATTTGACTCCTACTCTATGTGCTGCGGATAAAGCTTTCGCGTTACTGAATAGAGACGAGCTACGCTATCCAACTCCTGAAGAATGTGAAAAATTACAAGGCTTTGAGGTTCGATGGACAGAGGGGTTTAGTGATACCCAGAGATACAAAATGACGGGTAACGCGGTGTCTGTACCTGTGGCAAAATTTATTGGTCAACGGATCGTAGATGTTCACTCGAATCTGGTAAGAAATCACTGGCAAAAAGGAATTACAGCAGCTTGATAATTAATAACTAAATGTCCAATTTATCAGTTTTATTACCATATCAAAAAAATTGGATTTCTGACCTTTCGCAAGTCAAAGTTTGGGAGAAATCACGACGGATTGGTGCTTCTTGGTGCGAGGCATTTGATAATGTTTGTATTGCAGCCAAAGAAGGTGGGCAGAATGTTTGGTATATTTCTGCTAATAAGGATATGGCTCTGGAATATATTCACGATGCTGCACATTGGGCAAGGCACTTTCAGACTGCCTGTAGTGAGTTTGAAGAGTTTTTGTTTGAGGATAATTCTCCTGATGGTAAGCGATCTATTCAGGCTTATCGGATTAAGTTTGCTTCAGGCAAGCGGATTACTGCCCTTTCTTCTCGCCCGACTAATTTACGCGGTAAACAAGGGGTTGTCGTGATTGACGAAGCCAGCTTCCATGAGGATTTACAGGGATTAATTAAGGCCGCGATGGCTTTATTGATGTGGGGTGGTCGAGTTCGCATTTTGTCTACTCATAATGGTGAGGATAATCCCTTTAACGAGATTATTAAAGAAATATTAGCAGGTAAAAAGCCTTATTCACTGCATCGCACGACGCTAGACGACGCTCTTGAACAAGGCTTGTTTAGGAGAATATGTTTAGTAACCAAACAAGAGTATAACAAGGCTGCGGAGTTGGACTGGCGACAAAACTTAGTTGATTTCTATGGCGATCATGCTGATGAAGAGTTGTTCTGTGTCCCAACTAATAGTCAGGGAGCTTATTTTAGTCGGGTAATGGTTGAGCGGTGTATGAGTTCTGAGATACCTGTTATTAACCTGACTCTTAAAGACAGTTTTTTAGAGTTATCTGAGTCTGAAAGAAAGCGTGAGACGCAGCAATGGCTGAAAGAGAATATTGATCCGCATCTGGCACTTTTACATCCAAAATATAAGTCTAGCTTTGGCTTCGATTTTGGACGTTCTGGTGACTTAAGTTATTTAGTTCCGCTACAAGAAATGCCTAACTTGGTTCGCAAACCTCCTTTTGCTTTGGAGATGCGAAACGTGCCTTACTATCAACAGAAGCAAATACTGTTTCATATCATCCAAAAACTTCCTCGCTTCCAAGCTGGGTTTATGGATGCCACTGGTAACGGCGCAGCCTTGAGTGAAGACTGTGCCTCTAGATTTGGAAGACATCGGATTGAAGAGCTTAAAATGACGCAGGATTGGTATAGAGAGAATATGCCCAAATACAAGGCAGCTTTGGAAGATAGAAAGATATTATTACCAGCCGACAGCAACATAATAGATGACCATAGGATGATTGCCGTTGATAAAGGTATTCCAAAACCTCTCAATAAAAGAACTGGTAAAGGCATTCGTCAAGAGCAAGGACAAAGACACGCTGACTCAGCTATTAGTCTGTGTCTTGCCTGGCAAGCGTCTTGTGCTGATAAGTTAGTTACTTCTCCTGCGTTTGGTAGCGTAAGCTTTAGCGAGTATGATACTTGGAGTGTTTAAGAGGTATTGAACATTGAGTAGACAAGAGCCTATGAGAGAAAAATCCAACGTCAAGAGCGAAGCGGAAAAGTTGGAGTGTCAATACGCAGAGCTAGAAAGAGACCCTGAGTTTCAAGCTGAAGTCGAAGCCTGGGATTGTGTAGCAGGAGATGGTTTAGACGACGAAGATGGTTAAAAGAAAGCCAGCTTTCTTTTCTCGTGCTGTTCTTTGCTCCACTCGTCCCACATCTTTCGTTCTTCGGAGTCTAGGCGATCGCAAATTTCAGCAGTGAATCTAGTATCTAAAGTATTGGTCTGGTACAGAGTTTTTCCAAGCTTAATATCGCAACCAGTGGTGTTGCATTTTACTGGCTTATGCCTACCTGAGACATAGCCAGGCATTACAGTTTGGACAATACGCTCTGGAATTATGCCGTTATCGTGGCAACAAAAACATTTCCAAGTTGGTTTCCAAGCCACAGGCTCGTATCCTGGCTGGGCTTCATCTCTCAATGGTAGTGGCTGCATTATCTTTTGCCTCCTACGCATTTTCTGAGATAGTCGAGTGTATAGGACTGAGATATGTCTTCATAGGGACTCCAATAACCAGCGTTATCTCCTATCATCACAACGCCATTCTCGATTCTTTGCGCCACAGCATGACCCAACTGGCGCATCAAGTCATACCATTCAGCGAATTGTTTGTCTTCTGTAGCTTTTTGTGTTTCAGGCGCGGAAGATTTTTTCCAACTTGAAAGCAAGTCATCGAAATGTTCCGTTGTCCATTTTTTAACTAACACGATTCGGTAAGGCATTGACTCAGCTTCTTTTTCAGCAAAAGATAAGAACTTCTCTCTCTCTTCTTCTGGCAGTTGTTCCAGCAACGCGGAGAGGGAGGTTTTCTTTGTTGGTTTTTCTTTGGAAGTATTCTTTGTTATTGATTGTTCGACAGTCGCACATTCGATGGTTTGAGTTTCACACTCTTGAGTGTTTGTAGATCGAACATTCGGAGATTTCAATGGTTTCGGCGACTTTTTGTCTGGCTTTTCCCAGTCCAGCAGTTTATACAATCGCTCATAATCGATGGTGTAAAAGTAAGTTTGATTCCATCTTTTTTGCTGCTTTTGGTCGGTAAGCAAAATTCCCAATTCTGTTAGAGCATTTTTGATTTTGCGGAAGCAATAGGTGGAGATGGTAGGAAACTGTGTTTCAATCCATTTTTGGTAACTGTTGTATATCCACCTGATTCCATCTGCTACTACTCCTTGTTCTTTTTCTAGCCAGTAGTGAACTTGTTGAATTAATTCAGCAGCCACAATTGAGTCAGAACCATTGAGACGAGAATTTTGTGCGATCGCTACAGCAATTTCTCTTGAATGGTAAGCGCAGTCTGTGTTTGAACGTGATAAAATATTCATAATTAGTTGATAAAATTGATTTGATAAATAAACGAGGATGCTGTAACAACCTCGTTTTTGATTTTCTAGCCCCACAAGTGGAGTCCTAACCCCCATCTTCCACAAGCACGACGAAATGCTTGTGCTTCAGCATTGGAGTAAGGATCTCCATAGGCATCTAAATCGGAGTTCTCATTACCCGTTGCTGAACGGGTAAAGTCTCCTTCTTGGGCTTTGATGGTCAATGCTCCGATGACACAAACTTTTGTGCCGTCAAAGCTAGTATTGATATTCCATTCCCAACCAGGACAATAAAAATCCATTAACTTGTTGAGTTCATACCAACTTACAAAATCAATCCTTTTCCCTTTAATTGACTTACTTTTGATAAATCTGGGCTGAATTGGCTTTCTTAAATCGGTCATGATTTCAATAAGCGGTCTTCTGAAATCTTTGAAGTGGATAGAATCTACTTCTTTAGTAGTCAAATATTTACCTTTAGTTTCCACGAGTATCATCCTTTTAAGCTGCTAGCTGATTGATTTGTACTGGTCTTATGTTAGAGAGGGCGTTAACTCCAAATTCTTGAGCTAGTAGCTCTAAGCTGGCTATATGGTGGGAGTAAACGCTGAATGCTGTTTCTGTTTCTGGTTCTTCAAAGTCAAAGGTAACTATCTCAATTGGCAATCCGTTCAGTTCAATCTCCCAGCCGTCGTAATCTTCAATTTGCTTCATTTCTCCAAAACGCTTAACTAACTGTGTGTAAGGAACACACAGATATCCTTGGCGAATAAATGTGTATTCCATTGTTAAAATACCTCCTCAATATCAGAAGGTCTTCTCTTCATCCAGTACTGCTTTAATCCATTGCAGTATCCTGCCCAATAATTCTGATCGTATGGATCTTCAGGCTCTCCGTTATCTTTTCCATCCCAGAATCCCAGATAGTAAGTATTTGTCTCTTTATCAATTTGTGCCTCTACAGCTACTAAATCGTTTTGTATGCGTTGTTGTTGTTCGTATTCAAGTGATATATTAAAAGTCATAAAGATCCTTTGATATGGGTTTTAGACAAAAGGCGATCGCAAAGTTTTCCAGACAGGGCGGTCGTCTTTTGTTATTTCTATATTATACTAGCACGTTTGGGTATAACGTACAGCTCTAGTGTTATGCTAATATGTAAACATATTAACGATATTAGATAAACGCTATATGATTAACGCTCAACTCGCTATAAATGCGAACATCATCGACGTAAAAGTATCTGACCTTGATATGAGAGCTTACGTCGATATTGGGAAATATTGGAATGAAAAACTGTCTGTAAACGCTGCTTATGAAGAACTAATAATGAAAGGCATGAAGATAGACAGAAGAACTTTATCATCTGCTAAAAATGGGACTTTGGCTCGCAGTGAGTATTCTACATTAATTCGTCTTCGAGATTGGGTCAGAGAGTTATCAGGTAACAAACAACTCTCAATAGACGACATATTAGTTATCAAAGAAGACGAAAAAGAAACAGACAATAATTAATACTTCGATAGCCATGAACAAAACTGAAGCGGAAATCAAACTAGCGATCGCAACACTAGAATCTGTGGAACAGCATCTAGATTTGACGAAGAAGGCGATCGCTCACGATGCTTGCTGCAAAAGCGATAGTTATCATCACGTTTTTGATGGCATGATCCAAGATTTGATCGACTGTAGAGAAACACTTCAGAAGTTGGTGCGATCTGTGTCACATAGTTGTATTGTAAATAGAGATAATCTAGAAAAGTAACCCATCCCAGATTATCTCACTATGAAAGTTGGAAATTTATTGATTGCTAGTTGCTTAGTTTTTGGTTTCTCGGCTTCTCCTGCATTTGCACAATCACAAGAAGTTTTAAGATACAAAATTGATAGCTTAATGAAAGATTCAAATGAACTAATTCAAAATGTTTTTTACTCGTGTCTAAACAATGAAACCATAATTAAAATGGCTTCTGGTCAAGATCCATATGGTAGTAGGCAAGCTTGCGCTGATTTTCAAAAAAATTCTCAGCCGTACATTACAAAAATGAACCAAGCTCACTCACGTTATGACGTTCAAGAAATAAGAAAAAACTTTGAGATTTTATATGTAATGGCTGGGAAAACTCGTGACAAATTAAGTGCCAACTCAAAATATCAAGATAGCTACTTGGTCAATCAATACTTGAGCAGATAATTAATTGATTATCTCCTACTCCGCTCCTGTCTTAGCTTCAGGTCTTTGTGAATCTGGTTTTCAGTTTTCTTGAAGCTATCAGCATCCTTAGCGGTAACATTGACACTGGCATAATTATTAATCACAGTTTTACCGCCACTTCTACTCATTGTTCCCATACCCTCAGAGCCATAACGGAAATTCTCTACTTTTTGCTTTTGGTAGCCTTCAGATTTCATTCTGTTCCATTCTCCAGAAGACTTGAGGCTACGGACTAGTTGGGCATCACCAGTTAAGTCTGAGAGTACTACTTCGCCTTTGTGTAGCACAGCAGGGAAAGCTTCAGGATGAGCCTCACGAGCGATCGCTTCCTTCAGACCTCTAGCTAGAGCTACATCAGAAGTATCTAAGCCATGAGAGGCGTGAGGAATGTACATGGCATCAGTATCACCACCCTGACTAAAAATAGTTGGGATTAATTTAGCTCCCACATTAATGGCAGTAGACACCAAGTCACCGCCTCCGCTTTGAGCTTGCTGCGTTCCTCCTTGCTCTTGTGCTTTTTCGGGAAACAGCACATTAAGCAATTCCTGATAGGCATAAGACATCAAGATATCAGCCAGAGACTTTAGGACAGATGTAGCAAAATTGCGCCAAGCTTCTTCGGCGGTGACAGAAGTATCAATAAAGTCATCAAGCAAGCCATTTAAAGCTGGTTTAGCTACTTCATCAAAGACTTGAACTAAAGAATTGGTTTCTTCGGCAAGATTGGCAAGACTGACATCTTTTAAATCCTCCAAAGTGTTTTTCATCTTCTCATATTCAGGAGTGACGTTACCAGCAGCATCTTTGAGATAATCAAACTGTTTAAGCTGCTTTTCAAAATCAAGATTTATCTGAGCTTCCCCAATTTCTTTCGCTTCTTTATTGAGGCCCAATTGTTGAATCAGGTTAGGACTGCGTTCACGTTTAGCTTCCAAGACTTGCGATCGCACTCCTAATTGCTCATCTCGCCGTTGAAAATCAAGCTCAATACCTTTATTTTTCTCTGCTACTGTCGTAGCTAGTCCTTTATTGGTTTCATACTGAGATTTATCGCTTTTTTGCCCCACAATCATACCTTCCAGATTAGTTACTGAATCCATAGCAGACCGTAGTATTTTCTGGAGTTCAGGATCGCTTATAGCTGCTATAGCAGCGTTTATTTGCTTTTCAACTTCTGGATCGTCTTTGTATTCTATTCCAGTAAAACCGTAAATAAATCCTTGAAAATCTAGTGACAACCTTTCCATCGCCGTAATGCGATCGCTGATGGAGTTAATTTGATTTTGATATTCTTGAGCTACATCGCCTCCTGCAAACTTAATCTGTTCGGGAACGGTAAGATAACCTTTAGCATTAGCAGCTTGTTTAGTTACTTTATAAGATTGAGTCTCGCTTTCTCTTTGCTGTTGTAGAAAATAATCATCCATTTCCGTAAGCTTTTGACCCATATTATCAATAGCGTCACGTCTTTTCTTCTCGTTATTTAAGTCAAGAACTTCGGTTTCTTTCTGGAATTTTACCTCCAATAGCTGCTCGTTTTGTTGCTGTTTCTCTTTAACCTCAGCTTCTTTCTGGCTAAAATCAACCGATGGCTCAAGCACAGGCAAGGATTCTTGTTTTGTCTGACTTTCCAGCTTTTCAATATCTTCCTTCTTGATGAGGTTAGTGGGATCTGGAGCAGCAACACTAGGAGTCAAATTAGCAAGTAGCGAGTAGCGAGTAGCAAGTTTTGATTGGTCATTTGCTACTTGCTCCTTGCTACCTGCTACTTCATAGAAGTTTCCCAACGTCGCATACTCATTCCCCATCATTTCATTGCCCCAAGCAAAGTTGAGAGGCTTTTCTAAGGAGGAGCGATTAAAGGGATTCCATTTATTCAAATTTCTTAAGGCATCTTTACCACCCTTGTAAATATCACCGACAACTGGAACATTTTCGATGGCATCGTCTCCCTTCTTGATCGCTTCCCCTGCTTTCTTTTTAAGACTTTCCATTTCACGATTACGTTCATTAAGCCAATCGTATACAGGAGTTTCGCCAAATTTTACCAGTGCCTCATTTGTAGCCTTTTTGGTAGTCCCCACAGGATCTTTGATAAATGTTTGTACGCCTTTTGTAACATTATTAACAACGTTGGGAGCTTGATTTTTAATATCCTTGATAATTGGAACTTCATCGGTAACAACATCCACTGCTTTCCATACTTTCCCAATTGCTTGACCGCCTGGAGTGTTGACTCCGTAATCGATCACCTTTTGTACTGGCTTTGGAACTTTATACTCAGTTACTGGCGCAGGAGGAGGAGTAGGATTTGACTCAGACTTTTTCTTTTTATTTTTCTTTCTATTTTCATCTGCACGTCTTTGTATTTCTTCTGCTTCTTTATTAAAGTCAAATTTTGCGCCTGCTGGAACAGTATTAGCATTAGCAGGTTTCCCAAACAGCAACTCGCCAACTTTTTCTTTACCCCGATCTAAAGTCTCGCTAATTCCCTTTCCTGTTCGTCTGACTCTATCTAAGAAGTTAAGGTTATTATCTACTGGAGGCTCACGCAAGCTCTCTAATGCAGAGGCGGAGTACGGAGAGCTTGAGGAAAGAGAGGCTGATTTTACTTCTTGTTTGCTACTTGCTACTTGTTTACCCTCGGATGGGGGCTCCTTGCTCCTTATTTTGGACTCCGCATAAAGGCGATCGCTAATCTCTAAAATCTTGGTACTGAGAGTAGCGATCGCACTAACTAAATTTGTTCCTTCTGTTTGTACGTCATTAGCAGTTACCCCAAGAGAAATTCCCAGTTCTTCAGCTTGTATTTCAATACCATGCCATTGCTCTAAGGTATCTTCCCAAGTTCTTTGTTGCTCAAGGTTATAGTCTTCTTGTTGGCGTAAAAGACCGCGTAGTTGTTCTAGGCGATCGCGCTCAAAACTTTCTCGCTGTTCTGATAAGTCGCGAATCTGACGGGAGAATTGCAAGATTTGGTCTTCGACATCAAGACGTTTGATGTTTTTCTGTAAGCCGATTTCTTCTTCTGATTCAAGACTGTCGATATAGTCTAGGTAAAGGTTAGCTAAGTCTGTACCAAAGCCTTGAGAGCCTGGGGCAAATTTAGAACGGACATCATTACGCAATTTGGTATTTTTAATTTGCTTGTCTAGTTGGGCGACTTCAAGCTGAGTCTGAAGAATATTCTTGTCTAGGTTGCCAATAAAGTCGTCATACTGCTCAGTTAAGTCTCTGGCAGAGCGATTAACACTCAAGAAGACATCAGCTACCTCTCTAGGGAAATCTTCAGCAAAGCGTTGGCGTTCGATTTGAATGTCTTCTAGGGAGCGGTAGAAATCGCGTAAAGAGATGGCAAAATCGCGGTAGCTAGCAGCATTCTCCTTAAGCTTATCCGCCCTCTCCTTTTCGGCTTCTAAGACACTTTGAGTTGCCGTTACTGCATCGTCAGTAGTCTGGTCTAATTCAGACAACGCCATTAAAAACTTGGAAACACCTGGTTGTTGTTCAGCCAATGATTTGGCTGCGTCTTCTAAGAATTTAGGAGACATAGTGTTAAGAATCTCGTCCAGTTGTTTGGCAAAAGGCACGTCAGTCTTCATTCCCAACCTAACCAAGGCTGCTTGTTGAATTTGAGGGGCTTCGGCGAAGACTCTGGCTCTTTGAGCATCGACTGCATTTTGAACTGCCCCCCGATCTGCTTGCGCTCTAGTGACGTTGCGTGTTGCCCCTCTGGTATCCAACTCTAAACTACTAATATTACCTGCAAAATAAGCTTCTAAATCCGCGATCGCAGCATTTTTATTTGCTCCGTCGATTGCCCACTTAGCGTTGTCTAAAGCTCCTGCAATGTTTAAAAAGTCTTCGGTAATGGTGGTGGCGAGAGATTTAAGGATACTTTCAAAGGTTTTAATAACACCATCATTGATTGTTATTTCATGGTCAATTTTGCCTGTTAACTTGTTGTATTTTGATTCAGTAATCAGTCTTTTATCGAGTTTTTCAGCTAGATATTCTTTGTCTGTTTTTAGCGTTTCTTGAGCTTTCTGAACCGTACTAAGTTCTTTCATTACTGGTTCAGCTAGCTTTTTCTGCTGCTCGGCTAACTTTGCTCTTTGTTGGTCTAACCCAGCTAATTTACCAAAGTCAGAATTTTCTTGAGCTACCGACCTTTGAGCGTCGATAACCCCCATTTGTCCTTCTATGTCTAAAAGCTTAGGTCTGATTGTTAGAAAATCAGTCTTGTTAATATACTTAAGAACTTCTGTAGTTGTTGCTTGGCTGTCTTCTACGGTTTTAGGTATCTTGCGTAAGTTAACTCGCTGATCAATTTCGTTAAACTGGGCTGCGAAATTTAATGGATTATAATCTCCCTCTCCTCTGGCAAAACTTTCTTGTCTTAATTTTTCGCGTTGTTTTACTCCTGCCCAAAATCCTTCTTTCTTGAAAGATCCTTTTTCTCTAGGATCGTCTTCCTCTTTATGTCTATCTTCGGTTTCTTTTCTAAGCTTTCTGGCTACCTCTGCTGCTGCCTTTATTTCTTCTGTACCAGCATTTAACAAGCGGTAGACTCCATAAATTCCTGCTGCGATCGCAGTCGGTACGGCAAAAGCAGCCCACATTGCTCTAGCTGCTGTGGTTACTGCTGTAATTCCTGCCTGCATAGTGGCAAAAGGAGAATTTAGTTTGGCAGCCATCATAGCAAATTCTAGCCCCATACCTTTAGCTAACAAGGTGTTGACTTTGGTTACTGCTGCCACATTCCACATGGAAGTTAATACTGTAGAGATAGTTTTTAAGAATACCCCTCCTAAGATAATGGCAACAATATCTAGGGTTTCGGCAAACAGCTTTAGTACAGAGTTAGCAATCTGTAAGCCAGGAGTGATTACGGGAATGATTATTTCGCCACTTTCAGTTTTGATTTTATCCAGGGCATTAGTAAAGCGAGCGAGATCGGCTTCAAAGCTGTCGGCAGAGATTTTTAACAGGATTTGGCTATCTACTTCATAGAAGGCAGCCATTTTAGTTAATAAGTCATCAGAAGCAATTTGAGCAGAATATAACCGTTCGGTAAACTCTCTCATATCCATCCCCATAGACTGTGCTGCTATAGCAAACGCTCCTGGGAGTGCTTCTGACAACTGTTGACGCAATTCTTCGGCTGAAGCGTTGCCTTTTGAAATCATTTGCTCAATTGCCAAGAATCCTCTACCTTGCTGTTCAGGTGTAGACTGTCTGGAAGCAAAAGCTTTTTGAAAACTGGGGAAAATCACATCTACTAACCCCTCATTGGCTGTCCCTTGTACACCCAAAGATAATTGTGTGTAGCCTGCCATTGATTCTTTAAGAGAAGTGCCAAACTCTTGAGAGCGGTCATAGAGTTCATCAAATACTTGTTGTCCACTCTTACCAGCAGCCGACATTGCTCTGTCGAATCTTTGGAATTCTCGCCCGTATTCAATTAACTCTTGTACTCCTGCAACAATGACATCGCTAAATTCTTCAAAACCAAAGATAGCAAGTGCGGAGATTCCCAAATCTTTAACAAAGCCGACCATGCTTTCAAAGATGGGAGAAGCTTGGCTCATCTCGTCAATAAACTCAGATACCCCAGAGAAGATATCCCCCATATTGGGAAGGTTGTCTATAGCCGAAGCGTAGGTATCATAAACATTTTCTAATCCTTGGAGGGGATCTTCGTTGCTTTCTTGTAAGTGACGAGCATAATTCGCTGCCACATCAGCTATGCGCTGCCAGACATACTGTGTATCTAAAGATGTACCGTGAATGTTAGCTAGAGCCTGTCCTAAAGTTTCAAACCCAGCCTCAGCATTACCAGTATTAATTACAACTTCTGCCCCTGCTTCCAACTGCCCAATTTCATAATCAGCCTGCCCTAAAGAATCTTCAACGGCTGGTACTACTCCTTCCCTATCGGCTGCAACTTCTAGCTTGTAGTCACTCTTGAGAACATTCTGGAAACCTTGAAGCCGTTGCTCAATCTTCTCTAAATCTTTCCCTAATTCAGGATTAGCAGCAAAAGCCTCGGCTATATCACTTCCTGCCTGTTGTGAAGCTTCTTTGATACTTTTAATCCGTTGTAGCAGATCAACAGTAGTTTTATTCCACTGGTAGCGGATATGTTTATTGGCTTTTTCTGAATCTTTTTCAGAAGTATCACTTTGAGATTCTGGAAGACTAGGAGGATTAAATACTTCACTGTTTCTAGCTTTAATCGCTTCGACACGTTGAGCAATTTCCTCTGCTTGTTTTGCCCAAGCTTCTAGTCTCTGATTTACTGCATCAAAGGTATTATCAGCAGGAAGTTCTGTAACTCCTATTTCTGCTAGCTGGGCAGAATAGTCTGCCATTTCTGTTTGCAGCTTTTCCATTTCATCAGAAGCGTAAGAAGATGGCTTCCTGTCTCTTATTCTTGCCCAGGGGTCTGGGTATACTCCTGCTGCAATTGGATCATAAAGGGCGTTGTTTAAATCTGTGGAAGCTCTCTTAACCGAAGCTAATCGTTCATCTGGGAGATTACCATCTTTGATTGCCAGCAAATGTCCCTGAAGGCTATTAATAATGTCGGCTACGTGATTTCCTATATCTTCATCATCATCAGCAGCTAGTTCCAAAGCTACTTTCAATTTAGATTCATTACTAAGTAGATCTTTAAATTTCTCTACTTCTTGTGCGATCGCCTCAAAATCATTTTTAACTTCAGGATTAGCTGAGAATAACTGTTCAATTGCGCTACCTGCCTTTTGGGACTCTTGGCGAATATGCTCGATATTTTCAGATAGAGCTTTTTCTGTATGTTCCCAATGCTTTCTAATTCTTTCGGTAGTACCAGGCGATCCTTCAGAAATGAAACGTTGAATATCGTATCCTTTTTCTTTGGCAGCAGCAGCCAGGATATCAAATTGTTTGAGAATTTCGGTAGCTGTATCTGCCCAGTGTTTCTGAGATTTTTCGGCAGTTATGCCGATTTCATTTTCTAATTCAGATAGTGGTTTTTGAGTAGCCAGCAATAAAGCTGTTATTCTATTTTTGTCTGGTAAATCTATACCATTTAAATTAGCCTTAACTTTTACTCCCTGTTCTCTGGCTATATTTAGAATGTGTTCTAGTTTGTCTGGACTAAAATTTTCAGCTTCCTTTAAATTTTCTAAGGTAACAGAATCAATTTCTGATGGTTTAACTCGTCTGTGAATTTGCGCTTCAACATATGCTCCTGAAGACTCTAATCTCTTAAAATCTTTAGGATTTGGCATTATTGCAGCCAAAGGTCTTATTTGACTTAGAATATCTTCTTGAAACTTTTGAATCTGAGCTAGAGGCGCATCTTTAAAATTGTCTTTGTTCTTATAGGAAAAATTGTGAAAACTACCCAAGCTATCAAAAGGACTCCAGGTAGTTGAATTTGCAAGTTTATTGGGATTTAATCTAAAATCAAAATCGCCATAAAAATTGTTACCTGCATAGTCATTACGATTTTTGGGATCTATATGTCTTAATGCTGCGTAGCTAGTTAAATTAGTACCAAAAAATAATTGCTCTTTTATTTGACGTGGAAGAACATTGGGAATTCCATCATTTAAATACTTTTCTTTAGTAACATCAGATATCGGCGAATATAATTTAGGAATTAAACCTTCGGTAAGGATTTTTTCAAGGATATCTAAATCGTTTCCAGTTCGATGAGACAAAAACCATTCGTCTAAATTACTTGTAGGCGATTCATAGCTTCTTAAGTTCTTATCATTGATATATTGGGGAAATACTGGAGTTTCATCTATGTATTCAGGATAAATAGCAGGAGACACTTGCTTCGTAACGATCGGTTGTCGTAGTACTTCTGACTTCTGACCTCTGATGTTATGCCCTTGTGGTACTTCTGACTTCTGAAAGGGTTGCATCAACTCTTTCAGAACTTTAGAGGATTGAGCAAAATCTGTTATTTCCTTGCCCAAGCCTATATGAAGTCTGTCTTCGTCTAAACTTCCCTGGAGACTGGAAAAATCGGCTTTTATATCTATTCCTTTGTTTATTGCTCGTCCAATAAATTCCCCAATTTGCGTAAAATTTGCATTTTGAGCAACATCGGTAAAATCAATATTTTTAATACCTTCTAAATCCACAGTAGGGTTTAGAAGGTAATCACTAAAAGTAAAAGCCTTTTCAATGTTTTTGCCAGCGAATGAAGCGACATTCTCTATTTCCGATAAATTATCTATTACACTGTCGCTAGTCTTTTCATAGTTATCGCGAATGCGTTGAGTAGGACCTGGGCTACCTTCAGAGATAAACCTCTGTATGTCATACCCCTTGGCTTTAGCTTCGGCTACTAAAATCCTGAAATTCTTGAGAATACTGTCTGCCGTATTTCCCCAATGCTTCTCAGTCTTACTCGCCCCATGTCCAAACTTCTGGTTTAATTCCTCTACTAATCCGCCTAAATCCGCAAACTTAGCATAGGCTTTTAAAGCAGTTTCCAGTTCTTTTGTCTGACCGTGGATACTACCAGCCGACTGCCTTTGCTTGTCTGTCAGTTCCTTATCGTTGAGCAAGTTAACATAGCCAACACTAAATCCTTGTAAGGTATTGATTGTAGATTCAAGATCTAAAAGATTTAAGGGTGTAGAATTAATCTCAGTAATCGCTTCTTTCCAGTATTTCTTGAGGTTATCAAATACACTCTGATCAACTTCAGGCTTAATTTTCCCCATCTCTTGATATTCCTTCTGGAACATCTGAGGAGAAGCATTGGCGATCGCTCTTTCAATATCTTCATTACTTGCCATCCGCGCAATGGTATTGGCAATATCATTCTTTGTCCCCGACTTGATTGACTTGTCTCCTGCCATCGTGGTAGTAGGAACATCGACCATTGGGGCAAGTCTTCTGAGTCCCTCGACGGTAAAAAGCTTTTGAAGGCGATCTGCTAGCTCCGAAGTCAGAAGTGAGAAGTCAGAAGTCAGAAGTGTTGGATTATTTCTGACTCCTGACTCCTGACTCCTGACTTCATATTGTTCTAACTGCTTAAACTTATCCTCTAATTTCATTCCCTCTATTTCCGCAGTTATTTCTGGAGAACTAGCAGTAATGGGTTTTTTCTTATATTCAACACTCAGATGCTCCGATACCCGATCCAATATCGCCTGCTCTTGTTCATTAAAGCGACGGGGATTTAATTTATTACCAACAGCGTTATAGGCATCTTTGCCCCCTTTGATGATTCCTGAGCCGATACTAATATCTGCTAAAGTTCTACCCGAATTCCCGATAATATAGTCGCTGGTAGAATTGGCGATCGCTTGGGGAATTTGACGCAGTTGCTCAAAATAATCACCGACTACGGGAGTATTAGACAACTGATCCATGATTGTGCCAAAAGCATCAGGCATGGTGCGAGAAATGCTATCCATTACCCCATTAGCCATCCCCTGAGCCATGTCATGTAATCCTAAGTCTGCTAGCCCATGTATCACACCGATCGCTTGCTCTAGCCCTGGAATACCTTGAGCAGCAAAAGTAGCAGCAATGGGGAGAGCAGTATATTGAGTAGCTTTTTTAGCGACATGACCTAATTGCCCTGGAGCAAGATCTAAAAATGCCTTTTCCCATTTCTGCGCTTCGACAAAGAGTTTATCGAAGTTTTCAATGACACCATTAATAAAAGACTTAAGAGTCTTACTAGTTGCATTTAAAGCTGTGTCTGCTACTTGGCGTGTTGTAATTTCACTTTTGGTTTTAGGATTAAGAGCATCGACTAAAGGTGAAGTCACGTCAGCGTGGGATGACGGTATCGTTACCAATTCTGGAATTGGTTCTGAGACAGCTTTAAAGTCTCCTGGCGTTGTACTAAGCAGTTTGATAATTTGGTCGAGTTTATTATTAGCTTCTAAGTTAATTTTTACTAATTCATCAAATTTATTAGTAGCTTGAGTTTTAATATCAATCGGTGTTCCTGGCTTTACCTCCGTCTGACTTCTGATGTTATACCCTTGTGGTACTTTTGCCTTTTGACTCCTGACTTCATTGAGGACTAATTCATTTTCATATTGCTTATATATTTCTTCTGCACTTTTGTTTGTTCCTCTTACTCCTGTCGCATAAGCAGTTCTTAATAAGGCTGGATTAACATCAACACCTTTGTCTTTCAACAACCATCTACTATTGTTAATTGCTTTGTTTACGTCTGATGCGATCGCTTTTCCTCGCTCTCTTTCGCCTTCTGGTAATTTTTCCATCGTGCCAAAATCGATTGGAGCTACCATTCCATCATCTTTTAGAATGACATTATTGAGGTGTAAGTCTCCGTGCTTGTAACCAGCTTCGTGAAACTTGGAAATTAATTTTCCTGCGTCGATAATTCCTTGAAGAAAATCAATAATAGCTTTAGGGTCTTTACCTTTCAAAGAATCAGCAGCACTAGCCAATGCTCTACCTTCTTCTAATTGCATAACCACAAACCCTTTGATTTGGTCATGAGGAGGGTTAGCACCTAATCCTTCTTTAGCTGCGGTTTTAACGTTCTCAGCTTCTAGTGGTAAAGTTTCTTCAATTCGAGATTGAGGAATAAACCCTCTTGCAGCCTTCATTAAGGGTTTGGCTATGGGTAGTTCTTTTTCGATGGTGTTAGCAGCATTTGTAAGTGGATCAGCATCTCCTGCTGCAAATTTAATTACTCTCCCTGTTTTCTGCTCTAAAACTGCCGTTCCGTTCCAGCCTGTACCTAACTTCACTACGTCATCTATATCAACCAGAGGGATCTTAGCGTCGGGATTTTTTTTATTTGTCGTGGTTATTTCCTGATTTAACTTTTCTAATTGCTTGACTTCATATTCCCCAAGAGAATTATCTGGAATTGTTATTTTTTTCGCCCCTTCTGCTAAGTCGACTTGTTGCTTTCTGTTCTTGAGATTAAACTTTTCTAATTCTCCTGAAGCAATTAAGTCTGGAAATTCAAAGTCGGCTAATTTATTTTGAGAGCTTAAAATCTTCTCTGCTGCGTTTAAAAACTCGTCAGGTATAGCTTCCCCTGTCATGACAAATCGAGCTAGAGCAGCCTGAATATTTTCTACCAGTCGCGCAAATTTAACCGCAATCTGTTCGTATTGTGTCCCCTTAAGTTCTTTGGCGTTAGGCTCTAAAACGTATTGGCGATAACCATCCATCTCAAAGTCAACTTTACTTTTAGGATTATCAAAGTCAAAAAATGTTTTATTCGCTTCAATATTGGAAGTGCCACCATTACGGTAAATATCCAATCCCTTAAGCAAACTAGCGTCTTCCACTTCGCGCTTGGAAATTAAGCTACCTAAAGCTGATTTTTGGAGTGGGGTTAAACCTTCTCCATCGACTCCATAGTTTGCCAGTTTTTCTGAACTAGCGCGATCAAGAGTTGAAAGTGCTTCTGCTTTTCTAGTCGTTAAATTCTGCTTAAATGTAGTCTGATCTAGATAATCGCTACTAAAATTTCTAACCTGTGCTAACAAAGTTTGATATTCTTCGCTATCGACTTCTATACCTTTGTTCGCTGCTAAATCTTTAGTTAATTTTTCGACATTGCATTCGATTGCTGTGTTTAGCTCTTGTTCAAATTCAGCTAGATTTTTTAAAAACTGTTCGGTGACGTTACCAACAAATTTGTTGATGGTTTTTATTTCTTTGTCGGTTCTTTGGTCTTGGGGTTTGTCCAAGATTTCCTCGATTCCTTCTAATCCTCCAACGTCTTTAGGATTGAAAAAGCGATTACTTCTAGATATTTTGCTGACTTGCCTTCTAAAGTTCTCGTGGTCAAAAAAGATGTCTGGAATATTTTGTAAATCTGGGATTAGATCGGCGTGCTTTTCTTTCTGTTCTGGGGTTAACTTATCTAAGTCGAAGTTTGTACCTAATGGGCGCATCCCTGGTAGCATAGTCGCTATCGCTTCGTAGGTATTTGGATTTGCTAAATAAGACTGTATATCATGATTTATTTTTCCATCGGCAAGATTGACCGCATCTGGAGGCTGGACAAATCCCAAATTTAGTAGCTCTGAGGGAAAACCTTGTTTTACCAAAGCTTCGCTGACTTTTTTCAAAATTGATTTAGGGTAGTCAGTAAACTCTTTATCAAATAAAAAGGTAAGAGGATCGCCATAGCCAATTACAGACTGAAAGTTTTCAGGAGAAGCGGTATCAGTTAAGCCAAAAAAAGGAGTTCCCATAGACATCCCTTTGGCATCTTGACCTCGTGCTTCGGAAATAGATACCGCTTGCTCGGCGGGGTAACCACCTCCAGAGAAACTGAGATAAAATACCTCTTTATCAGGGAATAAAGCTTCTATACTGGCTTTGATAATTTCGCCTTTAATTGCGTCAGGATTCATGCCTTTGAAGACGCTTTCTAGCTCAATTTCTAAATTGGAGAGCATGGATTTATGCTCTCCTGTCAAAGAAACTCCTAGTGGCTCTAAAACGCCTTTTAAAGTCTCGTACAAACCGCTTTGGGGATCTTCGTCATAGCGATCGGTGTAAGTATTCTTAACTTCTAAAAATGCTGTTTTATCATCGAAAAAAGGACGCAACATTTCCGAAGTTTGTTGAGAAGCAACCCCTTTCTTACGTTCGTGACCTCCAAAAACTATCCCGACTTGATTAGCATTGGCAATGTCTTCGCTTTCAGGATTTTTCGCCAAAACTTTTCTTGCTCTACCTAAATCGCTGACAAATTCCTCTACCAATCTTGCAGCTTTATAGTTTTGAAATTCCTTTTGAACTTTAAATGGCAACGAGCTTATCTGCGCTGTACGAAACATTGCATTGTTTATTTGTCTTGGTGCAGCAGCATGAACGCCAGTTGCAACTTCTGCCAACATCTGAACTGGATTGAGAGAGCCTGCTTCGTATTTGGTAAAAATATCAAAAAATTTCTTCCGAACAGCAGTTGCTTTTTGGTCGAATAGAACTGGATCAACAATATTTTCAATCCCAGTTAAGATATCGCTTGCCATTGTTTCGATGGCATTACCTTTCTGCTTGGATGCTCCAAACAATAACTCAGCATAATTAGCAGAAGCATTAACCCCAATATTTCCGACTCTGGCTGCGACTCTAGCCGTAGCCTCACTTGCTTTCTGACCACCCCCACTACTTCTAACCTGCTTTGTTACTTCGCGAGAAAACTGTCCACCTAACTCAAAAAAACCTCCTTTTATAGTCGCCCCAATCGTTCCACTCAATACTGTCGTAAGAGCAGAGCTAATCAATCCAGGCTTTTTCGTATTACCAGCAATCTCTTCCAGCAAATCCCGAACAGGAGAAAGATTATCTGCGATCGCCCTTTCCAATTGCTCAGAACTGTCATTCCTATCCTTTGCTACTTGCTCCTTGCTACTTGCTACTTCTACCCTAATCGTCCCTCCACTCGCCATGCCCATCAACTCATGCACCTGCTGAAGCTGAGACAAATCAACCTGTGGCGTTAGCGGATTAGCTCTAAAGTGACGATTCAAGCGATCGTGATGCTGTTGCTTCAGGTCGAAATGCCGATTCAAATCCTGAAGCGGTTTATGGTCTACATGAGGCCTAACCATAAACTTAGTATTCTCAAACAGCTTGGCATCCCGTTCCGCCTCCTTTAACGTACGGTCAAACTGAGTGCGATTCAATAATAGGCTGAGTTCGAGAGTGCCAACATTAACCATAAGTAGCAAGTAGAAAGTAGAAAGTAGAAAGTAGGAAGTAGGAAGTAGGAAGTAGGAAGTTTCAATTTATTTTTCCCGAATTTCCAAAATAGCCAATAAAATTGTGGCTGTTAACTTTCTACTTTCTACTTTCTACTTTCTACTTTCTTATGCCAACTGTCTATGCAGCAGGAACTCCTAACTCCGATGGTTATTTACAAGGGCTATCTGCCCCTACGACTTCTGCTCTGCTTAGTCAAATACGCGACGTGCTAGTACAAGCTGGATGTACTGTCGATAGTTCACAGATTGCAGCTAATCCCCCTTTTCTTAGAGTGACTTGCAATGACAACGGCGACTTATGCTATACAACCTGGCGTGTAGATAATGTTTCTGGTTCTCATAAAAGATTAATTATAATAGGTGACTTGCTGGGAACTAATCAAGCAGGGAATTTGAGTTCAACTTTTGAAATACCTTTTTATGAGGGAGCAGGTTCAAGGCTGTATTTGAGTACAGATCAGGCAGGGGGAGTTGTATTTATTCTCAATGGTGAACTAGACAGCAGGTCAATACACTACGGGTTTTTAGATCGCAACACTAATAACCCTACGATGTGGATGGTCGGGATGCTAGATGTCTGGCTCGATTCTGCTCAAATCGCTACAGACCTTATCGGAAATAAGTGGATAAAAATGCACGCTTACTACGCTACTGCCGAATCCAAAACTTCTCCCACAGGGCCGTATCAGCTAGTCTGGGACAGTATGAGCATCGCAGCGACCAGAACCGCTTCAACTTCTTACAATCCTACAAGTACGCTTGGCAATCTTGCTTATAAATTATGGCTTGGGGCGGTAGATTCAGTTACAGGTAAACCTAACCTGGGGGTATATGGTTATTTTATAGGCAACACATCTATGAATACAGGCTACACTGTCCCTGGTCAGGGTACATCTTCAGAGACAGCAGTAGCTCTACATTTCCCTGGTCCTGTTCGTTTTGCTAGAACTGGATTTGCTTCTGTGGCAGCAGGAAAACAGTATTTGTCTAAAAGTGGACAAAAATTTATTAGTGGAGGTGGCAAAGAGTATCAGGGTTTTGCAATTTCAGCTTGAATTTGAGCAAACGTGCCGTGGTCGTTGGCTGTGTTAATAGTACCCAACTCCCTGGTGAGCGTATCAAACGTGCCGTGGTCGTTGGCAGTGTTAATAGTACCCAACTCCCTGGTGAGCGCATCAAACGTGCCGTGGTCGTTGGCTGTGTTAATAGTACCCAACTCCCTGGTGAGCGTATCAAACGTGCCGTGGTCGTTGGCAGATTGCACAATACCTGGGATTGTAGACTCAATAGGGCTTAATTCATTGGCAACTGATATAAATACAGCATAGTCATTGGCAGCCTCGACACTACCTGCAACTTCGTCAATGATAAGATTCAAACGCTTAATAACTGAATCAAACGCACCATAATCATTAGCTGTATCAATTGCAAAAAACTCTCTAGTAACTGGGTCAAATACTCCAAAATCATCGACAATAGCCAAGCTTGAATTTGGCTCTCTAATAACTAAATCAAATGTACCATAATCATTGGCATCTTCAACAATACCAAGGATTTCGGCGGTTGTAGCTTGAGAGACGATACCAGGAAGAAGGAAATACATGGGAAGTAGCAAGTAGCAGATAGCAAGTAGCAAGTCCCTTCGGGAAAGCGTTCGCTTCGGGACTGGGCCCCTGTGCTAGTTAACCAGTGTAGACGCAAGCGTCTACACTGGCGATATTTGCTACTTGCTTTTTGGGAACAATAAAGGGCGACAAGGTTGATATTAGGAGACTATAAATGGTCGCTGTTACTAAAAGAAATGTCGATATGACCGATATGATCGTCTGTGATGAACAGACGCGGTTATTTTTATCAAAACCTCAAAAGAAGAATGCGCTCTTAAGACCAGAATTTGGACAAGAAGTAGTTTTAACCCAAGCAGTAATTGCAACAGCTACACAAATTAATGTTGAAGCTTTACAAGAAAACATCAAAGCTGGCACAATATTAACTTTTAAAAATGCTGCTGGTACGACTTATGGTAGTACCACTGTTGGCGTATCTGCCATCAGAGGAAACAAAACAATTACTGTTAGTAATGTAACTCTTGCTACTGCTGGTAATGCTCAAACTCCTCCTTCTATTCCCAAGTTTTTAAGTGCTATGACTAATGGAATAGAACAAACTTTAACAGTTGGTACGGCTGTAGTGGCTGGAGTTCGTAGCATTACTCTATCTTCGGCGACTACCGATTGGATAGAAAAAGGTAGAACACTTACTTTTGAGCCGTCAGGTGTAGAGATAGTACTTAGGGAAAAAGCCGAGCTTGGGGAAACTTCGCTTTCTATTGAACCTGCTCCCTTTGCTATTCCTGTTGGAGAGGATGCTGAAATCAAGAATTATTTAGAAGTTGTTAGTATTAACCAGCTAGATGATTCTAGTTCAGCTAATACTCTAAACGAAAGAAACTTTAGATCTGGTTCAGGTACGGGTAAATCTGTAACCAGTTATAACGATACACTTTCGATTTCAGGTAACTATATCAAAGGCGATTTCGCTCTATCTCGTCTCTACAACGCCAAACAAGATCCCTCTTTACGAGGTTACATACTTTATGCAGTAATCACTGAAGCAGAAGGCGGACAAAATCAAAGAGCAAAAGTCTGGCTTGGTCAACACGGCAACCAACGCCCTAATGATCAAACTAAAAAAATCTCTGCAACTCTAGAAGTTGACGGCATTTTGGAAGATTTTAATGTACCAGAAGAACTACTCAATTAAGTAGAAAGTAGAAAGTAGAGAGTAGAAAGTAGAAAGTTAACCTTCGGTACAACGTCCGCTCCGCAGCGTTGCTGCTACGCTGATTAACTAGTGGAGAGCTTTAGCTCGGAACGGGCGGTAGTCGTAGTTACTTTCTACTTCCTACTTCCTACTTTCTACTTTTGCCATGCACCATCCCTTCCTCGTCAACCAAAAAATCTACCTCATCGACTGCCAAATCAAGGGCGATCGCCTAACCTATGGCATTGGTATCTTCATGCCAGGAGTAAAAACCGCAGAACAACTGAAGACAGAACAGAATAAAGCGGTTAATGTAGCTTTGTCTGAAGATGAAATTAATCTACAAAAAAAAGCAGTTTTTTTAAATCGGAGTTTGAAAGTTGACCCAGCAAGTTGATTCCATAATTAATAGCCTTCCTTTTACTCTCGATGATTTAATAGCCAAGGAAGACTATAAATTGCCTATCTATCCTGATAACCAACATTGGTTGGCAGCGATGAAGGAAAAGAAATCTCAGCACCCAGAAGACTCTACCCCTGTTGAGAAGATTATGAAATCTTTAGTTGAGATATCTGAGGGAGTATGGGGGTTGCAGCTACCTAAAAAGTGTTGTTTGTTTGTGGCAGAGAGAAAGTTAATCAAACAACAAGCTTCGGCTCGTAATGAAGCAATTCTTGCTTACGCTAGATTGTGCCAAAAAATCTCTAAGGCTTTGAAAATTCCAATCACCAAAGTCCAAGAGATGATGCGTGAGCCATTCAAGTACATGGAGAAGCTTGATCGCTGGATGGAAGAAATTACCGCATCTCTTACTAACCTTGAAGTGACAGATATCGGCGTGGCTACGGTTACGGTGATGATCCAACAGCGTTTAATTTCATTCTGGACAGAACATGACACCCTAGCTCTACCTGAGTCTTTATTTGATAAGTTTTTGAAGTATTCAGAAAATGAAGAAAAAAACTGGCAGGAAGAGAAGGCAGAAGGCAGAGGCGTGATGTCAGAAGGAGATGATGTAATTGATGGTGAGATAGAGGAATTTGAGGAAGAAGTAGAAGCCGAAGTAATAGAGGGAAAGACAGAACAGAAGCAAATAGTAGCTTCCAGCGATTTGTCGAGCAATTAGAAAGTTATTCTGAACCAGATTGGGATGATATTTATTTAGACTTCCTACACTGGGGATTAATTACTTTAGAAAATGCTAAAACTCAATTTTGGCATCAGCCGACAAATTGCATTCTAGGTATTTGGTATGGAATCAAACGTAAGCGTCAAGAAGAAGTTAATAGTTATAGCCTTACTACAGCTACTCTTACTGCTAATCTGGTTGCCTTTATGCGCTCATTTGGCGACAGTAAAGACGAACTGCCTACCAGAGACGACTACTTACCTTTCCGTTTCGTCGATCCCAATAGTCCCAAAGCTCAACTTCAACGCAAACTATCACCTCAAACCATCCAAATAACCAAAGACTTAATTGACCAAGGCAAAATCCCACCGAAGTTTGTTAAGGCACTTTATCAGGTTGAGGGGATGATGGAGATCGTTAATACTTCTTAAGTAGAAAGTAGAAAGTAGGAAGTAGAAAGTTTCCTTCGGGGAGAGCGTCCGCTTCATCGCAAGCGACTCCGCTAATTAACCAGTGAAGGAACGCAGTTCCAAACGGGCGGTAGTCGTAGTTACTTTCTACTTTCTACCTTCTACTTTCTACTTTTAGGTAACTACTTCCTAATGGTAAAATTGATTTACTAAGTTCAATTTTAACCATGAATAATAATAACATTTCTATACAAGATAGATCAGAAAACTTTGCCATAAGAGCAATAAAAGCTTATACAGAAATTAATGAAAAAAATCATTTCAATAGTGCAGCGTCAGTTTTATCTAAGCAATTTCTAAGAGCTTCTACTTCGATTGGGGCAAATTGTTCAGAGGCTAAATACGCTCAATCAAGAAAAGATTTTTTGTCTAAATATCTAATAGCTTTAAAGGAAGCAAATGAAAGTAGATACTGGATTAATCTTTTAATAAAATCTAATAGTGTACCAGAGCCTAAATTTCAATCTTTATTAGAAGAATTAACAGAAATAATAAATATCTTGGTTGCCACAACCAAAAAACTAAAAGAATAAACTTTCTACTTTCTACTTTCTACTTCCTACTTTCTACTTTATCTGTTATGCCTCTACTTATAATTGGTATAGTCGTCTCCGCCGTCGTCAGTATTGGTTTAGATTTATTGGCTCGTGCATTAGCTCCCAAGCCAGAGCAGCAGGATTTTAATGAATCGCTGCCTGATTCTTCTTATCGGCGTAATATTCCTCGTCCCTACAATTTCTATCGCTACGATGTCAATTGGATTGAGCCTTATGGAGAGGAAGAAGCTTTTAGTAAAGAGAGGAGAGGTAGTGGAAGCGATCGCCGTGATGTTCTTTACGGTCGGTTTTTAGGGGCAGTTTGTAACAATCAAGCGGATTTGATTGCTATTTGGGTCAATGGTAAAGGACGCGCAAATGAGTTACATACGGATCAGTCTGCGCTTCAGGCAGGGCGCAGTTTTATTAATAACAATGTAACCTGGCTGAATGGTAGTTATGAACAGCAAGGATGGAGCGAAAGTAAATTAGCGATCGCTAATAAACCCTATCGGGATCAGGTAGGGGCTAGTTATAACAATCAAGCTGTTGGGTATCGAGGAATTAGCTGTATTGGTTTTAGGAAACTAGATCTGTCTGAAGACGTTAAGACTAGTACTTTTCCCAATGTTTCCTGTTTGGTAAAAACCCATCAACTTTACGATTTACCTGCAATTCTTCTTGATATTTGTAAAGATGCAGGGGTGGAAGCTTCAGAAATTGATACGACCGAAATTACGGGAATTGCGGTTAAAGGATCTTCTCGTCCTCAGAGTGGAGCAAATTATGACGAGACGATAGCAGATTTGATTGCTAGCTATAGGTTTTTTATAACGGAAACTAATGAAGGCAAACTAATCTGTAGAAAGTTCGAGCGTCCTTCATCTCCACAAGCAATACCTTGGTACGATCTAATCCCCTATGAAGACGGCAGATTATGGCAAGAGAATAAAGCTGATCCTTTGGAGTTGCCCAAGACTATTAGCGTGTCTTTTGTCGATCCTGCTTTGGAATATACTTCAAATACTGTGATTTCAGATGAGTATCCTGAAGCTCTGTATCAGAATGAAGATAGTATAGATTTGCCTGTAGTTTTGAGTGAATCCGAAGCCAAGGAATTAGCCAACTGGCATCTTAATCAAACTTGGATTCGTGCTGCTAAATATCAATACAAGCTAAGTTTAAAATATCTAGGTCAATTTTTAATCGGTGATACATTTACTCTTCCCGATGGTACAGTTACCCAAGTGAGCAAATATACGATCGGTGCAGAGGATTATATTATTGAAATAGAAGCAGTGCGCTACGACACTAAATCTATTACTACTACCGCTACTGTAAATAACCAAGCTCCTGTTGTTGTTCCGCCTGTAACTAACACTGTCGATCCTCAGAATTACAATCCCAATGGCACGATTAAGTATGGTGATCTCCAGATTTTAGATATTCCTCTCGCTGCACAATCTCATTCGGAATTAGTAGTTTATTGTTTTAGCGATCGCGCCCATAGCACGCTTTATCTCCAGAATGACACGACTTATGAAGAAGAACTTACTTTTGTTGAAGCTAGTACTTTCGGCAGTTGTAATACTATCTTAGCTAGCGTTCCTAATACCAATCTTCAGAGTACTAATCTACCTCTGGCTGATTCGACAAATACTCTGGAAATTACCTTAACTTCGGGTAAACTACCTGAAGAGATAACCGACAGTCAGTTTACAAGCCAGCTACAAATAGCCTTTGTTGGACGTTACAACGGTACAAAATGGGTAGGAGAGTTTATTGGGTTTCAATTTGCCGATGCCTTAACTTCTGGACGTTATCGGTTGCAAAACTTTCAACGTGGATTGAAAGGTACAGAATACTATATCTCGCAGCATCAAACAGGAGAAAAGTTTTTTTTACTTACAGGTAAAACGGCGTACTGGGAAAGACTAATTTTAGAAGAATCTCAAATCGGTGACAGCTTTTCTGCCAAACTAAAAGTAGCTAATACTCAAGACTTAGCTGTTACCCCCACTGTCAACTTTACCTTCCACGGACAATCTATTTACTCCTACCCACCAGTCAATGTAGTAGTCAAAGAAGATCCAGAAAACAATCTTGTCTTTTCTTTCACATCTCGCAGTCGAGGCACAGACAAAATTCTAGGGGAATCTCAAAATCTATTTGAACTAGACATATTAAATAATTCTGGCTCGGTGATTCGCACGTTATCAGGAGGTAATCCGTTGGTTTATCCCCAAGCTCAGAAGACAATAGACAGCATTGACCTTACTGCGATTAACGGTAATCTTTATAAGCTTAACAGTCTTACAGGCAGAGGATACCAATCTTTAATCAGAAATTTAGCCAGTTCAGGGACAAGTAATACCGTTGTCACTTCTCCCAATAGTCAAATCAAAGGCTTTAAATACATCAGTACAGATTACACTGTCTCCGCAGCCGACGATGACTACTGGCTCTTAGTAAGCAACAATATCACTAATATTAATATTACTTTTCCCGACAATTTAACTTCTATCAAGCTCAGAGTTCAAAATATTGGTAGTAAAAAAGTTAACCTTCTAGGCAATTTAACCGCCGTCGATACTGTTCTCAGACCCAAAGAAGCTATCTATCTCGCCAATCGTACTATTGGTTGGTACGGACACCTATCAGGTAGAATCGAAATACCGCAACATTTAATTGTCAGCACCAACTTCTCTTTGGCTAATGCTCATCACAGCAAAATCGTTGCAGTAGACTCTCCCAACATCGTTATCGTTACTCTTGATGAAACCCTTTTAACTAATCCCCAAGATTTCCATACCACTATTAGAAAAAAAGGCTCTGGTAACGTCTTTTTCGAGCTTGCTAATCCTTCCACTTCCACCCTTGAAGCCGTTGGCACAACCATAACTACCCAATATCGAGCAGTGTATGTAGGGTATGAGGGAGATGGAGTATGGGTGGCGATTGGGGATCTTGTTTGAAGTAGAAAGTAGGAAGTAGAAAGTAGAAAGTAAACCTTCGGTATACCGTCCGCTTCGCAGCGTCGCTGCTACGCTGATTAACTAGTGAAGACCGCAGGTCGGAACGGGCAATAGTCGTAGTTACTTTCTACTTTCTACTTCCTACTTTCTACTTAAAAACCATCCCCCGATCGCATCCCCCAAAACGTCTTCGACAATATCAATTGGCAAGAATTCAGGTAAGATTTCAAATGTGCCGTCATTCCACAAGTCATTATGTCCTCGGCGTTTTTTTGCCCTAACTGTAGCAGGTAAGATTAGACCGTCGGGAAGATTTAATGGTTCAACAATATAACCTTTAAAATATTGTTTGCTGTTATCAACTCCCACTGAATAACCTACACTTGGATCTTTGGTTGACCGCTTGAGATAAGCCTTGTATTCCACTTCTGTTCCTGGGACGAGAATTGTATTGCCAACATCGTCTACTCCTGTTGTATCGCGACCAGGGATGTAGAGGAGAGTGTTGTAGAAACTACTCAGGGGACTGCTCATTCATCAATTCCTCAAGTTGTTCTTGATTTTCTTTCTGATCTTCAACCAGATTTTCAGATTCGGCGATCGCTTCTTCTACTTCCGCTAATTCTGGCAGAACGATCTTTTTCTTTTTAGCTGATGCTGCCAGCTTTTCATGGGCTTCAACTAGCGTTTGAATGTGTTCTTGTTGCTCTTGCACAAGTTCATCACTTTCTTGCACAGCTTCTTTAATTTCGCCCAAGTTTATTTCAGTACCAGCGTGCTTGAAAGAGAAACTGTCAGCTTGGGTTAGTTTCACGCCCAAGCCTACGGATAAAGGAAGCAAAAGAAGCGTAATAGATAAGAGCCAAGGCTCTGGAATGCTTTGAAGTTTTTGGATCAACACTATACACGTTAAGTAGCAAGTAGCAGGTAGCAAGTAGCAAGTAATAAGAGTATTTGCTATTTGCTACTTGCTAATTGCTACTTGCTACTTTGTTAGTTTTCCCAATTCCCTTTCCCAAACCAGCACACCGCCCAGTACATAAACTTGGCGGTAATTGGCGGAACACCAAGGAAACAGCAGATTTCGTAAAACAACAAATCAGCTTCTTTTTTAGTGAGGTATAGACCTTTCCTGCCCTCTTGCCAATCGGTCACAATATAACCATGTTCATATACAAAGTCATGAGCGATCGCAGCTACATTCCACTTGCCCCACTGCCACCAAAAGATCCAACTGGGAATTGATGCTAAATCCGATTTGTAGCCTTCGGGGACAACTAGAATGGGAGTAAAATTATCATGCTTAAACTTCCAATCCTCAATCAGACGAAAGGTTTTGCCCTTTTCAGAAGTTAAATATAGTGGTTTGCCGTCAGAGATTAATTCCATTAGTCGTGAAGTAATCCAATTGAAAAATAACCGACAAGAATATCTTTAATAGTTTTCCCTGGTACAGTTGCAGGTGCTTTTAGCCAAGCTCTAGTTTTATCCGATACCAAAAAGTTTTTAAATAAAGGACTACCCGTTTCCAAATATCGAGAAATGGCAGACGATTGTGTGTCGTAAAGCTCATTCATTTCATTAATTAAATTAAAACTAACTGCCAAAGATTGCACTTCAGCAACAATATTAATTCGGCGACGCTTCAATTCTTCTAGTTGCTCAAATTGAGAAGCGACAGGAATCAGATGAACTTTTTTTTGCTCGGCAATACTACCGTCTTCTAAGTAAAAGCTGATACTGCGCTCACTACTAAGTAAAAGACGTTTCTCATCTCGATTGAATTTATAATCAACTTGAATTACAGGTGCCTTGGAAATGGGATCAAAATAAAGAGTTTTTACCCGTTCACCGAAAAATATCTTTTGCTCCTTGGGTAAGTAAGTATCAAGACTATCAGGGAAAATAATATAGCCAGGAAAGGCAAAAGGGTCTTCAGCTTCAATGTAGTTGTAGATCCGATATTTCTGAGGACAATGTTTTTGTACTTTTTCTACCCATTGATCATCGACTGGAACATCAAGCGATCGCATTCTTTCGATATGCTCTAACGTAGTACCGAAAGTTTCTTCATTCTCATTGTCCCAAGTTAATCTGTGATCTGCTTGCTGGGCAAGCTCTTTACTTATATTAATTAACATTTTTCAACCTATACGAATGGCAAAAAATCTCGCTCCCAAAAGGACGTTGGCAGCAGCCGTCACTGTGTTCCCAGCTTCTCTTGCGATTTGTAATTGAAACAGTTGGTTTTTGTAGCAAGGGGCGATGAAGTAACTATTAAGTACTCCTCTGCTGCTTTGGGCTGTGTTTTCTACGTTTGCGAAGCTTGAACTTCCGCTTAACGAACTGCCATTAGTGTGAAAAAAACATTGTAAACCGCCGTTGTTGGTAGCCATAGTAAAAGGAATACAAGCCCCCAATAAAATTCTCCCGTCAAAAAGAGTGGCTATAGAACCAGCATTAAATCCTGCAAACATACCAGTTTGCGATCCATAAGCGTTAGTAACACTACAAGCAAAATCTTGGTAAGTAGTAGAGTTGTAGTTAATTGTTAAATCGCTTCCCCCTGCCTGTCTTTGAAATGAATCTCCTAAAACACCTTGCGCCCTCGGCACAACCATAATACTGGTCAAGTCATCATTAGGAAAGAAATCATAAACTCCATCTTGAGGGACTGGGAGGTCAAAGGGAGCAGGTGGGACAGTAAATTTTCTAGTGACTAAACTATATAGTTGAAAACCACTGGGAGCGTTTGTACGCAAAGATATATTTGTACCAAAACTACTACCTATTGCATTAAATACAATTGTTTTGATACGATTGGGGACAAAATCAAAATCTTCAAGATCTAATCTCTTTATATTGCCTGCCACCAATTCTGCTTTGTTAGTAGTAGGCAAGATGGCTAAACTATTCCATTCAGCGTTTCCAGCCACAATTTTTGACAGTTCCCAGGCTTTAGAGTTATCAGTCAATCGCCACCGAGTTCCCAAAGGATAATTATTATCAGCAGATGTAGGTGCGATCGCGCTTTCAACTACAATTTGATTGGCTCTGATTTTACTACCATCAAAAACTTTAGATATCTTTGATGTTTCGTTGTACCAAGGGACATCTGGTGTCGGTGTACTGGGGTCTGATGAAAGCGGATTTATTTTAAAACCAGTTAATTTAGCAATATTTCCGCCTTGAAGATCTTTAAACATTTTGCCTATGCTGTCGTCCCAACAAAACTAATCGATAAATTAGATAAAGCCACTAAGCTGGTAACTACCAACTTCGGAGTAACCTGATCGACTGTGACATCTAAGCTAAAAGTAATATCCTTACCTGTAGAATCCAAAATCATATAATTGGCGATTTTGCCCCCAGTTAACAGCGTGGGAGTAACGTTTGTAGCTGTATTAGCTGCTAATGTTGCTAAAGCAACCGTGTCCCTGACTGTGGTAATTCTTAGGTCGGCGTTCGCTTGAACCGCATAAAACTGAGCAGCCGTATTTGCGCCATCAGCATCAGCAAAAATCAAGTCTCCTGCTGCTACTAAATCAACTCCGATTAAGTTGGCAATATTCCCCCCAACGCTAATACGCCAGTGATCGCCAGCTTTAATAGGATCGCCAGGTAAAACTGTAGAAGCTGCTGCTGTGGGGAAACCTGTACTAGCATCCCATTGTCCGCGATATCTACCCAAAGCTGCTAAATCGCCTAGATGGGCGATAACTCTAACAGCAGTGCCGTCATAGTACTTGGCTTTACCAGTAGTTATGTTAAACCAAGGTACGCCTACTACTGGAGTAGCTGGATCAGTAGTTACAGGATTAATCTTAAAATTTAATAATTCAGCTACGTTTTGTCCGTCTAAATGCTTAAAAATAGGCTGGGTCATGGATTTAAAATTATTTGCAAGTTATTTTGTGAAATTAAACTGAATATCTGCCATTTACCTTGAAAGATACGATATTCAAAAGAATCAGTTACATCAACATTGTCAGAGCTTAAAACTTGAAATTCCGAAGCGTCGGAAGTTAAAGCCAAGTCTGTCCAAGTCTCTGCTATGAGGTTCAAATTTATTTGTGTACTGTTTTCATTTCTCACTGATCCTCCTAATTGATCAAGAGAAACGAGAATAGATTCCAAAAGTTGATTACTAGTAAAATTTCTACTAGGCATAGTATTCCCTGAAAGCGTCGCCAACTTTATGGCTATTTGTCTTAGTAATTTGTTTGAAGATGACATCAGGGCGACACATGGTGTTGATAGGTGATCTTTTTAGGGAAGTAGCAGGTAGCAAGTAGCAAGTAGCAAGTAGCAAACTACGACTACCGCCCGTTTCGACCTGCGGTCTTCACTGATTAATTAGCGAGGGGGCGCAGCCCCACGGAGCGGACGGTAGACCGTAGGAACTTGCTACTTGCTACTTTTCCATCAGGGTAATATTGCTGTAATTCTGGTAACAACAGTACCAAGCTCATTGCTTGGAATTTCATACTCTAACCCCAAAAGATTAGCTAGCTGCTGTTTCAACTCTTTCAAGGCAACGAGCATACCTGCGGTTCTTTTCCCTGGTTGCCATTCAACTACATCAGCACGAGTCATGGCAGAATTAGGGCTACTACGTTCTGCTAACAAGGCTTGCTCCAAAGTATCAATCTTAGTCAAAACATTACTTACTTCAACCTCAACCTCTAATGTCGCCTCCGCCGTCGTCAAAGCAGCTTTAACTTCAGCCTCATCAGCAATAGTCAAATTGAGATATTTAATTATTTTGAGATAAGTAGAAGGAGGAAACATTGGCTGGGTGGGGGGTTGGGAGTGGGACTGTGTTGGGAAAGTAGAAAGTAGGAAGTAGAAAGTAGAAAGTTAACCTTCGGTACAACGTCCGCTCCGCAGCTACGCTGCTACGCTAATTAACTAGTGAAAACCGCAGGTCGGAACGGGCAGTAGTCGTAGTTACTTCCTACTTCCTACTTTCTACTTTCTACTTTTTATGGAGCAACACATCCCCTAATATTAACGATCGCTTTATTATCAATTAAGACAGGGAAACCTACACCTTCTGCTTGTCCATCAATGCGGACTGGCTTGTCATCTTTGTACCAAAGTTTTACGCGATCGCCCACTTCTGTTTGTCCTTGGCAAAGTCCCACGCCGTAGTAACCTAGAGTGTTGGGAATAATCATGTCCAGTCCGTTCGCCATCGCAATTTCTTCACGACGAGGGGTACGGGCAATGATAGTCATGGAATCTTTTGGAAGATAAGGGATATATCCAGATTCTGTATGATAGCCTTTGTTGTATTCTGTAAAGTCAGGTGCGCCTTCACCTCTCAACACTTCGTTTAGTAACGACTTACCCACAACGCCCCGACGCACAGGAGTAATGCTATTAGCAACAGTATCAATTCGCATTCCTCCTAATCGAGTTCGCACATTTTCATTTTTCATCATGGCGTAAAGCGGTTGATAGCTAGAAACGACCGCTTCAATTTCGTCATAACCCAAGGCTTTCAGAGCCATGATTCCCTGAAAGATAATCTCAAAGGGATCAAAGCTATTGTCGTCAAAGAAGGCAGGGGAAGTCAGTTCATTACCTGCTGGAAAGTCAAGTAAGACATTGTACTTTTGCCCGTTACTCTTCTCAATCCTTACTTGGCGTTTTACAAACGCTTCCCAACGTTGCTTTTCTTTTTTCATCTTCAGACCATGATTGAGCATCATGTCAACTAAAGACAACAATTTAGCTTTAGCAGCTTCATCTCTAGCATTGGCAAGTAGTCTTAAAAGAGCATCATATTCAGAGCCGTCAATTTCTCTACCAATATCAAAATGACCCATCTCCACTTGCATATCGTAGGATTCTGATAACTGACGGTAGGGTACGGGATCGTAACGTCCACTATCTTCAGCGATAATAGTTCTAAATCTGGTTTCCTCTTCTTTGATAATATTATTCTGAGTTCCCGTCATTAAACGCTCAGGCAAAAACCTTGCCCCTAAATATGTCTGATTAACC
The DNA here is from genome assembly GCA_051658085.1 of Waterburya sp. Lineage (GTDB taxonomy): Bacteria > Cyanobacteriota > Cyanobacteriia > Cyanobacteriales > Xenococcaceae > Waterburya. The sequence continues at coordinate 35,786 of JBOFLX010000123.1, forward strand.
ATTTCGCTTCCAAACTGAGCAAAAGGGTCATTCATTATCCTAGTAATATCGCCATCGGTTTCAAGTTGGGCGAGAAGGGTCTTTATATCCATAGTTGGTAGTGGGGGGTATCTTTTTAGGGAAGTAGCAGGTAGCAAGTAGCAAGTAGCAAACTACGACTACCGTCCGTTACGACCTGCGGTCTTCACTGATTAATTAGCGAGGGGGCGCAGCCCCACGGATCGGACGGTATACCGTAGGTACTTGCTACTTGCTACCTGCTACTTGCTACTTTTAAACAATTTGATAGTTCGCTCTTATCCAAGCTTTCTGCGCTGCGCTCATTGTTGACCAGTTATGAAGACTTTCTTCTCGGACTGTTGAACCGTGTCGATAGAGAGTACAGTGTCCGTCTTTACCGATTTCGTGATCGTCAAAATCAACATCATGGACGAGAAGGTAAATTTGCTGGTCGGTGGCAACATCCGCAGGGCCATAACCTGAGTCTGCTTCTTTTTCAGCCCAAGTACGTCCAACTAACGTACCGCTATAGACAACATTAATGCCGTCTACGTTTGGCAGAGTAAAAGCACTTTTAACTAGATGTCCACCACCTTGTAGCAAAGCATGGCGATCTAATAAATCTTGCGCCCAACGACGCGAAGTCTTTTCTTTCGTTCCGTAAGTAGCTCCAGGCATAGTATTGGTTTGGTGTTGATAGGTGATCTTTTTAGGGAAGTAGAAAGTAGGAAGTAGAAAGTAGAAAGTTTACCTTCGGGTACAACGTCCGCTACGTCGCTTGCGACTACGCTGATTGACTAGTGGAGCGCACAGCGCGGAACGGGCGGTAGACGTAGTACTTTCTACTTTCTACTTTCTACTTGCTACTTTTCAAATGGCAAACTCTGGCTTCTTATAAAACCTCTCAGAATGGTTCTCCCAAGCAGACTTGGGCTTATCTTCTCCTACTTGCGAATTGTGACTTGAGACTTGCGAATTGTTATGTGGTGGAGTGTTAGGTAGTTTGGGCAATTTAATTTCTGGGAATAGTGCTGAGATGAAAGCAGGGTGGTTGGTTTCTGCCCAATCTTTTAGAGGTGTGCCAGCTACAGTTACGTTGCTGCCTTCAACCTTTACTTCTTCGTCGCTAATTAACCGCTCTAAAACTACTGCCGAAGCTTTACTAGTATCCGCAGCTTGTTTAATTAATTGCTGTTTTTGGTTTTGGGTAAGTTGTTTAGTTAAATTCTCTTTTTCTGCTATTAAAGCGTCTAGATCTGCCGTTAAGTTTTTCACCTTGCTACCAGCAGAATTTAGTCTTTCTTCTGTCGTACCAGAATCAACGCCAATAGCACTAGTTAAATTTTCAATCTGTTTACTCAGTTTGTTAACTTGTCCTTCGTGGTCGGATTTTAAACCGTTAACATGATCTGTTAAAGCCTGGGCTAACTCTTCAGCTTTATCCATTCCCGACTTTTGGATTGCCGAAACTATCTCAGTTAAATTCATCGTTTTCTTAAATCAACCTTGTCGCTCTCTAGTGTTCCCAAAAAGAAAGTAGCAATTAGCAACTAGCAATTAGCAAACTACGACTACCGCCCGTTCCGCCTCAACATAAATAAAAAAAGGATTCCCTATCCTCAATCGCAGCGATAGCGAAGATAGGTTAGGGAATCCTTTTTTTCAGTATAAAAACATCGCGGTAGCGATACCACTATACTTTTGGCTTTGTGGGTGATACAATATTCTGCATGAACCAAGTAACCACAGTAGCCTGTAAACTTAAAGCACCTCTAAAGTTTGTCACCGAGATAGACAAGACGTTAGAAGTATTTGCTGCTGCCTGTGACTGGGTAAACCAAAACACACCGCTTGAGCTAACCAACAAAGCAAAGATGCAGAAGTTGGTTTACAACGATGTTAGGGTTAGGTTTGGATTGTCAGCTAATCTTGCTATCCAGGCGTTAAGACGAGTTTGTGCCAACAGAAAAACAGCTAGGCAAAAGAAAAGCAATGTTCGTAAATTTAGCCCTACATCAGTTAGCTACGATGCTCGAATCTTTAGCTTTCAGGAATCTGATTACTCGGTTAGTCTCAAGCTATTAGAAAACAGAGTTCGTTTTGATTTGGATATTGGGAATTACCAAAGAGGTATCCTGAAGGGACAAAACCCAAAATCAGCAACGCTAGTAAAACGTCGTAACGGCGATTACTACATTCACATTAATCTAGATAACGAAACGCCTGAACCAACCACTACAAAACAAGTTTTAGGAGTCGATCTAGGCAGAACCGATATTGCATATACATCAGATGGAGATAATTGGAATGGACAGCAGTTAGGAAAAATTAGAAACAAATATGCTTGGTTGAGAAAAGTTCTCCAAAAGAAAGCCTCGTTAGGCACAAGAAGTAGTAGGCGTAGATGTCGTCAGCTTCAGAAACGGTTATCGGGCAAGGAGAAAAGATTTCAGAAGCATATAAACCACGAAATATCGCGCCAGCTAGTTGATAATGCAGTGGCTAGTAAACGGGCTATTTCTTTAGAGGATTTAACTGGGATTCGGGAACGAACCAACCAGCAACCACGAAACAAACAAGAACGTAGAAAGTCGAATAACTGGGCATTCTATCAGTTAAGGCAGTTTCTAACCTACAAATGCCTATTAGCTGGCGTTCCTCTAATCTTGGTAAATCCTGCCTACACCAGTAAGTCGTGCCACAAATGCTTAAACATTGGGAATCGAAACGGGAAAAACTTCCGATGCGTAAATCTTGAGTGCAATTGGAAAGGCGACCCCGACTACAATGGTGCAAAAAACATAGCTGCATTAGGGTTGAGTATAAACCAGCCTGGAGGCTCAGGTCTAGCCTGTAAACTAAAAACTGGAAGCGTAGAATACTTTCAGCTTAGTCTATTTGGCGATGATTTAGGGCTACTGAAAACCCCACCTTCAACCGCAGCGTAGCGGAGGTAAGGTGGGGTAGTTTATGAGGCTTCACTGATTAATTAGCGAGGGGGCGCAGCCCCACGGAGCGGACGGTTGACCAAAGGAACTTGCTACTTGCTATCTGCTACTTGCTACTTTCTCTAACCCGATCCTCAACCCTATCCTTGGCGTTAGTGTCTGATTGTCCCAGGTTACTTAGTTTTTCTAGGATGGGTAGGTATTGCTCAATTAGGTTAATTTCTTTTTGGGCATCTACACCAGTAAAGCTAATAGCAGTAGGAATGCTCATAATACCCGTTTTGACATCTTCGCGGTTTTGCTGCCGTTCTTCTGGCAATGGTGATACAGCAAGATTTAGCTCTACTACTGGTTTGTATCCTTCTAGGATTGGGTAGTCTTCTTTAAGGATTTTGATAACGATCGTCAGTAATTTGCGGATAGCTCCTTCGATAATCCGCTCGTATACTCTAAGTCGGATTAAGAAGTCTTCTTTGAGAGTCAGTCTACTTTTGCCTGAGATTTTTCCGTCTCCAGAAGATAAAAGGTAAGCAAGTCCAACCTGAAAATAAATAATTGCTACATCCAGTTCTATTGAATCTCTAAAAGTCTCTACTGGTACAGGATTGCGATAAATAACTTGTGGGTCAGTGTAATCGGTAGGATTATCTGAATCACCAATAGGTTTACCAGCAATCCAAGTTATCTGACCAGGCCCCATGTTTAACTCTGTTGTGTCTATTACATAGGTTTTATTCCCTTCTGCATCTTCTTTGTATTTACCAGGCGGTAGCCCGTTTAGGATAATCCGCTCTAAATACCCTGCGGTTTCGGTATTAATATCTTTAATGGTGAAAGTTTTATTAATCGAATTCTGACCTTTTTTTATCGAATCATTGATGATTGCCCGTCCTTTCAATTCCACAATTGGCAATCTACCGCCATAATCGGCTTCTACTGATTCTCCAGTTTTCTCATTAGTTACTAAAGTATTACCGTTGGGTAACAACTCGTAAATTTCCTTTTCATTATCACCATAGGTATACTCAACTTTATAAAGAATACCCTGCTTATTCCGCTCTGCTTCCACTGTCCCAGGAGTAGGGGCATGAAATACCACCTTTTGATAAGGCTCAAGCTCACTGTAGATATCAGGAGCGTAAAGCCTTAAATATCCGACTCCTGCCCCATCTCCCTGATCTCTTACTAACATCTGGGTAATAGCATTGGCGATCGGATCTCCTAAATCCGTGTCTACTGCCACTTCCGTCTGCCATTCCAGCCACTCTGCAATTATTTTCTCTGCTTGGGCTTTTTGTTGATCGTCATCTAATGAAGTAGCTGGTAGCAAGTAGCGAGTAGCAAGTTCCTTCGGTGCAGCGTCCGCTCCAGAACTGCGTTCTTTCGCTGGTTGATCTAGCGTAGAGCCTTGGCTCGGAGCGGTCGGTGTCCGTAGTTTGCTACTTGCTACTTGCTCCTTGCTACTTTTTTTTAGTGACCAACTAAAGGGCTTCCCAATCAACGCACCAACATATTGATCTACTATTTCTGCACAAATATTATAAGGATGAAACAACCTGTCTATTTCTGCCTCTACTTTCTTATACAGAGGATGATCTTTGGGCAGCACAGGCCCATTCCAAAACTCGCGAGTGTCGCCAATGTAGTATTGCCAGTTAATTTCTTGGAGAGAAGACATATTAGTTAAGTAGCAAGTAGCAGTTAGCAAGTAGCAAGTACCTACGGTATACCATCCGCTTCGACCTGTGGACTACGCTGACCCTAGTGTAGCTGCTTGCAACGAAACGGTCTTCAATTGCTACCTGCTACTTGCTACTTGCTACTTTTTCTCCCATTCCTCGCCACATTGCCGACAAGCCCGAAATCCGACTGTATTTTTCTGTATTTTTAGAACTAGCCAAAAATAAGCTAGGTTAGAACAAAAGTTACATCTGCCGTTGTTGGGATTGGCATATGTATAGCGTTTGCTCAACGGCTTGACAGTAACTTTAATCTTTCGAGGAAGTTCCTCAGACATTTTCTTTAGATTTTCTTAATGATTGACTACAGCCAAGTTAACACAATTATTACAGAAGCTTTCGAGGCGACAGCAGATAAGTTTGCAGAAGCTCAGATCGACGCGATGGAGGCTTATGTTTACGACTGGGATACTACAACTTATCGAAAATCTGGGGAAGTGGTTGATAGCCCCAGAGATATAGTAGACACAGGAGAGCTAAGAGATTCTTTGACTCAACTATACGGCGTGGGATTGAGAGTCTATATGTACCTTGCCTCTCATGCTGCCGAAGTTCACGAAGGCTATATTAACGAATTTGGCAACGCCAAACCAGCTAGACCCTGGACTAGAGTAGCGAGAGAGATGTTTATTGATTTGGAGTTGACTATGGCACAAGAGTTGAGCAAAAGACTCTAGATTAGATTAACTAGTTTTTTAAGAATGTAAAGATCGTCAAAGTTATAATAACGAGGAATTTCCAAATTCACTTGCTCAAGCTTTGTTTCTCCTTTTATTTGGGCTTGCTGAATTCGCACTTGTTTAACAGCAGGAAAAAGTCTACAAATTAGAGTTTTAGCTTTAGTAGAAGGCTGGTTAAGATTATGTTGTCGTAAAGCCACCTCGTAATACTCAAAGTCAACTTGAGATGTAGATTCTAATCTCGGATCTTGATAGATTAAGCATTCAATACCTCTATTGCCTACTACTTGCATTTTGATGTAGTCGGCAACTTGAGGCGGAACAATGCGAATAGCAAGCTGACGATCAATTTCAGTACCACCAGTCCCCACGTACACGTGTTCTCCTAATTCCGAAGCGAGAAGTGTTCTTAGCGTATCCCGAAGTTTTTCTGAATGAGTATTCACTTTCTACTTTCTACTTTTACCTATCGGTTCTTTTCGTCTTATCTATTCCTGGCACGTGCCAAAAGCCACCAAAGTTAGCAGTGTTATCAAAATCCATGCAGGCTTTGAGAGTTCTGTCACATTTAGCGATCGCTTTTAAGGTATCACCGACGGCTAGATTGTTTACAGAGTTACGAAGTTTAATCGTTTTAGTAGCAGAGTCGAAGCTGTCTACCAGTTTAGTTATACCTGTTCTATTCCCACTAGTAAAAGTTAGCTGTCCGTAGTAATTGGGGATAGTACGAGTGCTGTTGACTTTAAAAGTAACTGAGTTAATTATTTCAGTAACTTGGAGGTTGTCAATATTACCAAACAGGTTTTTACGGCAGTTACCGTTGCCTTGCTTTCCAAAAGTTTTAGGACACAGTTTGACAGTAATGAAGTAATTTCTTTGTTGTAATCGCGCAATGAGCGATCGCATTTCTATTTTAAAACTGAGTCCACCATTTTGATTATGGTAAGTGGTAGAACGACCAAGATAGCCCGTGGCGATTTTATAGCGAACTTCGGGGTCATTCCAGTTTACAATCCATTCGGTAAATTTTGCCCCATTCCATGCACCATCTTTTAAATCCTCTTCGCTAATAGCTTCAGAATCGAAGAAAAAGGTAGTCTCTGTATTTGTTGAGCTATTTACCTCTTCGGTATATTCTCTTGCTTGGGGATCTCCACCGTAGTTAGGCAAGAAAAACACACCCTCAAAGTCAAGAACCATATCATGATTAGTAAACCCCAGTATACTTGTGACTCCTGAGTTCTGACTTCCGACTTCGTAAAGGCTTCCTCCCGTATCTTCTTGCCCATCTAGTCTTATAGCTTGCAAGTTAGAAATTCCTCCTGGAGCATCGCCATAAGTCAAATTGCTACCATTGCTTTTCTGCAAGAGAATAGGCTCAACAGTGTTGCCTTGATCATCAGTAACAGCAAGAGCAAATGTTTGAGCTTGCGTAAAAAAGACACTAATTGCAGTAATCTTGCCTGTAACATTGCCTACTATTGCAGTTTCTTGCCCACCATTTATGGTGAGCGAAGCCGAACCATATTGCGCTTTAAAACCATATGCAACCCCATCAGTTTGCCCAAACTTAAAATAAGCTGGCGTTTTGGGAGATGCAGGAGCTTGAAGAGGTACAGCATCAACAACTTTGACTTCTACTAACGCTAAAGGTGGTTCAAAAGCTGAAGGAATACAAGCAATGCTTTTTTTAATTCCAGGGACATCCGTCTCTGCGATAGTCTCACTAGTCCGAGCATTGTATTGAGCTTGAGATATTGGCACAATTCCGCTTCTGTTTCCTGTTCCATCACCTATAGCCATTGTAAAATAACCATCCCTGACTCCAGCTACCCGACTTGTAACAGGTACACGCGATCGCCAATATTTTAAATCTCCGCAGTCACCATAGGGACTTTGACTGTTAGCAGAATAATAAGTACCAAAAACAAATGCCATGAGATCGCCTGAAATTGGTTCTGGTATTCGGGGAGGTATTGGTGTTGTTGAGAAATCAGAATTATTTACAGAAGCTACTCTTTTTTCAATTGACCAACAGCGACAGATAAAGTTAGCAGCTTGATTTTTTGTTCCGCCTCCTGCTCCTTGTAAATCCTCAAGATAGTACTCTGGAGGGGTGTTAGCTGGTAAATCAGAACGAATCATAACCCCGTAATCTTTTAAAGCTACAGGATAGTTATTTGTGCCTTCATAGGCTGCCATTAAGTGATTCTGGAAAGAGGTAAAAGTTGTAATGCTACTCCACCTAACCGCATAAATTACGGCGGTAAAAAATTCACGATTAGGATGTGATGCTTGAAAACCTGTTAAATCATTTAGATAAGAAGCAGTCGGGCCAATGCTTGCTCCAGAATGATAAATAGGCTCACTTTCGTTAATCCAAGCTAAAATCAATACTTTGTTTGGCTCATCGGAATCGTCACGGTAATCGCCTGATAACCACTGTACCCACTGTTCCGTACTGATATATTGAATTGGCTTGAAGTACTTATCAACTAAAGCCTGAGATCCGTTATAAATATAATCTTTAGCCAAAGTCTTTAACTGATTGATAGCAGAAACAACGTTAGGAATATCAGCGTTCATTGAACCCGAGCTATCAACTATTGGAATTATATAGGTTTGCTCGTCTAAAGAATCCAGTACCGAATCTTCTTGCTCTGCTTCAAGCAAATCTAAACTATCAATTTCAAAGTCAAATGCACTTTCTGCTTTTAAGGACAACTTTTCTGATAAACATTGAACTCGTTTAGCTTGATATATAAATCCGATCGCGCCTCCAATTGTGACACGCCAAAGTGCGATCGCTGCTTCTATATGGTCTTGATCGGCGATGGTTTTAGCAGCAGTTTTATAAAGAATTTTCGGTTGCTCCCAAAATTGCCTTGCTTTGTACCAGCCTGAATGAGCATACATAGGAGCAATTTTCTTGGTTTTGGTGATTTGACTACCAACAATCAAATCCAAATCTAAAAGAGCATTTAACCATTGTGGGCGTTCTGCATCGCGACTAAAGCTATGATTGTATTCTTTGACCTCAGTAAACTTTAGCCCTGGAATACTATACGTTGGCGTATTAGATTCAATTTGATAGGTTAAACTATCTTCACTTAAACGAACAGGCACAAGAAAGTAACCTTGCCACTTGATCGCCGTTTCCGAAGGAGGAGTAGAAAATACTACTTTCCCAGTCTCCCAGTTAACAACGTAAGAGTTAGCTGAATTAATTCTAAAATCACTGTTATCAACAGGGCGAGTAATAGGACGAATAGAATTAAGCCCTCCGATTCGGTAGACTTTACACAATTGGAATTCGGTGGCTGAGAGAGGAAATAACTCACCTGTAGTAAAGCAATCAGGCTGAGGCTCATATTCATAATCATTGGCAAAATGGTCACAAGGATCTTGATAAAGAAAAGTTTGACCTGATACTGCATCAAAGAATTGCAGGATATAGGTTAGCGTATCTTCATCCACAATCGCTTTGCTGATATCGTATTCAGCTAACGGATGCTCCCAAGAAGCGATCGCCTGATTATCACCGTTCGCTAATTCATTAAATTTATTCTTAAAACTATAAGTAACACCGATTGGGTAGGCTTCATTGAGGTCTAGGAGCATAGAAAGTAGAAAGTAGAAAGTAGGAAGTAGAAAGTAACTACGCAAACCGCTCGTTGCGACCTGCGGTCTTCACTAGTTGACCAGCGACGGGCGCGGCCTCACGGATCGGACGTTGCACCGAAGGTTAACTTTCTACTTTCTACTTCCTACTTTCTACTTTGCCCAGTTTCCCATCTACAGAAAGAGAAGGAGGAAGAGAGAGAAGAAGAGGGAGGGAGGGGGGAGGGCGATCGGCAGCCTGTAGTGGGAAGAGGTGGGATACCCCCTTTCCCCTCCTCACT
>JBOFLX010000124.1:0-25954 GCA_051658085.1 Waterburya sp.
CCAACTGGAATTAAAGTTACAGATCTTGAACTTGATGCTATTGCTCTTGAGCGAGACACTTTTCATGGCGAGTGGAACTATAGAATCAAACCTCAAATTGTCAGCTAATTGTTCAATTTATTTTTACATAGCTCCTAAAGACTAAAAACTTTCATAAATCCTATTGCATAATAAACTATATAAGTCTATTAAATAAAACAGCATGGGGATTGAGCAACAGGAGTACCGTCAACGTCAGCAAGAATTGATGTCTAAAATTGGCGGAGGTACAGCAATTTTTCGTAGTGCGCCGATGGCAACAATGCATAATGATGTTGAGTATAATTATCGTCAAGATAGTAGCTTTTATTATTTAACTGGTTTTAATGAACCAGAAGCAGTAGCGGTATTTGCTCCCCATCACGAAGAACATAAGTATGTTTTATTTGTGCAACCAAAAGATCCTGAAAAAGAAACTTGGACAGGCTATCGTTGTGGTGTAAATGTAGCAAAAGAAATTTATGGTGCTGATGAAGCTTACCCAATTGCTGAATTAGATGAAAAATTACCCCAATATCTAATTAACGCCGATCGCATTTACTATCATATGGGTCATGATGCTAATTTTAACCAGACGATCATTTTCCATTGGCAACAATTACTACAAGGTTATCAAAAACGCGGTCGAGTTCCCTTAGCAATTGAAGATACTCGTCCTTTAATCTTTCCGATGCGGTTAGTGAAAAGTCCTGCGGAAATAGCGATGATGCGTCAGGCGACTAAAATATCGGCAATGGCACACAACCGCGCCCAGGAATTTGCTCAACCAGGAATATATGAATATCAAGTACAGGCAGAAATTGAGCATATTTTTCGTAAAGAGGGGGCAACAGGGTTTGCTTACCCGACTATCGTCGCATCAGGGTCAAATGCTTGCGTTCTCCACTACATTGAAAATAATCGGCAGATGCAGGATAACGAACTACTGTTAATTGATGCTGGTTGTTCTTATGGTTACTATAATGGTGACATTACCCGTACTTTTCCTGTAGGTGGTAAATTTACTACTGAACAAAAGATACTGTATGAAATTGTCTTGGAAGCACAGTTAAAAGCGATCGCTGAAGTTCAACCAGGAAAACCTTATAATGAGTTTCATGATATGGCTGTTTGTGTTATTGTTCAGGGTTTATTAGATTTAGGCTTACTTCAGGGTGACTTAGAAGAAATTATTAAAGAGGAAAAATACAAACCTTTTTATATGCACCGCACAGGACATTGGCTAGGTTTAGATGTACACGATGCGGGGGTTTATAAACATAATGAAGAGACTTGGCAAAATTTACAACCAGGACACATAGTCACCGTTGAACCAGGTATTTATATTTCTCCTTCTATTAAACCTGCCGAAGGACAGCCTGAAATTCCCGATAATTGGAAAGGTATTGGCATTCGGATCGAAGACGATGTTTTGGTAACTGCCAATGGACACGATATCTTAACCGCGGATGTACCAAAATCTATTGCAGATATGGAAAGAAATTAAAGGCGTTTCATCATTATAGGATGGTTTAGGTCGACTGGGGGACTGAGAGATTATGAGACTGGGGGTTAGGAGACTGGGGGACTAGGGGACTAGGGGACTAGGGGACTAGGGGACTGGGATAATTCAACCTGTTTTAAGGCGATTAGCGTATAGCAAGATCGCTTACAGCAAGATCGCTTTTGTTAAACCTCATTGTTTTAAATTATCCCGCAGCTATGCAACGCCAAAGTAAAAAGTCATTTCATTTATCATTTAACATTTATCAACGATGTTCAATGAATTGTCAGAGATTTTTACCTTTTACCTACTACCTACTACCTACTACCTACTACCTTCGAGCCTGTGTTTTTTTTGTTTTAATTAATTAACATACTGCGATACTGTGAATATTACTGAATTAACTAACGAAATTATTCAAGGCAAAGGTTATGTATTGCTACCTAATTTATTGAGTCTTCAGGAAGCAACAACAGCCAGAAATTTAATCCTCGATCTTGCTGAACAGGAAAAACAAACAGGTAAATTAGTTGTTCAAGGCGCAAAATCAAGACTGTATGGGTTGATCTATAAAAGCGATATTTTCGCTCAATTAGTGCAAAATGAGGTCGTAACTTCAGTTATCGAAGCAATTTTAGGTGAAGATATAATTCTGGGAGGTTTTTCAGCCCATATTTTGTATCCATCTGCCCAAAGAATGGGTGTCCATGTTGATTATCCCTATTGGGCAATGTCTTCTCCCTTTCCGAAATATCCAATTTTAGAAATTCAAGTAATTTGGATGCTGGAAGATTTTACTGCTGATAATGGCGCGCCTTTATTTGCCCCAGGCACACAAAATTTAGCTATTCAACCAGATGTAGAAGAATTTAACCGCACAGCCGAAAAAATCACAGGCACAGCAGGTACAGCGATCATCTCTCATGGACTTTGTTGGCATGATACTTCTGTTAATAATAGCGATCGCCCTAGAGTTTCTTTATTAGGTAATTATACTCCTCAATATATTCATCCTCTAGAAAATAATTTATTCGACTATCAACGAGAAACTATTCAAAATTCTAGTCCTCAGTTAAAAAAATTACTGAGACATACCTGGCTATCTCCAACTCAACAGATATTTGGTATGAAATTTAAAAATAGTTGATCGAAAAGATTTTAGATTAATTAGCATTTAGTATGGGATTAATTTCTCGCTGTCTTCTCAATTTATCCTCGAATTCTTATTGCCTTTCTTCCTGTGCTTATTCTCTTAATTCTTCCTGACTTTCTTGCCATTCTCGTTGTTCATGTCTATTTTGCTCCCATTTTCCTCTTTGATTTTCTAACCATTGTTTATGTTCTTGATTTTGTAACTCTCGATTTTGTTCGATTCTTTCTCGCAAGCTTCCATGTTCGTTCCTAAGATTTTGCTCGCTTCTTTGGTAGATAATTGCTTCTGGTAGCGAAATATTTTTGTCAGTTTCTCCAGCGACAGAATTTACTGGTACTATCACTGATACAACAATACAGGCTAGTCCAGATTTTGGCAGCCAATTCCACAAAGTCATAATACTTTAATATTAGATTATGAAAGTAATTAAGTTGCTGTTATTCTTCGATTTAGCAACAACGTCTATGTATTTACTTACAATTATAACAATTTCAGGTTGGGCGAGGTAAGCTGTCAAGTATTTAATTTGTTTATTGAGGTTGACGAGGAGATTAGGTGACGGGGAGACTGGGAGAAGGTTTGATGGTTTGTTGCTTAATGGCATAATACAAAATTTAAATGCTCATAAGCTTAGTGGTTTCAAGGTTCTTAATCAAATAGTAAATTGTGTACTTTTTAAGTGTTTTTACGATTGAAAAATAAAGTTTCTATGAACTAGATACAAGCCGAACTAGTTAATCTTGATTCTTAAATAATTAGTACATCAATCATCTGAATAGTTTTAACTTTTTATTATGTTAGAAAGTTGTAATTATTATCTATTGCCACCAATAAAAACAGTGATATGATCAGGATCATCTCTTAAGAGAAAACACTTAGAATCTTATTATATTTTATTTAACAGCTAACTATGCCCTGTTTACAATTAGGGAAAATTACTAATTATTTACCTGCGATCGCTCCTTTTGTCTGTTTAGCAGGAATTGTATGGTTACAAAGCCAAGAATATAAAAAATCAATTCAAGAGCTAAATCGTGCTAATTATCTTCAACAGGAACAAGAGCAAGCCAGAAAAATTACATGGCAAAAACAAACTCCGACTCTGAATTTTGATAATCTTATTGCTAATTGGTCATATCTCAATTTTGTACAATACTTTGGTGATCAATCTGCTAGGGAAGCTATTGGCTATCAATTAGTGCCTGATTATTTTGCAACCATCAGTCAGCTTGATCCTCGGTTTACTCAAGCCCATCTAAGACTAGCAATTGCTAATTCAATGTATGCAGGTAATCCTGAAAAAAGTATTGTTTTAATGGAACAACTTTTACAATCAGTTGACCCAAATTCTGAACAATCTGCTTTACTTTGGACTTCTAAAGGCTTAGACGAGTTATTATTTTTAGGTGATAAACAAGCAGCTATCAATTCCTATAAAATGGCAGCTAAATGGGCTAGTTTAGAGAACCCCAATAATCCTGAAAATTTATATATTAAAGATCTAGAAACAGCTTTAGCCTCAACTAGTGAAATAGAATTGAAAGAAGCCCAACTAAGAGCGTGGTCTAGTATTTTAGTTTATATTCAAGACTCTCAGAGAAAAAGAGAAATACAAGATAAAATTAGCAATTTGGAAGCAGAAATTAGGGTTTTAGAGCAGGCAGAAAAGTCTAAGAAATAAATATTAAAATATTAATTAATTTTACTCAAAGCGATCGCAACTAAATCATTGTTTTTACGTAACCCTTCATAATGAAAAAATACTTGTCCTTGGAAGTTGCGATCGCGATTGGTTTTAATACACTTAATTAAATCTTTAATTGCCAGATCTTTACCATTAGCAGTTAAAGCAATTCCTGGAGCAAACTTACTTAATGATTGAGCATCATAGGTTTTAATTAGCTGTTTAACTTCTTGATTATAAGCAGAGAAATTAGAACGATAAATCTGGGGATGAATAAGATCAACTAAACCTTTTTCTACCCAAGTTTTTGAGTCTTGCAATAAATTATTCAAACAAAAAGGATATACCGCAGGGGATAAAGAAACAATTGCCTGGGGTTTAATTACTTTTACTTCTTGATATAACCTTGCCAAAAAGTCAGTTAATTGATCGGCGCGCCACTGTTGCCATTGTTGATCTTGAGGATTACGAGGAGGATTTTGACCACAAACTGTAGAATATTGCTTGATAGTATCACTGTCATAGCCTGCGTTAATCGGAAGAGCAGGCAAGCGATCGCATCCTTGAATTCCATCTACATTATAGGTTTTAATAATCTCGGTGATAATTTCCAACATAAATTGTTGTACTTGCCAGTTAAAAGCATTCATCCAAGTCAAGCCACCATGTTTTACTGTTGCGCCATCTTGAGCCATTGCCTGCCAGTGAGGATATTGGGTGAGAATATGTCCACCATTGCTAAGATGAGAGGCAGCAAAACCATATTCTAGCCAAGGGATAACTTTTATTTGACGCTGATGTGCTTCAGTGATAATTTCTTCGAGAGGATCGCGCTGTTGTTGTTGATAATAAGGCTCGATAGGCGGTAAATGGTATTTACTCATCACTTGACTAGGATAGAGAGTATAACCGCGAGTCCAAACTACAGGAAAAATTACATTAAATCCATAAGCTTGCAAGAAATCCATCGCCTCAACAATGTTTTCCCGTGACTCTAAAACTTTACTATGGGGACGATTAGCGATCCAAACTCCATTTATTGAACATTGAACATTAAACATTAAACATTGAATATCGTTGATAAATGGTAAATGATAAATAAAGTGACATTGAACTTAATTTTGATTACTAAAATAAATTGCTGCGATTACAATTAAACCTAAAAGTATTAATGGTACTAAATACATAAGCAGTGCAGAAAACAATAAACAGCACGATCCTTGATTATAAGCTTTTTTTAATTGTTGTGAATTGCGACAGATTTTATTTCAAGCGAGGCTTTTATTATAATTAAAATTCAATCAACTATCGTTTCTAAACTAATAGACTAATAACTAATAACAGTATTATTTTATAGATTATTAAGTGCCTAAACCAAATTAATTACACATTTTATTTTTCCTTCTTACGTGGTTCTACATGGCTGGGAAACCCAGCCGTAGCCCACGCGCTTTTCCCCTTTCCCTTTACCCTTTTCCCTGTCTCAACCAGGAAATTAATTTTGCACAACTACTTACTTAAAATTCTCAAGACCATTAATCTTTTGGTAATAATTTCTTTTGTCTATATTCCCAGAGAATAGGAATTAGAAACAGCACAATAATAATACCAAAAGCAGCAAATCCTGCTTGAGTCATCCAGGTAATAATTTGCTCTAAAGATACAACTTTACCCAAGAAATAAGCCAAACTAACAATCGTAGTTGCCCAAACAGCAGCACCACCAAAATTGTAGAGTAAAAATTGTTGATAAGGCATTTGAGTAATACCAGCCAAAGGGCCAGCAAAAATTCGTAAAATTGTGACAAAACGACCTAAAAATACAGCTTGAGCAGCATTTCTACTGTAACGATCTTTGGCTAGCTCTAATTGTTGTTCTTGAATGTTAAAAATACGTCCAATTTTGACTAATAATTGCCAACCGCCAGATCTACCAACCCAGTAACCAAAATTATCTCCTAAAACTGCACCAGCGATCGCACTTCCTAAAACGAACCAGTAGTTCAATTCACCACTACCAGCTAAAAATCCACCAACTATGACGATGGTTTCTCCAGGCAAAGGAATGCCCATATTCTCTATGGCAATGCCAACAAACACCGCCCAGTAACCGTAGAGGCGAGCGAATTCCTGTAAAGTATCTAATGAAAATAGCTCAGTTGACATTTAAGTCTTAACAAACAGTAACGTTCTTTCATATCTTGACGCGAATTGGGCAAGAGTGTCAATGAAAGTTTGAAGGATAAGGACTGAAAGATAAGACCAAATAGGTTGAATTTAGGTTGGAACAGCTTCTCCAGGACGCAGTTTTGACCATTTACCCATTTCGGCAACAAAACTTTGACAACCGACTACATCCCATTCCATCTCAATAATCTCGTTGTTGGTACGAATATTAACATTAATGGTAGGTTCAATAGGCTCAAAAGTGGGATTTTCGGTTAAATGAGGTTGCTGATGCTGAGTTTCCACAGCATTATAAGTTTGACAGCGATCGACGTATTGGCAGTTAACACAAATACACATAATTTTTCCTACTGAGCTTCATGCTTTAATTGTTTAGCGTTGGTGAATGTCTAATGCTTCACTTTATCTAAATTCTTATCTAAATGATAAAACTTATTTAAAAGCTAATAGCTAATAACTAATAACTAAAAGCCACGAACAGTATTATTTTGTAAATTTTTACTAGAATCATCAACGTCTTTAATTGTTAATCTAGCTCAGACTGAAACTTATTGGAAAAGTTAATTTAAATAAATTTAAATGGCTGTAGAACAAATCAAATCATATTTAACTACAATTAATTTTTCTTGCGACTTAAATCAGTTACCTGCCTCTACTTATTTAGTGGGTGGATCAGTACGAGATGCTTTATTGCAACGTTTTAAAAATCCCATTGATTTAGATGTTGTTTTACCTACAAAAGCTATTCAAACTGCACAAGATATTGCTAATCGCTATCAGGCTGGGTTTGTGATTTTAGATGAAGCTAGAGAAATTGCCAGGGTAGTTTTTAAACAAGGTACTTTAGACATAGCCTTACAAGTAGGAGAAAGTATCTTAACTGATCTGCAAAGACGGGATTTTACCATTAATGCGATCGCCTATAATCTTCAATCACAGTCAATAGTCGATCCGTATGGGGGTTTGGTCGATCTTGAACAGGGAATTATACGTATGGTTGACCCTGTTAACTTAGATGACGATCCTTTAAGATTACTACGGGCATATCGTCAGGCAGCCCAATTAAAGTTTACTGTTGAAGCTGACACGAGAAAAGCAATTCGCGATCGCTCTTTTCTTTTAAAAAAGATTGCTGCCGAAAGAGTGCAAGCAGAATTAAATTATCTTTTTACTACCTCCCAGGGTAATCAGTGGCTAGCAGCAGCCACAGAAGACGGTTTATTACAGGTTTGGTTACCCAGTGTTAATCAGAACAAAATAGACCAGTTAGAAGCTGTAGAAAAGGCAGTTGAGGCTTGTCTTAATTTAGGCTTACAGCAGCCAGAATTACTACTTCTAGCTAAATTAGCTACTTTAGTCGCTTCCGAAGCTACCACAGCCGAAACCGAGTTAACCCAACTTAAATATTCTCGTACTCAAATTAAAGCTGTAACCAAAACAGTACAATATTTACCACAATTGCAGACAATGACTGACTTAATGAGTCTGAGAGAACAATATTTTTGGTTTTTAGCCGTAAAAGACACTTTTCCAGTATTGATAGCTAGAGCGATCGCTACAGGAGTAGCTAAACAATTCATTACTCCTTTAATTCAACGCTATTTAAACCCAGCCGATCCCGTTGCTCATCCTCAACCTTTAATTACAGGGACAGATCTAATCCGCGAATTAAATCTTAACCCTTCGCCTTTAATTGGTAAATTACTAACAGAAATTCAACTTGCTTATATTGAAGCTAAAATATTTACACCAGAACAAGCTTTAGAGTTTGCCAATGCTCTAATTGTTAACGGTTGATTGTTGATTGTTGTTAAACTTTTCGTTGTAGATAAATACTAAGCGGGTAAGCAAAATTATTTGTATATTTACATCGATCCAGATAGAAATTGAGTCTGATTTAATTTAATTGGTTTATTAATAAATAATAAACTTTGTGAATATAGCAATTATATTTAATTAGTTAAAATCGTGATCTATAAGTCTTTAGTTATAAGTTGCTTCCTTGAATTATTTGTAGTTAGTCAAAATCAAAAAAAGTTAGGAGAAAATTTTTTTTATACTATCAAATATGTAGTAGATTATCACCTTTCTCCTGTTTAAATTGTCCTTGATTTTTCCCTAATTTCGTTACTATCTAGGTCTGCCAAACACTTGAGTCCAATAATTATTTTCGTACCCAACTCCAATTTCTGTAAAGTTAGGATTAAGTATATTTTCACGGTGTCCAGAACTATTCATCCAAGAGTCTAATACATCTGTGGGAGTTGTTTGACCCTGAGCAACATTTTCTCCAAGATTTGAATATTGATATCCCACTCTTTATGATTTTCGTAAGTAGATTAATTTTCTAGGTTGTATGTTCTTTTGTTTAAGAACTATTTGAATCATATAAATTCAAATAAAAATAAACATCTCCAAAACGTCTCATTTCTCACCGCAACGAAAGAAATAAATCGCTTCTAACTTTCGCTAATTAAATAGGTTTATTTCTCTAAGACTAAAGTCCCTTAACTACACTATTAATTACAACGAAAGTAATAAATATAGGCTATGTGGTGGCAAGCCATAGGAGTTTAGCGGTTTAATAGAAGAATGTCTTGCTCTAAGTCCAGTTGCTATAATTTACTCATTAAAATTTCTGCATTTTGCATAGGTACTTAGAACAATGCTGGAATTAGACCACATATTCGTTTGTGTTCCTAATGAACTTGATATTACCAATATCCCAAGTGAATTTGGCTTAAATTTATCAGCTAGGCGAATTCATCCAGGTCAAGGAACTGCAAATAGATGCGCTTTCTTCAATAATGCTTATTTAGAGTTGCTTCTACGCAACAATGATCAAGAATTGCAATCTCAGCCAGTAAAACCTGTATCTTTATGGGAACGGTTAAGATGGAAACATACAGGCGCAAATCCCTTCGGGGTAGCTTTTAGATTTGTGAAAGATACAAACCAAGACCTTCCTGTGCCAACGTGGTCTTATCATGCCCCCTTTCTGCCTGATGGTGCAAGCATTCCAATAATTACACCTCCCAATTCAATTCAAGAGCCTTTAATTTTTTTGTCTCCAATAGCAAAAGCACCATTTGATCGCTCTTCAACTGAACACCGAGGCAGTAAACGCACAGTTACTCAGGTAAAGATAACAATGCCGTCGACTCAAAATATTTCACAAGGGGTTAAGTGGTTTTGTGAGCAGAATCTCATTTCTATTACTGAAGTTGTTGAATACCACATAGAACTTGAGTGGGATTTGGGAAAAGAAAAAAAGATATTAGATTTTAAACCAAAGCTACCTATATCAATTCGAGGGTAAGTTGAATCAAAAAGCGATCGCTGTTCTAAAAATTTATTGAGAATGCGAACAACTTCTTGCGGTTTAAGGATTGGAATCTTACTCATGAGTGTCTAGATTACAATCTGTTGTGTACCGATAAACTCCGTTTCAAAAGTTATATCTTCATCCTCTAATAGCATTTCTATTACTTCCTTGAGATTCTCTTGCAATTCATCTAAAGTTTCTCCCTGAGAGTGTGCGCCTTTAAACCCAGGAATATAACCTACATAGAAATTGGTATCTAAATCACGCTCGACAATTGCGGTAAAAGTTTTCATCTAATCTAGATTCTTTCTGTGATGGGATCTAATTATTATATATTTGCCTAGATTAAAGCAGAAGTGAAAAAGCGATCGCTATACGTCATTTGATGAGAAAAGCGATCGCACCTACAACAAAATACTGGCGCGATCGCTCTAAGGCTATGAAAGAGCGGTAATTTACTCGTAGCTCTTTTCTCTGACATAATTTAAACGAGTGTTTTCTATAGCTAGTATGAGTATTCCCCAGTTGCTTCTATTATAGAATTGAAACTAGAATTGTATTCTGGGAATCTTTCTTTAATCAAGCTATTTTGGCTATCAATTAACTTTTGACTATCGATTAACTGTTGTTCTGCTTGTATCATTTCTTCAGTAACTGCCGCATGAACTATTTTCAGTCCTATCGATAGTTTATGTGTAAGAAGAATTTTTCGTTTTTGACTGACTCTTTGCTTAAACTCTTGTTTTAACCAGTCGTTCAGATAGGAATGGTCTTTATAAACTACCCCATAGTCACTATCTCTAGTAATAATCACTATATCTTTCCCACTATCCATAGCACATCGAACAATATGCGGAAATAGTTGATATTTCTTAAAAATGTGCCAATCAATCCCCCTGTTCATCAACATATAAATTGATAATAAAACCATCAAAATTGTAATTATCTAAAGACATTAATTTTTCTAGCAACACTTAGTAAACTTCGTCATGTGTACCAATATCTAAAAGAATAATAATTTTTTCATCAGTTTCTCGAGCCGTTTCTATAGCAAAAACAATACGGCAGTCATAACCGCAAGAACAAGCTAATAAATCTGCTAATTTTCCTCCTAACTTATGAGTTGCTAAAGAAGGATCGGATATATCCTCTGATAACTTAGTAATTACTTCCTCTATTTTTCCTTGTAGTTTTGTGTTGCGACGAGTGAATTTGCGAAATGCTCTTTTAAACTTGTTGGAAACAACAATCTTGCTCATTCTTCATATTGGCTAAAATTCTGTAGTTCGCTAATAGCTTCTGTCGCAGTTTGAATTCTTAATTTTCCTTCTCTAAATTCAGCAAGAGATAATTTAGCATCTTGAGCAATTTCATCTCTACGTTGTTCAATCATTCGTCTTTGTAATATTTGTATTAACATTTCTCTTTGCTCTAGTGGCAAGTTCATTGCCTCATCCAAAACTCGATCTAAATTAGACATTGTATTTAACTCTTTTATTGATTAGTATTTTTATCCATAATGATTTTAGAAATTGATTTTTGATTTTGCTTTGTCATTTTAATTAAAAATCGTAGTGCTTGATTTACAGAATTAGCATCAGGAAAAACTTCTGCAACATCAGGCTCTAAGTGAATAGTTTTACCACCAAAGTCTTTACGATCGCTTCCAACTTGTCTAACTTGCAAATCTTTTAGATTATATTCAGGGCGCAGATCGTCTTCCATCGATCAATCAAAATCATTTTTAGATCTTAGCATTTGGTCTTTATATTGTATTGGCGATCGCGCAGCTAGCCGTAAGCATCGCTCTTTTTTCATCTTACCCATCAACGATTTAACGATAAAATTACTCTTGGCGGAAAATATAAATAAAATCATAAGACTTATAAAAAAACCGCAGGAGTGACATTAAACCTCTTCGCTAAAGCTCTAATTTGTCTAATATTTAATTCTCGTTTTCCATTAATGATTTCCGATACAACTCCTTGCGATCCGATCTCTGGTAAATCAGATTGAGATAAAGAATATTCATCCATAAAATGAAGTAGCATATCTACACCGCTACAATCTGGAATTAGATAATATTGCTCTTCATAAGCTTCAATTAAGATGCCTAATGTGTCTAAAAAACTATAAAGAGGATGCGCGGTATTTGTCCCGACTTCATCAATTAAGTTATTTAACCTTTCAACTGCTTGCTCATATTCCAAATCATTACTAATAATTTATTTCCTCCAATGTTGAAAACAATCAAATCACCTACCAAGTCGGCTGATGGAAAAGTAGCTCTTAAATCTGCAAAACTAGTGAATTCAGTTTTCTGAACGATTTTAAACCACCTTGTTAAAGCTGTTTGGCTATCTGGATATTGTTCCCAAAAAGCTCGTAGTGTTTTACGAGAAATAATGTGCATATCACTATTTTATCTCAGAATGAGATAGATAAAGGCGATCGCTCGATGTAATGTGATGGGAAATGCGATCGCTCTGACAACAAAAAACTAAAACTAATGCGATCGCTTTTCTTGTAGTCAGTTTCTTCTAAAGGTCGTCTTCTGTTAACTCGGCTATTTTCATCAAAGCCTTCAGCGTATCTATTTTTAAATCTTTGTTCTTGTGTACTGGAATGGACAAAATTTTATCTACCCCAGTTTTAGCGTAAATATGATGACTACCCGTAACTTTTCTCAAAACCCAGCCTTTTTTCTCAACTATTTTGCCGAGTTTTTTACCAGAAACCGACTTCATACAGCTACTTCTAGAATTTGAGTATCATTTTCAACAGTATGGTTGTCGTTTGCTACTTCAAGCCATCCTTCAATTGCATCTTTGAGGTTGTTTTCTAGCTCTTCCATCGTATCTCCTTCGGTAATGCAACCTGGTAAAGCTGGAACTTTTGCCCAGTAGCCTCCTTCTTCTGCCTGATGAACGATCGCTTTGATTTTCATAGATACAAGTGCTTGGTTGTAATTTTGTACTCTATTTTATCTTTATCGCAGTAAAGATCGCTCTCTGTAATGTGATGGGAAATGCGATCTCTCTCTATTTTTTTATTCATAAAAATAACGAAATAGATCTGATTCGGGAATATATCGACAAGCTTGTCTATAAATTGCTCGGCAAGTTCCTGTGTCTAATTGACGATGATTGGGAACTGTTAAAGTTTCTTTACCTGATCTACTAATCCGACGCAATTTTACGTGACTTCCCCTTTGGCTGTAAACTTCAAAGTCAAACTGCTTCAAAATAGCAATAATTTCTGCACCCGATAATCTTTTAAGCTTGGGCATAGCTAGGCTGTAACTCAAATGTAACTAAAATAGAAGGATTATCGATCAATCCAAACTCGGCTGGATTTTCATCTTCTAAATGTAGGGAAACAGCCTCTTTTAAGTTTAGAACAACCTCATCTAAAGTTTCTCCTTGAGTTACAACCGAGATTTCTAAACATTCGGCAATATAACCGCTTTGTTCTCCTGGGCGAATAAAAGATTTGATTGTTTGCTGAAGTTGCATATTTTTGCTTTTTTCAAAGTCAGACTAGATTAAATTTTAACGTGATCGCTACTGTTTTCGTCTTTACTGGTCATTGATATAATTTTGATAAGTTTTAAACTTAAGGAAGCTTTATAGATATCAACTTTTAGAGGCTTCCTTTTAATTTTATTATCTCATTTATCAAGGTGAACATTAGTATTGTCTAGCTGTGCGATCGCATTAAAAACTATGCAAATTCATATTTATGCCAAACAAGGAAACATTGCAGGAGTAGCACATGAGATAGCTAATGGGGTTGATATTGATTGTATAGATAAATATACTGCTCAAACACCATTAATGTATGCAGTAACTAGTCCAAATGCTGACATTTATATGATGAGATTTCTGGTAAAAAATGGTGCTAATGTCAATAATATTGTTGAGGAAAACGAGTACAAAACTCATGAAACCGTACTTAGTTTAGCTGTAAAATCAGGAAATATTGATAAGATAAAATACTTTTTGGATGCGGGAGCAAGTATTAACTATCAAAGACCTCATGGCTATGATATATTAATCGATGCGATGCATGGTAGAGATATTGTCAACGACGACGACTTACTACCAATCTTAAATTTATTACTGAAAAAGGGTGCAAAAGTAAATGGTATTAGTAGTTATGGAGAAACAGCACTAAAAGTTGTTTCAAGGGTAGGAAGATTTGATGCTGTTAGATTATTATTAGCAGCAGGTGCAGATTCTCAACAACTAGAATGGACAGAATTAATGCACGCCATCGTATTTGGCAGTGTAGAGAATGTCAAAACCTTGCTTGATAAAGGAGCCGATTTAGGCATTCGAGACTATTGGCAGCGAACTCCATGGCTTTTGAGTATTCAGGTTGGCGATGTAGAAAAAGCCAAGTTAATTTTAGCTTCAGGCGCAGATAGAAGCGATCGCGGACTCGGAGGAAATACACCCTTAATGTATGCGATCGAAAACAATCGAATAGAAGTTCTAGAATGGCTAATTCAAGAAGGATTCGATTTTGAAGCTACAAATGAATCTGGTACGACTGCCTTAATGGTAGCAGCAGAAAATGGTGCTACTGATTGTGTGCGTCTTATCCTAGAATCTGGTGCAAATCCAGCTAAAGTTAATGCTTGGGAAAGCAAAGCTATTCAAGAAGCTAGTAATCTTGCAATTGTACGAATGTTAGTTGACGCAGGAGAAGATTTAAGTGAAATTAATAATGAAATGCGAAGATCGCTAACAGGAATTGGCAACAGCGAACCTGAAGTACCTCAAGAACTGTATTTCGCAGGAAAACATCGCCGATTTGGTACAACTAACCCAGAAGTGATGGAAATTGATTTCTGGAAAGCAATGATTCGCTGCGGTATTTCCGCATGGAATGCTAAAGATCGTTTTGATGATACCGATAGTCGAGATGAACCAGTATGGTGTTACGATCGCTTTGGTAGAACCATTACACAATTACCAGACGGAAGAATCATTGAAATTGCTGGCGAACATGAAGACTACTACGACCCAGATTTTTGTATATATAACGATGTAGTAGTTTACGACGGTAAGGGTAATTTTAAAATATTAGGTTATCCCAAGGATATTTTTCCGCCAACTGACTTTCACTCTGCCACACTAGTTGGAGAATATATCTATATCATTGGCAATGTAGGCTACAACCAGGAAAGAATTTTCGGTGAAACTCCAGTTTACCGATTACATATCCAATCATTCAAAATAGAAAAAATTGAAACTACTGGCGAAAAACCTGGATGGATTGGTCGTCACCAAGCACGTTATCAAGAACCATCGAAAATATATATTACTGGTGGCAAAATCTGTCGTCTGGTGAATAATAAAGAAGAATATGTTGAAAACTTGCTAAATTACACCTTAGATCTGACAACTTTGCAATGGAATCAAGTCTAAGATCAATATTAAAATGCGATCGCTCTTCTTTCATCTCACCCATCAACAATCAACGATTTAACGATAAAATTACTGGAGCGGAAAATATAAATAAAATCATAAAATCAAGGACTCGATGCGCGTCTCTCTAAACTGGTTAAAAGAATTAGTCGATATCAATATGTCCCCAGAAGAGTTGGGGAGAATTTTAACTATTGCAGGATTTGAATTAGAAGAATTAATCGACCTCCGTGCCAATGCTGAGGGGGTGGTTGTGGGGAAGGTTTTGGAGCGATCGCAACACCCTAATGCTGACAAGTTGAGTGTTTGTAAGGTTGATGTGGGTGCAGATGAGCCTTTGAATATTGTCTGTGGTGCGTCGAATGTGCGATCAGATATATTTGTGCCTGTAGCTACGGTAGGGACTTATTTACCTGCCATTGATTTGAAACTTAAGCCAACTAAATTGCGGGGTGAACCTTCTCAGGGAATGATTTGTTCTTTAACGGAATTGGGTTTAGAGAAGGAGTCGGCAGGGATACATATTTTTGGGGAAGATAATATTAAACCTGGGGATGATGTACGTCCTTTATTGGGTTTGAATGATGTCATTTTGGATTTGGCAACTACGGCTAACCGTGCGGATGCTTTGAGTATGGTGGGTATTGCTAGGGAAGTTGCAGCCTTAACTGGTGCTAAAGTGAGATTGCCAGAAGTTAAGGAACAGCAGCTTAATTCTGATAGTTCTTTAGTAATTGCTATTCAAGATCCAGCAGCCTGTATGGCATATATCGGTACAGTAATTGAGGGTGTAAAAATTGCGCCTTCTCCTGACTGGTTGAAGTGGCGTTTAGAAGCAGCAGGAACACGTCCCATTAATAACGTGGTCGATATTACTAACTATATTTTATTGGAATGGGGACAACCTCTTCATGCTTTTGATCGCGAGAAGTTACAACAGATTGCAGGTAGTAATGATTTAACTATCGGGGTGCGTTTTGCTCAAGCAGGGGAAAAGTTAAAGACTCTGGATGAACAAGAGCGAAATTTAGTTATAGATAATTTATTAATTACCGCCAATGACAAACCCGTTGCTTTAGGCGGAGTTATGGGGGGTGAAGAGACAGAAGTTGATGACAATACTAGTAATATTGTTTTAGAAGCAGCTTTGTTTGATCCTGTGGTTATTCGCCGTTCTTCCCGCGCTCAAAACTTACGCAGTGAAGCTTCTACCCGTTATGAAAGGGGTGTTAACCAAGTAGAATTAGAATCTGCCTGTCAAAGAGCGATCGCACTACTGCAAGAATTGGCTAGTGGTAATCCTGTTAACCAAGCTATTTCTGATCATCGTATCGATCATGCTAGCCGTAATGCTATTGAATTAAGGTTGAGTCGAATTCATCAAATCTTAGGTACGGTGAATAAGGAAGATAGTGTTGGTTATATTGAAGCTGACGATGTTGAATCAATCTTAGGAGCTTTAGGGTGTAATTTAGAGCCAGTCACAGGTAAAGAAAATAATTGGCTGGTCAAAGTGCCTCCTTACCGTTATCGGGACTTAGAACGGGAAATTGACTTAATTGAAGAAGTTGCCCGTCTCTATGGTTACGATCGCTTTTGTAATACTCTGCCTGATAAAACCGAACCTGGTTATCTTTCGGCGGAATATACGATTAAAAATAAACTCCGCGCTGTCTTACGAGGTGTCGGGTTAACGGAAGTAGTTCAATATTCTTTGGTTAAACCTACAGGTAAAGAAGTAAAACTAGCTAATCCTCTGTTTGCGGAATATTCTGCCTTACGTGCCGATTTATTCTCTGGTTTATTAGACGCTTTTGTTTATAACCAGTCTCAAGGTAACGGCGCACTTAACGCTTTTGAAATTGAACGGGTATTTTTCCAGTCAGAGGAACAATTAAAAGAAAGAGATTCCGTCGCAGGAATTATGGGGGGTAATATAACCTCTCAGGGTATGTGGGTTAACGGTGGCAAAGGTACACCAATGACTTGGTATGATGCTAAGGGGATATTGGAAAATGTTTTTAGTAATCTAGGTATCAGCGTCGAATATCGTCCAACCAGTGATGAACTGAGACTACATCCAGGACGTACTGCTGCACTATGGTTGCAAGGCAAAACTTTAGGTATCTTTGGGCAGATTCATCCGCAACTATCGCAACAGCGAGATTTAAACAACGAAGTTTATCTCTTTGAATTAGATTTTAGTCTTTTACTAACAGCCTTAGATCGCGATGCCATTACCACTCCCAAATTCCAAGCCTATTCCACCTATCCAGGTTCAGATCGAGATCTAGCTTTCTTTGCACCTATAGATTTATCCGTGGCGGAAATTACCAAAACGATGAGTAAAGCAGGGGGTAAATTACTACAAAAAGTAGAAGTGTTTGATGAATATAAAGGTAAAAATGTCCCCGAAGGACAACGCAGTTTAGCGTTTAACTTAGTTTATCAAGCAAGCGATCGCACTTTAACCGACAAAGATGTCGATCCTGTACATCAAAAAGTCCGCGATACTTTAGTTAAAAAGTTTGATGTGACATTGCGAAGTTAGTTTTTTTTATAAGCTTTTAGCTTTGACAAATTTTAAGTTAGTAATTTAAAAATCTCGTCATTGCCAATTATATTGCTGTAGCCTTTAGCTCGTAAACCATCGAGCAATATTTTGTCATTTGTCCATAAAGACATATTCAACTCTATGCTTAAAGCCAAAAAAGGAGTATCTTTTTCATCAATATCACGACATAAATCATAAGCAATAGCAAAACTTTCTGATGATATTGCCAGTTTAGGAATAACTGTAACTTCAGTAAACAAATCTCTAACAAACTCTCTGAAAGTGTCTTTTAATTTAGTTTTTTGGACAATGCGTTTCTCATACTTCTCAATTTCCAAAAAGATAAAATCTGGTACATAGACTTTTGCTATTCTAAAAATATCTAAATAAACAGATTTACCACTAATAAGGGCAGAAAAAACAATGTTAGAGTCTGCTACAATTTCCATCAACTATAATTCCAAATCTTGTTTATATTCTTGCCAAGTTTCAGCCCGAATTTCAGCAAGCTTTGTTTCGTAATCAGATTCTTGCCAAGTTGTTCGTAAGTTTTCAGCCATAACAACGCAACTGCGTCGCAGATATAACCATTTGAGACTATCTTTCATTTCTTTTTCAATTACCTGTTTACCGAAATCTTGTAAGGCTTGATCTGGTACTTCAAAAACGAGTTTCATGTTTACTCCTAATTAGAATCTGTTATTCTAATTTTAGGCTTTATTTATTTAATTACTACTAGAAGAATAGTTAAGTAAATATGCGATCGCACTTTAACCGATCAAGATGTCGATCCTGTGCATTAAAAAGTCCGTGATACTTTAGTTAACAAGTTTGATGTAACTTTACGCAGCTAAAACTAAATATAGAACAAGACTTTAGACAGGTAAAGCTTGACTGAATAAAGATATGATACTTAATGATAAAATCAAATATACTATCCACAAAGGTTGATAACTAGCAAAAATATCTTCGTGAAACAAATACAAATAATAAACTGCTACAAATCCATAGGCAACAGCAGTAAAATATTCAAGTGCTGTTAAGATATCTTGTTGCTCTTTATGTATAATTTCTGCAATTATTTCTAGACACAAACAATCTTGATTTTCATTATTTGAAAATAGTATAAATATAGTTCTCAAGAAAATGACTAATCCCGAAGTCATAAGATTATACGGAAAAAGGATATCAGTTACACCAAATCTATCATTTGGCTCATAGGGCATTTGAATCGTGTAAGCATAGAATAGAAAGACTAGTATTGCATACCAGCATAGATATAATTTAAATAATATCTTGGGAGTTATAACACCTATAGCAGCGACAAATATTCCAGGAAAACATACAATCGCTAAAAATAACATTACTATCATTTATAAATATTAAATTTGATTTGAGTCTGATTAGAGTTTCATTGGCATCAGGAAGGTTAAGCTGTTTATCTTCTATCAAAGCACGATACTCTAAGCTGAGAAACCAGCCAATAAAAGCTTGTATCTTAGTTTCTAAATGTTAGTGACAATTTTCAATTAGAGCGCATATCTCTTCATCAAAATAAACTTCATATTTTTTGAGAATTGGCTCATATCTACGTACAATCTCTTCTTCTGTCCAAGATAATTCCATTCCCCACAACATTTAATCTAAACCTCCTCTGTGCGATAGCTAATTTTTTAGATTGGGTAAAGCAGAAAATTATTCTAAAGCTCATCTTCAGAAATACCAGAAACTTTTAGAAAATATTTTAGTAAACCTGTTTTTAAAGCTTTATTTCCATGTATGGGTACAGAAATTCTTTGAGTGTTACCTGTTTTCCCATAAACATGATGGCTACCATTTACTCTTAACAATATCCAACCATTTTGCTCAAGCAATTTAGCAAACTTCTTCCCACTAAGCGATTTCATACAGCAATTTCTACAATTTGAGCATCACTATCTAATTCAAGATCCGCTTCATCAACCGACAAACATCCCTCAACTGCTTCATATATATTTTGTAGCAACTCTTCAAAAGTATCTCCCTGAGTAGCACAACCAGGAATTGCTGGAACTTCTGCCCAAAATCCCCCTTCTTCTGCCGTATGGATAACAACTTTCAGTTTCATCTTAAATTAACAGTACTTATATAGTATTTTGACAGTATAGTTTTACAAAGAAAAATGCAAGCTCATAATCAAAACAAAGATAAAAAGTATTTTCAGTGAGAGGTTAAATTTGAGCTTTATTACCCCTAAACTATCTTACACAATCTGGTTTAGCCAACGGACTGGTAGTACGCTTCTTTGTAAAGCCTTGCAGTCTACTGGTATAGCAGGTAAACCTGGGGAATGGTTAAACTGTTATACTCCTTCTGATTTTAATTTGCTAGACAAGTATCAACTCAGCAATTATGCAGAATTGCAACAAAGACTATGGCAACTTGGAACTACTTCTAACGGTGTTTTTGGTTTGAAGGCAGCAATATTTGAGCCATATTTTAGTAAGATAATTGACACTTTTAAACAATTTCCTGGTTGTGATTCCAAAGCGAATAATCGTGTAGAAATTTGGAATAATGCTTTTCCTAACTGTAAACACATTTACATGACTCGAAGAAATAAAGTTCGTTTAGCTGTTTCTTGGTGGAAAGCAATTCAGTCTCAGGAATGGCATAGGGAAAAAGGAAAATTACCTCTGGCTGCTGATCTTAGAGACAAATATTGTTATGAGGCAATTGATCATTTATTTGCTGAATGTTCGATGCGAGAAGCTGCTATTCAAGAGTTCTTTGCCGAAGGTTCAATTGTGCCTCTAACTATTGTTTACGAAGACTTTATTCTTGCTTATGAAAAAACTATTAGAAATATTCTCAGTTATTTGGAATTACCTGATGCTCAAAATGTATCGATAAATTATCCTCAACTCCAAAAACTAGCGGATGATATTTCGGAAGAATGGGTGCAAAGATTTAGACAAGAAAGACAAAGAGGGTGGGAAAATTTCTGGTAGGATTGTTTGCCAGTCTGTTTAACAACACTATTATTATCTAACTAAACAAAAGCGATCGCTGTAATCAAAGTTATACTAGTAGTATAACCACAAATTATACTCACTGATTATGACTACAGCAAAGACAGCTATAAGTCTTGACCAAGAATTATTAAAAGCAACAGACAAAATAGCCAAACAAACTAACAATAGTCGTAGTGGTGTTATTGCCCTAGCATTAAAAGAATATTTTCATCGATTGAAACAGGAAGAGATTTTAGCTCAACTTAATGATGTTTATGAGCATCAAGTAGAAGACGAAACTAAATTTATTGATGCAGGTAAAAGTTATTTCACTCAAGAAATTCTTGAGTATGAAGAATGGTAATCAGACAAGGGGAAGTATATTGGATTAATTTACCTGAACCCAAAAAGTCTGAACCAGGGTTTCGTAGACCTTGTGTTGTTGTCCAAAACGATACTTTTAACGATTTTCGTTATGTCGATTAACCTTAAACTTATACATTTCAATTAAACCTCGATT
The DNA here is from genome assembly GCA_051658085.1 of Waterburya sp. Lineage (GTDB taxonomy): Bacteria > Cyanobacteriota > Cyanobacteriia > Cyanobacteriales > Xenococcaceae > Waterburya. The sequence continues at coordinate 21,373 of JBOFLX010000124.1, forward strand.
AGAAACTTTTAAAAGTTCAGGTATATATTCTTCCCAAATCGTTTCACCACGATAAAAGAACTTAATTCTAGTTGAGTTGTGAGGGATTTCATAGGCGATCGCTCTAAAAAAATTAATTTGTGCTAATTTATTTCTCATGGCAATATCCACAGGAAATAATTGCGCCTCTATTAACCTTTCTTTTTGAAAATCAGTAGGATACCATTCTTCTGTTAAAGCTCTCACCAAAGTTTCATTGGCATCAGGCAGATTAGGTTTTTTATCTTCTCTTAACGCACGATACTCTATACTCAAAAACCAGCCAACAAAAGCTTGTATTTTACTTTCTAAATCTTGGTTACAGTTTTCAATTAAATCACAAATTTCCTCATCAAAATAAATTCCATATTTGCTGAAAATTGGCTCATACTTACGAATAATCTCTTCTTCTGTCCAAGATAATTCCATACCCCACAGCATTTAATTTAAACCTCCTCTGTACTAATACTAAATCCGTATTGAGAGAATTAAAATATTCGCCAATCTCATTAAGTAATTGTTGAAGACGTTGATTGGTTTGCTTTTCGGGAGTTTTAATCTCTTCAGATAATTTATTGGTAATATTTATAAAGCGATCGCTAATTTGTTTTACTTCAATTAATTTAACATTTAGATGAAGTAGCAAGTTTTTTTAGGTAGTAGATAGTAGGTTAAAAGTTTTGACTTCTAACTCCTGACTCCTGACTTCTGACCCTCACAGTTAACATTCATTCACTCTACCTACTTACTATTGTCAATAAACTTATGTTACCCCCGATAAATCCCAGACGCAGGAAACATTTCGTCAACGATCCTTGCCAAGTTAAAAATAGTAATACCAAGCTCAAGATTAATTTTAATAATGGACGCTTTGAAATTCTTGATGCTTATAAGTGGCATAGTTATTGGCGAGAACCATACTATCTAATGTTAACGATACCTTGGTGGGGATTTTTTATCTTAACAGCGATCGCTTATGTAGTAATTAACGCTATTTTTGCCGTTGGTTATTTGTTGGGAGGAGATTGTATTGCCAGTGCTGAATCTGGTTCTTTTAGTGCTGCTTTTTTCTTTAGTGTCCAGACTATAGCCTCGATTGGTTACGGAGTAATGAACCCCACTACCACTTACGCCAATATTTTAGTCACTATAGAAGCTTTGATAGGTACTGTTGGTATTGCTCTAATGGCAGGTTTAGCATTTGCTAAGTTTTCACAACCGACAGCGCGAGTAATTTTTAGTAAAACAGCAGTGATTAGCGACTATAATGGTGTGCCGACTCTAATGTTGAGGGCTGCTAACCGACGACACAATCAAATTCTAGAAGCGCAGGTACGAGTTTATCTAATGCAAGATGAAATCAGTAGCGAAGGGGAATTTATGCGCCGATTTTATTTACTAAAGCTAGTACGCGATCGCACTCCTAGATTTACTCTAAGCTGGACTATTATGCATCCGATTGATGAATCTAGTCCTCTATGGCAAGCTAGTCCTGAATCTTTAGTTAATACTAGAGCAATGTTAGCTATTTCTTTAAATGGTATTGACGAAACTGTTTATCACTCTCTTCATGCACCCCATACTTATGGTGCTAGTGATATTCTTTGGAATCATCGCTTTGTCGATATTTTTCATCAAACCTCTCAAGGAATTCAGTACATAGATTTTAAATATTTCCATGAGGTTGAACCGCTTGATTAATTATTCTTTACTAAATAATAAAGCTTTCTACTTTGGTATTTTCTTCCAAAGATATTTCAACACTAAAACTTTCTCCTAGTTTGCCACTAAAATAAAATTCAATTGTGGTTACTTCGTTCGCTTGGGCAACCATTACTGGATGCTGAACTTCATCTAAAACTATTAATTCCAGTCCATTGGGTAAGTAATCGAGAGTCTGGTTATTACATACTGTAATCAAAATATCAAATTCTTTTTGATTTTGTGATTGTATGTTTAAAATTAATGCTAAAGTTATCTGCTTAGTTGGTATTAACTCCAATAGCTTGACGCAGGTAAGAGACGGAGATAGTTGTTCGACTGTTTGTTTAGCTAATCTGTGTGTGCTTCTACAATGTAAAGCTACCGTTTGGGAGAATAACTTTTCTTGTTGTTGCCAACCTTGATCTAACATGCCTAAAAACCATTTACTAAGGTTAGTAGGTTGAACAGGAAAAGAACGTTTTTGTTGACTGAGATAGGTAGGAAATTTAGCTAAAGGTTCTAATTGAGTTAAAGGTAATTTTACTTGTCTTACCTGACCAATAAACCCTAAAATCACAGCCTGATCCAAAAATTTATTGAACCTGACGACAACATAACCAATCCTCTCTGACCAAACTTCAGGAGGGATAGTTACTGTTTCTTCATTGTCTAAAACTACTCGACATTCTAATTTACCGTAATTGGGAATTAGTAGGTCGGCAACATCCATCATAGTTTGTAATATAGGATTCCAACTATCACTAGCTTCGAGATTAGTTGACCAACCAATTAAATTAAGATATGAATTGACCACTGATACAGCCAAGGTATTGAGATAAACTTGTTTCGCTTTACTTGTTTGAACTTGATAACGACGAAATTGTTCAGCTTTAATACGAGTTATTAAAGGAATGGTAACGGGTAATATCTCAGACTGACTGTACATAATTTTATTCTTTTTTATGCTCAATGTCTTACAAATACTTTTTTAATTTTGTTGCTAACAGAGAAGCAAAACGACGACACCAACGATTATAAAAACTACTTAAAGTAGAAACTGGAATATCTAATTGCTGTGATATTGTTTCCCAACTTTGACCTGAAAATTTAGCTAAAGCAATCGTGCTAAAATTAGCATCTGGTCTGTTTCTAATATAAACCGTACAAAATATTTGCTCTGGATCTTGACTCAAGTAATCTCTAAGTATTTGTGCTAAATCTACAGTGGTTGGCGGTTGTCTAATTTGCTCTAAATCCTGAAAAGAATATAACTCGTATTGAGTATATTTTTTATAGCGTTCATAACATTTTAAAATTGTTTTATCTAATTTAAAATTAACCCAACTCATAAATTTCTGATTACCGCGCTCTGGGTCATAGAGATCAATATTAAGACATATATAACTAAAAGTTTCTGTTAAGGCTTCTTCATACAGCATTTGATATAAATTGGAGGAAAATTTCTGGGTATGGGGACGACATAATTTTCCCGATAGTTGAATAGCTCTAATTAATTCGGTTAAAGCATAACTCCTCAAGTCACTATTAGCTAAATACTTTTGAGCAGTTAAACCCATTTTTTTTAATTGAGTATCATTAAGTAGCTGTTTGAAAATTTGAGTTTGTAATCTATATAGATATGATGGACGCAGTGGTTCTAAAATTTCTGATTCTCGATAATTTATCGCCAGGTTACCTGCTAGTAAATACTGATAGAGATGATTACTTAACTGATTTTTCGCTTGATTATATATTTCCTGATAAACTCCTGTTAACGGTGTACCATTAAACCGACGGCACAATGGTCGCGATCGCAAAATGAGCATCACAATCTGATTGATGCCAGTTTCTTTTTGCTTAAGATCGTTGCCAGTTTGAATTTGATGTAACAGCTTTTGTATTAGCTTATGTCTTTCTCGCTCAAACTTATTGCTATTCGTCATTGATAATGGCTTGTTTGCGACCCAAAACTTAAGTTCTGTCCTATTAGTTACTTCTACTGGCGAGAGTTGATTTATGAATTTTGTTATAAAACTTAATAAAAAACGTCTGATGTGAATTAGCTTTGTTCAAATAAAACTGTTATGGCGCAACTACTCAACGGTCATACTAAATCCTGTTGAGATAGAGTACAAGATAAGCGATCCGTAGGCTACGCGAAGCGTAATCGCTTTTTTTCACTATACTCAAATCTCAAGGCTATTTTTCTTAACTCCTGAAAAAAGGTGCGAACCGCGAGTATTTAGTTACTGTACAAAAAATGTACAGTAACTAAATATTTGTCGTCTTAACAAAATATTGTTATCTAATTTACAGTAATCTCAAATCCCTACACATAGAAGACTCTAGCTTCATTAAGCTCATTATATCCCTTCAAAACAAAAACTAGGTTTGTTAACAAATTAGGTAGCATTTTCCAGATTTATAACAAAATAACTGTCGTCTTCGCTCAAGGAGATTAATTTAGGCTGTTTAACCTTTATTAACAAGCTGTTTGTCGTCTTGATTAAAATTTTTATATGTTGCAATCAAACATATTGTGAAAAATGACGAATTCTGTCTTATGGGGACACACTTTACAATGAGTTGATCTAGATTGAGATTGGCTTTTTTGGCTTCTACTCTCTAGAAAGCTTGTGATGTTGAAAGTTACTTTTTTTAGTGTCAACAGTCTCATCAATCCATCTCAATCTTTGCTCGTCAATGTAAACCGTATCGGCTATCATGTAAATAATACGGGAGCAGGGAAACCGCTATCTTTTAAGTAGCGGAGGAACTGCGACACGAGACGGGGCGTATAAACTTGTCGGGAAACCCGACAAGACAGCCCCTTCAGTTTTAACTGCCGTGGAGCAATGGC
>JBOFLX010000125.1:0-30352 GCA_051658085.1 Waterburya sp.
TTAAATTTTTAACTTACAACACTTGGAGGACGAAGTGGGCAGGTTAGTTATTGCGACACGGGTATTAAAATACCTCGTGTCGCAGTTCCTCCGCGCTTTAAAAAGACGCGGTTTCCCTGCTCCCGTATTTTTCACATGATTAAACTGGATTCCTCCCCAGGACTGTATTTAATAAAGCAGTCCTGTTTTTTTAGACGTTGTTAATTAAAATGAATGCCGAAGTAGGGATTAGAATAGTCAAGACCTTAATTATTACGAGATTATAAATTGTTCAATCAACTCTATCGACAGAATCGTTCCCTAGTTATCTTTTTTATTGGAGCGATCGCCTGTATATTCAGTATTTTATATAGTCCCACGGCTACGGCTAAACTATTTGATGGCCCTGTCGATCTACTACCCTTAGAACAAAGAGTTGCCTTAAGAAATGGAGAAATAATTTTCTTGGGTCAAAAGGGAAAATATACTTGTCGTTTATTAGTAAAATCTTCTGTAGACAACGCCTGGAAAGTCTTGACAGATTACGATAACTATGCAAAATTTTTACCTGGGGTTACCAAAAGTGCCTTAATTCAAACTAACGGCGATCGCAAGGTATTTGAGCAAATTAATAAAATTAAAACTCTGATTTTTAGTATTGAGTCAAGAATTCAAATTGCTACGATTGAATCATATCCCCAACAAATTGCTTTTGAGGCGGTAGAAGGAGATTTAGAAAACTTAGATGGTACATGGACTTTAGAACCAGTGTCTCCCTATCCTAGTGCGCCTCCCGATCAAGTTTTAATCACTCATCAAGTGGTAGTCGAACCAGCCAAAGCACCTAGCGATGGCATATTTTTTGACATTTATGAAGATCGATTAGAAGAAACTTTGGTGGCGATCAAACAAGAAACAGAAAAACGTTCAAGTCAATAAGCTAAAAAGCATCTAATATTAAGTTCGTTTAATTATTTGACAGAGTATGTTATTACGATTTAACTAGTAAAGATGCGCCACATCACTAATAAAGTTATACCTAAATAAGCAAACACTGCTAACCAATCTAATTCATTACTAGTAATCATTTTCAATCAATTAATACTATATTTTTGTTACACTATGAGCCATTTTAGATGAAATATAATAGTTTTTTGATGATTTATAAAAAATTATAGATTACTTACAATAGCTCTAAGAAATAATCTAAATCTATTCTGACTTGCTTTAAAATTTTGGCTAAAGTTGATCGCTTTACTGGTTTATGGGCTGGTACTGTTATTTAATGCTTCATTCAATTCTTTTAGGTGGCGATCGCTTATTTCGTCTTTGATAATAAGAATATTCAAAGTTTTATTTCTTACTATCTATTTTTATTGTCTTGTATCATAAGACATTTTACTTGTTTAAAAAATATCACTTAAGTTTAATGTATATGATATTTCCCAGGTTATTAATTTTAGTTTTTTCTGCGCTCAGTTTATGTACTGCAAATGTTTTTTCTGTATCTGCCCAAGGTCTTAGTTATGATGGAAATCTTGCTATTAGACCCTTAAAAAAAAGTTGTACCGTTAATGAACCTCTAAGTACTTATTCGGTAAACAACGGAGAAGTAATAAATGTAGGTTGGGTTGAGGAACGAAACCCAACGCTAAAATCTACTAATTACCAAACAATTATGTCTTTGTTACTATCAATATCTTCTTCTATTGGTTCAAGATAAAGTTTAATTGCTTCAGTAATATTTTCTAAACCCTCATCAATAGTATCCCCTTCACTTATACAACCAGGTAAAGCAGGAATATAAACTGTATATCCACCCTCATCACTTGGTTCTAAGATTACTTGTAGTTTCATTTTTTTAATATTTAATGTTTTAGTGTATTGTATCTAATTTATATAACGCGATAAGCCTGACGGCATGGCTTCGCTACGCATTTATTAACCTAGATTATACTTCTCAACCTAAACCCCATTACCAACTACTATATCATTTCAAAACCATAAACTAAAAAGCCCCTCTCCCTCATGGTGAGGGGTTTGGGGAGAGATAAAATGTTATCACTAGCAATTAATACTGTAATCAAAATGATGAAATTTTTACCAGAAGATAAACAAAATGAAGATTTTATCCTTTATTTTTTATAATCATTACTTCAATAATTTTATTTACTGTGTCTCTCGAAATACTCAATAAATTACACAGTCTATATAAAACATCTTCTTCTTCTTCAGAAACTTCACCATCAGAAAGTATTAAATCAGTTGCAACCGCAAAAGCAGTTTGATGTAAATATTCTGGAAGAGAATCAACAGCGATTTTTAATAATGAATCTGTACCTTTAGTTTGAATAATCTTCATTAGTTGACTAATCATTCTAGAAACATGATCGCTAGGATAACTTTGAAATAATTTCATTCTAAATAAAATTGATATTAAATTTTGAGTTTCTTCACTTGCAAGATATCCATCAGCAGCAATAGTTGCTAACATAATTCCAGCAAAAGATTCTGCTGGGCTTAAATCAGCAGTTTTTGCATTACGAACACTGGAAAATTCATCAAATAAACCCATAATAAATTCAAAAAATTAATTGTGTGTGATTTCTATTGATATATTTCCCAAAAATATCTAATTATTCATCAAAAAAATAAATTTTGCCTTTATTATTTTCAAAAACTCTCTTTAAAACTTTTTTGCTTGCGTCTTTGCGCCTTTGCACGAGAAAAAATATCCACAGATAAACACAGATAAATTTATCGGTTGGATTTCAAATGATATCGAGATAAACTCCCCTTTTTTTCAAAGACAACCATATAATAAGACTTAATGTAATTTAACCTGTTGATCCGCAGTCGCGAACCATGAACAGTAACTTTCTTAACCGTCTCAATAGCCCAAACCGCCCAGTACTAGTATTTGATGGTGCGATGGGTACAAACCTGCAAGTACAAAACCTCACTGCTGAAGATTTTGGTGGTGCGGAATATGAAGGATGTAATGAATATTTAGTACATACCAAACCAGAGGCGGTGGAAAATGTACACCGAGGATTTTTAGAAGCTGGTGCGGATGTCATTGAAACTGATACTTTTGGTGGCACTAAATTAGTTTTAGCGGAATACGATTTAGCAGATCAGGCTTACTATCTCAACAAAACTGCTGCGGAATTAGCCAAACGAGTCGCTACAGAATACTCGACACCTGAAAAACCACGTTTTGTAGCTGGTTCGATGGGCCCTGGAACTAAATTACCAACTTTGGGACATATTGATTTTGACAGTCTCAAAAATGCTTATGTCGAACAAGCTGAAGCCTTGTATGACGGTGGTGTTGATTTATTATTAGTTGAAACTTGTCAAGATGTATTACAGATTAAAGCAGCATTAAATGCCATAGAAGAAGTATTTGCCAAAAAAGGTGCGCGAATTCCCCTGATGGTTTCCGTGACGATGGAACAAATGGGAACAATGCTGGTGGGGACGGAAATTGATGCAGCTTTAGCGATACTAGAACGTTATCCGATTGATATTTTGGGTCTAAACTGCGCTACAGGGCCTGATTTAATGAAGGATCATATTAAGTATCTGTCGGAACATTCGCCGTTTGTTGTTTCTTGTGTACCCAATGCTGGTTTACCCGAAAATGTCGGTGGACAGGCGCACTATAAGCTTACCCCGATAGAATTGCGGATGGCATTGATGCACTTTGTAGAAGATTTGGGAGTGCAAATAGTTGGTGGTTGTTGTGGTACAAGATTTGATCACATCCAGGCTTTAGCCGAGATGACGCAAGATTTAAAACCCAAAGAACGTCATCCAAGCTACGAACCTTCAGCAGCCTCTATCTATAGTACACAGCCATATATTCAAGATAATTCTTTCTTGATTGTGGGAGAAAGGTTAAATGCTAGTGGTTCTAAAAAATGTCGAGAATTATTAAACGAAGAAAATTGGGATAGTTTAATTTCTCTGGCTAAGTCTCAGGTCAAAGAAGGCGCACACGTCCTGGATGTGAACGTGGACTATGTGGGAAGGGACGGGGAAAAAGATATGCATGAATTAGCTTCCCGTCTGGTGAATAATGTTACCTTGCCTTTAATGCTTGACTCCACCGAATGGACAAAGATGGAAGCGGGGTTAAAGGTTGCAGGGGGGAAATGTATCCTCAATTCCACTAATTACGAAGATGGAGAAGAAAGATTTTATCAAGTTTTAGACTTAGCGAAAAAATATGGTGCAGGGGTTGTTGTCGGTACTATCGATGAAGATGGTATGGGACGGACTGCGGATAAAAAGTTTGAAATTGCTAAACGCGCTTACGATGCAGCCGTAGCTTATGGTATTCCTTCCCATGAAATCTTTTTTGATCCTTTGGCTTTGCCTGTATCTACTGGTATTGAGGAAGACAGGGAAAATGGTAAAGCGACAGTTGAAGCAATTAAAAGAATTCGAGAAGAATTACCAGGCTGTCATATTTTATTAGGAGTATCTAATGTTTCCTTTGGTTTGAATCCTGCTGCGAGACAGGTATTAAATTCCGTCTTTTTATATGAATGTATGCAGGTGGGATTAGATTCGGCTATTGTTAGTGCGAATAAGATTTTACCTCTAGCAAAAATTGATCCTGAACATCAGAAAATTTGCACAGATTTAATCTATGATCGCCGAGAATTTGACGGAGATGTTTGCACCTACGATCCTTTAACTAAACTGACAACTTTATTTGAAGGAAAAACCACTAAGAGAGATCGTTCTAATGATAAAAATCTACCGATCGCAGAAAGATTAAAACAGCATATTATTGATGGTGAACGTATTGGTTTAGATGAAGCTTTAGACGAAGCTTTACAACAATATCCACCTCTAGATATTGTCAATACTTTCTTGTTAGATGGGATGAAAGTTGTCGGAGAACTATTTGGTTCAGGACAGATGCAACTTCCCTTTGTACTTCAGTCTGCGCAAACGATGAAAGCTGCGGTGGCACATTTAGAACCTCACATGGATAAGGAAGAAGCTGACGGGAATGGTAAAGGGAAATTTGTGATTGCTACAGTAAAAGGTGACGTTCATGATATTGGTAAAAACCTGGTCGATATTATCCTTTCCAATAATGGTTATAAAGTAATTAACCTGGGCATTAAACAACCAGTTGAAAATATTATTCAGGCTTACGAAGAACATCAGCCAGACTGTATTGCCATGAGTGGTTTGTTGGTAAAATCTACCGCTTTTATGAAAGATAATCTAGAAACTTTTAATGAAAAAGGTATTACTGTTCCTGTGATTTTAGGTGGTGCTGCCTTGACTCCTAAATTTGTTCATCAAGATTGTCAAAATGTCTATAAAGGTAAAGTTGTCTATGGCAAAGATGCATTTGCAGATTTGCATTTTATGGATAAATTAATGCCAGCTAAAGCTGAGAATAATTGGGACGACATTCAAGGATTTTTAAATGAATCTCTCGATCCCCCCCAACCCCCCTTAGAAAAGGGGGGAGAATTGCCATTTGAAGGAGAAAATCAAGATAAAATCTTTGTCGATGAAGTTAGTAAGCCAGAACAACCTTTAGTAATAGATACCAGACGTTCTGATGAAGTCAGTTTAGATATTGATCGCCCTACACCTCCTTTTTGGGGTACTAAAATATTAAAACCCGAAGATATCCCCATTCAAGAAGTTTTTCCATATCTAGATTTACAAGCATTATTCGTCGGACAATGGCAATTTCGTAAGCCAAAAGAACAATCGCGAGAACAATACGATGAGTTTTTAGTCAGAAAAGTCAACCCAATTTTGGAAGAATGGAAACAAAGAGTTGTCGCCGATAAGCTTTTACATCCCACCGTTATTTATGGTTATTTCCCTTGTAATGCTGAAGGTAATACCCTGCACGTTTATGACCCTGTAGGGGCTATTCGCGAACAGCCCCTACCTGAACCTTTGACTTCGTTTAAATTTCCGCGTCAACGTTCTGGAAAACGTCTTTGTATTGCCGATTTTTTTGCTACTAAAGAATCTGGACAAATTGATGTTTTTCCGATGCAGGCAGTAACAGTAGGGGAAATTGCAACAGAATACGCTCAAAAACTATTTAAAGCTGACAATTACACCGAATACCTTTACTATCACGGCATGGCAGTACAGATGGCGGAAGCATTAGCAGAATGGACTCACGCCAGGATACGCAGAGAATTAGGTTTTGGGGCAGAAGAAGCCGATAATATTAGAGATATTTTACAACAACGCTATCGAGGTTCGCGTTATAGTTTTGGTTATCCTGCTTGTCCTAATATTGAAGATCAATATAAGCAATTGGATTTATTAGATACCAAACGGATCGATATGTATATGGATGAAAGTGAGCAATTATATCCAGAACAGTCTACTACAGCGATTATTACTTATCATCCTGTAGCGAGATATTTTAGTGCGTAACTTAGTTTCATTAATGGTCTAAGGTGAGTTTATTCTTACCTTTTTTTATTTCGCGCAAAGACTTTTACCCCGCTTAGTTTGGGGCAGAGGCGCAAAGAAGAGAAGAAATTAAAATGATTAATTTTTGGGAATACTAAGTTTGTAACTTTATTTATATCCCAAAGATCATGTCAAATGAGAGAAAAGCAAAATGTAAGCCTTATAGATTTACAAAAATACAAAACTATTAGTCAATTTATTTAAATATAGTTGTAAAATTCAAATTATTAACTCCTCGTACTTGTATGTATCAAAACTGTTGAATAATATGGCAAATATAGGTTTGAGAAAAGCGATTCAAAAAGTTCAAGAGCATATTTCTGAACATAATGATCTGTTAGGAAACAATCTTGAAGATTTAAAAATTGAAGAAACTGAATTATCTGAAGATGAACGATTTTGGTTGATTACTGTTAGTTTCAATCGCGAAGTTGATCCAAGAAAGGAAAAAATATACATATCTGATCCATTATCCCCCAATTCTTTATTTTCTTCAATTCAGAAAGTAGCTGATTTAATACCACAAAAGCAAACTTTTATTATTGAGAGAAACTACAAAGTTTTTAAAGTTGATGCTAAAACAGGCGAAGTTTTATCTATGAAAATGTATAAATCGTAGGCTGCATGACAAATGTTGCGAATTTACTCTCTAAATACTATACAAAAGGAATTTTAATCGATACAAATATTCTACTTTTATATTTAGTGGGAAGCTTAAATCGTGACAGAATTTCTAGATTTAAAAGAACGGCACAATTTGTTCCCAAAGACTATGATCTTCTTTTAGAATTAGTCAACAATTTCCAAAAAATTATTACAACACCAAATATTTTAACTGAAGTAAATAGTTTAGCTAATCAATTAGGAGAACCAGAGCGCTCGCAATGTATGAATCTTTTTACAGGTTTAATTTATCAAATCAGCGAAGTTTATCTTGAAAGTAGCATCATAACAAATCATGAGCTTTTTTCTCGTTTTGGTTTAACTGACTGTGGAATTATGTTAATCGCGAAAGATAAATATTTGGTCTTAACTGATGATTTAAAACTTCATCTTTATTTGAAAGCACAAGGAATTGATACTGTAAATTTTAATAATTTGCGAATTCTATAAATTTATTTTCCGTAGAAGAAGTGTAAAAAAAAATAGATTCTGATTATTTTATAGAAGATTAATTTGCAAGCGATCGCATTTTTTCAGAGATTACAATCAAACTATAAAAACTTTTTAAACATTGAAATAATTCTGCAACTATAAACAAGCGATCGCTATATATTATTTTTGAGCAAACATTTGAAATGCTAATCTGAAGATTATAAACTAATCTCAAGCATTACAAGTTTTAGTACAAAATGAGCGAGAAGGGATTTGAACCCCTGACCTTTTGGTTCGTAGCCAAATGCTCTAATCCACTGAGCTACTCGCCCTTAATGTTAGTCTAGTTGGCAGTGGTTTACTACCTTAACCCAACAGTCTATAAATGTAGCAGAACTTAGGGCAACAATGCAAGAAAAAAATAATTTTAATTCTCTCTCTCATCTTAATGCTCACGGAGAGGCACAGATGGTAGATGTTTCAGCTAAGACTACCACTCGTCGTCAAGCAGTAGCGATCGCTAAAATTATTATGTCTTCTAATACTTTGGCAACTATTCAAGCAGGCAATGCTCCTAAAGGAGATGTACTAGGAACAGCAAAAATTGCAGGTATCATGGCAGCTAAACAAACTGCTAATCTTATACCTTTGTGTCATCCCCTTCCCCTGCATAAAATTGAGGTAGAAATTATCCCAGACTATGATTTACCTGGATATACAATCAAAGCTACTGTTGTTACTAAAGCCGAAACTGGAGTCGAAATGGAAGCTTTAACTGCCGTTTCTGTAGCTGCTTTAACTCTTTACGATATGGCAAAGGCGTTGGAAAAATCAATGCAAATTGCCGAAATTAGTTTGCTCAGTAAAACAGGGGGCAAATCTGGCGATTATTTTGCTGAAACAAAAAGCAGTTAAACAGATAAAATAAAAATATACTCGTCAATATTTTATTTTTAGCAAGTCAATCATAATTTATGCCTCCACGTTGGCCTCGTGAACCTAACCGTAAAACCGATCCAGAATATCGCCGTTTAGACGATCTGATGAATTTTGCAATTCATGTTGGAGTTTATGCAGCAAGCAATTCTGGCTTATGGTTTGTTCACAATCTTAAATCAACTGAATGGCCCTGGTTAATCTGGGTTAACGGTATCTGGTTTGGCATTTTAGTCTTGCATTTTATTTATATTAAAGCGATCGCGGATTACTCATCAATAAATACCTAATGGCTACTACACAAGAAATAGAAGCTTTGGCAGCCCAAATTGGCGAAAATGTTTACATCGATATCGCTAAATGGCATTTATATCTCAATGATGCTCATTTACACACTCTGGTGGCTGAAAAAGTATATCCTCTTCTCGAAGACGACTCTTTAAGCGAAGATGCTGTAACGGCAATTCTGCAAGATATTCCTGTCAAATTAGGTGGCGGTAAAACTGAGTTGCCTTTAAACGATCTTTTGCCTATGCAGTGTAAAGTTAATCTGCTCGATTTACTCGAAGAATATCAAAAAGATATGTAATACTTTTGTTTTGTTTATTAAATAACCGAATAGATAATTAATGTATGTCTCAGTTACCCGTAATTGCAGAACACATAGAAATAACCCCAGGGGTTTGTGGGGGAAAACCTCGTATTGCGGGACATAGAATCAAAGTACAAGATATTGTACTTTGGCACGAAAGAATGGGAATGTCAGCAGATGAAATTGTATCAAGTTATCCCAGTATAAATTTGTCTGATGTCTATGCTGCTTTAGCTTATTATCATGACCATCTTGAAGAAATTAGACAGCAAATAAAAGAAGACGAACAATATGTGAGAGAAGTGCAAGCAACAACTCCTTCGTTAGTGAAACAAAAGCTAAAACATTTAAATGGCAGAGAAAATTAAATTTCATTTAGACGAAAATGTCAATAATGCCATTGCTCAAGGATTAAGAAGAAGAGATATTGATGTCACTACTACTCCAGAACAATCTCTAATTGGCGCATCTGACGAAGTGCAATTGAAGTTTGCTTTATCTCAAAATAGGGTTATTTTTACTCAAGATACGGATTTTTTGAGAATGAATAAAATGAATACAAATCATTGTGGTATAGTTTATTGTTCTCAAGGAAATAAATCTATTGGAGAAATAATTAAAGGTTTAATTTTAATTTGGGAATTATTAGAACCATCTGAGATAGTCGGAAATATCGAGTTTTTGTAAATAGTGATCGCTCGTCTAAATCAGTTTTAATTATTATCTTACTAAAAAATCTATTAGTTAATTTATCACCCAAAAAAATAGCCTGCCGAGGCAGACAAATAATTTGTATTGTGCAAGTAAATTTGTGGTTTATGATTAATTTTTAATCAAATCTTCCACTGCTGAAACTTGAATAGTATTGTGAGGAATTTCCTGAGTAATCAAAGCAGATTGCAATATAGGTGTACTGTTAACGGAATTAGTACTAAGAGTAAACAGAGGATTAGATAAAATTCCTGCTAAGGAAGTAACAATCGCCGAAACAACTAAACCTACTTGCAAAGGACGCATACCAGGTAGTTTCCAATTGATTGTTGGATAGTTTTTCACTGCTTCTGAGATTTCGTGGGGTTCTTTGACTACCATCATTTTGACGACGCGAATGTAGTAGTAAATAGAAATGACACTGGTGATTAAACCTAATAAGACTAGACCATATAAACCAGCTTGCCAACCAGCCCAGAAAAGATAAATCTTACCAAAGAAACCTGCCATCGGCGGAATACCACCCAAGGAAAGTAGGCAAATACTTAAGCAGAGAGTGAGTAAAGGATCTTTTTGATATAAACCAGCATATTCGCTAATTTGATCTGTACCTGTGCGAAGGGAGAAGAGGATGATACAAGTAAACGCGCCCAGGTTCATGAATAAATAAACGAACATGTAAAAGATCATGCTGGAATAACCATTATCTGTGCCAGCAATTAGACCAATCATCACAAATCCAGCTTGGGCGATGGAAGAATAAGCTAGCATTCGTTTAATACTTGTCTGTGCTAAAGCGACAACGTTACCCAACACCATACTCAGAATTGCCAAGGCAGTAAAGATGAAGTGCCACTGTTCAGTTAATGAACCAAAGGCTGTTACCAAAAGACGAATAGCCAAGGCAAAACCAGCAGCTTTAGAACCTACAGATAAGAAAGCCACTACAGGAGTAGGAGAACCTTCATAAACGTCAGGAGTCCATTGATGGAAGGGTACAGCAGAAATTTTGAAAGCAATACCAGCAATGATAAATACTAAAGAAACTGCTAAACCTAAAGACTCGATACCGTTAATTTCTGTAACTTTAGCGGAGATAGTGTTAAGATTTGTTTCGCCTCCCGATAAGCCATAAAGCAATGATATTCCATAGAGGAAAATCGCCGAAGAAGCAGCCCCAATCAACAAATATTTTAAGGCAGCTTCGTTAGAACGGGGATCTCGCTTCATATATCCTGTCATCAGATAGGAAGAAATACTCAACATTTCCAGGGAAATAAAGATCATGGTAAGCTCATTTGCCCCACAGAGGAACATTCCCCCCAAGGTAGCAGTGAGCAAAATGGCAATAAATTCTGCCAAAGATGTCCCAGACTGTTGAATATAGCGAATGGACATCGTGACTGTTACCAGTGCTGAGAGAGCGACAATCCCACGAAAGACAATGCTCAGATTATCATCGTTAAAAGAACCGAGAAAAGAGATCGCGTTCAGATTATCCCATTGAAACACAAGAGCAACAAGGGATGCAAATAAACCTGCGATCGCCACATAGGGTAGCCAACGAGAAGAGCTACGCCCAAAAATTAAATCGCCAATTAAAATGATCATCAGGGTGACAATGACAATGCCTTCGGGCAAAATTGTCCCTGCATGAAGCTGAGAGGCTACACTACTAGAAAAATCCATAGAGTTTTTGGGTATTGTCAGATATAGATAAAATTGAACAATTACTAAAAAAGCTTTACAAAGGATTGTAACCCTGTATTCACCTTCTCTTTAAGCTTATTATGTTTTTACTTTTTAACCAATAGGGCATAAACTCTAAGCTAATCTTGGTTATGGTGAGATTAAAGATCAAATCGAAAAAGGATGTTTGTCGTTTGAGGGATTATAACTATAAAGTTAGTCAATAAACCCCCAGCAAAAAAAATCAACACCTGCTATTTTACTTCGTTAACTCCATCTCTATGTCAACATTAGTTATTGTCGAATCTCCTACTAAAGCTCGTACTATTCGTAACTACTTGCCTTCTGGCTATCAGGTTGAGGCATCTATGGGTCATGTCCGAGATTTGCCTCCCTCTGCCAAAGAGATTCCGCCTGCTTATAAGGATAAAGATTGGGCTACTTTGGGTATCAATGTGGAAGATGACTTTCAACCGATTTATGTTGTCCCAGAGACAAAGAAAAAGGTAGTCAAAGAATTAAAAACTGCTCTTAAGACAGCAAACGAATTAATTCTAGCGACGGACGAAGATCGTGAAGGAGAGAGCATTAGCTGGCATTTGTTGGAGATTCTGAAGCCAAAAGTGCCTGTAAAACGTATGGTCTTCCATGAGATTACGAAAGAAGCTATTCAAAAGGCTTTAAAGGAATGTCGGGAAGTAGACCAAGATTTAGTTCATGCCCAGGAAACACGGCGTATTTTAGACAGGTTGGTGGGTTATACTGTCTCGCCTTTACTCTGGAAAAAAATCTCTTGGGGATTATCCGCAGGTAGGGTTCAATCTGTTGCTGTCAGGCTGCTAGTTGCTAGAGAAAGAGAAAGACGGGCATTCCAATCTGGGGGCTATTGGGATCTGATAGCAGGTTTAGAACATGATAAAAATCCCTTTGAAGCACGGTTAATTACCCTCGATGGTAAAAAAATAGCTACTGGTAGTGATTTTGACCCCGATACAGGCAAAATTGCCGAGGGCAGAGACGTAGTTTTACTTAATGAAACTGAGGCTAATGCTTTAAAAGACAGAATATTTGATAAAACCTGGACAGTAAGTAATCGGGAAGAAAAAGCAACCAAACGCCGTCCTTCTCCACCTTTTACAACTTCAACCTTACAACAAGAATCTAACCGTAAATTAGGGATATCTGCCAGAGAAACCATGAGCGTGGCTCAAAAACTCTATGAAAAGGGTTTTATTACCTATATGCGGACAGATTCAGTACATTTATCTCAACAGGCGATCGCTGCTGCCCGTAATTGTGTAGAAAAAATGTATGGCAAGGAATATCTCAGCCCCAAATCTCGCCAATACAGTACCAACAGCAAAGGCGCACAGGAGGCACACGAAGCTATTCGCCCAGCAGGCGAAACATTCCGCACTCCCCAACAAACAGGTCTTAAAGACCGCGAATTCAAGCTTTATGATTTAATCTGGAAACGTACTGTTGCCTGTCAGATGGCAGATGCCCAACTCACCCAAATCGCTGTTGATGTTAACGTCGAAAATGCAGTTTTTCGTGCTAATGGTAAACGGATAGAATTTCCTGGTTTTTTCCGTGCCTATGTCGAAGGTTCAGATAATCCTGACGCAGCTTTAGAAGATCAAGACATTCTTTTGCCACCTCTAAAAGTGGGAGATAAACCCGATTGTAAAGAACTAGAAGCAGTAGGACACGAAACCCAACCCCCTGCCCGCTATACTGAGGCATCTTTGGTTAAAACCTTGGAAAAAGAAGGAATTGGTCGCCCTAGTACCTACGCTACCGTTATTGGCACTATTATTGATCGCGGTTATGCACAGATGCGAGGTAAAGCTCTAATTCCTACCTTTACAGCCTTTGCAGTTACAGCCCTATTAGAAGAACATTTCCCTGATTTAGTAAATACAGAGTTCACTTCTAAAATGGAACAAACCCTAGATGAAATTGCTAGGGGTGGTGCAGAGTGGATTCCCTATTTAAAACAGTTTTATCAGGGTGAAACAGGTCTTAAAACCCAAATTGATGTCAAAAGCGAGGAAATAGAACCTGCCATAGCTAAAACTATTCATCTAGCCAACCTAGATGCTACAGTCCGCATTGGTAAATATGGCCCTTATATAGAAATCCAAACTGAGGATGGAGAAACCGAAGCGATTAAAGTTTCGATTCCCGATGACTTAACTCCTGCCGATCTCAATCCAGAGCAAATTGCAGCTTTAATTCGTCAGAAGCAAGATGGGCCTGAAAAAGTTGGTTTACACCCTGAAACTGGTGAACCAATTTATTTCAAGGTTGGTAAATATGGCCCTTATGTACAGTTGGGAGATAAAACTGACGACAATCCCAAGCCGAAAATGAGTTCTATTCCTAAAAAGGAGAATAAAGAAAATCTCAAGATTGAGGATGTTAGTCTGGAGATGGCAGTGGGTTTATTATCTCTTCCCCGTCTCTTGGGATATCACCCTGGCACAGACGGTAAAATTAAAGCTGCTTTAGGTCGTTTTGGCCCTTATGTTGTCCATGAATTTAAAGAGCCAGAAGACACCAAATTACAACGGGATTATCGCTCTCTTAAAAAAGAAGATGATGTTTTGACGGTAACTTTAGAACGTGCTTTAGAATTATTAGCCGAACCTAAACGTTCTCGTGGTGGTAGCAAAAAAACACCTTTACGAGAATTAGGGCTACATCCCGAAGATAAAGAGCCTGTAAATATTTATAAAGGCCCTTACGGTAACTATGTCAAACATGGAAAAGTAAACGCTGGTTTGCCTCAAGATGAAAGCATCGAAGCAATTACTCTTGAGAAGGCTTTGGAGTTATTAGCAGAAAAAGCAGCTACTAAAAAGACAACCAAGAAGAAAACCACAACAGCTAAAAAAACTACTACAACTTCTAAGAAAAAAACCACAACAGCTAAAAAAACCAAGGCTAAGACTTAAGCGTCGTGATCAAAAAGATTTGAGATTTAAGATTGGAGGATTGCAGATTAATAATTTTAAGCAGGGGTAAATCTAAAATCTACAATCTTCAATCAACAAGAATTTTTGTGATCGCACTCTATTTTATTTGGGATTGCTAAAGTAAAGATAACAAGTAAAAATTTACTAATTACAGCTATCAGCTATTAGCACATGAGTATTCGAGTCATAAGCAAGCTGGTTTTGGCGATGACCTTGAGTCATAAGGACTTGCTCCGCAAACGGATAGGCTTGGCGATCGCTATTATAGAAATGATGATACTTTTTAGTACTTTGACCCCCATAGCTAGAGCGCAAAACAGTTATTCACAAAACCCTGTATCGACTACAGCGATTGACGAGGCGACAAAATTATCAGAGCAAGGTAAGATAAAAGCCCAGCAACAGAATTATCGAGGTGCGATCGCTGATTTTAGTAAAGCAATACAGCTTAATCCTAACCAGGCAGATTTTTATTATCAACGTGGTTTAATTCTGGCAGAATTAGAAGCTCAAGAAGGTGCAATTCAAGACTTTGATGCTGCAATTTTACGTAATCCTAATCATGCTTGGGCATACTTCCATCGAGCAGGGGTTGCCTTTGGTTTTGGTTCTGTTCCTCCTTCTTTTTCTCGTTCTCGTTTGGATGATGATTTGGATTTTGAAGATACAAGATACAGAACTAGAGGCTTTAGACCGATGAATTCTAGAGCTATGCTAGATCTAAAAACTGCTAGGGATTTATTTGCTAAACAGGGAAACCAAGAAGGATATCAGATAGCAAATAAAATAATTCAATATTTTGGAGGCAGTGTAGAGTAACTAAAATAAGTAGCAAGTAGCAAATTGAATATAGCAAATTGAATATGGCTAATAAACGTAAATCTTCAAAGCAACCCATTGCCTATCAAGAATTTGGCAACGTTGATAATTCCCCTGCCTTAGCTAGAGGAGTGCCAGATTTACCACCTCAACAACAGAATATCAGAATTCAGGCAACGCGATCGGGACGCAAAGGTAAAACGGTAACTGTGATTACAGGCTTTCAGCATAATCCCGAAACTCTTGCTCAACTATTAAAAAAGCTCAAAAATCAATGTGGTAGTGGAGGTACTCTCAAAGACAATACCTTAGAAATTCAAGGCGATCATAAGCAGAAATTATCTGAAATTTTGACTAACTTGGGCTACAAAGCCAAAATTAGTGGCGGTTAGACAGTCATCAGTTATTCAAGTAGCAAATAATAAAAGTAATGAGTAATTAAGTAAATAACTCCCATCCCAGTCCCCAATCACTAATCACTAATCACTAGTTCGAGTTATACTAGGAAACTGTGTGTTTATTATTAATAGCAATAAATTTATATGGCAAAGAAAGGGATGATTGAGCGTGAGAAAAAACGCGCTCACTTAGTAGAAAAATACGCTGATAAAAGAGCAGAATTAAAAGAACGTTTTCGTAAAGCTACATCCGCAGCCGAAAAGCTCGATATTCATCGTCAAATTCAAAGATTACCTAGAGATAGCTCTGCTACTCGCAAGCGTAATCGTTGTATGGTAACTGGTAGACCAAGAGGATATTACCGCGACTTTGGTTTATCTCGGAATGTATTGCGAGAATGGGCGCATGAAGGTTTATTACCTGGGGTAGTTAAATCCAGTTGGTAAATTATTAAATTAATCATTGAGTCTGAAAATAGAGGGGTAAAGGCAACATCAATTTATCCCTAACCCCTTACATTGTTATTGTTTTAAGCAATAATTTATCGGTAACTGACTTTGGATTTTGGCAAAATTAATTCTAAATCCCAGTTAGTAGCAATTGAAGCTAATTTTGGGCTATCTGTAACATCATTAATATAGGGCAGAATTCCTATAACTGGTACTTGAGTTAAAGATTCAATTAAATCGACTGGAGTTAAATCATCGATCGCTGCTTCTGTGTCGGAATTAGAACAATTAAGAATAATTCCTTTTAAATCAATTTTAAGGCTACGCGCCAAAGCTACATTCGCGACAACATTAGCGATCGCACCTAGCTTTACGGGTACAACTAACACAGTCGGTAAACGCCAGTCCGCAGCAATATTACCGACAATCAACTCATCGGTTACAGGCGATCCTAAACCACCTAAAGTTTCTAACAGCACTAAGTCAGATTTTTGTTGTGCAGTACAAAACTCCTGCCAAATTTTAGCCAATTCAATTACTTTACCTTCTTTAGCAGCAGCGATCGGTGGAGCTAGAGGTGTTGATAGGCGTAAAGGAACAATTACCTCAATTCCTGGTGTGGAAGCAAATAACTGCTGGTATAACTCGCTGTCACCTGTGCCAGTTTGCATCAATTTAAAAATACTCAAAAAAGAATTATTATTCGATTCTTGAGCTAATTGATATTTTTGCCAATAAGCAGCTAAAGCGATCGTCACAAAAGTTTTACCGACATCTGTATCTGTTCCTGCAATTAATAATGCTGTCATAGTTTTAATGTTAGCTAGCTGCCATTATTCATACTTAACTTTTCTTACAATATCAAGATTAACCCAGCAATAATCTTGGTAGAATTTACCATAGTAAGAAGTACGGATGCTAAAAAGTACCAAAAAAAATATAATATATGGGAGAATTTGGTATCAAAATCTACAAAAAATACTTATTAAACTTTAAAAAAAACTTTAGTTTTTTGATATCTTAATCTTAAATTGTTTTAAAAAACATAGCCAAGTGGGACTTTTGGTAATTTCTTTGCCAAAACTATTGTGAATCATAATAGCCCTCATAATGATAAGATTGCCCTGAATTAAGTTGAATATATTTGCCGTGAGCCATAGTACTACCTTAATGCCTCAGTCGATGGAGCAAACCCCCTTCCTCTCAGACTCCAATCGTCTTAGATTATTTTCGGGTTCTGCTAATGTTCCTCTTGCAAGAGAGGTAGCACGTTATTTAGGAATGGATTTGGGTCCAATGATTCGCAAGCGATTTGCTGATGGCGAACTATATGTCCAAATTCAAGAATCTATTCGTGGAGCGGATGTTTATTTGCTTCAACCCTGCTGTAATCCAGTCAACGATAACTTGATGGAGTTGATGATCATGATTGATGCCTGTCGTCGGGCATCAGCACGTCAAATTACCCCTGTAATTCCTTATTATGGCTACGCCAGAGCAGATCGCAAAACTGCTGGACGCGAATCGATTACTGCCAAATTAGTTGCTAACCTACTAACAGAAGCAGGAGCAAGCCGAGTTTTAGCTATGGACTTACATTCAGCGCAAATTCAAGGCTACTTTGATATTCCTACTGATCATGTCTATGGTTCTCCTGCAATTTTGCAATATCTTGCAGCTAAAGACCTCAATGATTTAGTAGTGGTTTCTCCTGACGTTGGAGGTGTAGCCAGAGCTAGAGCTTTTGCAAAGAAACTTAATGATGCTCCTTTAGCAATTATTGATAAACGTCGCCAAGCTCACAATGTCGCTGAAGTTATGAATGTTATTGGTGATGTTAAAGGCAAAACCGCAGTTTTAGTCGATGACATGATTGATACAGCAGGTACTTTATCTGAAGGAGGGAAGTTATTACAGGAAGAAGGAGCAAAAGAAATTTATGCTTGCGCCACCCATCCTGTTTTTTCTGATCCAGCAATTTCTCGACTATCTAGCGGTGTTTTTAAAGAGGTTATTGTCACTAATACTATTCCTATTCCTGACTCTAAACAGTTTCCACAGTTAACAGTACTTTCTGTAGCCCCCTTATTAGGGGAGGCAATTTGGCGGATTCACGAAGCAAGCTCTGTCAGTAGTATGTTTCGTTAATCAGCTTATGGTTAATTTATGCTTTTGTTCTTATTCTTGTTTTTCTTGAATAGTGGCAGAAGCATTTGTTATTTAGCTTAGATAATGTGATCGCGATTTAGCCGAGGCAGATAATCAATGCTTTTAGTTTGAATTATTAACCTTTAATTAACTTGACTTCTCCTGTATCCAAATCGTATCGACCACCAACAATTTTGAGCTTACCTGACGACAATTTTTGATTAATTAAGCTGGAACTTTGTTTAATACGCTCAATTTGATAATCAATATTAGCAATTACTGCATTATCAACGCGATCGCCTTCTTTATTGCTTGCTGTAGCTACAACTGGCTCAATCGCTTTCACAAAAGATTTTAATATGACCAGGAAGTTCCTCTCCTTCAACGGCTGCTATAACAGCACCACAGCGTTCGTGTCCTAGTACCACAATCAGAGAAAATTGATTCATCAAAGCAATTAGAGTCGTGAAATCCAAGCAATAAATAACGTTTAGGAAAAATATCTAACTGCGGTTTAGACTAAAAATAATTATATCAAAATAATTCAGCCTGTTAAAAACAACTGAACTATGAAACGAAGTTAAAAAAATAAAGTTTAAACAGCTTCTTTTTTCGTTTTTTTAGCGGGAGAATGACTCTTTTTGGCGATTGGATAGGTCTTTTTTTTGTTTCTTTTCTTACCTTGTTTCCACCCAGGAGACTTTCCACGGGTTTTGGGTGAAGTAGCAGGTGAACCAATCTCGATTAAAAGAGAAAACTCTGCTAAACAACTTGCATTTCTAGTTGTCATTACACTGTCGATTAATTCAAATGTCGAGTCTTTTGCTTTACCCAACATTTGGTACGTTTGTTGACGGAATTTTCGATATCGCTCATATTCCATAGTAGGGCGAGTTGGAATTTTGTTATCATTTTCATTTTCTCCCTACTTGCCCTCTATTTTTTCTCTAGTTTTCTATTCCAGTCTTTCCGTTAGTCTAAACTACAGTTAGGTATCAAAGGATTTTAATCACTCAAATTGTCGAGAAATACGGACGCTTAGATCTTGCTTTTAACAATGTCAGTGTCGAGGGCGATCGCTTGCCTCTAGCACAGCAGTCAGAAGATATGGTAGCTGGCATGATCGATGTCAATTTTAATGGGATGTGGTTGAGTTTGAAATATCAAATTGAGCAGATGCTCAAAAATGGTGGTGGTGCGATTGTTAATAATGTTTGTAACTTTAAAACTGATGGCTCTCCTGGTTGTTCAATCTATCGTGCTACCAAGTCCGCAGTAGCTACCATGAGTCAGGTTGCAGCCATTGAGTATGCTCGTAGTAATATTCGGATTAATGCGATCGCTTCTGGCTTAACGGAGAATCAATTAAAATCAGGAAACAGTCAATCATCAACCAATGCTGCTTTTATCCCCATGAATCGTGGTGCTAGCCCCCAAGAGATAGCCGAAACAGTAGTTTGGTTATGTTCGGATCAAGCTTCTTACATTACAGGGCATACTTTATCGGTAGATGGCGGTTTAGCAGCACTGGCTATGCAATAATAATCCTGCTTAACTTCTTATTAAATTCAAAGCGATTCAGTAAAATCAATAGATCTTATGGAAAGCGATCGCGTTTTTCTATTCTTGATGGATATAGAGGCTTGATAGCTTAACTAATTAGCTAAAATATAAGAACCCGATAAATAGCTAGTATAGGTTAGCAATCAAATCAATATGAGCAGCAGGGCTACGTCTAAAATATGGCAATCGTTTGTTATAGGCTTGATGCTAGTTAGTATTTTGAGCTTATCGATATCTGCCAACTCTACCGTCGAACCAAAAAACGTTAAGTCTATTAACGACAAATCGACGCTAGTTGCTATCGATATTTTAGATGCCGTCGAAGGGGCAGTTCAATATATACAGGTATCAAATATTTCTGACGAACAAGAAGTAGAAATAGGCAAACAGACAAATGAACAGGTATTAAGTCAATACCCTGTTTACGATAATGCTCAGGTTCAAGAATATGTTAGTAACCTGGGACAAGAATTACTCAATAGCAGTGATAGTCGCGATATTCCTTTTACATTTCAAGTAGTTGACAGTGAGGAAGTCAATGCTTTTGCTACCCCTGGGGGATTTGTCTATGTCACCACTGGTTTACTTCAAACAGCAGAAACTAGAGCGCAGTTGGCATCAGTATTGGCACACGAAATATCTCATATCAATAAAAAACATGGGATTAAATCTTTAAAACAAGCGGTAGCTGCCCAAGGTATTGCTAGTACCGTAGGAGTTGATAGCAGTGCTTTAGCTCAAATTGCCTATCAAGTAACGGTAGATTTACCTCGAAGTCGTGATTATGAATATGAGGCTGATAGTAGTGGGCTAGAAGTTTTACAACAGAGTGGTTATCCTGCGGAAGCTTTTGCTGAATTTTTAGCAAAATTAGAAAGTGGAGGTGGTACACCAGAATTTTTACGCACCCATCCAACTAGCGAGAGCAGAATTGAAGCAATTTCTAAACTATCAACCAGATCCACTAGTAATAAAGGTCAAGATCCCGCAGAATACCAAAATAATGTTTTGGCTTTAATGTAGATGATTGCTAAAAAAGGTTATTCATCCGAACCAGAACTAACTTGTTGTTTCTGCCAATGATTAATTTTCCATAAAAAGCTAGAAACTAGATTAGTAATAATATGAGCGACGACAGGCACAACTAAATTTCCTGTTACTAGGGCGCAATACCCCAAAGCAAAACCGACAATAGTTGCCCAAACTACATACGGCCATTGTCCTGCACCGCTAAGGTGTAAAACTCCAAATAAAGCACTAGAAATAATCACCGCAGTTAAATTTAAACCCAAGGCAGGTAACATTACACCTCGAAAGAGTAATTCTTCGCTTAAGCCTGGTAATAGTCCAAGCCAAATTAAATCAGCCCACATTAACGGTTTAATCACTAATTCGAGGTAAATATCAGCACTGCGACGATAGGCGGGCCATAGACGATAAATCAAGCCACTGGTAATAGTAATGCCAACTGCCAGCCCCAAGCTCCATATTAAAGCCTGCGTAGTAAACTGGACGGATAATAATTCTACTGCACCTAGCTTCTGCCAAATTTTGGCTACCATCAGTAAAAGAATGGCAGTGATACCCATAAATACTAAGATCTGGGTACGGCTAAGGGGTTCAAGTTCGGGGGTGTTAGGATTTGCCACTGATTTTTATGATAAGCAACGAAGAGAAGATATAGTCGGATTTAAAACTCGATAGTCAATACCAGCCCGACGCGCGACTAAAATTCCTAACGCTTCTAGATAGGAATTAACTTTAGTTACTTTGATACCCAAAGGTTCTGGAGTCACTTGTATTTGAGTTGAGTTATTGGTCACAGCAATAATTTGAGTTCGAGAATTACTTAAACTCAGAATAGCACTACCACCACAGGCACTATAAGGAACGATCGCGACATCTACTGATTCTGCCCAAATAGTCTCAGGCTCAAAGGCGTGAGTTTTGGTAATAAATTGGGGAGCGCGAGCTAAACCTACTAATACACAAGGTAAAAAAGTATAACCTAATTCTTCGGCAGCAGCGCGGGGAGATATTTCTGGATCGACAGGTAAGGGTTTTAAAGCGGGAGCGTGAGCAGCAGGTATCTGAAAGTTACGTACAATCAAATGAGATATAACTGCTTCTGCCCCTGCTAGATGGTCTACCCCTGTTCCATGACGGTAGTTCTGTAGTTCTGTACTGTCTTGATCATCAGGAAAACGAGCAACAACAGCGATCGCTTCTGCGCCTCCTTGATTAATCAGTTTTTCAGCAGCCCTTAATAAACTACCAGGATTGCCAATTGTTCCCCAACTAGCCCCAGAATCGGCAGTACGCAACTGAACTTCTAACGGGGCATCGGTGACAATATAGTCAGTTAAACTCAGCCCTAAAGTAGCTCTGGTGGCATCTGCTACTTGGAGATGTCGTAAGCGCAATTCTGGCTCAATTCCCTGATCGAGTAGTAAACCAACTTTGTTTTGTCTTACAGCACGTAATCCCCATTGGTTAGCAGCAAAACGATCTAAGCCATAACCTTCGACATAATAAGTATTATCCAAAGACCAATAAAGTTGTGCGCCATTGAGAACATTAGGATGAGTGATCAGGCGATCGCTAACTTGGGCGATCGCTCTAGCTACAGGGAGGGCATCTCCCGCATAACCACCGATCGCTGCACCCACTCCTGTGGGAACAATAAGAACTACAGTAAACGGAGACATAAATTACATCTAGTCTGGAACTAAAACCTTAGTGTTCTTGAGTAACAATAGCTTCTACTGTCGCTGTTTGTTTTTCTTTGTCCACCTGAGTAATAGCCCAACGCAAGGGTTCACCCTCTTTTTTTAGTTCTGATTCAATTTGCTGCTGAAGTTTCAGTGGAGTTGACTGAAGGTCGATTTCAGCAGTAATAAAGTGAGTAGTCATTAAAATTTTTATTTTTGTTAGTAGTAAACATTTTCTAATTTAAAATACACAGATTGTAAAATGAAAGGTAATAGTTAATATTTTTTGATTATTTATTATTTGTTTGACAGTTTTCTCAACATTTCGCAAATTGCATTATTTTTATTTACCTTAATCAAAATCATCAAGCTATATTTTAAAACTTTCAGTTCAAATCTACGTTTAAGCAACTAATTAGCTAGTAATACTTAAATTTTCTCTGATTAAAAGCATCTCTACAGAAAATACAGGTGTGTTCATGAAATCTCTCAAGTTTTGTTTAGTAATTTTAAATATTTTTATCTTTTCTGGTGTCACCTTAGCTGAACCTGCAAGTAATATCAGCAGCCAAACTGCAAGTCACCCTAGTATAATCAATCACCTCAATCTCAAGTCTGAAACAACCAGTAAAGAAGTCAAATCAGATGATAGTGAGGCAGATACAGAGTCTAAAGCCGAAAATACTGAGAATACTGAAGAAAATTCCGAGTCTAAGACTGAAGAGTCCGAAGCTGAAGCTAAAACTGACGAAGCAACTTCAGAGGATAGACAAACAGATCCTGAGTCTGAAACAGAAAATACCGAAGATACGGAGGATACTAAAGAGCCTGAACCAGAAGAATCCGAAACTAAAGCCAAGCCTGACAAACCGACTCCTGAAGAAATTGCCAGATTAAAGAAATTAGCCAAGGCAGATCAATTATATCTATTAGGAGATAAGGCTGCTGCTAACAAACTCTATCGAGAGGCAAAGAAAGTTTGGCAGATTGAGCGCGAACAAGCTACAGATAAACAGGACGAACCGGTAAAACCTTTTGAAGATCCTGCTAAACTTAGTCCAGCAGGGAAGGTATTTTGGCGTAACTATCAAGAAGGGAAAAAACAACAACTAAAAAGCAAAGTTATTAGTGCCTTAAAACTATTAACTATCAGAGAACCACAGTTTATTCCTGGTCATATTCACTATGCTAAAGTACTAAAACAATACGAAAAACCAGCAGAATCAACACAAGTTTTAAACCAAGCAGTCAATCGTTATCCCAACGAACCACAATTATTGAAAGCTAAAATAGATGCTGATATTGCTGCGGAGAATTGGCTGGAGGCTTCCATAGTAGCGCGTCAGTTTGCTCTTTTTAATCCTGATTTACCAGCAGCCAAAGAATTTAATCGGTTAGCAGAAGAATATTTGGCTGAATATCAAAGCAGTTTACGTTCTAAAATAACCTGGAATGCTATTGGAAATGCGATCGCAGGTACAGTAGGTTTTGCTTTAACGGGTAATTTATTTGGGCCTCTTTCAGCCATAGAAACGACTTCTTTATTACTTAAAGGGGAATCTGGTGTGGGTGAATCTACTGTTAAACAAGCTAAAGAACAATTGCCACTCTTAGAAAATGCCGAAGTATCGCAATATGTTACTCAAATTGGTCAGAAAGTAGCTGCTGCTTCAGGTAGAGAGGAATTTAATTATCAATTTTATGTGATTATGGACGATCAATTAAATGCCTTTGCGCTTCCTGGGGGAAAAGTATTTGTCAACGCTGGTGCAATTATGAATACTGATACGGAAGCGGAGTTAGCAGGATTATTAGCTCATGAAGTTGCTCACGCAGCTTTATCTCATGGTTTTCAGTTAATTACTCAAGGTAATTTGACCGCTAATATTGTGAGTTATATTCCCTATGTAGGCAATACAGCTAGTAGTCTGATCGTGCTGAACTATAGCCGAGATATGGAAAAACAGGCAGATACTTTTGGGACAAGAATTTTGGTTAATGCTGGTTATGCTGCTGATGGAGTTCGCAATTTAATGGCAAAACTTGCTAAATCTAATCAGGATCAAGATAATCCCGAACCTCCTGCTTGGTTATCAAGCCATCCTAACTCTCAACAAAGGATTGAGTACATGGAAAAATTAATTGTTGATAATAATCTCAATCGCTACCAATACGAAGGAGTTGCTCGACATCAAGAAGTTAAAACACTGATGACAGCTAGATGGCAAGAATATGAAAAATGTACAAAAGATGTAGAAGATATTGAGAAAGCTAAAGAGTGTGCTGGAAATAAAAAACCAGAAACAGAAGATGATTCTCAGAATTAGAATTTTAGATTTTAGATTTTAGATTTTTGAAGCAATTGAGATATTTCTTGATGATTGGTTTGTCTGGGGGACTAATATTTTCAGGTAGTTTGTTCAATTCAAAAAAACATATTTCCGATACTTCTTCCTCATCTATTTTCAGTTTTCCGCTATATTGCCGTGATGTATAAACAGCAGTGACATTCACAACCACATCTCCATGGGGAAGTTCATAGATAAGTTCTTGTCCTGAAAATAAATCAAACCAATCTAGTCGATCTAACGTCAATCCTGTTTCTTCCCTAGTCTCCCGTATAGCTGTTTCTGCCAAAGATTCTCCGATTTCCATACTTCCTCCAATTAATCCCCATTGTTGATTATCTTGGCGATGTTGTAGTAATAATCTATCCTGTTGATCAAAGATCAAGACAGCAGCACCAGCAAGAATCAGAGGACGATTTCCTATTATTGAACGAATTTCTTTGACATAATTCATAGTTGTAATTAGTTATGTTAAGCGATCGCTTAAAATTATTAGTTATTATATTAATTGATTCAATATGGCACATATTGTTTTGCTAGGAGATTCTATTTTTGATAATGCTGCTTATGTAGGCAATCAACCTGACATAATTCAACAATTGCAAAAGAAATTACCAACTGGTTGGAAGGCAACATTAAAAGCGATCGATGGCGATAAAATCAATGATGTTTATGCTCAACTGGAAGATTTACCAAAAGACACTACTAATCTAGTTTTGAGTATTGGGGGAAATAATGCTTTAAGCCACATTGGTATTCTCAATCAAAAGGTAGCTTCATCGGCACAAGTGTTTAGTGGATTAGCAGATATTAGTGAAGAATTTGAACAGCAATATCAAAAGTTGTTAACTAAAATTCTTAGTTTTAATTTACCTACAGCCATCTGTACAATTTATTATCCGAATCATTCAGAGTTGCTAGACAGAAGAATTGCCATCGCTGCTTTGGCTACCTTTAATGATGTAATTATTCGCCACGCATTTCAATCAGGTATTCCTCTAATTGACTTGCGGTTAACTTGTAACCAACCTCAAGATTACGCTAATCCTATTGAACCATCTTCTATTGGTGGAGAGAAAATTGTTAATGCTATTATGAATTTGATTTTAGAACATAATTTTAAAAAACCTTATACCCAAGTTTTCTATTAATGAAATCTTTTTTTGGAGAGCATAAATTTAAACTTTTAACGACTCTTTTAAAAGTCCCGCTGAGATTAAAAAAAAGCTGCGATCGCACAATATTATTGAACTGTAATCTTAGTGATATATATTCTTAAATTTATGTGTTAACTTTTAAATCTTGCTTTAACTCTGCTATAGTTTGAGGCTGAATTTTTCCCGACTGAGATTCAGCAATTGCATCTAACAAACGACGACCATTAGCAGGAGAACGTAAGAGATATACGGTTTCGATTAAGCTAGTTAAGTCAGATTCAGAAATTAATGCTACATTTTCTCCATCGCGACGATTCACAATAAATACTTGATGATTTTTCGCTACTTCTTCTAGTAGTTTAAAAAAATTATTTCTGGCATCAGTAGGGGTAGTAATTTCGTAAGAAAACATATTTGTATTTAGCCTGTTGATAAGCTTCACTTTGTAGTTCTTGTTCTAGCCTTATTTATAGTTCAGTAGCAGCGTCAAGACAATGAACGCAATCACAAAGAAATTGTAATAAATATCCTTACTATCAAACTTTTACAGGTGGAGTGTTACTCTGTCTAAGTGTCTTTTTTAGCTGAGATTGCATGAACGCTACAACCGATATCGTCGCCAAACTTTGAAGTTTTTGAAATATATTATATCACAATAAGGTTGCTTTCCAGTACTTTACCGAGTTAACCCATCTGCTGTTTCTCAAAATGATGCAGGAGCAGCAGAAATTATAATGAGACTGCAAACAGCGATGGAAGAGATAGAGGCTTTAACCGAATTGTTAGAACCTGAAAATTAGAATGCACATTATTACCCGTAAACGTCTCAATGAATTTGCTGCCAAATATCCAGAAACGAAAACAGCTTTAGCCCAATGGTATAGCTTGATGAAGCAGTATGATTTTAATTCTATTGCTGAATTGAGAGAGATTTTTCCTGCTGCGGATAAGGTTGGTAAACTGACTGTTTTTAATATTGGTGGTAATAAAGTACGTCTGATTGCAGCGATACACTATAACCGCAAGAAAATTTATATTCGTGCCATTTTAACCCATAGTGAGTACGATTTAGGTAAATGGAAAGAATAAACAATGCCGACTATTAATATTGATAAAACTATTCAAGCTTGGTCAGATTTAAATGATACTCTGTTTGTTCCTCACACAGAAACAGAATATCAAAAGCTGGTTAGTTTACTTGATGATTTGATTGATGAAGTGGGAGAAGATGAATCACATCCTTTAGCTTCTTTGATGGAAATTATTGGTTTATTAATAGAAAATTATGAATCAAAAAATGTACCTGAATTAAATTAAAGATTTTGAATAATGAATAGACATCTCCAAAATACAATTATAAGTAAAATGTGAGAAGTAAAAAAGAAAAAACTGAGCAAGTAGCTTGATTTTAGAAATAGTTAAAGCGAGCAATTCCGAAAAAACAAT
The DNA here is from genome assembly GCA_051658085.1 of Waterburya sp. Taxonomy (GTDB): domain Bacteria; phylum Cyanobacteriota; class Cyanobacteriia; order Cyanobacteriales; family Xenococcaceae; genus Waterburya. The sequence continues at coordinate 27,504 of JBOFLX010000125.1, forward strand.
TGAAGTCATTCAACATCATAGTTTTGCTCAAAATTTGTCTTTAGCGACCTCTAATCCCTAAAAATCATCGGCGATCGCTAGAATTTTAAAATCACTTGAGAGACTCCAACTATTACTCTGATTAACTTGTAAGTTATTGGAGATGTCGAATAGATCAGTTAGCAATTAATTTAAACTCATCAAATTTAATTACAGCAGAATCGGGTTTACGAGTATCAAAACGATAACTACTAATTATTCCTGTCTGAGTATCCAAAATACTAAAAACAGTAATATCGTTACTAGCAATATAGGATAAAGGTTGTCCAGATTGATCGAGCAAGGGAGCAATACTTGGTATAATTGGTTCTAAGCCATTAGGATCGCCTGTAACCTTATAATTTTCTAGACTATAAGGAGGTACTGGTCTTTTGTTGTCTCCTAAATGCGCTCCATAACTATTACCTACATTAGAAGATTCTAGAAAATTCATTCCTCCAGGACTTTGAAAGCGATTCCAGAGGTGTGAATGCCCGTAGTATACCAACTGCACTCCTGCTGATTCTAATAACGGAATCAAATCACGAATAATATAATCATCTTCAATTGGATATTCATAATATCGAGATTTCACCCTGCCACTTTCTGTATATTCAAGTTTAGGCTGTGGATCGGTATAGGGTGGAACAATATTGCCTCCTAGAGTATGGGGAGGATGATGGAACATCACTATTTTGTATTTAGCCTGTTGATAAGCTTCGCTCTGTAATTCTTGTTCTAACCACTGATATTGAGGACTACCTTTAGTGATCGCTTCAAAAAGATGTTGTCCATATCCCCAAGCTTGAGGATTATCTAAATCTGTCTCACTTTCTTTATATCGACCTTTAGCTTCTGCTTCCAGACTAGGACTTCGCCAAATATTAGTAACATAAAGAGAAATCAGCCTAATATCTCCAAAAGTAGTTGCATAATAACGTTTCCCACCAGTTGAGCTTTGAGGTAAGCTAAAAATCTCTTCATAAGTGTCGGTATTAAAAGAATTATTTTTAATCCAATTTTGTTGTTGTTGAGTATCGCCCGTGGGATTAATTTTTGGCGCAAGCTGCTGATAAAACTTGGTTGCTACTTGACGGGGTTGAGAATTCTCAAATTCTTCTTTGAGAGTGCTAGCAGAAGCAAATCTTCCCATTACCTCATGATTACCTAAAGCCGTAAACAAAGGTGCGTGTTGAATAATTTCGCCTCCCTGGTAAGTAGTTTTAATTCCATCATGCTCTAATTCATAGTTGGCTCGTCCTTGGAGACTGGGGAAAAATGCCCCACCTCGGTTGTCGTCAAACCATTCCGAAGCGCGATCGGGAATATTAACTAAATCCCCTGGAAAAAATACGGCATCAATTTGATCTACAGTATCAACAACTTTGGCTAAATTAGCTGTAGTCATGGGCATTAACTGATGATCGGAAGTCAAAAGAATTTTAAGCGCACTATCTGTTGACGGTTGACTAGCCAGAGTAAATACCTTACTACTAATAGTTTCTTGTCCGTGGGTGCTTATCACCTGATAAGGCAGACGTTGATTAGGAGTTAGACCTGTAACTGTAGCTTCGTGTCGCCAAATATCTCTGGGGATAGATTGAGTAGGAGGATTATCAATTTGAGACTCTTGATCTTCACGCACTCGACTAAGTTTAGTGGTCTTAGCTGTTACTTGTTGGGTTAATTTTTGACCATATTTAACCAAATGGCGATCGCGCAGCGTACCCAAAGGGGAATCGCCCTGAAACTCTGTAAACCAAACAATATTAACACTGTTTTTTGTCGGCACTTGCAAAAAAGGATCGCTTAGTAATGAGTAATTTTGGCTATTTTTTAGCTGTTTTTCTGAAGCAAAAGTCATAGGTAAATAAATAACAGCGATTAGTGTACAGATGGCTAAACCCACCCACATTAGTTTATCGATTTTCATCAATTTGGTTAACTGTTTAAATTGCTTGTATACGCCACTTGATTGGAAGCGCAATCAAAGTATTTATGTGTTATTAATAGCTTGATTTAAATTTTGCGTAAAATCAACTATTTTCTAGTTAATTGACCTCAAAACTCAACTCCATCATTTATATAGATTATTTTCTATTCGCTAGTTTTATTTTATTTGTGAAGTTCCTTAATAAAGTTAAGATAACCGTATAAACAGGCTAAATTATAATTAATTTTTTTGGCTATTCAATCCAAGAAAGCCTAACTAATCAATTTTTATCTAGCAAAAATAGCTTGGTATATAGTTTTCCTTACTTTATTAAAATACTGACCTTGACACTTTTATTGACTACATGTTATGCAGAATTTTAAGCTTTTAAAGCCAAGAAAATCTATGTTTATTGGGGCTTTTCATGTGTTTTTTAATAATCTGATGAAGTTATAAAACTTAAGTAGATATTTTCAACTAAATGTGTTTATAATAGAAAATAAGTTAAAAGTAATTCCACTAGGTAATTTAATAAAAGCTATAACAAAAGCATAAAAAGTAATTTTACTGTCCAAGTATTTCTAGCTGTTTTTCCTCGCCTGTGAATTATAAAATTTGTGTATTTTGTGGTATCCTTCTTTTTTCAGATCCCATCGCTTGTAAAATAAGCAGTGGGATTTTTTATTTTGATTGACCAAGCCCTTCGGGCGAGGCAGGAGGTAGAGGGCAGAAGGCAGGAGATTGAGTAATTGGCAAATCGCCAATATTTATGCCGTCTGCGCTGCCTTGTCCAACTGGGTACAAGCCCCCACCAAATCTTTGATTTGGTGGTCTACAATCAGTGGTGGATACAAGCTCCCACTGATTGCCTCCTGCCTCCTGCCTTTTAACTCCTGCC
>JBOFLX010000126.1:0-40465 GCA_051658085.1 Waterburya sp.
CGCTCTTTGTTGAGGCAGCGCGTTGCGGGGGTGTCCCCCGTTAAAGCGACTGCCGTGGAAACCAACAAGACCCTTTGGGTTCACCAGTTGCTCATGGGGGAAACCCCCAAGACCGCACTGGTTCACCGCGATGCCTCACCATAAGCTGTTAAATTGGAATCTGATTTTTAAACCATCGTCTCAGAAACTTAAGAAACTGTTTTTTATTTTTAAACTTGTAATTAATGCTAACGTATTCATGATTATTCATCTGCTCGATATCCTAAATCTTCGACGATTCGCTGCCAAAGTGGTATACATTTACTATACCAATGATTCATTAATTTTCTCGATGGGATATCAAACTCCTGAGCAATTTGTGCAAAAGTTTTGGGAGGTTCTTGTAAGTATCGCCTTTGACTAATTAGCTGACAATGACAATGGGGATAGTTTTGTAAATAACAGTTGTTAAGTTGACTTTGAGGATCTTGCTCAATGTAGTTTAATATTTTTGTGGTAAGACATTGACTTTCCTGCTGTTGTAATTGTTCGATATAGCGATCAAGTCCATACAAGGTATAAGTTTCTAATCCTTTATCTTTCAGTATTTCTATTAGATTTTTTTGTTCCCCATGCTCGTTAATCTTAATCGGCGTATCTAGACTTAATACAGTCGAAACGTTACAAGTGTATAAATCCCTTATGCGCCAATAAAGATAACCATTGATCCAATTTACCAGGCTTTTCTCAAGGGATTCTGATTGTGGTTTAAACTCGTGACAAATATCTCGACTAACTTTTTCCCAAGTTCGATTTAAGGCATGTGACATCTCCCGACGCTGACCTATCGGTACAGCGCGGGCTTCCCAATATCACTATTGGGCATTGCTCCCCTGAAACGCCACTTATCTAGGCATGACACCCCCGACAGTACGACTTGAGAGCCAATTTCTTTCCCCGACAGTCCGTCGGTACTAGCAATACTTTCCAATCCTCGATTTAAAATTACTCTTCCACTAGCATGATCTCTTGTAGTAGAGTATCCACATTCAGGACAATTATGGACTCGTTCTTTGAGTTCCTTTTTGCCTGTCGTCGTATTGCACTCTGGACAAATTTGCGAAGTGTATTTGTGGTCAACCACAGCGAAGTATTTACCACGCTTCCAGCACACCCAAGACAACAAGTCTCGGAATTGACCGAATCCTCCATCAAGCATTTGCTTGCCCAAAAACCCCCTAGCAGTCATTTTGAAGTTGATATCTTCAACAAAAATCATGTCTGCTTGGTCACAGAGAAGATGACTAGTCTGAAAGTGAAAGTTTTTACGAGTATTGGTTATTTGATGATGAAGAAGTGCAACTTTAAGCTGTGCTTTACCCCAGTTTTTACTACCTTTCTTTTTGCGAGATACCCTGCGTTGCAGCACTTTAAGCCTACTTTGCAGAGCTCGAAAAAACAAGAGGGGTTCGACTCTGAGATTGTCGCTAGTCACCAAAAAAGATTCAAGTCCAATATCAATACCGATTCCACGTCCAAAAGGAATTGGATCAGGTACTTTGACATCGCACTGAATCGTAACTACCGCATACCAGATAGTCCCTCTTGCTCTAGATACAATCCGAACGGACTTAACATCAAATCCATCTGGAATTGGACGATGCTGATTAATTTCAACAACGCCTATCTTAGGAAGCTTAATTTTTCCCTTAGAGATTGGATTTTCTTTGAACTGCGGGAACAAAAAAGATTGATATCTACCAAACTTTTTAAATCTGGGAAACCCAAACTTTTCGGCTTTGAATCGTTCCCAGGTATTGTGAAGTCGAAGTACGCAGTTTTGAGTTACCTGAGAGTGAACAGCTTTATAGTGTGGATTAGCCTTTTTCCACTGAGTGAGCTGTCTTTTTTGCTCCAAGTAACTAGGGAAAGGGATATCGGGAGACATAATGTATTCCCGATTCAACGAGCAAGAGTACAAACTACATTTTCTCGAAGCAAGCCAGTCCTTGAGGTCGCGCAAACATCTGTTGTACAAGCGACGACAAGTTTCCAACCATTCAAGCATTTCTTGCTGTTGGTGGGCAGTTGGATAAATTCGATAAGTGTAATTCATAGTTAACATTCATATATTTTAGCATAGAACATGACACGCGATAAAAATATTTACAATCAAGACCCAGCCCGCGATTCATGAGGGGCTGTGGGCGTAATCGCATTGCGCCCTTTAAAAGCCCCGTCCAGACATTCGGCTTCGCCCCTAAGCTGGGCTTCTCGCGGATGATGCTAACTTTAGGGCTGTTGAAGCTGACAAAGGATCTTTGGCTTAAATAATTAGTTTTTTGTTCTCCTAATATTTGGTAAATTAATAGCGATTGCAGTACACAAGTTGAAAAAAGCGATCGCTTTTTTCTATGGTTTAAACCTAAACTAAGGATAATTCGATTGTTTCTCCCGATTGAGGATCGATAGCTTTAGTATTCAAGTTATTTTTCTGTAAAAGCTGCTTAAATTCTTCTAAAGTTCCATCTGATTTTAAAACCGACATCAGTAAACCTTGAAAATCAATATTGCCCCCCGCAGCAGTAGCAATAATTACTTGAGGTTTTAACCATTTGCACACCTGCAAAGCTGTTTCTTGTCCTTTGATTACCGCTCCCACTAAAGGCAGCTTCAGATTAATAATCGGAGTGACAATGACATCAATGGGTACTGCTTGTTTGAGTGAATCTGAATGATACCCATGGGGTTCATAATAAATATTTTTGCCAGATTCTAAGCCTTTGATAATATAACCATTTTCGACCAAAGTAGGGCCTATAGGCGAACCAGGAACAGCTTGAATTTCTATCTGTCCCAACTTGAAACTTTCTTGATGCTCTAGAGAATTAACTTTCGTATATCCCAGTTCTTTGACCACTTTAGCAGCATTGGGAGACGCTACTACAGGAAGATCTTTGTTTAACTCTTTAAGAGTTGGTGGATGAGCATGATCTTCTAAGCCTTGAGATAAAAGAATCAAGTCAATATTTTCAGGAATCGGCTGAGGATTATTTTTTTTTCCCTGAAATAGCCAGGTTAAACTACCAAAAGTTAAATCTCCGATTAACCAAGGATCGAGCAAAATACGTTTGCCATCAATTTCGATCAACCAGGAATTGCTATCTAAATAAGTAAGTTTCATAACTGCTGTTTAGTATATATACACCTTACTTATTATTGACAAAAGTCAATAACTTATCAATAATATTTAACAAATACAACCAAGTCTTCAAAGATTTACAAACAAAAATTTTGCAATATAAACGAGAATAAACAACTATTACTAATAGCTGAATAAATCCGCATACTTCAGTCATGATTAGATAATTAAGGGGAATTTTATCTACTTCCCTTATAGATATAACATAGGAGTTAAAACTATGATTTTAGTTAGAATAGTGCAAAATATTATTCAATACATAACAGAAGGATTCATAGAAATCTTTAGTCCTGATCATGACTCTTATCCCGCAGTAGGAATACAGCCTTTTAGTGGCACTATTAATAGTGATTCTTCGCGGTTTGACTGGTAGGTATTTAGACATTTACCCTAATTATTAGTTATTAATCATTGACTATACTAAAATACCCTGACCTAGATAAGTTGGGGTATTGCCTTATTGCTGAGGTAAATTATTGATTCATTTTTCTTTTAATCTTTTCCAATTCTTCATCTACTTCCCATTTTTGAAATTCTGCTTCTAGAGGATCAGCACTACGAGTGTATTGAGATGAATTAGCACCACGATCCCAACCCACAGTATCACTTCTATAACCATTGGCAGTACTAGTAGTGTTGGCTTGGGTTGATTGAGTTTTAACTTCTTGACGTTTTTGTTGCACTTGTTGAAGTAGTTCTTGAGCTTTGATTAGACGCTGTTTTACGCCCTCCATTTGTCCCCAAACTTGATTCCCCTGTCTAAGCAATTCCGCTTCTCTTTCTCTGGCAGCACTAGCTAAATCTGCTCTTTTGGCTACTTCTGCTTTGTTAATTCTACTGTGCCAAGTTTGAATATTATTAGCAATTTCTAATATTTGAGCTTGAAGATTTTTTTCTTCTAGCTGTAATTTGGCAATTAATTTTTTTGTATCTTGTTCTTGTTCTCTTAATTGTTCTTCAATTGCCTGTAATTCTAGATGAGGATTATTGCGTAAAAATTCGTCAAGTCGCTCTTCTAAAAACTGGTTGATATCATCAAATAAACTCATGTTATTTTTATAATTTGTTATGTTAAAACCGCAAAGCGGTTAGCTATAAGCTTTAAGCCGTAAGCCGTAAGCTTATTAATTAAAGGAATTATTTCATTTATCATTTAACATTTATCAACGAAATTCAATGTTTAATGTTTAATGTTCAATGAAAAGTCAGGAGTCAGAAGTTAGGATAAGGGATTACAATCTCATTTTTTAACAGAATGATAGACAATTTAAATGCTCCTTAAGTTATAAATTTTTTTTAATTTGTTTATTGAGATTGACGGGGTTACAGAGTGATGAGGAGACAGGGAGAGAGTTTGATGGTTTATTGTCTAATAGAATAATACACAATTTAAAAGCGTACAAGCTTATTTACAATTTGGTTGCCAACGATCGCGACTTAAATTAATTTTGCCATTACTTTTAAATTCAATTCCCTCTTCTTCTAATAAAACCTTCTGCAAATAATCGCCACCACGACGCTGAAACGAGTATGAAATCTCACCTTTAGCATTAACAACCCGATGCCAAGGAATATCATCATCTATATTTACCCGAAACAAAGCATATCCCACTAACCTAGCTTTGCCGTATAATCCAGCTAAATCAGCAATTTGTCCATAGGTTGCTACTTTACCTGGCGGAATTTGCTTAACAACAGCATAAATGCGATCGTATTGAGACATGAGGAGGTAGTAGGTAGCAGGTAGTAGGTAGTAGGTAGCAGGTAGTAGGTAGCAGGTAGTAGGTAGTAGGTAGTAGGTAGCAGGTAGTAGGTAGTAGGTAGTAGGTAGCAGGTAGTAGGTAGTAGGTAGTAGGTAGTAGGTAGTAGGTAGTAGGTAGTAGGTAGCAGGTAGTAGGTAGTAGGTAGTAGGTAGCAGGTAAAAACTCCTGACTCCTGACTCCTGACTTGTTGGTTATAGGTTATAGGTTAATTAATACTATTACTTAACAAAATCCAATTTTCTAAGCTTAAATCTTCGGCGCGACATTGAGGATTTAGATTTAAGTTTTCTAATAATTGATTTAAATCATTCAGATCAATCACACTTTTTAAATTATTCCGTAACATTTTACGCCGACTAGCAAAACCTAATTTAATTAATGTTTCTAACTGTCGAGGATTATCAGCAGGATTATCGATTAATCTGGGGCGTAATTTTATGACTACAGAGTCAACTTTGGGTGGCGGATAAAATGCTTGAGCTGGAACATCACAAATTAATTCACAACTAGCTAAATATTGAACCCGAATTGATAATGCACCAAAGGCTTTACTACCTGGAACAGCGACTAAACGTTCTCCTACTTCTTTTTGGACTAATAATACTATTGATTCGTATTGTTGGGGTTCAGGAGTAGCAATTTTACCTAATAGCTTTTCAATAATTGGAGCAGTAATATTATAGGGAATATTAGCAACTACTTTATTGGGGTTTTGAAACTTAGGAAAATTTTGTAGTAACTCAGTTAAATCTAGTTCTAGAAAATCCCCTTGAGCTAGCAAAAAATTATCGCGATCGCCGAAATCTTTAACTATTTTTTTACATAAGTCGCGATCAATTTCTACTGATACTAAAGCATCAACTTCAGATAATAATCGAGTAGTTAAAATACCTGTACCTGTACCAATTTCCAAGATGCGATCGCTTGATTTTAATTCCGCAGCAGCAATAATTTCATCTAAAGTTTTCTCATCACGCAACCAATGTTGACCAAATTGTTTACGAGGGCGAAAGCTAAGACGTTTTTTGTTTTTTTTATTGGCTGTCATTTAGTGTATTGAATGCCTAAAAGTTGATAGTTATCTTTATCTATGATTAAACAATTGGGTTTTAAAGTCAAAAATCATTTCATTTATCATTTAACATTTATCATTGATCAACGATAAGCTGTTATGCATTTGAGTTAATAGTTGAGAAAAGAGTCAGGAGTCAAGCAATTGTAAATTGAAGATTTGAAATTACTGATTATCACTTTAAATAATTTAGATTATCTGTTTCTTGAAGAGAAAAAGCTTGTCTAATCTAAAATATACAATTAAAAATCTCAAATAGCATGGTTAATATATCTATAGATATAGGTGAATACACTAATGACAAATATCATTTACAAAAGATTTAATTGTTGCTAGGTGTAGTAAAAAAATATTTATGAAGACGAAAAAAATCTAGAAGTATTCTCCCATTGTTACCATCATTATTTTTGATGTTAATTAAATAACTCAAAAAGTCTAAAAATTTCGCTAATTATATTTTTAGGTGACTATTTTTGTAATCACAGACTAATAAAATATTAGTCTTAATAGCTCCTGTTTATTTTTCTATTGTTGATTATATTCTGTCTACCAATTAGTTATTAATCAACAAAATAGTCAATGCAGTTAGTTTTCAAAATTAGAAAATCCACTAAATATTTTAGCGAGATTTTTTAAATAGAGTTTGTTGTCTTGCTTACAACTCTATAGCCCACTAAATACTATTCAGCTATCTCAGATAGATATTGATATTTTATGACTAAGCATAGCTCACCTAGAACTAAATATTATTTGCCGTTAATCGGCGCAGCTTTATCACTAGTTAGCCTCTTTCATTTTTCCTTACCTGTGTTTGCAGCAGGAACTAATGCAGGTCAAGTTTTACGTAACACCGCTACAGGTACTTACGAAGATGACGCAGGCAATCCATATACTATCGACTCCAACACTGTAGATGTTACTGTTGCTAAAGTTGCTGGTATTACTAACATACCTACAGGTTTTGATGACTTAACCAGTAGTGCAAGTAATACTACGGTTTTAACTGGCGACAGAGTTTCTTATGAATTTACCATCACCAACGTTGGTAACGATAAGAGTAATATCTTTATTCCTGCTTTAGCAGATATCGCTACTAAAGGTTTAACTAGAACATTGACTGGTGTTAACACACAGCGACTTATTATTCAAGTATCTCCAGCTTTAAATGCGGATGGAACTCTTGCTAGTAATAATGGTGCTTTCAATTTTGAAACAATTCCTGGTGGAAGCACGGTAGCAACAGACGAAAGATCTGGTACTGGTATTGTCACAAATGTTCCCATTAACGGGAAGGTAAGAGTTAGGGTAACAGGTAGTGTTTCAGCTACTGCTGCTGGTGCGCCAATTGAAGTCAGACTAGGTAATACTTGCTCTAACACCGATCCTAATGCTCCTGTTCCAGATACTCAAAACCAACCTGATGAAGTTGCAGTCGGAGGTACTACCTGTGGTGATGCTGGTGTACAAACCGAGCAAGATCAAGACGTTCGTACTGAAACCGCAACTGCTCCTGTTGTTCCAGGCCCGCCAGTAGGCGTAGGCAACGGACAAAAAGAAGCTAGTGCAGTGCAACAAGTATTCTTGGGATCTAATCCTTTGGCAATGACTCGTATTGAGAAAACTAGAGGTACAGTTACAGAACCAACTCCTGCTACTCCTGGTGTTCTCAATGACAATATTATTCCGTATAGCTTAAACCTCGAAGTTCTTAATACTACTCCCAACTCTCTCTATACTCCAGGAGATCTTGAAGGTCGTGATTTTGGCACTCGGATTACTGGTCTGACTGCTACTGAAGCTAGCAACTTAATCTTGGTTTCTGACGCAATTCCAAATCTTACTAAGTTAAATACTGCTCTAACAACAGTAGGTGACTGGATACCTGTTTACACTACGGATGATGAAACTGTTGCAACAGAAGATATCGAATGGACTACAACTGCGCCAGCACTTAATACTGTAACTCGCGTTGGTTGGATTTATGATGCTAGACCTACTCCTACTGGAGATGGGTCAATTCTTGCAGGTACAACTGTTACTGGCTTTACCTTTGATGTTATTACTTCTGGATTAGATCCTGACACTGGCGGTACAGTTGCCAACCTTGCTCAGGTCTTTGGTGGTACAGTCAGTGGCGCAGACATCTTTGATGAATCTGGTGACCAAGATCCTAGTAACTTCAATGGTGCTAATCCAGGGCCAAATGAAACTAATACCCTCTCAACTGGTATTGCCAACCCTGCAACTCATGAGGTTGATAGTGGTAACGACAACAACCTTACTGGTACTGATCCTGCATCCCCTGGTGGTGAAGATAACGTTATTACCATTGGTGCGCCAGGAACATTAATTAACGGCCCAGATGGACAACCCACCGCAACTGGTGATGTTTTTGGTGTTGGGCCAGATAATAACCATGACTTCCAGAACAAAGGTGTAAGTGGTTTCCCAACTAATGCTAAACACAATGCTACACCTGCAACTACCTTTGATCCTGATGTAGTAACATTTAACAATACTCTCAGTAATCCTGGTTCAGATGATTTAACGGATGTATTATTACAGCCAATTAATCCAGAATTTGATCCTACCTTTACAGGTAATATAACGGATGAAAGATTGCCACTCTTAACTACTGTTACGATTAAATTAGGGACACAAACTGCGACCTATACCTATCAAGAGAATCCTGCTACTCCTCTTGATGATACAGATCGCATATTTGTTTTGACTAGTGGTACACCGATTACGATTCCTACTTTAGCTGCTGGTGTTCCTTTGGATTATGAAGTTGAAGTAGATTTGCCAGTTGGTACTGGACTATCTACCGATGACGCGATCAATGGTGGATTCCCTGTAGCAATTATTGCTTTCGTTGATGGTAGTGATATTTCTAATCCTATTAAAGATGGTAGTCCTCAAGCTGGGGAGAATCGTAACTTAACTGTAAACCAAGTTTATACAGGTCACATTAGAATAACTAAGCAAGTACGTGTTATAGATACAACAATAACACCTAATGCTGTCAGACCTGGTATGGACTTTGACAATGATGATGACGATAAAGAACCTGTACCAGGAGATATCTTGGAGTATCGCGTAATTTATCGTAATATTTCTGAAGCTCAAACTGGTAATGGTACTAACGTTGTCCTTAATGGTGTCGATGTAATGATTGATGAGGACGGTACTCTTGATCAGGGTGATAATGGCATTTTGGATCAGAGTGATAATAACTGGGGCTTAGATAACAATGATGATGATGACCTAGATACTATCAATGTCCAAGGCACTGCAACGGATTCTAATGGCGGTACAATCACTTTCTATACTGGTACGTCAAACTCTCCTACTCCAATCACTACCTTAACCTCAGCAGGTACAACTGATCCTGGTGATACAGTTACAGGTTATCAAAGTAAGATTGATTTACTTGCGCCTACTGGTGCTGAAGCGACCCAACCTCTACGCGACACCTATGACGGAGGTGCAGGTGGTGATTCTGCCTTTACTTTCCAACGTAAAGTTGATCAGTTTGATGGTCTAGCAGCAGAAGGTTTAAATCAATAAGATTTAATCTAAAACGCATATTTGCATAGATGCGATCTTAGCGACTGACAAAAAACGGAGCAATAGATTGGTAATAACTGGTCTATTGCCCCTGGCGAATTCTTCAGTAGACATCTTAGCTTAAACGAATATGAAACTTCTACATAAGTTACTGGGTATTGGTACTTTAGGATTAATCGTTACTCTGCCTTTGATTAATCAGACTCCTGTATTGGCAAGTTTTCCACAAGTAACCGAAATTATTGCTCAAGCAGCCCAAAAACCGACAGTTAAGTTAAATTTAACTGCGGAGAAAAAATCGATTGTCGTCACAACTGGCGGAAAAGAAAAGATAGAGTGGTCAAATTTAGAAGATCAGGCGGTAGTTAATCCTGGGGATATTTTACGCTATACGGTTAGCAGTGCGAATACAGGAACAAATGCTGCTAAAAATTTAACTATTACTCAGCCTATTCCTAATCAAATGGTATATGAGCTAAAAACAGCTAAAAGTGGGAATCAAGCTGTGGTTACTTATAGTATCGACAATGGTAAAACTTTTGTGGCTAAACCAACCATTAAAATTAAGACCGAAAACGGTAAAACTATCGAAAAACCAGCACCAGCAGAAACTTATACTCATATCCGCTGGCAATTTAGCTCTCTGCCATCAGCAGCAGGAATTACGGCTATGTATGAAGTGAAAGTTCAGTAGGTGGTCTTTCAACTAATAGATGGGTTGGGATTAGTTATTAGTTTTTAGCTTTTAGTTTTTTTAAATTAACTGGTGGGCAAAAGTATTTTCCAGATTTGTTATCAAGTTCAACCCGTTGCCCACCCTACGATTCTTTTATTTTCGTTTGATATTTATATCGTCTTGCTCATAATTTTGCTGATTTTTCAGTAATTGTTGTGGCAGAGAAAATTCTTGTGAATAAATCTCTATCTTTCTCAAAAATCAGATCGGATAAAGCAATCTCCGCTTTTTATGGTCAAAAAATTCTAGCTATTTTAATTAATATTATTTTTGTTTTTGGTTTATTTCCTTATAGTCTTAAATCCACTTCTGCCCAAACTATTTTAGGGTGTGATGTAGCACTACCAAGTCTTGATATTTCTAATAATGCTGTTAGTAGTTATGCAGGAGAAACTAACGGTAAGATCAATCGAATTGTTTCTAATAGAATTACCACAGGAATTAATACTACTAGTGAAGCAGAACAACCTTTAAGACTGGTTAATCAGGGAATAGAAGATGTTCAAGGGAATTCCGTAATTGGGTTAGGTGCGATCGCAGCTAGTTTAGTTGAACAATTTAAAAAGCAAGGGTTAAACGACAAAAATGCTAACCTTGCCAGTCTTAAAACTATATCTGTATGGGCAGCTTTAGATGGAGAAACTTCTTCCCAGGAAGTTGTAGCGGTAGTTAAACGGGTTTTACTGGAGAAATTTAGTGATCCAGGTACTCAGGAATTGATTAGACAGATGCCTGATACTGATTTATTAACTGCTTTGTCTGGGTTGCAAGAATCTAATTTAAAAGCTTTGAGTTTAACTGATGCGGAAATAGAAATTGCTACCCAAGCGGAAATTTTACCTGAAAATAATCGTGGTTTTCAAGCTCAAATAGTTGCTATTACGCAATCGGTAGCCGAAAGAATTAGCCGACAAGAAGCCAAAGCCAAATTAATTAATACGCAAAAGCAATACGAGCAAGATCTGATTAATCTGCGTCAGGATAAGCAAACTTTAATTACTTCAGGTAGCACAGTACGATTTAAATTTCGTTTAGATAACCAAAGTCAGAAAGTTGTTAAGGTAGTTTTACCCAACGCTCAAGCAATTACTGCCAAAGGTCTAACTGGCTCTGGTAAAGTCACAGGGATAGTTTATCGTCTAGCTAATAGTGATGGTCAGGTACAAAGCAAAGATATCACCACCACAGCCGAAACAGTATCTATTCCTGCGGGTAAGTCTTTAGAGTTGGATGTAGCAGTAAAAGTCGGGAATGTAGCAGCAAAATTATCGACTTTTACCCTCAATCTTCAGCCTAGTTGTGGTAATCCAACTTCTCAGTCTTTGAATATTTTGCCACCTTTGACTATCGAGTCTGATTTAATCGATCCTTTAGGGAAAATAACTGGTTGTGCTGGGGAAATAATCCCAGAATATCTCGGTTTTTCTGTTGCTTTATACGAACCAGATTTGAGCGATACGACTGGTAGCAGCCTTAGCAACATTACGACTTTAACTGCCACAGAATTACCAGATGACCCTAATAACAATACACCCAAAGGGGTCAAACCCAACATTGAAAATAGTAATCCCTTTTTCTTAACTAATACCGATCAAGGTCGATATAGCTTTTTACTTGATCAGGAACGTCAGCAATTAGATGTTGGCGCAACTTATATTTTGGTAGTCAAGCCTCCTGAAGACTCTACTTACAGCGAACGTCGAGTCAAACTGGTAATTGGCGATCGCCTGGGCAATGTTGTTAAATACACTGCTACTTCTCTCGATGGTAAACCAATTCGGGCTACTGATGGACAAACTACGATTACGGGAGAAATTGTCTTAGTTGAAGATGCCGAACGAGTCGGATTAGATTTAGCCGTGTTAGATCTGGCTACAGATATCTGTGATGCTCAAGAAATCCAGATTACCAAAACTGGCGATCGCGCTACTGCTCAACCAGGCGATATAGTTCTCTATCGATTAGCAATTCGGAATCTAGCTTCTGCACCGATTGATAACTTTGTCATTACTGATACTTTACCCGTAGGTTTTGAGTTACAAACAGATAGTGTGAAGGCAGAAGTCGCAGAACAACTGATTCCCATTACCGCTACTCAGAGCGATCGTACCGTTAACTTTACTACCGATATTACTTTAGATACGAATGAAGTCATTAATGTAGTATATGCTGCGCGATTAAATCCGAATGCTTTAAGAGGTTCGGGAAAAAACTCAGCCATTGTTAATGCTCAAAGAATTGATAACAACAATCCTGTGCAAGATGGGCCAGCTATTCATAGTCTCAAAATTGAGCCAGGCATTATTGAAAACACAGGAATTTTAATTGGTCGAGTCTTTGTCGATAAAAACTTTGACGGTGAACAGCAACCAGGAGAACCAGGAATTCCAGAGGCAGTTATTTTTCTTGAAGATGGCAACCGCGTCATTACCGATGCTGAAGGTTTATTTTCCGTTGCCAATGTATTACCTGGCATTCATACAGGAACTCTCGATCTAACTAGTATTCCCGAATATCGCCTTGCTCCTAACCTGCGCTTTAGCGAACGCAACAGTAAATCTCGGCTAGTCAAGTTAGAGCCTGGTGGGATGGTGCGGATGAACTTTGGTGTTACGCCGACGGCTGCGGGCAAAAAAGCTAATGTGCGACGGGAAATTACCCCACAAACAGAGAAGAAGCCAAATACATCCAAGTCTGATTCCTAAATAATCTTGCCTTCAAAACGCCGTTAATTATCTTGACCCATGAAGCCCAAAAATAACTATCAAAAAAAACTATCATTACCAATATTCGCTTTCATGGCGACGGTTTTTAATACCATTTTTTACACGGCTTTTACTGCGCAAACGGCGATCGCTCAAGTCGCTTCGCTCGAAGTCAGGAGTCAGGAGTCAGGAGTCAGAAGTCAGGAGTCAAATGTAGGGGCGCAAGCCTTGCGCCCTAAAAGAAGTCAGAAGTTAAAGTTACCAACCCAACAGCAACAATTAATTGCTCAAGCTTGGTCAGATATTGCTACTGAACAGTTAAGTTTAGCCACGCCTACAATTACTGAAAATCCATCTGTTAAAGATGAATTATTAATTACCCAGCTACCACTTCATAAGCAACAATTAATCGCTCAAATCTGGTCAGATATTGATACAGAACAGTTAAGTCTAGCGACAAATAATAATCAAATTGACAATAATTCTTTAGATATTACAGGTAAATCTGAAGATCAACTATTAATTAATCAACTTAATTTAAAACAACAACAATTAATCGCTCAAACTTGGTTAAATGTAGATTCTCAGAGCCTCAGTTTAGCATCCCCCGTCAAAGAATTTGATCAGATAGCTGCCATAACCAAAACACCTGAGCTAGAAACCCCAGCGACTAATGTTCCCAGCCGAGAAGAAGTTGCTGCTCGCATTATTTTAAATAAAGTTCAAATAATCACCCCTGCACCTGGAGTAATTATTAATGGTCAAGCTGATAGTAGTGTAACTATTCAATATCCTGCTGCGACTACTGTAAAGCTTGAAGTTAATGGCAAAGAAGTTGCTCAAAACTTGGTCACTCAAGAACAGCTAGATTTCAAAACTAATTTAATTACTAAAACTTGGTCAGGTACAAAGCTAAAAGAAGGTAGAAATCAAGTTAGTGTCATTGCCAGTAAGGGTGGTTTTACTTCTGAAACTACCCGTGAAGTTGTAGTTAAAAATAATACTAATAATGTAGAGGGTAAAACTCAAACAAGTGAATCACCGACTACAGAAACTATCTCTCCCCAACCAGAAACAGAATCAAATCAACAACCCAAGACACCATCAACAACACCAGAGACAGAAACTAAACCTCAATCAAGCATATCTGATAAATTTTCAGGTAACTTAGTCAAAATATTAACTCCCAAACCTGATGCAGTCATACCTAATGTTTCCAGTACGGTTATTATTCAGTATCCTGAAGAAGCTTCGGTAATTTTGCAAGTCAACGGACAATCAGTTAATGCTTCTCAGGTAGGGCGTACTGAAGTCAGTCCTGTAACTAAATTAGTAACTCAAACTTGGTATGGGGTTGTTTTTAAGACTGGACTTAATAATCTTAGTGTTTTAGCTACTACTGATGGGAGTAATTATTCAGAAACTTCGATTAAAGTTCATGTTCCAGGAAAACCTAAAAGCATCAAAGTCAGTACTGTTGAAGCTCATATACCAGCCGACGGCAAAAGCATTGCCACAGTGAAAGGAAAGCTGCTTGACGAGCAAAATCAAGTTTCGATGTGGAATGAAACCATAACCCTAAACAGTAGCGAAGGTAAATTTGTCGGTACAGATCTCAATCCAGATCGACCAGGATTTCAGGTAAAAGCTCAACAAGGAGAGTTTACGGCTTCTTTACAGGCTGGTTATGATGCCGAAACGGTCACAATTCAAGCACAGTCTTCACGCCTAGAAGCTTATACTCAAATACAGTTTAAAACTACTCTCAGAGAACAACCTCTCCTAACAGGATTTGCTGATCTACGTATTGGTGCGAGAGGTACAAACTATTATGATAATTTTCGCGATTTTTTACCTGTAGATGAAGACAATAGCACCGAGTTTGACTTTGACTCCGCAGCTTTTATTACAGGCAGTGTCGGTAAATGGAGTTATACAGGCGCATTTAATAGCGATCGCCCTTTGAATGAAGATAATGATGGGGAAACTCGTCTTTTTCGGACTTACAGTAATCCTGAGTCGGGTTATCCTGTCTATGGTGATAGCTCCACTACGGAAGTAACTACTCCCTCTACTGATAGTGTATATCTGCGTTTGGAAAAAAATTCGGAAATAGAATTTGCTGACCCTGATTACTTTATGTGGGGTGATTATGATACCGAAGAGTTTGCCAGTGAGTCTCAGGAATTTAGCGCAATTAGCCGTCAGCTTCACGGTTTTAAATCTAACTACAATCTGGGTAATTTCCAGCTTAATGCTTTTTATGCTAACAACGCGGAAGGTTTTCAACGTGATGGGATTTCTCCCAATGGTACATCAGGTTTTTACTTCCTTTCACGTCGATTACTAATTCCAGGTTCAGAAGATGTCTATCTAGAACTTACTCCCCTCAACGATCCTGGCAATGTGGTTAATCGAGAGCGTTTAACCCTAGGAGTAGATTATGAAATTGATTATGACCGAGGCACACTGCTGTTTAAAGATCCTGTACTCCGCACAGCTTTAGATTCCCAAGGTGGTATTTTAGTGCGGAGAATTATTGTTACTTATCAATTTGAGAGCGAAGCCAGCGATGCAACTTTACTAGCAGGTAGAGCGCGTTATCATTTTGACCGTGATTTTGACCATCCTAGCTGGTTGGGAATGAGCTATCTCAGTGAAGATCGGGGTGATCTAGATTTTGAACTTTTAGGCTTTGATGCTTATGTTTCGGTTGGTGACTGGGGCAATCTAATTGCGGAATATGCTAACTCTGAAAATCAAACTATCTTTGCTGATGCTGATGGTTCGGCATACCGTTTGGAAGGGGAAGTAAAATTTAGTAACTCTATTCAAGGACGAGCTTATTATCGTCAGGCAGATATAGGTTTTGCCAACAATGCTACTCTCAGCTTTGTACCTGGACAAAAACGTTATGGTAGTGAACTAACTGCTCAAATCAGCGATAAAACGAATTTACGGTTTTTATACGAGCGTCAAGAGAACAATGGTGTTGCTCCCCGTCCTCTAGACGAGTTACAAGATTTTCTCGATTCGGGGACTGATCCTGTTCCTGGTAGTCAAGTAGATAACTCAGTTTCTAGTATTACCGCAGGAGTTGAGCAAAAAATTGGCAAAGCTAATCTAGGATTAGACTTAACCTGGCGCGATCGCCAAGATAATACTGTGGCAGGAGATTTAACCAGCACTTCCACTCAGTTGCGATCGCAATTTTCGATTCCCATAGTTGATAAGCTTAATTTTCACGCTCTTAATGATTTAACTATTTCTGATGGCACTGACGCGCTTTACTCGGATCGCTTCGGCTTGGGTTTAGATTGGGAATTTTATTCGGGTTTAAGTTTAGTCTTTAATCATCAATGGTTTACCAGAGGTGATCTGGCAGGGGAATCATCAACTAGCTTAGGACTTCAAGGAGAATACAATCCTTGGGCAGATGCCACTTTGACTGGTAGATATAACATCACGAATGGGATTGACGGTCTTAATAATACTGGCTCAATTGGGTTACAACAAAAATTATCTCTTGCCCCTGGTTTAAATCTTGACCTGGACTACGAACATACATTTAGTAATTCAGGTTCAGATGACACTGGTACTCAATTTGCTCAACCCTTTTCTGTCGGTCAAAGTGCTTATGCCCTCAGCTTTGATTCTGGCTCTACCTACGGTATTGGAATCGAATATAGCGATGATCCTGATTTTACTGCTAGTGCTAAATGGCAATATAGCGATAATTCGGGAGGCGACAACACAGTTCTTTCCGCAGGGGTTACAGGTAAAGTCTCTGACGCACTCACAACTCTCCTCGACTACAACCAAGCAAGTTCTGCTAATCAAACCTTTGACATTGGTACTACTAGACATCTACGTCTTGGTCTAGCCTATCGCGATCCGAAACAAGATAAATTTAACGCCTTGTTACGTTATGAATACGAAGAAAACGGCGGAACTTTACCTGAAACAATTCTCTTGGGTAATGGTACAGGTTCTCAAGAACATTTGTTTGCAGTCGAAGGTATTTATGCACCCAATTGGCGATGGGAATTTTACGGCAAATACGCTTTTCGTAACAGTAAAACTTTTCTGGCTGATGATTTTGTTGGTAGCAGCAATATCTCTCTGGGACAAATACGTGCTACTTATCGCCTCAACTACCACATGGATTTAGCAGCAGAAGCCCGCATGATCTGGCAACCCTCCGCAGGTTATACCGAATCAGGAGTTGTCTTAGAGATGGGCTATTACTTGACTCCCGAATTGCGCTTATCGGGAGGCTATGTCTTTGGTAGTGCCGACGACGAAGACTTTACTGGTACTCGCTCCGCAGGTGGCCCATATCTGGGTATGACAGTGAAATTGAATAGCTTATTAGATGGCTTTGGACAACATCAACCGCCTTCGCCTCCAGAGGGAATTAGGAAAAAGAAGGCAGGAGGCAGAAGGCAGAAGGCAGAAGGCAGAAGTTAGCAGGAGAGAGGAGAAAAAGAGTAATGAGTAATGAGTAATCATCAATTACTAGTCCCTAATCCCTAATCCCTAATCCCTAATCCCTAATCACCAATCACCAATCACCAATCACCAATCACCAATGAACATTAACAGAGACAAACACAATTTAATACCTAAAGTCCTGTTAACGGTTTTAACTGTTAGTGGTGTAATTATCTTTTCAGGGCAGACGACTATTGCCCAGTCTAGCTCTCAATCTTATCAAGTTTTAGTAAATAGCGATCGCGATACCATCAACCCAGATCAAACTTTTACTCTCAGGGAAGCTATTAGCTTAGTTAATAATACTTTATCTGTTTCGGATTTAAGTGCTACTGAACAAAAGCAAGTTCAAGTAATTAATGAACCGAATGCTTCTCGCATTGAATTTGCTTTACCTGCACCCATCAAAATTGAGTTACAAGCACCTTTGCCACCTTTATTAAATCCTGGTTTAGTTATTGACGGTACGACTCATCCTGATTATGACCCTAAGAAAATCGCTACAGTTGAAATTCCCATACCTATTCCTGTAGTTAGTCTGACAGTCGCCGAAGGGAAAAATGTCTTTCGGGGTTTGACGATTTCGGGCGATCGCATTACGGTCAAAGGCTTAAGTATCTATGGTTTTAGTCAAGCTAATCAGCCGACAGATACTACCCCAGGTGCGGATATTGTAATTGGTTCTCGTTTACCTGTAACAGACGAGCTATCAGCTTTTCTTCCCGATCATTCTCCTCAAAATGTGGAAATTGTGGATAATTGGCTGGGTTTACCTCCCAATGAATCTCTAACTGAAATTCCTTCTAGTTTTGGGATTTGGCTTTTTGATGGGGTCAATACTAAAATTCAACGCAACCGTATTGAATATCATGATGGTAGCGGTATTCTCACTTCAGTTACGGCGGAAAAAACTCAAATTAAAGAAAATATTATTGTTGGTAATGGGTTACGGGGAATGCCTCACGCTATTTATTTAGAGGGATTAATCGAAGACAGTTTAATTGCTGACAATCTAATCTGTGGTAATGACGGTAGTGGTGTATATCTTTTTAAACCCGAAGGTGCGATCGCTATTAACCAAAATACAATTAAATTTAACGGTCGTCGAGTCCCCAGCGCAGCAGTTTATCTGATTGGTAACGATCATCAAGTCACTAATAATCAGATTAGCTGGCAGACAGGTACAGGGGTAACAATTACAGCTTATCCCCAAAGTGACAGAAATTTAATTACCAATAATACTTTTAACGATCTAGAAGGTTTAAGTATTGACCTCAACACCAGAGATCGAGAAGGGAGAGTATTTTATCAACTAGGCGATGGTGTTAACCCACCTCGTAATTCTCGTAACCGTAAACGGGACACTGCTAATAAATCGATTAACGCGCCTCAATTTCTCAGTGAAGACTTTTATCTGATCGACGGCAAGGTTAATATCGATGGTATTGCTGATCCTGGATCAATAGTAACTTTATATCGAGTTAAATTAGGTATTCCTAGAGATATTAAAGAGCAAAGTCCTTTAGCCAGCCAAAGTAAAAATCATGGCCCGTTAAGTGAACCTCTAACCGAAATAGTTGCCGATCAAAATGGCAAATTTACCTTTACTTTAAACAATCTTACACCTGGGATGATCGTAAGTGCGATCGCCACTAAATCAGATTACGGCACATCAGAACCAGCTTTTAATGCAACCATCCGCTCTTTAGATCAAGCCAAATCAACTATTGAACGTTTTATAACTCTACCCAACTGCACAACTAAACCTATTGCAGAAGTACCTAAACCAACTCCCCAAACTCAAATTAAACTTGCACCACCAGAACCAATCTCATTAAACGTACCGCGCAATATTCACTTTGCCTTAGACAAATCAACTATTTCCCCTGCTAGTGCCAAGGTCTTAGACCAAATAACAACTGTTTTACAAGAACATCCCTATATCACTCTGGAAATGCAGGGACATACAGACTCTCGTGCCAGTAACCAATACAACCTGGATTTAAGTCAACGTCGAGCTAATGCCACCCGTGATTATCTTTTACAACAAGGAGTGAAGCCAGAAAGAATGACCATTCGACCTTTAGGGGAATCTCAATTGCAAAAACCAGGTGATTCAATTCTCGAACACGCCTACAACCGCAGAGTAGAAATAATTTTCCTTGATCTGCGAGGTGTAGACATCATTTTTGAAGAGCAAAATGACGATTTGCAAATAGAAAAAAGCTTTTTAAAGAAATAAAAAAAACTATGATCTTCCGCAAAATTTTGAGTAACTATCATTTAACTAGTAGTTTATTGATTACTCTTTGTGCTTTAGGAACGTGGCTACAACCAGTGCAAGCAGAGGGGAGTCGTGATATGTTCCCTAGCGGTGCATTGGGCAACCGAGGGAATATTGTCTGGCAAAGTGGAACTACTGGTGGGTTTCGACAGCGTACTTTACTACGAGTATTTGCTAATCAGGGTGAATATATTTTGGTAGGTTCTAGTGCCGTTGGAGTCGGACAGGGAAATATTGAAATATATAACCCTAATACAGTTACAGGTACAGTAGCTAATGAAAATATACCAGCTACTTCCAATTTTAGCTGTCTCACGCAGCGCGCTACTTTGGGTGCAGCGACTGGCTTTCTTAGTACTCGAATTCAAGAACTTGCTGGCCCGAGTTCAATTGATAACACAGGTAATCTAACTGGATACAGACCTTGTTATTATCAAGCACCAAGTACTGGGATTTATTACATAGCTATGTATGGCCCTAGCGGTAAAAATAGTACTACTTCCTCTAATGGCGGTGCCGCAAGTAGTACTCTCCTTAACCCTAATATAACAACAACCCAAGCTACTGGAATTTCAGTTTGGGATGTAACAGTGCGATCATCTGACCAATCATCTGTTGCTAATCTTACAGGTCGTCTACATACTTTCTTTCTTAGCATGGATATGGGAGGTAATAATCGGCAATTACATTCCGATCTATATCCCATTACCACCGATGGTTATCGCTATAAAATCGATATGAGAGGACTCGATCCTTTTGCCTTTCGGATTTTTGGTAATCAGCTAGGAAACCTCGATAGTGATGGTACTTCCCCTCTATATCATGATGTTTTAGGACTAAATAATACTATCGATAATCCTGAAGGGGGAACAAAGACTGCACCTCCCCAATATCCCATCTTTTTTAATCAGCTAGATTCTGCGGTTCTAAGTTACCTACCAGTTTACGATCCACTTACTGGAGTGCAAACTGGTACTGGTTTTAGTTCCTTGCCTGTCTCCCCAATAGTTTCTTCTATTAACTTTACTGGTAGTGTTTCTGGTAATCAGTCTACCGTTAACTCTGGAGGAACATTTTCATTTAATAGTAACATCACAGGTGTCTATGAGATTATTATTAGTCGTGATGGTGTGAATTATGATCCTACCAATACAGGAAATAAAGTGCTACGAGGCTTTATGAGCAGTGCTGGTTCACAGACTGTAATTTGGAATGGTAAAGATAATAGTGGACAATCATTTCCTGTTGGCAACTATAGCTATAAAGTACAAATTCACGCTGGTGAATATCACTTTCCTATGAGTGATGCTGAAAATAACGTTTTTGGTGGGCCTACTTACGAATTGCTCAATGCTACAAATCCGTTAGGTAATAAGACTGCCTTTTATGACCATCGTGGCTACTATACTGTTGGCGGAGCATTAGTACCAGACAGAGATCAAACAGATGGAAATCCGACAGACGATGCTCTGTGCGGAAATAATCCTCCAACTCCACCTGCTACTGATCCAGTTCTGGGAGCAGATTCGTCTAGTGCTAGTTTTAACTTATTTGGGTCAACAGGGGGTAGCTCTGGTGTAAAATGTACAGGGCCATTTGGTGATACTAAAACGCTAGATCTTTGGGTCTTTGTCCCTAATATAACAGCCCCAGAGAGTTTGGTAATTGTAACCAATCCCAAAATACTCCTTCTCAAGCGTATTACAGCTATTAACCCAGGTCAGCCAGGCGCAATTCAATTTAACAATTTTATTAACGAGTCTGATACAACAGACGATACCGATAATCCTAATTGGCCTGATTCCGATAGTGTGAACAATAACAACAACAGCATCAACACCTATTTACGTGGAGAAACTCAAGTTTCTGATGTTAAACCAGGAGACGAGTTAGAATACACTATCTATTTCCTCTCTGCTGGTGATTCAGAGGCTAACAATGTCAAAATTTGCGATGCAGTACCAGACAACATGACCTTTGTTAAGGATAGTTATGGTACAAATTTCGGCATGGCATTGGGGTTAAACAATATAAGTATACCTACTATTCCTAATAAAAATTTATCGAATGCCATTGGTGATGACGAAGGAGATTTTTATCCACCAGGAACAAATCCTCCTGTTGTTGATTTATGTAAAAAACACGATCCCGATGATCCTAATACTTTGATTCCTCTTAATAGTAGTAATAATCTTTCAGGTGCAGTGTTATTTAACTTTAGTAACCCCATTCCCAGAGCGACTGGATCGGGTACACCTCCTGATTCTTATGGCTTTGTGCGTTTTCGTGCCAAGGTTAAATAACAATTCTCTTCGAGTACTTCTATATAAAGAGAAATTGCTTCTTCTATATTTGATAATGCTTCATCACGGGTTTTTCCTTGACTTATGCAACCAGGTAAACTGGGTACTTCTACAACAAAATAACCATCTTCACCAGGATATAAGAGTACTTGACGTTGCTGTTGTAATTTCATTTTATAGGTATAAAAAAATTATTTTCTTCCGACTATTGAATAATAGTGTAATTAAAATTCATTATGAAGCATTTTATCTTTAATTTTACTCAGCATATTTAGGTTTTTATTTTAATCCCAATTTTTTTCTTAACTCTGTTGCTCCCATAAATAATAATGGGGTAATAACCAAACCTGTAAGAATAAAATGTAGGGGAAAATGAAAATAAAAATACCAAAGAATTAAAACTCCATAAGTAGAGTCCATGTGATCAACAAAATAAAATATTTTGTTACTTTCATCTCCTGGAGGAATATCTAAACGACGTTTAATAAAAGAATTAGGTAATTCAGATAAATTAAAAATTAAACCAACTAATAAACCAAATTCTATTAAATTAAAATTAGAAAATAAAATGGCTCTTTCTGGAAAAGAAGGAAGATAAATTTCAACAAAGTGTAATAAATAAACACTAATTAACATTGCTAAAGGAAGACTAACTAATCCTCGCCATTTTTTATTTGCACCAAACCATGCAGTTTGAATTGGCACATTTAAAAGCTGAAAAATATTTGTTTTCCATAAAAAAGCTTCAATAATACCTGCAACAAATAAACCTAAAGCTAACCAGAGTAAATTTAAAGTATCGACAAGAAAAAAATGTATCCAATTCATTATCAATAAAAAAAGCTAAATTACACTTACCCCAAAAATATTATTTCCTATCTGTTAAAGATTTGCGAAACACAATTTTATCTTCCCCTGCTTGATAAAATTCGCGAATGCGTGCCTCTTCGTCATAACCACACTTTCGATAAAATTCTCGCGTACCCTCAAAGGTTTTTAGACTTGAAGTCTCCACAAGTAGCATCCTCTCCCCTCGTGTTGTCAACATTTGCTCGATATAATACAACATAGAAGTACCAAGTCCTTGTCCTTGGTAGTCAGGATGAACAGCAATCAAGTATAAGTTCCAAGTTCCCTCAGTCATTCGCTCTGGCGCACAATAAGCGATCGCCACTGGTTTGCTATCTTCGTAGGTAAACCAAAATTCACTTCCGCTTTCATTATTTAAATAGCCTGATATCATATCATCTAGCATATCTGACGGAAACAAGTCATTAGCTTCAATTACTGTTTTTAAAGAGGGAATGTCTTTATAAGTAATTGGTCTAATTTTATTTAATATTGTCATGATTATTTTTGTATTAAATTAATTTATAAAATTTATAACTTGTTTTTAATTTTGTTATCTAATTCTTGTTCAAATTGCTCAAATTTTTTTAGATCGTCTAAAGAAAAATTTCCAAAATATCCTGCTGATGTTTCTTTTAAAATTTCTCCTCTATCTTTATGTTTAATAATTAGGTTATTTATATTTCTTTCTAAATAATATTCTGTACCTTGATAAAAGGTTATATCATCTTTTTTATAACCAATTAGAAGAACTTTCTTGGCTATATCTGCCAGGCGATCGCTATACTCATAAGACAATATTACATTAGCAAATTCAGGAACTTGACGACTCAGACGCTCGATTAATTCTTTAAGCGTCATTGGCGGATTTTTTAAATCTTCTGCTTGCTGCTTAAGGATATCTACAGCAATATCTATTTCATAATTGGAAAACAAATCTATTAAAAATCGATCTGGGTGCAAAGCTTTTATTCCAAAAGGTTGTAATGATTTCGTAGGAAAATCTTTTAGATTAGAAGTAACAATAATGTCTGCTTTTGTTTTGACTGCTGCTGCTAACACATGGCGATCTTTTGGATCGTTAGTCATCAAAAGAATTAATGATTCATAGTCTTCGACAATTGATTCAGGAAAAAACTGCTTCATACATTCCTGGTATTTCGTAGCCTGCTCTTGTGTCATTCTGCGCTTTTTTACAAGATTCCTAGTTGTTTCATCTAAAATTTCTTGAGAAAAATGAAGACGATATAGACCTTTTTCTGCGATACGCAACAAAGTATCTCGAAGAGGCATAGGAAACAAAACACAAGCATCAAGAATCGCTACAGTTTTCATAGAATCGATTCTGTAAGTTCAAAGTAACTACTGGAATTCAATCCAGTATATCAAAGCAGAATCAAAAAGTAGCGTGTATTCGGTCTTTTTTAATTTCAAACACACTATATCTGGTGGAAAACATTCAAAGCTAAGTAAAAATTATATTAGTGATGTCAATCTCAAGAGTACTTTTGAGCTTACGAATAGAAACCATCTTCTTGCAACAACCGAGTATATTCTTGTAAACCTTTACGCCGATTTAAATCCCGTTTATGTTTATAGTCCAAAATTTCTCGACGATTGATATGTCTAGCAGTATCTATATTGAAATATGGAATATCTCCATTATTTAATAGTTTATTTAGATAGCAAGGCGATACGTTTAAAATTTCTGCTGCTTCCGATACAGTGACACTTCGATTTAGAGGCGATATTGTAATTTCTGTACCAGACTCCATTGCTTCCAAAACTTCATAAAGCGTTTCATATACGGCTTCAGACAACACAACTTCTTCTCCCGTACCGCTAACCAATCTTGGTAGAGATTTTGCGGAAGATAAAAGCTGCTTTAGCTGCTGAATGTTTTTTTTATCGCTTTTTTCTAGTTCATCGGAACTATAATTAGGTTTTTGTTGCAACATAAACAAGTTTATTTCAAAGTCAAAAGCTTATGGCAATTCGATAATTGTTTATTGTTAGATATTTACTATACAAATGATGCAGTCTTTAATTGACGTCATTTGTAAATGACACAATTTGTAATTGACACAATTTGAATTCTTAATTATACATCAACATAGATTAGTCAACTGTAATTAAAAGGTATAAACTTTTGGCGATCGCAATAGAAGACGGGTCAATAGCCTTAACTTTAAAGGCGAAGCCTAATTGACTATCAACAATCAACCATCAACAAATCAATCACTAAAAAACTGTCCTGCTAAGTCGGTAATATCAGTCTCAGGAATTTCTGACTGTTGCCATTGAGCGACGGTGCTTAAACTACCGTCGAGAAACATGCTTTGACAGGCGCGACGCTGGATTTTACCGCTAGAGGTTTTGGGGATACTACCAGTTTTGAGGAGGGCAACGGCAAAAACATTGGCTAAGTTTTGTTCCCCAACTGCCAAGCGAATTGCGCCAATGACTTCTTCGGCATTGAGATTACGTAAGTCTGGACGGTTAATTTCATGAGCAATTACTAGCTGTTCTTCCCCGTTAACCTCCACACTAAAAGCAGCACCATGATTAAGACGCAAGGCAGGATGACAAGTTTCTACTGTTTCTTCGATGTGTTGAGGATAGTGATTACGTCCCCAGAGAATCATCATGTCTTTGATCCGTCCTGTAATGTATAGTTCGCCGTCTTTAATAAAGCCTAAATCACCTGTACGCAGATAGGTTTTATCGGGATTATCCGCAAGGGTAGCTTGGAAAGTGCTTTGTGTTTGTTCTTCCCGTTGCCAATAGCCAACGCCGATACCTTTACCTGCTGCCCAAATTTCACCTACTTTATCACTGGCACATTGATTCCTAGTTTCTGGATCAACAATGATAACCTCGTCTCCTAACCATGTATAACCACAGCTAACTAAGGCTTTGGAGTTAGGATGATCTGATGCGATCGCTACCACTTTATCTTCTGTTAAAGCGGTTTTATCTACATGAGAAACAGTAGGATACTTCTCAGCATTTCCCCCCGTAATAAATAACGTCGCCTCAGCCATACCATAACAGGGATAAAAGGCTTCTTTCCTAAATCCACAGGGTTTATATAGTTCGGCAAATTTTGCCAGGGTTTCTGCTCGTACAGGTTCAGCACCAGAAAAAGCTACCTGCCAATGGCTTAAATCTATACTAGCTCTTTGTTCATCAGTGACTTTTTGACAGAGTAAATCGTAAGCGAAGTTGGGGCCTCCACTGGTAGTAATTTTGTATTTAGATATTGCTTGTAGCCAAAGAAAGGGTTTTTGTGCCAAAGCAATAGGAGACATTAACACCGCAGGTAATCCTGTATAGAGAGGCTGCATTACCCCACCAATTAACCCCATATCATGAAACATCGGCAACCACATCAGAATTCTAGTTTGAGGATGATGTCCAAAAGACTGATAAATCACTTCGGAATTATGCAAAATGTTGCCATGAGTAATCATCACTCCTTTAGGCTGTCCTGTTGAACCAGAAGTATATTGCAAATAGGCTAAGGTATCACTGGTAATTTCAGGTTTCTGCCATTGAGAAGCCAAATCTAAATTTACACGATCGCTGGCGATCCAAGGTAGAGCTTTCAGTTTTAATGCCAGACTAGGATTAGTAATTAGTAGTCCTTTCACCCTGTCGGCAAATTCTTGGGTGGTTATAGCGATCGCAGCTTGACAATCAACAATCCGATCTTGATATTGGGTCAGGGATTTGATATGTTGTCGAGGATAATCGGTAACAGCAATAACTCCAGCATAGAGACAACCTAAAAAACCAGCGATAAATTCTAAACCAGCAGTGTAGGGATACACCAATAAAGCGCGATCTCCTGGCTTAACTTTGGTCAGTAATTGTACCGCGATCGCCCGTGCCTGAAGATCTAATTCTTGGTAGGTACAGCTACCTGATTCATTTTCTCCATCGGCTAGAAAAGTATAAGCAGTTTGGTTGGGTTGGTGTACCGATCTATTAAGTAGAACATCTACTATGGTGGAATTGATTACCATTCGTTTACCATTCTTTAAACAATGACTGTAAGATTTCCCTATAATGTAGTCCAATAACGGAGGAAGGTAAAATCGTGGGGAGTATAAAAATTGCAATAGTAGGGATGGGGAATTGTGCTAGTTCACTCATCCAAGGAATTGAATATTATAAGGGCAAACAGGCATCAGACGCTATAGGCTTGATGCATTGGGATCTCGGAGGCTATAAACCCTACGATCTTCAAGTAGTTGCTGCTTTTGATGTTGACCAACGTAAGGTAGGAAAAGATGTTGCGGAGGCAATTTTTGCTCCTCCTAACTGTACAACTGTTTTTTGTGATCATGTTCCCCATACTGGGGTAATAGTCGAAATGGGAAACGTCCTAGATGGAGTTGCCCCTCACATGAACGGTATTGATGAAAAATATACTTTTGTCGTCAGCGATCGCCCTGAGCAATCGAAAGCGGAAATTGTCAATAGTCTCCAACAATCAGGCGCAGAAGTTTTAATTAATTATTTACCTGTTGGTTCACAAGAAGCGGTTGAATTCTATGCTGAATGTGCTTTAGACGCAGGAGTAGCTTTTGTCAACTGCATTCCTGTCTTTATTGCCAGCCAACCCTTATGGGCAGACAAGTTTAAACGTCATAATATTCCGATTATTGGCGATGATATCAAGTCTCAATTTGGGGCTACTATTAGCCATAGAGCCTTAGTCGATCTCTGTAAAAAGCGTGGTGTCAAGGTTGAGCGAACATATCAATTAAACACGGGCGGTAATACCGATTTTCGTAATATGCTTGATCGCACCCGACTAGATTCTAAGAAAGAGTCCAAGACTGAGGCGGTGCAAGGAGTAATTGCTAAACGTTTAGAATACGAAGATATTCATGTAGGGCCAAGCGACTATGTACCTTGGCAAAAAGATAATAAAGTAGCTTTTATTCGTATTGAAGGTAAATTATTTGGCGATGTACCAATGAATTTAGAAATGAGACTTTCGGTAGAAGATTCTCCTAATTCCGCAGGCGTAGTAATCGATGCAGTTCGTTGCTGTAAATTAGCTCTAGATCGCGGTATTGGTGGTATTTTAACAGCCCCTTCTGCTTATTTTATGAAACATCCTCCCCAACAGTTTACCGATGAGGAAGCCTATCAAATGACTGAAGCGTTTATCAGTGAACAGTAAAAATAGGAAATAGGAAATAGGAAATAAAAAGTAGGGGCGCAAGCCTTGCGCCCTTCAATTAGTAAGTAGCTCCAAGATTTATTAGGTCTTGGTGATTTTAATCAATTACTAGTTTAAATCGAGAAGTTAGAATTACTTAATTTAGTAAATCTAGCTTTTTTTTTACTATTTAAAATTTAATTAAACTTTGATTAGTAATTACTGATCATGGTTGATTGTTGATTTATTGCTATTAGGCAATAGGCTCTAGGCTCTAGATATTACCCGTTACTCATTACTCATTACTTATTACTTATTACCTTTCTGATAATTGATAACAATGAAAGTTAAATGCTAAATGTTAAATGTTAAATGTTAAATGTAAACATATGGATATAGTCGATTTTTTAAATGTCTCAATTCACAACACTACTACTGTTGAATTATTAGAAGATTTAAATCGTAATGGTGGGATAGTAGTAACTCCCAATGTTGATCATCTGGTAAAAATACAGAGCGATCACGAATTACTTAAAGCTTATTATCATTCTAATTATCGAGTTTGTGATAGTAAAATATTACAATACATTTCTTTCTTTTTAGGCAATCCAATCAAAGAAAAAATCTCTGGCTCTGATTTATTTCCTGCTTTTTATCAATACAATAAATACAACGAAGATGTCAGAATATTTCTCTTGGGTGCGCAAGAAGGAGTTGCCCAACAAGCATTAGTTAATATCAATCAAAAAGTAGGGCGAGAAATTATTGTAGCAGCTCATTCTCCTTCCTTTAGTTTTGAGAATAACGAGCGAGAATGCCAAGAAATTATAGAACGGATTAATTATTCTGATGCCACAGTTTTGGCTGTAGGAGTTGGCGCACCGAAACAAGAAAAATGGATTGCTAAATATCGATCGCAATTACCGAAAATCAAAATATTTCTCGCAATTGGAGCAACTATTGACTTTGAAGCAGGCAATGTCAAGCGATCGCCTAAAGTCATGAGTGATTTGGGCTTAGAATGGTTATATCGCCTTACTTCTGAACCTGCTAGACTTTGGAAACGTTATTTAATTGATAGTTTGCCTTTGTTTTGGTTAGTAGGTCAACAAAAGCTCAATCAATATAAATTTTCTCCCTATCTACAGGCTGAATATTTACCTTTAGGCGAAATTTTACAACAGGCAGGCTTATTATCTTCTCAAAATATCAGACAAGCATTAAAAATTCAAGAGCAACAACGAAATTACCGTTTCGGAGAAATTTTGATTCAACAAGGATACTTACCCCCCGAAACTATTAACTTTTTTATCAACGATTTACCCAGGTTAATTCATTCTGGAGATAAACTACGTTTGGGTGATTATTTAAACCATGCTGGCTTACTTCAGGGAGAACAAATTACCGAAATTTTGCATCAGCAATCCTTAACCCGTCGTAAATTTGGTGAAATTATCACACAAAACGGCTTGGTTACTCCTAAAACTCTTAATTGGTTTGTTAATTTACAAAATGGTTGAATAATTACTGATAATTAGGCTTTAGAGAATATTGAGAAAGTAAACATAAAAAACATTTTTAACGTTCCCAATCACCCGCCGCAGATAACTATGAACTCCAACCGATAACCTCTTGGCGGTCGGTGTGCATTGGGGTTGTTATGCCGCTTTAGGGATATCTACCTCTTAGATTTCTTCACGGATTACGCTTGAGTGCCCAAAAGGGCGGCGCATTGAGCGCAGTTTTTTGGTTTCGCACGATTTCAAAGCCATTTTTCTGATAAAAACAGACTGCTTGCTCTGTAAAAGTTATTACATAGCAGGCTAAACCTTCATTGCTCGCCTGCTGTAAAATCGGCTGTAGCAATCGACTACCCACACCTTGTCCTTGAAAGTTTGGATGCACAACCATAACCCCCAAATACCAATGAGGAAGATCGCCCATATCTTGTTGATGGGCTTGTTCGGTTATAGATAAGAAATTCAGCCATCTCCCTAAACGATTCCAGCCTACTTTCGATGGTAAAGCATACAATTGAAGTTGCAATGCCATCTGTAATAGCTGAAGCGGATGACTAGAGAATGCCCCTGGTGGCAACCAAGCCGCAATTCCTTGCAAGTCTGATGTTGTATAGACGTGTTTATGCTGGATGCAGTAGGCAATTGCTTTACTTGCCAACCAAGTCAAAGCTTGAAATCGTAATTCTGGATCGTCAGGCGTTGAGTACCTAAAGACTGGATCGTCTTCAAACGCCTTTGCGGCTATTTCGCTAGCAGCTGCAATTTGGGATAGATCTAATTGGCAAATATTAAAGTCATTCATTGCGATTTTCTCGATCGTTGTCAAAAACATTGTCAAAAGCTGGGCAATACATTGGGTATTACCCAGAGTGGTCAGATAGCTATTCTTATCTCAGTTAAGGTGCTACGCCTAGTTGCTGCATCAATGACAAGAGATTCGTTTCGTACCACATTTCAGAGATTTTGCCCTTCTCGATCTTGTACAGTGTAAAATCGTTCACCTTAACTTTCTTACCAGTTGCGGGCATTTCCAAAAATGAACCAGTTTGTTTGCCTTCTAGCGTTGATCGAATAATGACTGTATCGCCTTCAGCAACAACATCTCCGATCGTATTTTTGATATCTGGAAATTCCTCAAACAATCCTCTACTAAACGCTTTATTTTCTTCTAGACCAATCACAGGCTCTGGGAAGCTATTGAAGTGCAGCACCACATCTGGAGCCACCAATTCATCCCAGACTTTTTCCCAGCTCGGTTGCGTTCCCCAACCTTCTTTCGCATACCGTAGAGCGATCGCTTTGTTGGTCTGACTCAATTCCGATTTAACCTGCGAGGATGTCATCTGTTCAGCCATTGCTGGAACCTCCATACTAAATATCAATAATGAAAAACAAATCACCAAACTTAGTAGAAATCCAACTTTCCAGCCTAGAGACTTGAATCGTTGATTTTGAATTAAAGTGTGCATCAGATTCTCCATACGCAACCGTATGCAAATACTCTACGTTATGATGTTAGAGATGTCAATACGATGGCGTATGGTTAGGCAAAAAGCGTTGGAACCCAAGCTAGGTAGGCAAGATTGGATCAAAACTGGGTTGGCAGTCTTGGCGGAAAGTGGCGTAGAAGCTGTCCGGGTAGAACCGTTGGCGAAGCGAATGGGAGTGACAAAAGGCAGTTTCTATTGGCACTTTAAGGATCGGAATGATCTGTTAGATGCAATTCTGACTCAATGGGTGGAAATCGATACCAATAGTATTATTGAGCGAGTGAATCAGCTTGATGCCGATCCCAAGACAAAGTTATTGCAATTATTTGAACTCGCGATCGCGGATGATGGTCTTACCCCTGGGTTAGCCGATGGCAGCATCGAGAATGCAATTCGTGCCTGGGCAAATCATGATGCAAAAGTGGACGCACTCATCGCCCAAGTCGATCAACAACGGCTCAATTACACCAAAGATCTATTCCTGGCAATTGGCTTTTCTGAAGCTGAAGCCTTAGTTCGCGCACGTTTGGCTTACTATTCATTGGTGGGTGAGTTTATGATTGGAGTGCGAGGAAATCAAACCGAGCGTTTAGCCGAAATCCGAATGCAACACGCTATTTTAACTGCGGACACTAATAAGTAAATCGCAAAAGACACCTCGACTTACAACTCGTGCTGCATAACTATTTATTATACTGACGTTTTCCAGATAACTACCCTATATGGGGTATTTAAATAGAATATTGACCTATAATATCCCAAATCAGAATAATTATACCGATAAATTCCGTATAATTGCCTTGCATGGGTGTATTAACTGGAAACTTTCAGTATAAATGTCGGAGAGATCTAAAATTTTTCTAGAATAACTAACATCCAAATTGAAAGATGATTCAAAAGCTTATTTAGATTTAGATAAACCGACGCTCACGATCAGCAGCATAAGCAATGCAGGCTTTTAAATCTTCTCGCGTCAGATCGGGAAAATCGTCGAGAATTTCTGCTTCAGTCATCTCAGAAGCCAGGTACTCAAGTACTTCATACACCGTAATTCGCAAGCCACGCACACAAGGCTTACCACCGCGTTTATTTGGTTCAATCGTGATGTGGTTTCGGTAGTCCATAGTTAAAAATTGTTCATTTCTTTCCCAAAAATTTCGACGTAGCAAGCAATCGCCGACTTTACATCTGACAAGGCTTCTTCATAAGTGTCTCCTTGTCCAACAATCGCACCTACAACACCAATTGGGTAAGCAACATATCCGTCTGAATGCTTCTCAATTACAATTTTGAACTGTTTCATTAATTTCTCAGTCTTGCTACTTGCTATTTTGGTAACTGGTAACTGCTCACTAACCCTGATTAGCTTTAGTATCTTGTACAGCGATCCAAAATAAAATACCTGTCAGAGGGATACTAGCAGCAAGAATTAGACCTGTAACCATACCGCCTAATTCTGGATTTCCAGAAGATAGTTCAAAGACCGATCCGACTCCTGCGATCGCTGTAATACAGCACAATAATAAACACACACCACTTTTAGGGGTCATTGAAACCATTTTTCTTTTCCTCTGAAATTTGTTATTTTATATTGATTTTTTAGGTTACTTTTTAACTGGCTTAACTGCGCTGAGAGCAAAGCCTTTTTTGTGTAACTCTTCATTAAGAGCCAAATTATTTTGAACTCGATCTACAAACATTACACCATTTAGGTGATCCATTTCATGTTGAATAGCACGAGATAATAAACCATTAGCTTTTAAGGTACTAGGTTTTCCCTGTTCGTTTTTGTAAGTTACCTCAATTTCATCAGGGCGAGTTACCTCTAAATACACCCCAGGTATACTCAGACAGCCTTCCTCACTGTTACAAAAATTTTTACCAAACTTTGTAATCTTAGGATTAATTAAAACTAGAGGTGGTTTATCAGGCTGATCTAAATGAATGTCAATGACAATAAGCTGTTTGTGAATACCAACTTGAGGTGCTGCTAAACCTATACCATCAGCACTATACATAGTTTGTAGCATTTCTCTGATGGTGCGACGAATCTCATCATCTACTTTGGCAACCCGTTTAGCTGGCTGACGTAAAACGCGATCGCCCAAATAATGAATATCTAAAGGAGGTTTTTCTAATTTTTTCTTTTCGACTGCGACAACGGTAGTCATAAATTTGATAAAACTATCTAAAAATTCTTCTCAATTTATATTTTATCGTTAATCAAAAATTATATTGGCTAAGTCTCAACTACAATTGACTATTAATCTTGATACAAAAAAAGCCCTGTTAAGCAACAGGACTAAAAAACTGAGAAAAAATAAACTAAAGTTACTTACATTTTTAACTTTAACGAACAGTCTCGGCTAAGTGATCTACCCTAATAGGCTTAATTAAATACATTTTAACTAATTCTACGGCGTTAGAAACATAGTAGGGTAGCTTGCGTAATAACTTAACTGGTGCAGGTGCTTGAGACTGCGCAATTTTAGTTAGCTTCTCGTTGTTAACAATACAGGTTTCTAAACGCTGATAAAAATCAGGGTGTTCTACATCTAAAACAACGGGGAAAACTCTACCAGCAGTTTCGTTAGTTTTCTCAATCACGTATTTATCATATTCTCTAGCATCTAAGCCCAAAGAAGCATAAAAACCAGAACGCTGAACGTCATTGAGGTACATTGTCGCAAATACTGAGAGCAAGAAGAAACGACTCCATAATCTTGCTTTCCAGTCGTTAAGAAACTGGGGTTGCGACTTCATAATTGCATCGAAAAAGTCTCCGTGGCGGTTTTCATCCTGACACCAATTCTCGAAGAAACGGAAAATAGGATAAATTTCGTTTTCGGGGTGTTGTTCTAAGTGGCGGAAAATTGTGATATAACGCCAATAACCGATTTTTTCAGAAAGATATGTGGCATAAAAGATAAATTTAGGCTTAAAGAAAGTATATTTGCGACTTTTAGTTAAAAATCCTAAATCTAGAGAAAGGTTGAAATCAGATAAAGCTTTATTTAAAAAGCCTGCATGACGCGCTTCATCCCGTGACATAAGGGTGAAAATTTCAGCCAGCACAGGACTTCTACCTTTTAAGCGTCTACCCAATTCTTTATAAAGCAGAAACCCAGAAAACTCAGCCGTACAGGAACGTTCAAGAAATTCTATAAATAGTTTACGAGTTTCACCACTGATGTTATCCCAAGATTTTTGAAATTGCTCATCTCGAACAAAGTGATGGCGGTTATAGTCAATACGAAACTCTTCTAGAATGGCTCTCAATTCATCTTCATTGACCGAGATGTCCATTTTCGCCATCTCATCAAAGTCTGTTGTATAAAAGCGAGGAGTGAGAATAGTTTCTTCCGCAGGAGTTTTGACTCCAGGACGTACTTCCTCAAACTGGGGTTTTTTAAGGCTATCTACCATTATTTTAAATACTTAACTTTTTCTATTGAACAAGCTGATCTTACAGTTGCCATAATTTATAGGTTTCTAGAGTAATATTCTCTAATAGTTAAGATCCATTGTGGTAATTTGTTAATGAATATTAACTACCAAAGTACAATTTATGATATTCAGATTAAGGCAATATCAAGTAGCACCTGGTAAGACTGAGGTTTTTAACAATTTTTTCCAAGAACGTTTATTCCCAATACAGAAACGTTATGGTGCTTGTTTAGTTGGTAGGTGGCAAACTGAAGATGGTAATCATATTACGGCACTTTGGGTATATGACAGTATGAATCAATATGAAGCTATTCAAGCTAAGGTTCGTGTTGATCAAGATTTAATAGCTGCACTAAAATTTAGACGAGCAAATCTAGATCCCCTTGTTACCAAAACTGAAGAAGTGTTTATGAGTTCAACCGTACCTTTAGATTGGACTGAACTGTCGCATCTTAAAAAATCACTTTAATGTAATCAAGATCAAAAATTTGAGATTGGATGACTTTGAAGAATCGTCAAGAATATTTAGCAAGTTTGCCGAAAAAAATCATGGGTGCTGGATGCCTATTTTTTGATATTGAGGGCAAAATATTAGTAGTTAAACCAATCTATCGAGATACCTGGAATCTTCCTGGTGGTGTTGTTGAAGCAAATGAATCACCACAAAATGCTTGTATACGAGAAGTAAAAGAAGAGATTGGGATTGAAATTAAACCAAAACGATTGTTGTGTATTGATTACACTAGTAAAAACCCAGAGGATATAGAGTCTTTACAATTTATCTTTTTTGGTGGTGTTCTTACTCAAGAAAAAATATCGACGATTAAAATCGCTACTGATGAAATTAGTGCTTATCAATTTCTTCCACCAAAGCAAGCATTAACCGTAGTTAGTAACAAACTTGCTCGCAGAATCAATAAATGTTTAATAGTTAGCGATTACGCTATATGCGATCGCGTAAATGCCCAAACACTTTATCTTGAAGATCAGGAAGAGAAATAGAAATAGAGGAATTTTTGCCCATAAGCGATCGCACCTCCAATTGTCGGGCATAATTGAATTAGAAGCAAATGACTGATGGAACAGAGGTATATGATGCAACTACAACCATCTTCAACGCCAAACATCATTTATCCCGATGGTGACGGACAGCCGATGGCAGATAATACCAAGCAATTTCGCTGGATTGTAACTATTAAAGAAAATCTAGAATGGTTATTTGCCGAAGATCCCAATGTATTCGTGGCTGGAGACTTGTTGTGGTATCCCGTTGAAGGAGATAATAAGACTCGAGTTGCTCCAGATGTTTTAATAGTCTTTGGTAGACCAAAAGGTGACAGAGGTTCGTATAAGCAGTGGGAAGAAGATAACATAGCACCACAAGTAGTATTTGAAATTCTTTCGCCTGGAAACACTAAAGCTGAGATGAATCGCAAGCTGTTATTTTATGACCGTTTTGGTGTGAAAGAATATTATTTATACGATCCTGAGCGCAACGATCTGAGTGGTTGGGTACGGAATGAAGGCTTTTTAGACATAATTGAACCGATTCATCAGTGGGTTAGTCCCAGATTGAAGATTCGGTTTGAGCTTTCAGAAACTGATTTAGAGATTTATCGTCCAGATGGAAATAGGTTTTTAACTTATACAGCGATCGCACAAAAAGCTGAACTAGCCGAGCAAAAGGCAGCAAAACTAGCCAAGAAATTGCGAGAGATGGGAGTAGATCCAGACCAAGTGTAAGCAAAAATTACTGGAAGCCAAATATTTGTTCTGCTGTTAATGATAGCTGTGTCAGAACATTGGAGGTGATTAAGCGATCGCCTTCAAATATACTCTCTTCATACAAACCGTTTACCAAAGACAGGATTGTAATTTTGTTACTTTGAGGATCGACAATCCAATATTCTAAAATCCCTCTTGCTGCATATTCAGAACGCTTGTACCGATAATCGCGGTCTTCATTAACTTTACCAGGAGAAACTACTTCCACAACTAATATAGGAGAGGGCATATCAGGAGTAATAGTAGCGCGTCTTCCACCAATTGCTGTTAATAATTCTTCGGTCAAGATCATCAAGTCTGGCATTCTGACTCTAGTGCGATTACCTGTAACCACAATCTCAGTATCT
The DNA here is from genome assembly GCA_051658085.1 of Waterburya sp. GTDB lineage: Bacteria > Cyanobacteriota > Cyanobacteriia > Cyanobacteriales > Xenococcaceae > Waterburya. The sequence goes on from JBOFLX010000126.1 coordinate 36,723, forward strand.
TTGTGACGGATTAATTGAATTGGGACAAGCTTCAGAAATTCTGTTAGCAAATAAAGAGCAATTAAATTGTTGCGATCTGATTCTGGAGGCATGGTTACTAGTTTCCCATCTACTAATTCGTAGCGATTATCTGTACCATCGTCATAGGCAAGGTATTCTTCTAGAGTTAGTTGAGTAGTAGTAGAAGTCATTATTTTGTTTCCTTAAAACACCCAAGGAGTTAGCTATCTGCCTAGACTAATTACAGCATTTTGACCACCAAAGCCAAAACTGAAACACATGGCATGATTAATTTTAACTTTTTTAGGCTGGGTGATAATGTTTAAGTCAAATTCTGACTGGTTTAAGCCTACAGAGGGGAGTAAATATCCTTGTCCAAATGCCATTAGAGTTAAAGCGGTGCCTATGGCTCCTGATGCCCCTAAAGTATGACCTGTCGCGCCTTTAGTAGAGCTTACCGCAACTTGTGATGGAAATAGATGTTGAATTAATTGGGCTTCGTGGCGATCGTTCAAAATTGTACTTGTACCGTGAACATGAATATAGTCAATATCTGGTGTTTCTAAATTACTACGCTCTAAAGCCTGTTTAATTGCTCTAGCTGAACTGCCATTAACCGTTTGAGGTGCGCTGACATGGTGAGCATCACAGGTTAAACCAAAGCCTAAGATTCTGCCATAAATTTTTGCTTGGCGACGCTTGGCTAATTCTGCTGTTTCTAAAACAAACATCGCTCCTCCCTCTCCTAAAACCAATCCTTCACGCTTCAAATCAAATGGATAGCAACCAGTAGTCGCTAATGCTCCCATGCGCTCAAAAGCTGCTAAAGTTAGGGGAGTAATTGGGGCTTCGACTGCACCAGCAATAACTCTTTCACATCTACCCGTCTTGATTAATTCATAGCCTCTGGCTAATGCCCAAATTCCCGTAGCACAGGCAGCCATAGGTGCTAAGACGGGGGCAGACGTTTGTAAATAACGAGCAGTGGCGATCGCGCTTTGGTGGGGTAAAGTCTCTAGCCAGTTAGGAATATTATCTTCTCTTTGAGTTGCCAACTCTTCCCAAGTTGCCTGACAGCCTCGGCTTGAGCCGATTACTACTCCACATTGAGCTAAAGGTGGTTGTAAGCCAGCATCCTGAAGAGTCGCCAGCAGTATTGTCTGAGTTAAAACGTCTATTTTACTTGGTTGAGAATTAATTAATCCTAAAGGATAAGCAGGGAGTTTAGGAAAAGGCGAATGTAATTTGATTCCTGACTTACCCTGTAAGATACTTGACCAAGTTTCAATAAGCGAACCGAGACAGGATATTAATCCTATCCCAGTAACTACAACGTCCATATACTATGTAGACTTACAGCTTAAGGCTTACGGCTTTTTTAAGTTTTCTGAGCCTTCAGTGACTTTGGCAGAACTAATGCGATCGCCTTGCTTGATTTTATCTACTACATCCATTCCTTCTACGACTTTACCAAAAACCGCATAATCTCCATCTAAGGAAGGTAAATCTTCTAAAGCAATGTAAAACTGTGAAGAAGCAGAATCAGGCATTGCCGAACGAGCCATAGCAATAACACCGCGATCGTGTTTGAGGATTACTGAGCCTCCTAGTCTTGCCTTACTGTAGGTAGGCTCACTTTTTCCTGTTTCTTTAATTTCCAAAGGAATACGACGTTCTGAACCTGTATCGGGATCGACAAAGCCACCTGTACCCAATTGTCCAGCAAAATTAGGATCTTTTCCTTGAGGATCTCCGCCTTGGGCGACAAATCCAGGTATAACACGGTGAAATACTAAACCGTCATAAACACCTCGCTCAACTAAATCCACAAAATTTCCTGCCGTGAACGGGGCTTCTGTACCGTTAAGTTCAATAATGATGGGTGAACCGTTAACCTGCAATTCGACTTTCGCCATCCCTTCAAGTTGGGGCAAATTATTATTCATAGTTTGATTATCTTTATTGGCGATCGCCACTTGTGATTGATTACTTGTCAGGTTATCAGATGATGAGGTGGATTGGGAAACATCTGTCGCCGATGTCGCACATCCTCCTAAAACTAGACTGCTAATTAACAGCAAAGAAACCATCTTAACTAGCCACCTTGGTGTGTTTTTTGTCATGTTTCCAACCTAGACTTTTTACGCTCATAATATTGCCTTGACCTTTGTAGCCTAATTTTTCACAAATTGGAACAAATGCTTTAATAGCTTCTAGCTTTTAATTTCTACTTGCTACTTGCTACTTGCTACTTAATTTAAAGTCCTTCCAAAGGAACTTCTAGAAATCTTGCCAATTCTGCGCCTTGGTTTTCTAGAGTTGATAAAGCGATCGGTTCACCAACACGAGTTAGAGGAACATCTCGTCTTTTTTGAGAACGTAAGTATAAAGCCCGTTTAGGACTCAATCCTTCTCTAATTTCGGCTCTGACGGACTGAACTTCAGTGATCGGAAAAGTTACTTCTACCTGGCGATTTTTACCTGGATATCCCAGACGAGAAATGACTACTTTGCCTGTTTCTTTATTAAATTCATTGTAACCACCACCTACGTTCCAAGTTACCAGCAACCACAAATAAATTGCTAAAAGCGAACCTGCTACACCATAAAAAGTTAGAGCAACGCCTTGAGGAATAAATTGCAAGCCACTAGTATCAGAAACAATTAGTAAGTTGGTTTTGAGATAACTGGACAATCCAGCTAAAAGAAATCCTACACCCCCCAAAGTTACGATTATTGCCCATAAGAAATTACTAAATCTGCGTGAGCCTAAAACGTCTTGTCGCAGTATCTGTTTGGTAGTTTGATTGGTTGTCATTACTAATTCTCAGAGTTTAATTAACATTTTTTGTTTAAACGAAATCTCAAACCAGATTTTTATTTTCTCATTTTCAGAAGTTAATCCCACACAAATCCTCATCCTCGCTCAATATTAGTCAATCAGAAGTTACAAACATCATTTCAGTCTTAGAGGTTTTGTGTCATTTTGTAAAAATTTTGCTAATAATTATTTAATGCCGATCGCTAGCTCAAGGCACTTTAGAGGTTTAGCTTCTGATTGCTCTTAAATAGCTAGCTGTAAGGTTTTCATGTTATTTTAAGATACATCAACTTAATACTCCTACGGGAATAAGACTGTAACAGTATCTTAAGGATAATCTCAGCCAGTAACAGAGAATCTTATCTAGAAATCTGGTAAAGTTTTATAAAACTTGGTAGTTCTCAACATTTTGTTGAGGTAACTCCTTAATGCATGATAGAAAAGTACATTTTGAGAAATCTTGCAATTTATATTTTGTTTAAGCAAGAGGATTAGAAACATATGACAATAGCAGTAGGACGCGCTCCAGCACAACAGGGCATCTTTGATGCGGTTGATGACTGGCTCAAGCGCGATCGCTTTGTATTCGTAGGTTGGTCGGGTATTCTGCTCTTCCCCTGTGCCTATATGGCAATCGGTGGTTGGCTCACCTGCACAACATTTGTAACATCTTGGTATACTCACGGTTTAGCCAGTTCCTATCTAGAAGGTTGTAACTTCCTAACAGTAGCAGCATCAACCCCCGCAGATAGCATGGGACATTCCCTACTATTCTTATGGGGCCCTGAAGCAGCTTGGAGTTTCACCCGTTGGTGTCAAATCGGTGGATTGTGGGCATTTATCGCCTTACATGGTGCTTTCGCTCTGATAGGGTTTATGCTCCGTCAGTTTGAAATTTCACGTTTAGTAGGGATTCGTCCTT
>JBOFLX010000127.1:0-26258 GCA_051658085.1 Waterburya sp.
CCCCTATTCTCCTAGTCCCCAAGTCAGCCTAAATAAATAACTTCTGTCAATCGGATTTAGTATGAGATAGCCTCCACGCTTCAACTCTCTAACTTAATTTATCGTTATATAGCTGATTATTTCAACCCCTATCTACTTAAGTGATTCTTTAACTATGTATGCTCAATGCAAAACTAACGGAAACATTGCAGCTTTTGCCCGTCAGTTAAAAATACCCAAAAATACTGTTTGGATGTGGTGTAAAAACAAAAGTCAACCCTCTCTAGAAATGCTATTACGAATCTGTCATCGTTTAGAAATTTCAGTCTGGAATTTATTAATACAAAAAGAACTCAAGCAGGCAGAAAAAATTGATATTGATTCATATTCACCTCAACTAAGATCTAAAGTCAAGAAAAAAAATCACGATCACGAGCAAATCAAAGAATATTTAAAACAGATATTGAAAGACAATAATTCAGATCCTCTTTCTATGGAACAAGTAGCACGAAATCTACAAATCAACAGAAGAACTATTTTTGGGCATTTTCCAGAATTATGTAGAGCAATTTCAGCTAATTACACTAAACATAGAAAAACTATACATCAGCAAGCCATCAAAAAAACATGTCAGGAAGTACAAAAAGCTATTAAACAATTACATAGTGAAGGAAAGTACCCCAGTCAAAATAAAGTGGAAAAACTAATTTCTAGACCTGGGTTCTTGAGATATAAGGAAGTAAAAAAAGCTTTTACTAAAGCAAAACAAGAATTAAATTGATGATAATTTAAGACTTTAGCAAAATATGAGTCTCTTGAATTTTAATATTTAGACGGACATTCCGCAGATACATTCAAAAAACCAATAATTGTCAATCCATCACCTAGACAGGCTTTTGAGTTATTGACTAATTTGACTATGTTATCCATCCAAACTCAAAAACGCTTAATTTACTCTAGTATTTTATTGATTACAAAAAAGTTACTTTTTAGCATGATCTGAGCCTTATTTTTAGAAAAGAAGCGATACGTAAGGTACGCGAAGCGTAATTGCTTTTTTTGTTGTTAGCTTCAAAGTCTTTTGAAAGTAAGAGATAGTCCCCAAAAATTTTGCTCCTAGTGAAAATGGTAAAACAAAAGTGTACAAGGGATTTTAATCACTCAAATTAAATCCATAAAAATTTTTTCCAAGGTGCGAAATTTCTGATCAAATCTATTGGCGATCAGTTTTGCATTTGTTGAGATTTGGTTTTTTCTAACTAAGAATAGATTGCTTCAGACGATCACCAGTAAAATAAAACTGATTACCTAAATTGGAAGTATAATATTTCCGCGGTGTATTGGAAGTGTAAGCTTTCCGATGCGGAAAAGTTATGCTTCCACTGACAAAAAAGTGAGTAAGTCGAGGTGTTCGGACAAATGGAGCATAGCGGATTTGAACCGCTGACATCTTGCATGCCATGCAAGCACTCTACCAACTGAGCTAATGCCCCGATACTTAAACAATATTACCACAACAACATACTGAGTTGACTGTGTTCATTTTCAGCCAAGACTACTTAGACAATTACCGATTAAAAAGTAAACTACAAGCATCGCAGCAGCAGAAGCAGCAACTAGTGTTCCAGCAAGCATCAGAGAAAACTCTTGCTGATCCAAAGCTGATTGCATTAGATGCAGTGACCATGCTACTAAAGCTACATCAAATATGAGAATTGGAATCAGCATTTTTTACGAAATGTAAACACTCTTCTATCTTAATATATAATTTTTAAGTATTAGGGGAGATTTTTAAGAATTTAAGCTTTGTTAAAGATTGTTTCATGCAAGAATTCTTACAGGCATTTGACGTTCTTGAAGATAGGTTTTGATTTCCTGAACGCTTAATTGTCCAAAATGGAGCAGAGAAGCTAAAAGAGCAGCTTCGGCTTTTCCTTCAGCTAGAGCCTCGTAAATATGTTGACAATTACCAGCACCACCAGAAGCAATTACAGGAATTTCTACTTGTTCGGCAATAGTACGAGTTAGTTCTAAATCGTAACCTGCTTGTGTTCCATCAGCATCCATGCTGGTTACTAATAATTCTCCTGCACCTCGCTCTGCCATTTCTTTTGCCCAAGCGATCGCATCTATCCCTGTATTTTTTCTACCTCCACGCACATAAACATCCCAACCAGGATTAGTCATATCTGTTCGTCTGCGAGCATCAATTGCTACAACAATACACTGTTTACCAAAGCGATCGCTAGCACGATTAATTAAGTCTGGATCACGGACTGCTGCGGAGTTGATACTAACTTTGTCTGCCCCTGCTCGTAACAAAATTTTAATATTTTCTAAGGATTGAATCCCCCCACCAACAGTAAGAGGTATGAAAACTTGTTCTGCTGTTCGATAAACTACATCGACAATTGTGCCTCGATCTTCGTGAGTGGCAGTAATATCAAGAAACACTAACTCATCTGCTCCAGCATCGTTATAAACTTTAGCTAGTTCTACAGGATCTCCAGCATCTTTGAGATCAATAAAATTGATACCTTTAACTACTCTTCCTGCATTAACATCAAGACAGGGTAATATTCTTTTGGCAAGCATAGTTTAGTTTTTTTGTTGGTAGATATTTATTACAGTTGAGAGTTAATACAAAATTAATTATTACATCATTATTTATATTTCAGATAGTGGAAAGATTAGGGAACAAGCTCAATAGTACGGGCTTTCTATTTTCCAGGCAGCCAGTAAAAATTATTAATTCTTATTTTTAGCAACTAATTTACCCCATAGATTCCCCACAGTTTCCACAAGCTTTTTGATCATTTTCCACATTTTACCCAGGTTTTTCCACAGGCAAAGACGCAGCAATCAAGTTTTGAGTATTCGATCGGGGATTTTATCTCTTTACCGAATATTAACCGTTTATTAAGACCTCTTTATAAAGAAATGTAAAAAAAAAGTACCTCAAACTATACTTTTTCCGTAGTCTTATGAGTTTTTTAAGAGTTGTCTTAATATTTAGCAACATTGACAAACAACCCCCTTTTTAGACGACAATAAATCAGCAAGCACTTGATGAGTCAAACTTCACTACAACAGATGAAGGCTATATTTCAAACCGTCAAACAATATGTAAAGCCCTTTTTTGTCTTTAACCTTTAAATAAAGGTTTTCTTAATCGCGAAAAAAACAATGGTCTTGCATATTTGAAAAAAGCCGTTGTGTTACATAAAAACGAAAATAATCATACAAATGGGAGCATTTAACTAACCATGAACTCGACTGTAAGCATTTTGGCGGAAATTCCTGAAGAATTACATTTATCATTAAAAAACTATCTTGAGACTCGTCCTCAGTGGGATCAAGATCGCGTTTTTGCTGCTGCCCTCTCTTTGTTTTTGTTACAAAACAGCAATGGACAAACTGCGGAAGCTTCTCAAAATTATCGTGCCTGTGCCAGAGTTTATTTAGAAACCCTGTTTCAATCAAACTAAATCTCTAAGGTAAGGTATTAACCTTTAAAATAAATACTAGTCTCAACTGCTAATTTATTCATTCCTGTGACTCCTGATTCAACTACGCTAATTATTCCTGAATTAATTGTTGGTTTAGGCAACCCTGAACCAAAATACGACAAAACTAGACACAATATTGGTTTTGATGCAGTTGATGAATTAGCTCAAGTTTGGCAAATGCCTTTAAAAGAAAATAAGCGTTTTCAAGGTTTATTTGCCGAGGGAGTTACACCAGGAGGGAAAAAAATACGTTTATTAAAACCTCTTACTTACATGAATCGTTCAGGACAATCAGTAAGGGCAGTAGTAGACTGGTACAAGCTCCAGCCAAAATCTGTATTAGTCATTTATGATGATATGGATTTACCTATAGGTAGACTAAGAATCCGTCTATCGGGATCGGCTGGAGGACACAATGGTATGAAGTCAATTATTGCTCATTTAGGTAGTCAAGATTTTCCACGTCTCAGAATTGGCATTGGTAAGTCTGATGGTAAAAAAGAAACTATTAGCCACGTTTTAGGAAAATTTAACCCTACAGAAACTCAAGTTATTACAGAAATATTATATACATCAGTTAAAGCGATCGAATTTAGTTTTAAGGAAGGGATCGAAAAATCGATGAGTCGCTATAATGGTTTCGCTGTGAACTTGGAAAAATAGACTCTTGAACAAAAGCTATAAGCTATAAGCCAGGTTTAATTCCTCCTATTCTTTTACGTTATTTCGCCTTCTATGAAGTGTATCGCAATCTCAAACAATATGATCGAACGTTGATGTATTATCATCAAGGATTAGCGATCGCCGAAAATGATCAAGATCCTGATATGCAACCTTTTCTTGAAATCTTATTGAAAAACATAGAAGAGGTGAAAAAATTATCAGAATAATAAATTCAACAAAAAGAGACAAGAAAAACCAACTGTAAATATTCTTTCTCATCCCTTATTCTATTAGTCACATACTTTTAAAAGCTAAAAGCTGATAGCTTATCTCAACCTATCAATAGGAAACTTGACGACTACTAGTGCGGATAGTCACCATTACGTGCATTACTATCAGAACGAGGTTGAATTACTCCATAACCGCCATGATTACGGCTATAGATCACATTAATTTCTCCAGTTTCACTGTTTTTAAACATATAAAAATCATGATCTACCAGTTGCAAGTGTTCTAAGGCTTCTTCTGTAGTCATTGGGGGCATAGTAAAATACTTAGTCCTGACTACTTTGGCGGGTAATTCTGGGTCGCGATCACTGTCCAATACATCTGCTTCTAAGATATTATCTTCAATTGTGTCTTCTGGTCGCACCTGAGAATGAGCTTTTTTGGGTAAATGTTTTTCTTTATATTTGCGTAGTTGACGGGCAATTTTATCGGCAACCATATCGATACTTGCATAAAGATTTTCGCTCCCTTCTTGAGCGCGAATGACTGTCCCATTGGCAAATACCGTAACTTCCGCCTTATGTTTTCTTTCGATCCGAGAATTGCGTGCTACAGATAAATGAACATCCACCTTACTTGTTATGTGTTGAAAATGTTTAACCGCCTTTTCTAATTTTTGTTCGACGTAATCATGAATTGATTCTGTGACTGCAATATTATTTCCTTGGATCAAAAGCTTCATACTTATTACTCCATACTAGACAGTTTTAAAGCCAAATAAAAGTGAATACAACATTGCTACTAAATTGTAGTAGGATATATCAAGTCCACCAATCTAAAAAAGATCGTTGTTCTAAATAGCTACAACTATATACTTAGTAGTTAATATTGCTTTTTAGAGCTAGTAATGTATTTCTTAACTGCTATTTCTAGGTACTATAAAGCTGACTATATTTAGATAAAATGAACTAGTCAAGACCATAGCTACCTCTAAATCTACTATCCCCAAACAATTATTAGTGATTGATTAAATTGTTGAGGCTGAAACTTATTTAGACTTGTGTTGATTGAAAACCTGCTGAATTTAGATAATTATCTTTAAGGTGGTTTGCAGTTGATTTGGTTTCTTGCAATTTCCTCAAGCAATGCTGTTTTTTAAATAGCTTTATAAATAATAGATTAACACTTTGTATCGTACAAAACATCAAATATTCCATTTTTTTTTATGTTCTGTAACATTGATTGACATTTATTTAAAAAGACTAGCAATATGAAGCAAAATCCCAGAGATTGTATATTAAATAATCAAAAGCTAATTAAATATAGTGAATCTTTAGAGTATCAGCGATCGCTAGTAGCAGCAAGAATAAATGACCCCAGTTTAAATGATGTTTTGATCTTATTAGAACATCCTCCTGTCTATACTTTGGGTACTGGTTCTAGTCTTGATTTTCTGAAGTTTAATCCCCAAGAAAGTGAGTTTGAAATTCATCGTATTGAACGGGGAGGGGAAGTTACCTATCATTGTCCTAATCAATTAGTAGGATATCCAATTGTTAATTTACGCTACTATCAACAGGATTTACATTGGTATCTTCGACAATTAGAAGCCGTAATTATTAAAACTGTAGCTAATTATGGTTTAACCGCCTATCGTCTACCTAAGTTTACAGGGGTGTGGTTAGAAGGGAAAAAAATTGCTGCTATTGGGATTAAAGTCCGTCGTTGGATTACAATGCACGGTTTTTCTTTGAATGTCTGTCCAGATATGAGTGGTTTCCAGAATATAGTCCCTTGTGGGATTGATGATAAGCCAGTGGGAAGTCTAGCGGAGTTTGTACCGACTATTTCTGTAGATCAGGTACGAGTTGAGGTAGCGAGGGCTTTTGCTGAAGTATTTGAAGTGAATTTGATTGAGCATTATTTACAGCGACAACTTGGTAAAGTGGGTAAAAGTAATTTTGAGTTTTAATTTGTAACTTTTAATCTGTTACTAGCTATTGGGATTTCTCGATGTTTTTCCCGATAGTCTTCCTTAACTAATTCCCATGCAGTTTTTAATTCTTCTAATGCCTCTTGCGGTGTATCGCCACATGCAGATACATTAGGTAATTCTTGAAAATGTGCTAACCAATCTTCTTGTTCGTCAACATATAAATTGATAATAAATCCATCAAAATTATAATTATCTAAAGACATTATTCTTCTTATAAGAGCTGTATCTTATTATACTGGAGGCGATCGCCTGACAACATAAAAAAATGCGATCGCGTAGCTAGCCGTAGGCATCACTCTATAATTAACGGCGATTTTATTTATAAATACAAGTCCTTAGTTGTAATTTTGTACGTTCTTTTCTTACTCATAAAAATAACGAAACAGATCTGCTTCAGGAATATATCGACAAGCCTGCCTATAAATTGCGCGACAAGTTCCTGTATCTAACTGACGGTGATTGGGAACTGTTAAAGTTTCTTTACCCGATATACTAATTCGACGCAATTTTACGTGACTTCCTCTTTGGCTATAAACTTCAAAGCCAAATTGCTTTAGAATAGCCATAACTTCTGCACCCGATAATCTTTTAAGCTTTGGCATAGTTAGGCTGTAGCTCAAATGTAACTAAAATAGAAGGATGATCAATTAATCCAAACTCGGCTGGATTTTCATCTTCTAAATGTAGGGAAACAGCCTCTCTCAAGTTTTGAACAACCTCATCTAAAGTTTCTCCTTGAGTCACAACCGAAATTTCTAAACATTCGGCAATATAACCGCTTTGTTCTCCTGGGCGAATAAAAGATTTGATTGTTTGCTGAAGTTGCATATTTTTGCTTTTGTCAAAGTCAGACTAGATTGAATTTTAACGCGATCGCTACTGTTTCCGTCTTTACTGTCATTGGTATAATTTTAATAAGTTTTCAACTCAAGGCATCTTTACAGATATCCACTTCTAGAGGCTTCCTTGTAATTTTATTATCTCATTTATCAAGGTAAACATTAGTATTATCTAATTGGCGATCGCTCTTTGTTAGTCATTGTATTATAATTGAAAGTAAAACCTAATTAGTTTTTGTACGATAAAGAAAATAAATAACTAGCAAGCAACACACAATTATGACTATTAACGAGGAGCTTAAGATATTTTTTGAGCAAAAAATCTTCGATTTAGATGAAGATGATGTAGACACTTTTTTGATAAAGTATTCTGATAGTACTATATTTAAAAACCTATTTGATAAACTCAAATTAGTTTCAGTTGATAATGATGATGAGCAAGCATGGCTTTTGGGAAGGATATTTGGTGATATGTCAAAATGTAAGAATGCTGACAAGAATATATACAATCTGTTAAATACTAAAAATACTATAAGTAAGGGTGTAATATTTAGTTGTTTATCTGGTTATTGGGATCAAGCCGATTCTGATATTAGTGTTATTGTAGATCTTCTGAATACTATAGAAAGAGAAATTATCAGAGAAAAAATATGGTCTGAAAGAGAAATAATTTCATCAATTTTATCTGTTGCTATAGGATATGCTAATAATAAAAAATATATTGAAAGCAAAATTCCTAACAATTCTTTTCAAGAACAGTTTGAGAGATTTGAGATATATTTATCAAATGTATGTCCTAATTCTCCAGCTTCAAAATTAATTAGAAAAGAGATTTTAGCTCATTAAGTTTTAAGCTTGAAGTAATTGAATGTCTGGATAAGTTAGTATCAATTTATCTTCGGTCATAATAATTAAATCATGTTGTAATGCTTGAGCCATGATTAAGCGATCAAATGGGTCTTTATGGACTAGGGGAAGTTTAATCAACTGAGCAATACTATTTTCATCTACAGTTAATATTTTGATTAAGTGTTTTCTTCTTTCCCTAGGTAAATAAATTTCTGGAGAACTAGGAAAATTTAATTTCCCTATCTGATACTTAATAACACACTCCCAAATTGAGACAACACTTAGAAATATTTCATTATCAAGATTATGAATGATTTGACGGTATTTAGCGGACAAACGTTCATCATCATCTACCAGCCAAAGAAAAATGTGAGTATCCAGAAGCAATTTCATTGAGGGTTATTAAATAAATCTAAAATTTCATCAGGTAGAGGCTCATTAAAATCATCAGGAACAGTAAATTCCCCTTTAGCAAGCCCAATAGGTCGTTGTTTATTTTGCTGACGGTATGATTCGATAATTCTGTCTATATCTTCATTGGTTAAAGGATACTTTGTATTCCCAGGGGGTTGATGTTCTATCGACTCTACAAATTGACGAACTGAATCTAGTTGTTCAGGAGATAAGTTATTTAGTTTGCGATCTAATTCTTCTCTAATGCTAGTCATAACTTTAAATTGCGCCAGTCTTCTCTTATCATTTTATCTTTGTCTCTAATTCAGCGACAATTATCACAATGACCGCATCTAAATTTTTGTGCTTCCTGGTTAAAACCAAAAGCCTGTAATAAATATTGCCAACGACATTGCTGAGTCTGGAGATAATTCTGCATTTGTTGTTGATGATGTTTTTGACTAATAGTTAGCTGATTAAAAGTAGTCTTAGACGATCGCTTACGGTAATAAAATGGATCTTGCCAGTCAACTAAACCTAAACTATGCAGAATACCTAAAGTAATTTCTCCTTGAGGGAATTGTTCTTTAATTGTGGCAATTTTGCCGTGGTTGGGTAATTGTTTAATTATTTGTTGGGCTTGTTGGTATTGCTGTGTTAGTTTACGGCTGAAAAATTGACTGCGTTGTTTGTCTTCAGGATTAAGCCAGCCAGTCGGCTCACTAATTAAAGTGAGAGCTTCCGCAGGTTTTCCATCTCTACCACCTCTGCCAATTTCTTGGATATATTCAGCTAATAATTCTGGTGGATGATAATGAATAATCCAGCGCACATCAGGTTTATCTATCCCCATCCCAAACGCGGAAGTACAAATCACGAATTGAGTTTTGTTTGTAATCCAATCTTGTTCAATCTTTCTTCTTTCATGGGTAACTAAACCTGCATGATAGGCTGCAACAGCATATTTTTCTGATTTTAACCAAGTTGCTAAGGTTTGACTATCTTGACGAGAGCGTACATAAACCAAACCAGATTGACTAGGGTGAGCTTGAATATACTTTAAGGTTGCTTGTCTTCTGCCTCTAGGTGTCCAAACAGTTTTGATGTTTAAACTTAAATTAGGGCGATAGGGACTAACTAAAAAAACTTCTGGTTGCTGTAATTCTAAAACTTGAGTAATTTCTGCTTGAGCTTGAGGATCAGCAGTAGCGGTAAAAGCTGCGATCGCGATTTTTGTTCCAGAAGGTTTATACTTTAGTAAACTACGACGAACAACACCCAAACGACGATATGCAGGGCGAAATGTAGTTCCCCATTGGGTAAGACAATGAACTTCATCTAAAACTATACCTGTAATGTTAATGTGGGGCTGTATGATAAGTTCCCAGACAGGTAGACTGAGTAAAGTCTCTGGAGATAAATATAATAAGCTTAGTTGTTGGTTGTTAATTGCTTGTAGGGTTTGTTTTTTTTCACTGCGAGATAGTTCACTGTGTAATAATGCTCCAGATAATCCCAGTTGCTTTAATTGATTAACCTGATTTTCCATTAAGGCTACCAAAGGAGAAACTACAATTGTTAATCCTGTTTGTAATAGTGCAGGTAACTGAAAACAAATAGATTTACCCCCGCCTGTCGGCAGAATAATTAAAGCATCTTTACCAGTTAAAAGACTACGAATTATTTCTCCTTGAGGGTATCTAAAATTTTCATAGCCCCAAATTTGCTGAAATTTTTCCTTAACTTCCTGCCAAGCAATATTCATTAACAAGTTAAAAGACTATGTTGTTTGCCAATCGGTTTGAAGCTATTAGCTATTAGCTATTAGCTTTTAGCTTTTAGCTTTTAAGACTATATTGCCTAATTTTAAGCCATAAATCTCGATATTGCTGCTGTGATTGAGGCTGCAAAGGTAGGATAAATTCGCTTTTTTCTGAATTCAAAACTTCGGAATTGAGAAAAATATTATTTTGTAAATCTGAAGATAAATCGTTTTTATTCAAAGAGCGCAAAATTGGCGAAATTCCAGAAGTAAATAAAGATATTTGTTGGGCTGCTTTTGATTGCCAGCAAAAATCAATCCATGACTCAATTGCAGCTAGCTGATCATCACTTTTAGTAGCCTGGGATATTTGCGGTTTTACCCAAAGATCTGCCCATAAAGATGTTCCCGATCGCGGAATAATAAATTTAATTTCGGGATATTGTTTAAGTAAGGGTAAAATATCCGTTGACCAAGCAACTGCCACACAGGTATCACCTAATACCAAAGGTTCTAAATAATGCTCGGAACTATATAATTTTGCTTGTTGATGTAAAGCCAATAATTCTGCTTCTAAATTAGGTATTGAGTTGAGATTTTCAGTATTGTAAGAATAGCCTAATTTTTTTAAAGTTAAACCAATAATTTCTCTGGGAGAATCTAATAAAGAAATGTGATCGCGCAATTCTGGTTGCCACAGATCTTGCCAATCTTTTAAGGTAATACCTAACTTTTCTAACTGCTTACTTTGATAGGCAATTATTGTGCTACCCCAGCGATAGGGTGCGCCCCAAATCTTACCTTCAGTAGCTAAATAACCTTGATTATTTCGTTGAACTAATTTTTGCCAAGGGTTAGGTAATTGTTGCCAACCAGTTAAACTCTCAACTGTTAAAGGTTGAATTAAATTTTGTTGGATTGCAGTCGCTAGCCAAAAGTCTCCTAAACTAGTTAAGCCAGGATAAATTATAGATTTGTTAAAGATTTTAGCGAATAATCCTTGGGTTTTTTTTTCTGATTTGCTATCTTGCTGCCAACTATGAAGTGAAGCAACAATTTGTTCTAATTGGGCTTGAGGTTGAAAATCAACTTTTTTACTTTTAGCAACTGTTTGCTGGAAGTCTCCAATTAACTGTCCAGGAATAGAATTTTCTAAAAATAATATCTGTAAAACTTTTGTAGAATTACTACAGCTTGACAATAATTGGCTCAAAGCTGTAGCAGTACTTGCATAGAGAAAATAACGACGAGATAACGGGTAATTCATTACTGTTCAAATGTAAAATTTCAGGTATATTTACCTAGATAAAGTCAGCAATTCTGTCTATATGAATGAGATATATTTTACGAGCAAGTTTGCCCACTTTTTTAGCTTGAGATTGACGATTTTGAGTAGTGAGAATATCTTTACAAACATAAATTGAGCAATTATTAAATGAATCAGGAATAGTAGTAATTTTTTTGCATAATGCTCTTAGCATAAAAGCACAGTCACAACTAAGGGATGTCAGGAAATTTTATGGATACATTACAAGTACAAATTAGCGAATTACGAGACAAAATAGATCGGCTACATGAGCTTATCGAGCAAATTAGTAATCAGATTAAAGAATTAAGTTCTCAACGAGTCAAACACAGCGAGCAAGAGTCTTATTCTCTGCCTAATTTTTCTTCCAAAAATAGCAATTTTATAGCTCATAAAGGAGAGCCAGAATATCAACTAACTCATAAAGATATTTTGGTCGATGATAATAGTAGCACTAGTAGTACCAGTTCTAGTAGCGATAATCTTGCTCCTGACACGCAAATTCGTCGTTTAACAGCACAGCTTACTGCTGCATACAATCGCATTGCAGCTTTAGAAGAGCAATTATTGACCTATAGAATCCATTCTTAGATGGCGATAACGAGCAAATAAAGTTTCAATGACGGTAAGTAAATGAGTGGAAGTCCAATTTTGTTGTAGGGAAGCTGCGATCGCGCAGCCACCAGCACCTACGCCTTCTTTGACATATCCTTGGTGATAAGCTCGTAACCCAGGATAGCGAGAAACAGCAAAATTTAACCCAGTTGCTAATAGGGGGACTCCACCAATGGTTTTTGCTAACTTTACTGTATTTCCAGTGGAATCTTCTGCTACCCAACGCGTCGTACCGACGACAATCTGCTCAAATTGAACCGAGATATGATAGTAGTTAGCGATCGCTTTAATTAGCGCATACACTGCTAACATTTGTGTTCCACCTGCTAACATCACTCCTATATGGCGACTGGCAGCGATCGCCATTCCCGCAACTACAATCTGCATGGGATCGCCTATAGCTGCTACTAGCTTTAAAGGCTCATCAGACTTATTTACTAATCCCGCTTGTAATAAGCCAGCTTGAACCACTGACCACTTTTGAGTATGATTGCAACTGGGATGACTACTACTGACCATTCCCCTCGCTTCAATTCCTAAAGCTGTGAGCAAAGCTAAAGCAGTAGTTGTACCACCGACAACACATTCACCAATAATTAAATAATCAGCCGTATTAACTAGTTTTTCACCCCAGTTTAGACCCTGTTTAAAAAGATGTTCTACCTTGTCTAAAGGCATCGCTTGACCAGAAGAGACACAAGCAGCAGTAATTCCTCCCAAATCAATACTATTTACTGTGGGTTGATGGGGTAAGCCAGCATTAAAAATATAAGTTGGAATATCTAAAGCTTCAACTACTGCCCGAGAAATAAAAGTCGGAGATATCCCTGCTGTTAAAAGTGGTAGGGGATGTTGATAAGTTGTTTGTACTCCTTGAGCTAAAAATTCTGCATCAGCGATCGCTGTATATTCTCGCTCTTTCGGCGTTGCTCCTGCTGCCGAGATCCCTGGAATTAGACCTGTAGCAGTAAATCCTAAAACACAAGCAAAACTAGGTTTAGCACCGCTATATTGTCTTAACCAACGAAATCCTGACTGTAATTGGCTATAAACATAAATCATACTAAATCCTGTTCGGATAGGTAACTTAAATGTTCGGTAAGGCAGGAGGCAGGAGGCAGAAGGCAGAAGGTTTGCTACTTACTTCCTATTTCCTACTTAATAGTCCAATAAGACCCTAACCCATTCAGGAGGGCGAGAAATAGGATTATTAAGGCGATCAAGCAACATCAAAGCGACTAAATGTACTGCGAATAAATAAACTAAATTATTAATAATAATCAAGCCAAACGCTAAAGTCTGGATTAACACAAAATTTGGTTGAGCTAAAATACCTAGTTTAAAAAATATCCAATCGGCAACTTCTGTAATTTGGGTAATTACGTATATCCAAAGATTTTCCCCAACTAATATTGAGGTGAGCCAAAAACGAAAAAAGATTCCTAGTGAGCCAATAACTGTGCCAATAAGAATTGAAAATAGCCAGCTTACCTTATGTCGCCAACAAGCACCCAGTTGGACACCCATCAGACCATAAGGCATCAAAAAAATAATGCTGCGAGTAGGCCCCATCAAAACTAATAACAGTAGTCCTGAGACGATCGCTGCCATCCAAGAAGCACGATTACCCCGTCGTAAATAAATTAGGGCGATAGGAATTGGAAAGAAAATTTTAAAGATTGGCCCAATGGGAAAATAAAAATTAATTAACCAAACTAAACTAGCAGCACTAGCTAAAAAAGCAGTTTCTACCATTACTATGGTATCAGTAGAAGTTTTAGTTCGTTTCTTAATAGTTTTTTTGGAAGAGGCTGTTTGGGGTTGACCTGGCTCAAAATCCCCCTGATCAACCCAGTTAATTTCATCACCATCAAACTGCTGGGCAGCATCAGATGATGAATGATGATGGTCTTCTCTAGACATAGTGCTATTTAATTGGTTAAACCAATATAGTTAGGAGGTCTGAGTATCTTAGCAGATAGTGTCTTCTAAAGCAGGTAAATCAGGAATACGCATAGAATCTGCATCTCTTTGAATCAAACCTTTTTTTTCTAGCTTGGTCAAGACTCTGGTTACAGTTTCCCTAGCTAACCCACTGAGACTACTAATCTCTCGATGAGGTAAATTCGGAATCTCGGTGCCTTTTTCTCCTTCTTTTCCCTGTCCCTCCACTAAAAATAAAATGGCATCCGCAACTCTAGAGACACTACTAGCCTCTCTTAATTGAAGTCTGCGGTTAACCTGTCGTAAGCGTTTTGCCATTAATTGAACCAGACGTACTCCTGCCATTGGCTCAGTATTAATTAAATTGACAAAATCTTCTGCTGGTATTCTACCAATTAAGGTCTTTGTCAGGGTAATAGCATCGGTAGAACGAGGCATTTTATCCATAGCAGCCATTTCACCAAAGATTTCACCCCTACCCAAAATGTTAAGAGTAACTTCTTTGCCATCAAGATTATAAGTACGAATTTTGACCCAACCTTCCAAAATAAAATATACTGATCCCCCCCAATCATTTTCTAATAAAAGTACTTGATTAGGTGGATGAGATATGGTCACAAAATGGGTAGCAATTTTCTGAATACTATCTTCTGGCAAACCAGACATAAAGGGAACTATTTGTATTAATTCCTCATGATTGATATTGGATTCTAGATAACGAGATTGATCTTCCATAGAGAAGTTGAGCTAATATTCATTCTAAATATCTCCTTTGTATCATCAAAAAAAGTGAAATAATTGATTTTTTGGATAAAAGTGCAAGAAAGTTGATATTATAAGGCTTTTTGTGTTTGTTTTTACATTGTTTTTACTATTAGTAATATTTTTTTCTATTTCAATTTAAGAGTATTTTTTGTAGATAAATTATTAATTTTTCGTCTTTTCACGCAAGATTAAATATTTTTTTTAATAGCTTTATAAGTATTTATACTGTTTGAATCAAGAGTTTAAGATTATCAAGTTTTAAAATTATCAATTCAATAAAAGATAACTAAAACACCAAAACTTTAAACTGACAATTTTTTTTTTAAAGATTTAGTAAAGATTGCCTCTACGTCTAGCTATCTAGACTGTGAAACCAATAATATTGCATTAAAGACATAACGATAAACGTATTAATAATTCAATCAACTTATAAATTATTTTTTATGACTTTACGTGTTAATTTTGAGTTAAGCGCAATAAACGTTTTGCCTTTATCTCTTGAACAACCAGTTCATCCTTCAGTCACTTCAAGAGTTAAACGCATACTAGATATATTAGGCGCGATTGTGGGATTAGGGATTACGGGAATTCTAATAATACCTGTGGCGATCGCTATGTATTTTGATAACCCTGGAAAGTTATTTTATAGCCAAATTCGCTGTGGTTTTGAAGGTAAGCCCTTTAGAATTTGGAAATTTCGCTCGATGATCGCCAATGCGGATAAACGTCAACATTTAGTAGAAAATCAAGCAAAAGGACACATTTTTAAAAACGACAACGATCCTCGCATCACCAATGTTGGTCATTTTCTACGTCGCACTAGCTTAGATGAATTTCCTCAATTTTGGAATGTACTACGAGGTGACATGAGCTTGGTTGGCACTCGTCCACCAACTACTAAAGAAGTTGCTATGTACGAAGAACATCATTGGCAACGTTTAAAAGTTAAACCTGGAATAACAGGAGAATGGCAAACTAAAGGTCGTTCCAAAGTTATTGATTTTGAAGAAATTGTCCGCTTGGATCTGGAATATCAAAAAAAATGGTCTGTTTGGTATGACATCAACCTAATTTTACAAACAATTACTGTTGTTTTAGCTCGTAAGGGAGCTTGTTGAAAGAAGTAGGAAGTAAAAAGTAGAAAGTAGAAAGTACGCAGAAGTTTAATTATTTGTTACTTGCTCTTTACTAGAGGTCAAAAGTAGATTATTGAAAATTAAATCTAGAATATGATGAAGTACCTTACTCTTTATTTATCTTGTTCTAGTTTATGAATCTTCCTACTTGGATAACTCTATCTCGCCTTTTAGGACTGCCTTTTATTCTTTATCTACTCAATTATCCCACACCAGAAAATCGTTGGCTCTGTGTGGTTATTTTTGTAATTGCAGCAGGTACAGATTGGGTAGATGGTTATCTAGCTCGTAAATTAGATTTAGTGACGGAATTGGGTAAATTTCTCGATCCGTTGGTAGATAAACTTTTAGTTTTAGGCTCGTTACTCGCTTTGATTGAGCTACAGTTAGTTCCTGCTTGGGGAGTTTTCTTAATTTTGACCAGGGAATTAGCGATCGCAGGCTGGCGTGTCAATCCCCAATTAACAGGTAACACAAGTATTTCAGGGGCAAATATCTGGGGTAAACTAAAAACCATAGTGCAAATCATCGCGATCGCTTGTTTGATTGCTCCTCTACCTTCTCAGTGGGATACTATCACCCTGATTTTGTTTTGGTTAGCGGTAGTTATTAGTTTAATTTCAGGCTGGATTTATATTTTGCCTAGTATCTCTTCATCCAAGGAAAAGTCAATTTCTGAGTGATTTCTACCTGATGCTAAATAATCATTTTGGTAAGAATCTTTTAAACCTGAGACTAAATCATACTGAGGTTGCCAGTTAAGTTCGGTTTGAGCGCGGTGAATATCGGCAAAGAAATGTTGTTGGCGCATGGGAAAAGCTTTACGTTTACCAAAGTCAAACTTAGCAGGATCGTAATGAACTAGTTTAATATCTTCAGGAGATTTCCCTACCGCTTCCGCACAAGCAACAGCCAAACCATTAAAAGTCACATAGCGATCGCCTGAAATATTATAAATCTTGTTAATTGCAGTTTCATTACCCAAAACCTTAGCCATCGCCATTGCTAAATCCTTAATATGACCAAACTGAGTAATATACATACCATTACCAGGAATTGGTAACGGGCGATCGCGCACTAAACGATCAAAAAACCAGGCTTCTAAATCATTATAGTTTTGGGGGCCATAAATATATACTGGGCGGATTGAAGTCCAAGGAATACCTGATTCGGCTAAATAGGCTTCTGTATGATGTTTCCCTTTATGACGACTATTAGGATCGACAGCATCGCCTTCACGATGGGGCATTTGCTGAGATTTAAGATATACTCCTGCTGAACTTACATAAACAAAATGCTTAACTTTGCCGTTAAATATTTCCACTAGCGGTTGAGTATCGCTTAATTCACGACCATTGTTATCAAAAATAGCATCAAAACTTTCACCAGCCAGCTTTTCCTTCAGTTGACTAGCATCTCTGCGATCGCCCTGTATTTGAGTTACGCCCTCAACTGGGACAGGATTATTACCCCGATTAAACAAAACCACTTCATGACCTTGTTCAACTAAAATTTTAGTTAGGTAAACTCCGATAAAGCGAGTCCCCCCCATAATTAAAATGCGCATTATTTACCTCTTTTTATGATTACTGATTACTAATAATTGGTGACTGGGGGCGACTAGTCAAGCAATTACCATTTATCAACGATATCGAATGCTCAATGTTCAATGTTTAATGTTCAATGTTCAATGTTTACGGGCGATGACTGCATAAAAAGGATCGCCTCCTGCTAGTCCTAACATTTGTAGTAAACCTGGTAAAGGTGATTGCTGTACTACCACTTCAGGTTTGGTAAAACCATCAACTGATTGAAAGTATTTTTGGACTAAATTTACCCTGTCCGTATCTGTGCTATCTCGCCAAGCAGCGATCGCTTTTTGATAAAACATCCGATTGGAAAAGCTAATAATTACCACACCGTTAGGCTTCAGAATACGCTGAATTTCTGATAAAATTGCTTCGGGATACTGTAAATACTGTATAGAAACGGCAATCAAAACAGCATCAAAATCGGCATCTTCTAGAGGTAACTTGGGATTTTGATTGAGATTTTGGACAAAATAATGATCTAGTTGCGGATTTTTGGCTAACTCTGCTTCATTCATCCCATGTCCTTCTACATGAGCAAACTTTATCTCAGAGGGTAGATGAGACACCCAACTGCTCATTAAATCTAAAATGCGAGTGTTGGGTGATAATTGTTCACGATAAAGATTGGTCAGACGATCAATAAACCCTTCGTCAACATGAGTTACAAACCGAGGAGAGTCATAAAAAAAGCGATCGTTAGAGTCATCTAGTTTAGCTCTTTGCTCTGGGCGCAGCATCACAATAATTAACCTATAACCTATAACCTATAACCTATAACCTATAACGAGTTTTTCAACGTTTTAACTGAGGCAGTCAAGATTTTGCCAATTTCTACAGCCTCGTTTAATAATGGTTGAAATTTGTCTTTAGTAACTAGTTTAGATTCAATTAAATAGTTGATTACCATTCGTCACCAATGGTTGATTACCAATTAATCTGCATTCTTGATTTTGTTGCTTTAAGTATCCATAAGATTTGATAATTCTTAATGAAAAATTTTTAGTTCTGTCGGCAATTGGGATCATGTTTTCAATGGTAAAAATTGAGTATTGTTACTACAATTTCACCAGAATATAACCTATAATTTTTGTTATAGATTATAGGCTACAAAGATTTAATAGCATAAAGCCTTTAAATATTTTAGAAAATTAATTATCAATTAATAATAGTTTTCTTTTCAAGGCTCTCACATAGAGAAAAATCGGAAACTGGTAATATTCAATAACTAACCAAATGACACAAAATAGATGAGCGCAAAAAGTCAAGATTGTCCAGAAAACAGGTAACCAAGATAATAAGCTACCATTCATGGGTGGGAAGAGATACATTCCCAAAGCAATAATAGCTGTAGGAATAAGAACAAACCCCACTGCAAATATCAAATAAGCCCAGCCTACTTCTGCACCTTCTCGTTGAATTCCTTTCCAAGTTTTACCATTCCAGTACCAAGTTAAGGGTAATTGACTGTCTGCCATTTTCAGCAATTGTTTATCAAAGTTGGCAGTAAAAATATGTTGGCAAAAATTACAGGAAAAAGTTTCCATCAGTAGCATCTCGGAAACTTTCCCGTGACGACAGACAGGGCAGGGATATTCTCCTTGAAGATGAAAACGATTAAACTCTGTCCATTCTTTATGTAAAAAATCTATTCCAGAATTTTTGGGAGAATTGTGTAAGTTACGAGCGTTAGACATATACTTCAAATGTCGTGATACTGTATTGACTACTGGTAAGTGTGATCTAGATTAAAATCCTTATGCTGGATCGGTATTGAGGCTAAATTTGTTCAAAGTGTCATTATAACGAGCTATACATAATTCGTGTTTAATCGATCTAGTTTCGATATAAATATCAATATTAATTTGCAAAAAAAACTTAAAGACTGTTAATAAAATAATATTAAGCGACTTGTTGTTGCTCTAAATTTATTATTCTTCATTAGTAACTATGACTACTGTAACTGATCCTACTAAGATTAAGTTTGGTATTGGTGGCACAAGCGATCGCTATAATTGGAGTTGGCAAGGAAAACAATATCAAGTTGTCTACGAAACTATCGGACAAGGAAACCCTGTCTTAATACTGCCTGCTTTTAGTACGGTTTCTAGTCGCACAGAAATGAAAGCTATTGCCCAAATACTAGCAAATCATTATCAGGTGACAGTTTTAGATTGGTTGGGGTTTGGCGAGTCGGAATGTCCGCGTGTAGATTATAATCCTGCTTTATTTCAAAATTTATTATCAAATCTGGTTAAATCTGTTTTTAATTGTCCAATTATTCTGGTTGCTGCTGGTCATGCTGCTGGATACGCTTTAAAACTAGTGCAAGACTATCCAAATATTATCTCTAAACTTATTTTAATTGCTCCTACTTGGCAAGGCCCTCTAAGAGTAATGGGTTTACCAGGGGGAGTTAGAAATGGGGTAAAAAACTTAGTGCGATCGCCGATTATTGGACAAGTTTTATACTATCTTAATACTACCCCTGGATTTCTCCGCTTGATGTACAAACGTCACGTCTATGTAGATGAAACTAAACTAACTCCTGAATTTATCGCCCAAAAATATCAAATTACCTCCAAAAAGGGTGGAAGATATGCACCTGCTGCTTTTGTTACTGGCGCGATCGATCCTGTGTTCAATAGAGAAGAATTTTTGAATTGTTTGTCATCTATTTTTATCCCTGTCTTAATTATTGTGGCGGAAAATGCACCCCCCAAATCTAAAGCAGAGATGTTAGCAATGGCAGAATTAGAACAGGTACAAACAGTTAAATTACCTGGAACTTTAGGTATTTATGAGGAGTATCCTGAAGCAGTAGCCGAAGCAATTCAAAGATTTTAGTTCATTGAACATTTATCATTAAACATTTATCAACGACATTTAACGTTCAATGTTCAATGTTCAATGTTCAATGTTCAATGTTCAATGTTCAATGTTCAATGTTCAATGTTCAATGGTCAATGTTCAATGAAATGATCAAGTAAAAAAGCATACTCGAAAGCAGTTTCTTTGAGTTGTTCGTAACGTCCAGATGCACCGCCATGTCCCGCATCCATGTTGGTTTTTAGCAAGAGTAAATTATTGTCGGTTTTGAGATCGCGCAATTTTGCTGTCCATTTGGCTGGTTCCCAATAAGCAACGCGAGGATCGTTTAAACCACCAGTAATTAATAGATGAGGATAGTTTTGGGCTGCGACGTTATCGTAGGGGGAATAGGATTTCATGTAGTCGTAGTAGGTTTTTTCTTTAGGATTTCCCCATTCTTCCCATTCAATTACTGTTAAAGGTAAAGATGGATCGAGAATAGTAGTAACTACGTCAACAAAAGGCACATCGGCGATCGCGATTTTAAATAAATCAGGACGCATATTCAGAACAGCACCCATTAGTAATCCCCCTGCGCTACCGCCGTTGATGGCGAGATCTTGGGAGGAAGTCCATTGGTCTTGAATTAAATATTCGGCACAGGCAATAAAATCGGTAAAAGTATTTTTCTTGTGTAGTAATTTCCCATTTTCGTACCATTTGCGTCCTTTTTCTGAACCACCTCGAATATGGGCGATCGCAAACACAACACCGCGATTGAGTAAAGATAAACGAATTGAAGAGAAGTAAACGGGATAATTCGCCCCGTATGAACCGTAAGCGGTTAAGAAGCAAGGATTTTTACTATTTTTCTCAATACCTTTTTTGTAAACTAAAGAGATAGGTATAGAAGTTCCGTCAGCAGCAGTTGCATACAATCTTTCACTAATATATTGAGTGCGATCATAGCCTCCTAAGACGGGAGTTTCTTTTTTCAGTTCTCTTTCTTTGGTGTCTAAGTTGTAATCAAAAATAGAGTTGGGAGTTATTAAAGAAGTGTAGCTGAAACGAAAGATGTTGGTATTAAATTCGAGATTACCTGCATCACCTGCTGAGTAAATTGGTTCGGGAAAAGATATGTAGTGTTCTTCGCCTGTAGAAAATTTGTGTACTCTAAGTTTTGGAACTCCCTCTTCTTGTTCGTAAATAATTAAATGGTCGCTAAAAGCACTAACACCTAAAAGATAAATCTCTTCTCGATGGGGTATTACCGTCTGCCAATTTTCTTTATTAGTATTGTTGACTGGGGTTTTCATTAATTTAAAATTAATCGCCCCTTCGTTGGTGGTGATATAAAAATAGTCGCCGTGATGAGATATAGAATATTCAATTCCAGTCGATCGCGGTTGGAAAATTTGGAAAGAATCTGTCGGGCGATCAGCATTGAGAAAATGAATCTCCGATGTCACCATACTACCCAAATTCAAAATGATATAGGCATCACTATTTGTTTTTCCAACTGATAAGAAATAAGCTTCGTCAGTTTCCTGATAAACTAATATATCATGGGCTATTTCTTCACCTAAAACATGACGGAATAAGCGATCAGGTCGATTAGCACTGTCAACTTTGGTATAGAATACAGTCTGGTTATCGTTTGCCCAAACGAAAGAATAATAAGTGTCGGGAATACTTTGTGAATAGACTTCTCTGGTATTTAAATCGAGAAAATAGAGAGTATATTTTTCTGCCCCAGTATTATCAACCGAATAAGCTAAAATTTGATGGTTGGGACTGACTGATAAGACTCCCAAAGCAAAATATTCGTGTCCTTCAGCGAGTTGATTTTGATCAAGTAAAATCTCTTCAGGCGCATCCAAACTCTCTTTTTTACGACAATAAATTGAATAAGCTTTACCTTCTTCAGTACGAGTGTAGTAATAATAATTATCCTTACGAGAAGGTACAGAAAGATCGGTTTCTTGAATGCGAGATAGCATCTCCTTGTAGAGATCAGTTTGCAACGACTCCGTATGCTTCATCATTGCCTCTGTATATTGGTTTTCCGCTTCCAGATAGGCAATAACTTCAGGATTGGCGCGATTGCGTAACCAGTAATAATTATCGCTCCTCTCATCTCCATGAATAGAGTGAGTATGAGGCTGTTTTTGAGCGATGGGAGGAGAAAGTTTATCTTGCTCGGTCATTTTAAAGAGTTTTTAATTCTATGTGTTTGAGGATGAATTCAGCATTTAGTGTTGAGTTTTTTTGTTTATCCTAAATTATTGATTATTTTAGCACTACGAAAAATAGGAAATTTCGTAAGACGGAAGTAGGGATTTGAAAAATGTCCTAAAACAATATCAGTGAGGAATCTTTAAAATAATTATTAATCAATAAAAAAATACTCATCTAAGTAGGTATAGATAATTAGTAGCTTCCGTAGGCATACTGCCCCTACTCCTGACTCCTGACTCCTGACTCCTGACTCCTAAACTTCACAGTTAATTTACATTATGAAACCACTAACAGGCCCTAAAAGTTCATCTTTCATCCAACTAATGAATTGGATTTTTCGACCTCTCGATTTTCTTGAAGAATGCGCTGGCAAATATGGAGATATGTTCAATGTCAAATTAATGGGTATACCTTCTTTTACCATTGTCAGCAATCCTCAAGGAATTCAAGAAATTTTAAGTGTTGATGCCCAAAAATTTGATGTTGGCAAGACAAACAATTTAGCAGGCTCTTTGTTAGGCGATAACTCTTTAGTTTTGTTAGATGGCTCATCTCACCGTAGACAACGCAAGTTGATGATGCCTCCATTTCATGGGGAAAAAGTCAAGTCTTACGCTCAAATAATTTGTGATATCACGGAAAAAATGGCTAGTCAATGGCAAATGAATCAGTCTTTTTCCGCTCAAAAAGCAATGCAGAATATTACTTTTGAAACAATTTTGCACGTTGTCTTTGGTTTAAGTGAAGGCAAACGCTACCAACAAATCAAACCTCTGTTAATCGAGTTATTAGATCTAACTGGTTCGCCTTTAAAAGCTAGTGTAATTTTTTTACCGTGGTTACAGCTAGATTTAGGTGAATGGAGTCCTTGGGGAAAAGTAGTCAGACGCAAAAGAAAAATTTATGAATTACTACAAGCAGAAATTGATGAGCGACGAGCTAACCCAGAGTTATTAAAAGATGATGTTCTCAGTCTAATGATGTGTTCTAAAGACGAAGAAGGACAAGGCTTGAGTGATATTGAGCTAAAAGATCAAATGATGACTTTATTGGTAGCTGGTCATGAAACTACAGCGACATCTTTAGCTTGGGCTTTATATTGGATTCATAAGTCACCTCAAGTTAAAGAGAAATTACTGGCAGAATTAAATAGTTTTGAAGAACATAATGATCCTCTAGCACTAGCTCGTTTGCCTTATTTAACTGCCGTCTGTAATGAAACCTTAAGAATTTATCCTGTTGCTTTTATCGCTTTTCTGCGTTGCGCCAAAGTTCCTGTTGAAGTAATGGGTCATCAATTTGCACCAGAGACAATGCTTGCCCCTGCTATTTATCTAACTCATCATCGGGAAGATCTTTATCCAGAAGCCAAAAAATTTAAACCAGAAAGATTTTTAGAACGTCAGTATTCAACTTATGAATTTCTACCTTTTGGTGGAGGTAATCGTCGTTGTATTGGATACGCACTAGCTTTATTGGAGATGAAGTTAGTTTTAGCGACAGTATTAACAAAATATGATTTAACCTTAGCAAGCGATCGCCCTATAGTTCCCAAGCGTCGTGGTGCTACTGTTGCTCCTCATAATGGTGTGCCTTTAGTTTTAAGGGATATTAGAAAATCGCAGTCAAAAGTCATTTCATTTATCATTTAACATTTATCATTTATCAACAATGACTACAGAAGATGATGTATTGGAGAAAGAGAAGATCAAAGCAAAACCTTTGAAAAGTGGATGGCAAGCTGCGATTGCGGAGCTAGCCGAAGGCATCGCTAATTACTTTCAGTTTGATTATTATCAAACCAACTTTCGGACTGAAATCATAGCAGGGATTACTACCTTTATGACGATGGCATATATCTTGGTAGTCAATCCATTAATCTTATCCGATGCCATTTTCTTAAACGAACCAAAAGATTTATTTACCGAATTAGTAGTAGCGACGGCAGTTTCCTCGGCGGTGGGGACACTGATTATGGCATTATTAGCAAAATATCCTTTTGCGCTTGCGCCTGGGATGGGGATTAATGCCTTTTTTGCCTATTCTGTAGTCTTAGGATTAAACATAAATTGGCGATTAGCTCTCGCTTGCGTCTTTGTCGAAGGGTTAGTCTTTATTGCCTTGACAATTAGCGATATTCGTCGTCATTTAATTACTGCTGTTCCCAACACGATTAAAATAGCTACTACTGTCGGGATTGGTATATTTTTGGCTTATATTGGTTTAGGTGGCGCAACCGAAACAGGTGGTGCAGGATTAATAGTTGCCGATGAAGTAACCAAAACTGCCTTTGGGACATTTCGACAACCACAGACAATTATGGCAGTATTTGGTATTTTCCTCACGGCTTTTTTCATGATTCGACGCATCAAAGGCGCGTTACTATGGGGAATTCTAGGTACAGCAATTTTAGGTTGGGTATTTGGCGTTGCTGCTGCACCTCAAGGTATTGTAAGTATACCTGCTTTTCCTCAAGATATCTTTGGGGTAGCTATCACAGGTTTAACTGAACTTAACGCTAGTAATCTAATCGATTTTATTGCCGTGCTACTGGTATTTCTGTTTGTAGATATATTCGATACCATCGGTACACTGTCGGGAGTAGGAACACAAGCAGGTTATATCGATGAAAATGGCGAACTACCTAGAGCCAATCTAGCTCTTTCTGCCGATGCGATCGCCACTACTACAGGAGCGATTTTTGGGACATCGAGTGTCACAACCTTTGTCGAGTCGGCTGCTGGTGTCGCCGAAGGCGGAAGAACAGGATTTACCGCCGTAATTGTCGCTGGTTTATTTTTCGTCTCGTTAATTTTCACTCCGATTTTTGAAGCCATTCCTGCCTTTGCCACTGCACCTGCTTTAACTATTGTGGGCGTATTAATGATGATGAGTATCGTCAATATTCAATGGCAAGATTTAACCGAAGCAATTCCTGCTTTCTTAACCATCTTTTTTATCCCTTTCGGATTCTCGATCGCAGCAGGCTTATCGGCTGGCTTGATTGCCTATCCAGTACTGAAAACTTTTAAAGGACAAGCGCGAGAAGTCCCCTTAGTCACCTGGATTTTAGCAGCCGTTTTTGTAGCTAGGTTTGTGTTTATGACAATACGTTTTGGTTGATTATTTATAAATAGGAAATAAAAAGTGAATAACAAGTAGCAAATAGCAGATAGCAAGAAGCAAGTTTCTTTTAGGAAGAATTTAAAAATGAAATCAAAGACACATCTAAACTTTGACTCTATCTAGCGATCGCCCTGACTTTTTAGATGATATTGTGAATAGTAATGACAATCAACCTCCTAAAGCTAGTAGTGAAAGGAATGATGGCGATAGTCAGTCAGAGAGTAGTAGCGATAGCGGTGAAGGAAATGCTGATAATTCAAATACTGAGATAGGAGATGCTACACAGGAAATTACACCTGAGAGTGTTTTAGATGGAATGAGTAAGAGAAATTTGAAACACTCAAGAAAATATCTTGAAAAATTTCAAAATTTAAGTAGACAGGGGTTAAAAAGTTCAGGTATGTAAAGCTTTATGAAGTATCTAGTTTTGACGGAAATCTGAATCGCTCTGCAACATATTTACCAGCCTCTGCTCTGGCATCAATTCCATCTATGACGGCATAATACTAA
>JBOFLX010000128.1:0-17072 GCA_051658085.1 Waterburya sp.
TTGATTGATTCCGTGCTGCATACTGCGAGTACAGCGTTAGCTTACTCGACAGTTAAGCACGGCGATAACTTATCGGACAGGCTTTTCCTGATTGCGAACATATTCGATTATTTTACTTAAATCAGCACCACGAGAAATAGATTTAACGCCATAACTTTTTGACCAAAAATAAGGCTTCCAAAAATACTGAGATAGATAATCAGAATATTCTTTGCGGATGTAGCGAGAACTAACAGTTTTTAAATTGGCTACTAACTGAGACAAGTTCAGAGATGGGTGAGTCTCAATAACGAGATGGATATGATCTGATTCCCCAGAAAATTCGATGAGGTTTGATCGCCATTTGGTAAGCGTGTCTCTAAATATTGACTCCATTCTGAGAAGCATATCTTTGGTGATGCACTTATGTCTATACTTAACCTGTAAGGTAAGATGATAATAAATCTCAAATGCAGCGTGGTTCATGGTTCTCATGATTTGACTTTTGCAAACAGTAAATGATACTGTAATTATTATGCCAAAGATAATCAGAACAGACAAATGGAGTTTACTGCCCGATAAATATCAGTTACCAATTTTGGAAGATACGGTGACTATTTATCGCGACATGGTTTGTCGTCTGATTTCGATTATCAATCTGAGATGGAAAGAAATAGCAGTAGCCGAAGCACAACAAAGATATGTAGAGCAGTTATTTCATCAAACCAAAGATAATCCAAATCCTAAGTTTGGCAAGTTTTTTGGACTGGGAACAAAACTATATAAATTCCCTTCCTACCTAAGACGAGCAGCTATTAACGATGCTATCGGTCATGTGTCTTCATTTTACAGTCGCTACTACGATTGGCAGGGTGGTACAAGAAAGAGAAAAACAGCTAAACCACCAGTATTGAATACTAGCTGTGGCGTATATCCTGACTTGTACAAAAATCAATGTATTAAGATAGCTGCTAATTATTCCCAAGCGGAAATCAAAGTCTATAAAGATAATGATTGGCAGTGGGAAACAATTGCTATTAGTAACCTTGCTCGTCGCCATCTAATCCCTGGGGTAAAACAGTTGTCGCCTACTTTGGTTGTCAAAAACGGTACTGCTAGTCTGTCCGTTCCCTACTGGATACCAAACCTAAAAAGTAATCAGACAAATCGTTACTGCGGTGTCGATCTGGGGATTAACACTACGGCTGTTTGTTCCATAGTAGATGAGTCTGGTTTGGTTCATGCTCGTAAATTTATTCATGATGGGAAATCTTTAGATAAACGAGATAAACATCTTGCTCGTATCAGCAGAAAAGCCAGGTTAACTAAAAAGCTACATAAAGGCTTTTCTAAGGCTCACTATCGCAAAGCTGCTAATATCAGCAAAAATATAGCCAATCAAACAGCTAAACAAATAATCAATTTTGCTATTGCCAATAACGCTACAACAGTGGTGATAGAAAATCTTCGTAACTGGAAACCAAAAGGAGGAAAAAGAAAATCAAGTCTCAAGCAAAGATTTCACGGTTGGGTCAAATCTGCCATTGCCGATAGGTTAGAGCAGTTGGGCCAAGAGTATGGAATCAAGATAATATCTGTTTACGCACGAGGCACATCAAGTCTTGCCTACGACGGAACGGGTAAGGTCAAACGAGATAAAGATAACTACGCACTTGGATCTTTCTCAAACAAGAAAAGATATTCCATCGATTTAAGTGCCTCATATAATATTGCAGCTAGACACATAGCGCACAAGCTTAAACTTGCCACTAAACACGGCAAGTTGCTCGTCAGCCAAAGTTCTGACAGCAAACCTCGAAGTTGGGTAAGTCTGTCATCTTTGTGGGAAAACCCAGAGCGTGGTGATTGACCAGATACCACGACTACAGCCCCAAAGGGCTTAGTCGCTGGAGACTTCATAAAGATAAATACTAGGGAAGGAACTGTCCTCAATGTTTTCTGCATAAGAAGATAATAAATAAAGATCGCCATTAAGATTTTCAGGTAACAAAGTCACCCCATCAAATAGCATTGCTCTCAGACCCAATTGGGTAAAAATAAGAATAATCGCAAAAGCTACCCCTAAAATCGCTACCAGCAGACGAACTTTTTGATAAGATAACTGCAACCACGCTACAGGTGTTCGGCGTAGGTAAGAATTTATTTTCTGAAACAGTAGGTAAATTGGTTTCACTTTTTTTAACCTATCTTTGACAGAGGATATTTAACTCACCCAATTTTCTAGCTTTAAATTTGGTACACGACTAAACTCTCTGACATTATTAGTGATCAAAGTTACTTGTAAACTAAAGGCATGAGCAGCAATTAGAGTATCTAATGAGCCTATGGGCGTTCCTTGTTTTTCTAATATTGCTCGAATATTACCGTATATAGTAGCAGCAGCATTATCAAAATTTACTATCTCCAAAGGTAATAAAAATTGTGCCAATGCTTGTTGATTTTTTGCAGGATATTGACTCTTTTGAACACCAAATTCAAGTTCGGCAACTGTAATAGAAGAGATTCCAATATCACCCACTTGATAGGTATTGAATTTATGCAATACTTCTGGAGGCTTTTGCTTAATGATATAGATGCAGATATTGGTATCGAGTAAAAATTTCATTCAAAGGCATTTTCTCGTTCTTGTGATTTTGGTTGCTGGCGATCTTCACTCATAAAATCATCGGAAAATTGCTCTAGGCTCTCAAACAATGTTTCCCAAGCATCTTGATATGGTAAAAGTACCACAGCATTACCTACACGCTTAATTAAAACTTTATCTCCAGGAAAACGATATTTTTTGGGTAGTCTAACCGCTTGACTTTGACCATTTTGGAATAGTTTAGCTGTTTCCATCTTCAATTTATTAGGAATATATATTTTTAGTATATATTTTCTGGCAATTATAGATGATGAAAGGCGTTTGATTTAAAATTTCACTGCTATGGCAACATCAGTCTGGGAAAAATCCTTGCCTTTGAACAACAAAGATTGTCCAGAAGTTTTACTAAGAGCATAAGCAAAACAATCACCAAAATTTAAACTAGCAGGATTTCTACCTTTACCGTAACGTTCAAAAGCATAACGAGCTATTTTTAGTTGATTTTCATCAAAGCTGACCAAATTAATTGCTGCTTTATACAAAAAAAAATCTAATTCTCTAATTCCAGCTTCTTCTTTTCTAGCTCTGATTATAATTGATAGTTCTAATGCAGTACCCATAGACATTAGACGTACTGAATCCGAAGCGATCGCATCAGTCAAGATAGTTGCTTCTGGCTCAAGATTAAGAATCGCTATAACAGCCGAAGTGTCAATAACCATCGTTATATCCTAAAATTTCCTCATCTGTTCGGTTATCGAAAGTCGGTAAACTTTGATACCGTTGAGCAATAGCTAGTAGTTCTTGTTGCAAGGGTAAAGGAGTGATTTGTTTATTCTTTTCCCGCTCTAGTCTTTCTGCTAAAGATTTAATTACCGCTTCTGTAATTGTTTCTCCAGTTATTTCGCTTAATTCTCTTGCCAGCTTATCTGCTTCAATATTTTTAATATTAATAGCCATTTCTACATTACAGACTTTTTTCTTTATTGTAGACACATAGATAACATATTTCAAAATTGATTAATTATTAATTTCTACCCTAACCTGCATATTGGTTAAGCCTGCGACCTTTTGACTATCTTCAGGATTGATGCGAATTTTAACTTCGACAATACGAGAATTTTCGTCTTGAGTTGGATCTTCTTCTGATGTTGCAGATAATTCTTTTGTTCCTACTTGTAAGCCTAAATGCTCGACTTTTCCCGCAAGTTTGCCTGTAAATCCGCCATATTCGCTACTAATGATAGCTGGCTGTCCGATCCGAACTTTACCAATATCGGTTTCATAAACTTCGGCGATCGCATACATTTCATCAGTACGACCTAATTCGACAATTCCTTCTTCGGTGTTTACCTTTTCGCCCACACGGGTATTAATCCGCAATATCTGACCCGAAATTGGTACTTTAACCTTAGTATCTTCTAAATCCGCTTTACTTTGTTCTACGGCTATTATTGCTCTTTCTAGCTCAATTTCTGCCACTCTCACATCAACTGGTCTTATTTCTTGTAATCTAGCTAAATTTTCTTGTTCTTGAGTAATTTCCTGTTTTAAAGTTTGTTGAGTATTACTTAACTGTGCCTGCTTTTCATTTAAAGCTGCTTGAGCCATATCTAGACCTTCTTGAGCTTGATCAAAAGCCTGTTTAGTTACTGCTCCCTGCTGCGCCAAGGTTTGATTACGTTGATAAGTTAACTTTGCCTGTTTTAATTGAGCTTTAGCTGATGCGATCGCTGCTTGCTTTTCCACGATTTCATTCCGTAATTGAGATTCTAAACGAGCAATATTAGCCCTTTGCGCTGCTAAATCAGCCTGTTTGGTATCTCCAGCACGAATTTGTTCTAGTTTTGCTTGAGCTAATTCAACGTCTTTTTGTGCTGCTTCTAAATTTCTTTGTTGATTTTCCAAACCCTGAAGGAGAGCAATTACTTGATTTTTTTGCACGCGATCGCCCTCTTCAACTAAAATCTGATTAACTCGACTATCCTCCGCATTAGCGACAGAAAGCTTAATCACTTCCCCTCTAGGCACTAATTTACCTAAAGCGACTACCTGCTGGGATTTTCTTACTTGAGTTGGATTTGGTTTGGGAGTTGTATTTTGAGATTGAGCCTGAGAATCACCATTACAAGCAGTAGCCAGAAATAAAATACTAATAGCAATGAGATGTTTACTCAAAAAACTACTCCAGCAATTTAAGCAAAAAAAAACATTATCAGTCATCAGTTACTCAGGAAGTAGGAAATAGGAAGTAGAAAGTAGGTAATAGATAAATGAATAAAACCTAGAGCCTAGAGCCTAGAGCCTAGTGCCTAATCAGTAATCATTTTTCCTGACTCATCCTAACGATAAATATTTCTTTTTGACTACTTTGAAAATATGTAATCGTTCAAAATAAGTTATTCACGTCTGCTACTACTTAACCTTGAAATTGCTGACATCTGGTTAAAATACAAAAATCCAAGGTGTTTTAGAGTCAAAATTATAAATTTTTTTTAGTAAATATGAAAATTACTCAATGTCTTCACACAGCTATTTTAATATCAGACTTAGAGCGAGCAGAAAAGTTTTATGGCGATCTTTTGGGTTTGTCTAAATTTGAACGCCATAATTTTAAATTTCCTGGTACTTGGTATCAAATAGGAGAATGTCAGCTACATTTAATTGTTCAGGCTAATTATGCTGCACCGCTCAATAATCCTGATAAGTGGGGAAGAAATCCGCATATAGCTCTGGCGATCGCTAATTTACAAGTAGCTAAAGATAAGTTACAAGCTCAAGGTTATCCTATTCAGATGAGTGCTTCTGGAAGAAAGGCGTTGTTTACTCAAGATCCTGATGGCAATATTATTGAACTAGCACAAATTGAAACAAATCGCTGAGATGTAAGTTTATATTGCGATCGCTATGAATCAACTTAATTTAAATGACTATAAACAAGAAATAGCAGACTTATATTCTCAAAGAAGTGATAAATACGATAATAGTAATTGGCACGGGAGAATTGCTAATCGTTTAGTAGAGTATGGACAAGTTAATTCTGGTCAAAAAGTTTTAGATATTGCTACAGGTACAGGACATTGTGCGTTTTCAGCAGCCAACTTGGTAGGGGAAACAGGAGAAGTAATTGGTATTGATATTTCTCCTGGAATGATTACTCAAGCGCAACATAAAGCTAAAAGCCTTAATTTAAATAATCTAGAATTTTTATTAGCTGATGCTGAAACTGTTGATTTTCCAGCTAATTATTTTGATCGTATTTTCTGTGCTTCGGCGTTTATCTGGATGTCCGATTTAGTTAAGTCTTTGCTTCTTTGGCGTAAAATTCTTAAACCTGGAGGAATCATAGGAATTCAAGCTTTTGCTGAAACTGCTTTTATTGGTGGAGTTATCACTCAAAAGATTGCTGAAAAATATGGAATTTCATTTTTAATGAGTAAGCCAACTGGAACAGTAGAAAAATGTCGGAATTTACTTGAGCAAGCAAACTTTAAATTAATTGAAATTAAAGTTGAGCAGGATGGTGATTATATTAGCTTTGAGCAAGCAAAAAAAATGTGGTCTGGAAATTCGCATCCTGCACCAGGACAATATCCTCCGCCTTTATCCCAACTCTCAACAGAACAGTTAAATATAGCTAAACAAGAGTTTGAAAATGAATTAAAAGCTCTACAAACTGACAAAGGTATCTGGAATGATATTACAACTTTCTATATATATGGTCATAAGTAAACCATTAAACTTCCTACTTCCTTAATCCATCAATAAAAAATTGATAGACCAATAAGTGCGATCGCCACAAACACAACCATTTCTTAACCATGTGTAGATTTTTATAGATTTTTAAGCTTATGTATCTTCTGCTAAGTTTTAGCTTTATTTAATTAAGCTTTACCTTTATCGTATAAATTAAGTTAATTATTAAGATAATCTAAACTAATTTAGCAATAATTAACAAACTGTAATCAAAGATAAAAGTCTATCTATATTATTCACGAAAAACAATCATTTGATCGCCATAACAAGCATTCAGCAAGATCTCAAGCTTAATTAAGAGAAATTTATTAATCAAATTAGTTTTTTTAGCATAGAAAAAAGTAAATGATTTTTTAATTGTGATAGACTATTATGTATCAACTGCAAAAGCAATAAAAACAACCTTAATTTTTTTCCGAAAATAGCCAAGTTTACATTTAATAACTAATTCCAGGAGATTTATTCAATTCCCAGATTAGATATTAAAAAATTTTATAAACAACTTTTTGAAAGTTTAGTCAACGCATCTGTCCAATTGAAAAATCTGGACGGCAAGGAGATCTTATGTCCAATTTTCCCCAATTTTCCCGTCGAAAATTTTTAACAACTGCTGCTGCTTCTGGAGTTAGCGCGGTGTTTCTCAATGGTTGTCTCGGCACCCCACCTTCTGTTAGAGACATAACCCCTAAAGTAGAGGCGTTAGAATTAAGTCCCGAACAAAAGCCAGAAATAACTGCAATTAAACTAGGTTATCTACCCATCCTAGAATCCGCACCTTTAGTGATTGCTAAACAAAAAGGCTTTTTTGACAGATATGGGATGACAGAAGTAGAAGTTTCCAAGCAGGCAAACTGGGCATCAGCTAGAGATAATGTCGTAATTGGTTCAGCAGGGGGTGGTATAGATGGGGGACAGTGGCAGATGCCAATGCCTTATCTAATTAGTGAAGGACTTCTCACTAATGGTAGAAAACTCCCGATGTATATTCTGGCAAAGCTAAATACTCAGGGAAATGGAATTGCTGTATCGAATGTACACCAAGGTAAGGGAATTGGTTTAAATATCACTTCTCAAGGTGCTGATTATATTAAAAGCTTTCCTAAAGACAAAGGCAGAAAATTTAAAGCTGCTTTTACCTTTCCCCAAGTTAATCAAGATTTTTGGGTACGCTATTGGTTAGCTGCCAGTGGTCTTGATCCAGATGAGGACGTGGATTTACTTGCTGTCCCTCCTGCTGAAACCGTACAAGGAATGCGAACTGGTAGTATGGATGCGTTTAGTACAGGCGATCCTTGGCCCTATCGTATTGTTGCCGAAGATATTGGCTACATGGCAGGATTAACTTCGCAAATGTGGCAATTTCACCCTGAAGAATATCTAGCTATTAGAGGAGATTGGGTAGAGAAAAATCCCAAAGCAACCAAAGCTTTATTAAAAGCATTGATGGAAGCCCAACAGTGGTGCGATAAACCAGAAAATCGACCTGAATTAATTAAAATCTTGGCACGCAGGAGTTACTTTAATATTCTCGGTGAATTAATTGAACCTCCCTACAAAGGTAACTACAAAATGGGAGATGGTAAACCAGATGTTAAAGATTACAAAATGGGGCCTCTGTATTGGCAGGATGATCGCGGTAGTGTTTCTTATCCCTACAAGAGTCATGACCTATGGTTTTTAACTGAAAGTGTGCGTTGGAACTTTTTACCAGAAGATACTTTAGCTAATGCCAAAGAAATGATTGATAAAGTTAACCGTGAAGATCTTTGGTTAGAAGCAGCTAAAGAAGCCAAGTTTGCCAATCTACCAAATAGTCCGTCTCGTGGTGTCGAAAAGTTTTTTGATGGAATTGAATTCGATCCAGAAAATCCATCAGCCTACCTCAATAGTTTGCAGGTTAAAAGAGTTTAATCAATCTAGCAAATCTAATTACTAAATAAATGAAGGAGCAAAAATGACTACTAGTACAAGAAGAATTAATAGAAATAATCGAGATAACTTTTTTAGTGCCTTTTGGAAAAAGAATTCTGGCGAGATAATTCCGCCAATTCTCGGAATTTTAGGATTTTTAGCTATTTGGCAGTTACTTTCTTCGACTGGATTAATTAAATTATCAGGCCCTATAAGTATTTGGACAGATGCACGTACTAGAGAATTACTTTTATATCCTTTTTATGATGCTGGAGGTTTAGATAAAGGTTTGTTTTGGCAGACTATGGCAAGTTTAGGCAGGGTAGCCCAAGGCTATTCTTTAGCCGCCATAGTTGGTATTGGTGGAGGTATATTAGTCGGACTTAATCCGCTCTTGGACAAAGCCTTAGACCCAATTTTCCAATTCTTGCGTATGGTTGCACCTTTAGCCTGGGTTCCCATCGCTTTAGTTGCCCTACAACAAAACCAACCAGCAGCGATTTTCGTTATTTTTATTACTTCAGTTTGGCCGATTTTAATTAACACCACTGAAGGAGTTAAACAAATTCCTCAAGATTATCTCAACGTTAAACGAGTTTTAAAACTATCCAATCAAAAATTCTTCTTCAAAATCCTTTTCCCTTCTGCTTTACCCTACATCTTCACTGGTTTGAGAATTGGTATCGGTTTAGCTTGGTTGGCAATTATCGCAGCAGAGATTGTTATGTCAGGTATTGTAGGTATCGGTTTCTTCATCTGGGATGCTTATCAACAGAATTACATCAGTGAAATTCTTTTAGCAGTTATCTATATCGGTGCAGTTGGTTTGATTTTAGACCGTGCGATCGCATACTTGCAAAAACTAATCGCACCACAATCTAATTAAAGTCAAAAGTAATCAGGTGTTAGGTTTCAGGTTCTAGGTTTTAAGTTAGAAGACATTTAAATTACTTACTACCTACTACCTACTACCTACTACCTACTACCTATTACTTATTACCTATTACTTATTACTTAAAAACAATGAGCGTATTTGTTGCAGTAGATCAAATTGAAAAGGTTTTTCCCCTCAGTGGCGGTGGTGAATATGTCGCCCTTAGAGGTATCGATTTAGACATTAAAAAAGGTGAATTTATCTCCTTAATTGGTCACTCTGGTTGTGGTAAATCAACTCTCTTGAATATGATTGCAGGTTTAGATTTACCCACTGATGGTATTGTCACCTTAGAAGGACAGCGCATTAAAGAACCAGGCCCTGAACGTATGGTAGTCTTCCAAAACTATTCGCTTCTACCTTGGTTAACAGTTAGTCAAAATATTGCCTTAGCGGTAGATGAGGTGATGACAAATGCCTCTAAATCAGAAAAAAAATCAATAGTAGAAGACCATATCAACTTAGTTGGTTTGAGTCATGCGGTTGATAAAATACCTGGACAACTATCAGGAGGAATGAAACAACGAGTTGCGATCGCTCGTGCTTTAGCTATTCGTCCCAAACTTTTACTCTTAGATGAACCTTTTGGAGCGTTAGATGCCTTAACTAGAGGTAATCTCCAAGAACAGTTAATGCAGATTTGTGAACAATATCAGGTCACTTCGGTGATGGTAACTCATGATGTTGATGAAGCTGTGTTGTTATCCGATAAAATTGTCATGCTGACTAATGGCCCTAGTTCTAAAATCGGTGGAATCTTAGACGTAGATATTCCTCGCCCTCGCAAACGGATGGAGGTAGTCAATCATCCCAGTTACTATAGTCTGCGCAGTGAAATTATTTACTTCCTCAATCAACAAAAACGGATCAAAAAAATACGTGCCAAAAAAGTTGCTACCGTTGCCCGTCATGGGTTAGAAAAAGTCAACTTAGAAATTGGTTTTGTCCCCTTAACCGCTTGCGCCCCTGTAGCTGTAGCCCAAGAAAAAGGCTTCTTTGCTAAACACGGTTTAGATGAAGTTAGTTTAGCCAGAGAAACTAGTTGGCGTGGTATTGTTGATGGGATTGAAGGAGGCTATCTTGATGCAGCCCAAATGCCCGCAGGAATGCCTACTTGGTTAACCTCTGGCGGAAATCAGGATCGACCTTTACCAGTAGTCACGGCTTTAACCATGACTCGTAATGGGAACGGGATTACCTTAGCCAAGCAATTTTATGACCAGGGTGTAATTACTGCTGCTGAATATAAACGGAAGTTACTCGCTTTAGATGGCGAAAAACATACCCTGGGTATGGTACATCCTTCCTCAATGCACAATATTTTATTACGCTACTGGTTAGCAGCAGCAGGGATCGATCCTGACAAAGATGTAGAACTCAAAACTATTCCTCCTGCCCAAATGGTGGCGGATTTAAAAGCAGGGACGATTGACGGTTATTGTGTTGGTGAACCTTGGAATCTCCGCGCTGCTATGGAAGGGCATGGTTTTACCGTAGCCACAGACATGGAAATTTGGCAGGGACACCCAGGCAAAGTTTTAGGAGTCAGAGAAGATTGGGCAAATCGTTATCCTAATGCCCATGTTGCTTTAGTTAAAGCCTTGTTAGAAGCTTGTCGTTATTGTGCCGATCCTAAAAATCATCAAGAGATTAGAGAAATTTTAGCTAGTCGTAAATATTTAGCCACTAAAGAAGAATACATCCAACTAGGCGATCCGAAAAACTATAGTTGTAGTTTAGATGAACACGTAGAATATGCTCATCATATGTTTTTCGGTGATGGTTTAAATCGTCCCAGTCGTACCGAACACCTCTGGATGATGACACAGATGGCGCGTTGGGGGCATATTCCCTTTCCTCGTAACTGGGTCGAAATTTTAGAAAGAGTCTGCCGAGTTAGTACCTTTAGTACGGCGACTAGGGAATTAGAATTAGGAGATCTTAAATATCGTCGTAGTCCTATTAAGCTATTTGATGGTATTGAATTTGATGCCGAAGATCCTATTGGTTATCTCAATCACCTGGATATCGAACGCAACTTTACGATCGCCGAAGTTCACTTAGATTCTCGTACTCCAGTTGCAGCTTAAGTCAGTAGTAGGGTGGGCAATACCCACCTGATTCTATTATTTTTTCCAACTCTCATCATATTCTAGTTCCAATTAATGATTAAATAATAATTAAGAGTACGGAGCGATATTTTCAACAAGGAATTAGGAATTAAGAATATCGAAGATAATTTTTTCTCATTTATCTTTCATCCTTAACCATTACAAACTTCACCCTTTTGTACCTATGCAAGCTTCTAATCAAGTTTTAGAATTACAAACCCGTTCGATACCCAAATCTTCTTTTGTTAACATCGAAGGTGTATCGAAAGTTTACCCTACTTCCACAGGGCCTTATACTGTTTTAGAAAACGTCAATTTAAACGTTAACCAAGGAGAATTTATCTGCGTTATTGGTCACTCTGGTTGCGGTAAATCAACTTTATTAAATATGGTTTCTGGTTTTGCCACACCTACTGATGGTTCAGTTACCGTAGGCGGAAAAACTATTACTGAACCAGGGCCCGATCGCATG
This sequence comes from Waterburya sp., assembly GCA_051658085.1. GTDB lineage: Bacteria > Cyanobacteriota > Cyanobacteriia > Cyanobacteriales > Xenococcaceae > Waterburya. The sequence continues at coordinate 11,769 of JBOFLX010000128.1, forward strand.
GTAGTATTCCAAAACTATGCTCTTTTACCTTGGTTATCTGTGTTTGATAATGTCTATCTAGCAGTTGACTCGGTTAATCCCAATAGACCAGAACAGGAAAAACGCGCTATTGTGCGTGAACATCTAGCGATGGTGGGTCTAAGTGAAGCAGAGGATAAAACGCCTACCCAAATTTCTGGGGGGATGAAACAACGGGTTTCTATTGCTCGTGCCTTAGCTATTCGTCCCGAAGTTCTTATTTTAGATGAACCTTTTGGGGCATTGGATGCCATAACCAAAGAGGAATTACAAGAAGAACTTTTAAAAATCTGGAACGATCATCGCTGTACAGTATTGATGATCACTCACGATATTGATGAAGCCTTATTTTTGGCAGATAAGCTAGTCATGATGACCAATGGCCCTGCTGCTGGTATTGGCGAAATTATGAATATTGATTTTCCCCGTCCTCGCGATCGAGATCAAATCATGGAACAGCCAGAATATTATGACTTGCGTAACTATGCTTTAGACTTTTTATATAATCGCTTTGCGCACGATAATGACGCTGCTTAGGTCAAACAAGAGCGATCGCATTTAAAATAGTTTTTAGTTAGTTGCGATCGCTCTCGTTCATCAAAATAATTCCCGTTTTTCAGGAGGTTTTTCCACGGAATGATATCCAGAAAGTTTCCGTATAATAAATAGTTATACGTAGAGGAGATCGAGATGGTTGAAGGAAGTTGTCTCTGTGGTTCAGTTAAGTATAAGGTGGAGCTAATTCCAGGAAAAATATTTAATTGCCACTGCAAGTTTTGCAGAAAAGCACACGGAGCGGACTATGTTACCGTCGCTCTTGCCAAAGGCAGTACGTTGGAAATTTTTGACGAATCAGGTTCATTAAAAGAATATAAAAATGCAATCGGTGGGTACAGAGCTTTTTGTGTCAATTGCGGTTCAAAGCTTATGAATTATGCGCACGATAAAAATATCTATCTATGCATCGTGTTAGCAACTGTAGATACTCCGACGAATTTAGAACCAGTTGCCCATGTAAATACTGAATCAAAAGCAAGTTGGTGTCAACCCTATGAGGGCATACCAAGTTTCGAAGGACTTCCTCCTGGAATTCTTTAAAAGCCTATAACAAGCGCAATGCACCTGAACTTTAGCGTATAATACTTGTATGGTTAGACTTATCTGAGTCTGGTGATTGCGAACGTTAAGCCTAATCGGTTAAGAATTTCAACTGTTTTCAAGAAGAAAAGATATTAAGTCATGCAACCGCAGTGGATCAAAACCGAGCATCACAAAGCCACCTACGAAGCATTTGATTACGTTCCTGGTGTGACAGCATCTGGCAAATTTGCCTTTATCTCTGGTCAGGTTGGGGTGGAAGAAGATGGCAGCGTGAGTGATGATTCAGAAACGCAGATCGCGCGTGCCTTTGCTAATTTGGGAGAGATAATTAAGGCAATTCCCGCCAGCCCACGAGATGTTGTTGATATCACAACCTATCATGTCGGCTTGCGAGAACATTTTCTGCTGGTGAGTACAGAGAAAAAGAAGTTTTTCAGCGATTGGAACCCAGCTTGGACAGCCATCGGTATCACCGATTTGGCTATTGAAGGGCTGATCCTTGAGATTCGTGCGGTTGTGCTTTTACCGTCTATCGCTTAGTAGACAGCATTGTATGGTTGGCGATCGCCCTCCTTGAATTTGTATAGAGTATATCAAGGTTAGACTTTATCCATTAGTTGTATGACAACGATTTGGATTGATGCACATTTGTCGCCTGCGATCAGTCGCCTTCAGCTTAGAGTAGTGCGATCGCCTTTAAAATAGTTATAGTTTTTAGTTAACTGCGATCGCAACTTGAATTACAGACAGATTTTGGAATTACCGTAGTTGATAAAATGAGTATAGTTCTTAATTCTGTTATTGCCAGGAAACCCATGTCTTCACCTGCTATCACTACAATCGTCAAAATGGTTGAATCTTTGCCAGATGACTTGCAAGAAAAAGTCGCCGAGCATATTCGAGATTATATTGCTGAGTTAGAGGATGAAAAGCATTGGGATGAATCGTTTAAGCGAACTCAGGATAGTTTAGTTGCAGCAGCTCGGAAAGCAAAGCAGGAAATTGCAGAAGGTCGATCAATGCCAATGGACTATGAGCAATTATGAAGTCGGCAACGCTACCGTCCTTCTGGTCTCAATACCGAGAACTAAGTGAACCTGTGAGGACAAGCGCACGAAAAGCCTATCGCTTGTGGGCAGAGAATCCATTTCATCCATCGTTACACTTCAAGTGTATCAATAGCAAGGAGGAAATTTGGTCTGTGCGTATAACCCGAAGCTATCGCGCCCTTGGAGTTTTGGAAAACGATACAGTGACGTGGTTTTAGATCGGTAATCATGACGAGTACGAGCAATATTACTCGTAAGTGCCAGCAGTAGAACAAATCTCTTGAAGCGGATTATCAAGAAATCTTGATTTAAATGTAAGGAATTTGGATTGAGGCACATTGGTCGCCTGCGATTAATTCCCTTCAGCGTGGAGTAGTGCGATCGCATTTAAGATAGTTATAGTTTTTATTTAAGTGCGATCGCTCCCTGCCATGAAAACAATAGCATTTAATCCAAATCTATTTGAGCATCGGGTAAAATGAAGAGACTGTAAAAATTGCGGTGTTTACTGCTACTGAACTATGACTGAACTGCTTCGACAGGCGATCTCCCAAATCGAAAAACTTTCACCCGATCAACAAGATGCGATCGCGGCTCGTTTTCTGGCGGAGTCGAAAGATGAGCAAAAATGGGACACTCGTTTTGCCGCCACGACAGACGAACAGTGGGATCAGATGGCTGCAATGGTACGTCAGGAAATTGCAAGAGGGGAAACTGTTCCACTTGATGAAGTTTTTCCCTCACAAAAGTGAAATCAAGTGTTACCAAAACGTTTCGTAAACGGCTGAGAGATCTTCCTGAATCTGTTCGAGAGCAAGCTGCAAAAGCCTATGCACTCTGGAAAGAAGATCCCTATCATCCTAGCCTTCAGTTCAAACGAGTCAGTCAGCGACAACCGATTTACTCTGCTCGTGTTAGTCTCAACTATCGTGTTCTGGGTTTGTTGGAATCCGACCACATTTACTTACTGGTATTGGATTGGCGCACATGATGATTATGATGATTTGCTGAGACGGATGTAGTCTGAGACGATTAGTAAAAACGTCGCATAATAACAGACAAGTTTCTGATAATTATTTGAGTAGTTAATAATTCAGTTTGTAATAAAGTGATCGCTGCGATCGCCTTTAACATCATCATAGTTTTTAGTTAGGTGCGAGCGCTTTTTTTATCTATGGAACAGTTTTTTGGTGATTATTTAAAGTTTAAACTATAGTTAATAAATTTCAATAAATTATCTCTAGTACTTAACTTTATGCAGCTTAGATTTTCCCAGGACATTGAAACGCTTCTTAAACGTCTAGCCAATCAGCCTTTAACCATTGGCGACATTTTAGCTCAAACTTCCGAACGCGGTTTTAGTGTGCTGATTATTTTATTAGCGCTACCGTTTTTGTCTCCTGTCATGCCACCTGGATTGTCAACTATTTCAGGATTTGGCTGCATTTTAATCGGGTTGCAAATGGCTTTGGGAATACGTAAACTTTGGTTGCCCAGAAAAATTTATCTATTTAAGTTTCCTCCTAAGTTTAGTTCGCAATTATTAAAAAGCCTCAAAAAAATTACTAAATTACTAACAAAATTCGTTCGTCCTCGCATTTCCAAAATCACCGACAATCCCTACGTTTGGAGACTTAACGGACTTTGTATTGCCTGCCTTGCTATTTTCTTATCTTTGCCTATTTCTTTTATTCCTTTTACCAATACAATTCCAGCAATAGCAATTCTAACTTTAGCTGTAGCCACTCTAGAAGCTGACGGATTACTACTAGGAATTGGTTACGCTTTGACTGCTATCAATATCGTACTTTTCGGCGCGATCGGCTATTTATTCTGGCAAGCCCCTCATGTATTAAAAAGTTTGCTTGGATCTATAGGAATTAATTTTTAAGTCTTAATTTTTCGGCGATCGAGTTTCAAGCTCGAGCGATCGCATTTCAAATAGTTTTTAGTTAAGTGCGCTCGCTTTTTCTTTAAATGTCAAAATAGTAAATAGAATCTCTCTACTTCTGCTTGAAGTAGAAGTATGGCTAGCTGTTAAACTTTGAGGGTGGTTGCTAGCAGGTGTGTCAGCATGGAGTTTGATTGGAATCCAGACAAGGCAGAGTTAAACCGTGAGAAGCATGATATTACCTTCGAGGAAGCTGCCACAGTCTTTAATGATTCACTATCGCTCACGTTCCCAGACCCAGATCATTCAGTTGGAGAAAGTCGTTACGTTATCATGGGTATATCTAGGTTCGGACAGCTTCTAATTGTGTCCCACACTGATAGAGGAGCAAAAGTACGAATCATTAGCGCTCGAAAAGCCACTCGTCAGGAACGGAGATTTTATGAAGAAGAAAGTTAACAGTGAGATGGACGACGAATTGCGACCTGAATATGACTTTTCTCAGTTAGCAGGAGGGGTTAGAGGGAAGTATGTAGAGCGTTATCGTGCGGGAACCAATCTTGTTCTTCTAGAAGCTGATGTGGCTCAAGCATTTCCCAATGAAGCTGCTGTAAATGAAGCATTGCGCTTATTAATGAAGATTGCCCAGCGCCAGCCAGCTAACAATTCGGTTGGAGTAGACGAGTAAAGTCTTTATACTTCTTTTTCAGCTTTCTCATCGCCTTTAAGGTAGTTTTTAGTTAAATGCGAATTTAAAATAGTTTTTAGTTAAGTGCGATCGCGTAGCCAGTCAAAGATATCGCTTGCCCCCAAATTAAAACACAGCGATCCTATTGTCCGTATAATCATTCAGATTTGGAATATGTGGAAATATTCTGTTTAACTACCCCATATAGGGTAGTTATCTGGAAAACGTCAGTATAATAAATAGTTAGACCGATAAAGATTAATCGCAGTATGGACACAACTGATTACACGGCTATCTTAGATAATTATTGGCGAGTCAGGATTTATTCTCCAGCACGGAAAGTCCAGCAGCTTCAGGAAATATCGATTCCTGCTCAGGTCTACTTCGATCCGAAAAGCGATCGACCAGCAGTTATTGAGACTAAGGAGCTATGTAAAAATAAATTGAACAATTAGCTGACAATTTGAGGTTTGATTCTATAGTTCCACTCGCCATGAAAAGTGTCTCGCTCAAGAGCAATAGCATCAAGTTCAAGATCTGTAACTTTAATTCCAGTT
>JBOFLX010000129.1:0-99098 GCA_051658085.1 Waterburya sp.
ATAAACGGTTAGTGGCTTACATCGTCGCTGAAAATCATGCACCTACTGTCAAAGAATTACGGCAGTTTTTGGAATTAACTTTACCGCAGTATATGATTCCCAGTCATTTTGTGATTTTAGAACGTTTTCCTTTAACTCCCAACGGCAAAATTGATCGTCGTGCGTTACCTGCACCAGAAATAGAGACATCGACAGAGAATTTCATTGCTCCGCGTAATGAACTAGAACAAAAACTAGCTCTAATTTGGCAAGAAATTTTAAATCTTGAAGCAATCAGTGTTCAAGATAACTTTTTTGAATTAGGTGGACACTCTTTATTAGCTGTTCAGCTATTTGACAAAATAGAAAAAACCTTCGAGAGAAAGTTACCTTTAGCTACTCTTTTCCAAGCTCCAACCATTGAAACACTAGGTGAAATGCTTGCTTCAACAGAAATGAAGGTTTGGGATTCTTTAGTGTTACTCAAACGAGGTAATTTAAACCAAGCTCCCTTATTTTTAGTCCATGATGCTAATGGTGAAACTATTATGTATTCAGGTTTGGCAAATCATCTCCAAGATGAGCGACCTGTATACGGGATAAGACCTTACAGCCAAGAAGGTTTTCCGATTCTGCATACTCGAATTCCTGATATGGCTAATCATTACATTCAAGAAATGCGTAAAGTTCAGCCTCAAGGACCTTACTTAGTGGGAGGTTTATGTGCAGGTGGAATTGTAGCCTTTGAGATTGCTTGTCAACTTCAAGCTCAGGGTGAACAAGTGCCTTTTGTAGCGATTATTGATGCTATTGATGTTGAAGAGTTAAATTTGGACGATTATGTTTTGCAAAATCGGATGAGTAGCCTGTCACGAGCTATTGGTAAAAAATCTGAAATGAGTGGTAGGCACCAAATTGTCTATGTGCTTAAAACCTTAATCAAAAAAATTAAAAACCTAATAATTTATGAAACTAGTGCCAAAGTTGACGAGATTAAGCATAAATTAAAAATTATGCTGTTGAGATATTATCTAGACCGAGGATTAGCGTTACCTAAATTTTGTCAGAATATTTCTGTTAAAAATGCCTATGAAATGGCAAGGGAAGAATATAATCCACCTACTTTTCAAGGTAGATTGACTCTTTGGCGAGCTATGGGCAACCCAAATTCATATAAAGCATTTGACGATGCAGCAGCAGTTCTCGTCTCGAAAGATCCTTTATTTGGTTGGGGTAAACGTTCTACAAATGGAGTTGAGTCATTTGATATTCCTGGAGGTCATTATAGTATGCTTCAAGAGCCAAACGTACAGATGATGGCAGAAAAAATGCAAGCTTATATCAATTTTGCCTTAGCGGATGAAGAAATTAGCGATCGCCAACTAACAACTACAAACCATTTGTCAAGTAAAGCTTGAGACATTCCAAACCTCTTGATTTTTTGGGTTACGGCAACAATTTTCTTAACAATAAATTTGAGATATCTCCTCGCCTAACCCAACCTAAATTAGCAACTAGCGATCGCCAATTAACAACTACATCAAAATAATTATTAATTTAATCTACTAATACCAATGTCCAGTCAAACCCAATTGCGAGATTCTATCTCGTTACTAGTTGTCATCGTTAATTATCGAACTCCGAAGCTAACTATTAATTGTTTACACTCTTTGAGCAATGAAGTTAAAACCTTATCGGGAGTAAAAGTGGCAGTTGTCGATAACGCTTCTGGAGATGATTCCTTAGAACAAATAAATACTGCTATTCAAACAGAAGGTTGGCAAGAATGGGTATCTTTAATTCCTTCACAACACAATGGTGGTTATGCTTTTGGTAATAATTTAGCTATCTGTCCCACCCTAACATCTTCTAATCCACCAGGATATTTTTATTTACTTAATCCCGATACTGAAGTTCGCCCTGGCGCACTTAAAACTTTATTAGAGTTTATGGAACAACACCCTCAAGTAGGCATTGCTGGAAGTAGTTTAGAAGTTGAGGCTGGAAAACTGTGGCCGATCGCGTTTCGTTTCCCTACTATTTTAAGCGAACTGGATGCTGGATTACGTCTTGGTATAGCTTCTAAGCTTCTATCTAACTGGGTTGTTTCCCGTCCGATGACTGATCAAGTCTGTCAAGTTGACTGGCTACCAGGAGCAAGTATGATGATTCGTCGTCAGGTATTTGAATCAGTAGGATTAATGGATGAAGGTTATTTTCTCTACTACGAAGAAACTGACTACTGTTTACAAGCAAGAAAAGCAGGCTGGTCTTGTTGGTATGTCCCCCAAAGCCGAGTCATGCACATTGCTGGACAGAGTACTGGGGTGACAGAAAATACCTCTAAAAATAAACGTTTACCAAAATATTTATTTGAATCGAGACAAAGATATTTTGTCAAAAATTATGGCTGGTTATATGCAGCTTTAACTGATGCTGTTTGGATTGTCAGTTTTAGCCTTTGGAAAATGCGACGGTTTATTCAACGCAAGCCAGATGTAGATCCTCAACATTATCTTTGGGATTTTATTTCTAATAGTGTTTTATTTAAACCAGTTTTGCAGTCAACACTCAACACTCAACACTCAACACTCAACAGTCATCAGTCATCAGTTACTCAGGTAGTAAGTAGCAAGTAGCAAGTTACCGTACTACCTTTTCCCCTTTCCCCTTTCCCTAATCACCAGTCACCAATCCCTAATCCCTAATCAGTAACCTCATGTGGCGTATCAAATTTAAAAATTTATTCATACTAAATATTATTATTCTTAGTATCCCGACTGTTTTACTTGGGGCTATATCTGGTTGTGTAGCCCAAATCAATAGCAAAGATATTGGGACAAATACTAGTCTGAGAGCAGAAAGCGCAATAAAATCTCAGCAAAATTCTACGACTAGCAAATTTCCGATGGGCATTAACCTTTCTGGTGATGTTAGTTGGTCAAGAAGTAAGATGTGGGTCAATATAGCTAAAAGTGCCAGAGATTGGGGTTATGTAGATAAACCTTATCAGCCAAATCCTGGACTAAAATTATCTGAGCAAGGATATCCTTTGTCTGATGCTGGACTCTGGTTTGAGGGCTATGAGTATGAGCCTGGAGTTTGGCAATTTTCCTATCAGGGAAGCGGGGATATTAGTTTTGGAGTCGGAGGCAAATTGCTTGCTGCTAATAGAGATGCAAATGGGACTGTTACGGTAACTTTCCAGAGGTCTAATAAAAAACGTGCTGATGGTTCATTGATTCCCATACACTTAATGTTGCGGAATATAGATCCTAATAATCCACCATCCAATTTAAAAATTGTTGCATCGGGGTACGATTTGAACTCCCAAGCTGTTTATACCCAAGAGTTTTTAGACTTTATCAAACCGTTTAAAATTCTGCGCTACATGGATTTGATGGAAACTAATCATAGCACTATTAAAACTTGGAGCGATCGCGTTCAACCGAATGCACCAGGTAAAGGTGTAGCTTATGAGGATTTGATTGAACTGTCTAATGTCACCGTTAAAGAAGCCTGGATTACCCTACCCCATCTGGCTGATGATGATTATATACGTCAAACGGCGAAATTATTTGCTCAAAACTATAATCCAAATCTCAATTTGTATTTGGAGAATAGTAACGAATTATGGAACAGAAGTTTTACTCAAAGCCGTGACTTGGAGTCCTCTATCATTACCAAGCTGATCGCCGAAGAAGGCTTAACCGAAGCAGAAGCTATTGCCAAAATGAGACAAGAGCAATTACCACAAAAGGCAGTTGTTGATCGGCTTTGTCATATTTCTAATATTTTCCGTCAAGAATTTGGGACTAGAGCAGATAAAATTCAACCTGTGCTTGCAGGACAAGCTGCTAATAGTTGGCACATTAAAAAAGGCCTGGAACATTTAGTAGCAAAGGGGACACAAGAATCTTGTAATCTTGAGGCGATCGCGATCGCTCCCTACCTTAATACTCAATATGGGCCTCGTTTTAATCCTGTTTCCGTAGACGAAGTATTCGCAGAGATGAATAAATCTTATGAAACCAAAGTTAAAGCAGGTATTCTAGAACACGCACAATTAGCTAAACAATATAATTTAAAACTTTATGCCTATGAAGGAGGACAGCACCTCAACGGCGATAGTGCTTTAGATATTAAAACTGCTGCCCAAAATGATCCTCGTATGGGCAAATTATTACAAGATTATTTTTGCTTCTGGAAAAATTCTGGGGGAGAAGATTTTGTGTTTTTCTCTAGCATTAGTGATAATTCTAAATTTGGTCATTGGGGTTTAAAAACTAGTATTAATGAAGGAGAAACTGTTAAGCATAGTGCTGTGATTAATATGATTGAGCAAGGTTCATGTCTTTAACAGTGAGCAGTAATCAGTGAGTGACCAGTGAGCAGTGACCAGTTAAACAGCATCTATTTAATATCGCTATCGTATTTATCTAAGCAGGCAGTGAGAGGAATTTTCATTTTCATTAACTTCTCAATTCGTTCGTCGATTTCTTGAAGCTTACGGTTAATGATTTCACATTTTTCCGTAGCAGTTAGTTGATCGTTTTTAATACCCTGAATCCATTCTTGAATCTCGTTCAAGGTAAAACCCAAGCTTTTGGCTTGTTGGATAAATATTAATCGTTCTAAACTTCCTTCGGAATAATCTCGATAGTTATTGCTCTGGCGAACTACGAGGTCTGGATCTAGCAATCCCTTTTTCTCATAAAACCGAATTGTATCGACCGATAAACCCGAAAGTTCTGCCAACAAACCGATTCGCATTATCTTCTCTCTTGACCTTGAAGTGTAGTCCATAGTTTACACTATTGGGTGGTTCAACTTGCAACTTCTAATTGAGGTGTAATTGATATCTATTTTGGAGATGTCTGGTGAGAGAAAAGACTGATGGATAATTGGAAGATTTATGGACTCACGGTGGTGATACTGTTTGTAAAAATGTTTGCAGCAGTTTTAGTGCAGGGATATGGACGATATAAACATCGCGGTTTCGCAAATCCCGAAGATGCAGTAATGTTCGATAAATTGTTTGGTTCTAAAGCTGATGCAACAAAGCAAAGTGAACTAGATGTATCTCTAGTCTCCAGTTTGTTGGCAGAACAATACCCAGATTTACAACATCTAACAATCTCTCCCGTTGATTCTGGTTGGAACAATACCATATTTCGACTGGGCAACAATTTGTGTCTAAGATTTCCTCGTCGTCAAGTAGTAGCAAATCTCATTGTCAATGAGCAAACTTGGCTACCTTTATTAGCAAAGCAATTATCTTTACCTGTTCCAACTCCTTACAGATTGGGTAAGCCAGGACAAGGTTATCCGTGGCGGTGGAGTGTTTTACCGTGGCTAGCTGGTGTAATTGCTGACCAACAAACACCTCATCCCAATCAAGTAAAACGTTTTGTTGCGTTTTTGCGATCGCTACATACACCTGCGCCAGTTAATGCACCAGTCAATAAGGTACGAGGTGTGCCATTATCTCAGCGAGTAGTTTCTGTAGAAGAACGAATGCAACGGTTAAAAAGCAAAAGCAATCTGATTACTCCAGAGATTGAGAAGATTTGGAATCAGGCTTTAAATGCACCTATTGATGTTGAGGCTACATGGTTACATGGGATCTTCATCCACGGAATATCTTAGTTGAAAATGGAACAATCACAGGCATTATTGATTGGGTAGACATTACTTCAGGAGATCTAGCTACAGATCTTGCTTCTATTTGGATGCTATTTTCTGAGCGAAATATCCGTCAACAAGCACTCGCCGAATATCAGAATATTTCTCATGCTACACTACAACGTGCTAAAGGCTGGGCAATACTTTTTGGTACAGTCTTACTCGATACAGGTCTGGTCGATAATCCCCAGCACGCAGTAATAGGAGAGAGAATATTACGTCATGTTCATCAGGACGGATAATATAGTCATTCCAAATTACATAAATACTCGATGCTGCAAAGAAGGCATCTGTTGTCGTACTTGCTGTAGACGGTGAGGATTAATTTCAGCTACGGCTACTCCTGGTTCACTACCTGCATCGGCTAAGATTACCCCCCAAGGATCGATAATCATAGCATGACCGTGAGTGTACCGACGTTCATAATGATTACCTGTTTGAGCAGGAGCAATTACATAACAAGTATTTTCAATAGCTCTTGCTTGTAATAATACTTTCCAATGATCTTTGCCTGTATAAGCGGTAAAAGCAGCAGGGATAAATAGAACATCTGCCCCTTGACGTGATAAAGAGCGATAAAATTCAGGAAACCGCACATCATAACAGATAGATAGTCCCAACTTACCGAGATCTTCGGAATTATAAATAGCAGGAACTTCGGCACCTGCCATGACAGTACTAGATTCTTGGTAGGTATTGCCATCAGGAACATTCACGTCAAAAAGATGAACCTTTTGATACTGCGCTACTTCTTGACCATCAGGGGTAACTAAAATTGCTGTGTTATAAGCTTTGTTGGGATTGTCTGCTACTGGTACAGGAAAACCACCACCTAAAATGGTAATTTGGAATCTCTGCGCCATTTTTTTCAGAAACTGCTCGGTTTTCACAGCAATCTCTTGTGCTTGAAGTACTTTATCGGTATCTTTGCCTAAAAAAGCAAAATTTTCTGGCAAGCTAACTAATTCCGCACCCTGACGTACTGCTAGTTCGATTAGTTCTTCTGCCTCAACCAAATTTTTAGCGAGGTCAGGCTTACTGGTCATTTGAATAGCGGCGGCGAGATATGACTTCATTACAGACTTAAAAACTTTGTTAATAGTTAGCTTTTCTAGAATATAGCTAAGAGAATAAATTGAGAAACATTATTTAGAGAGAAAATCCGTAAGGTAGCAATTCTTTAATATTTGAATGCTGCCACCCTCGATCACTCCGAAAAATAACTTCAGCTTGCTGTCCAAATTCCCAGATTACCTGCCGACAAGCACCACAAGGGGAACAAGGAACATCCTGATTGTTAACAACAGCGATCGCTTTTAATTTTATTTTATCGCTTCCTTCTACCATTATGGCATTGGCGATCGCATTTCTTTCGGCACACATACTTAAACTATAGGAAGCATTTTCGACATTACAACCTGCAAATATTTTACCCGTGGTTGTGAGAACGGCTGCCCCAACTCGAAATTGGGAATAGGGTGCATAAGCACTAGCTAAAGCCTGAGTAGCAACTTCCATTAGCTGCTGTTTTTCTGATTCAGTTAATACAGATTGAGCCATGCATAATCGTTTATTTAACGGCAACAGAGGTTACATTTTGCTTAATTTCAGGTCTGCCTTGAGCAACAGCAGCAGCTAAACCGTGGAGCATAGTTTCTGTAGTTTCCCAATCAACACAAGCATCGGTAATGCTTTGACCATAAACCAAAGATTGAGCATCTTGAGAGATTGATTGACTGCCTGCTACTAAATGACTTTCAATCATTACTCCCATAATGTGGGGACAACCAGTGACAATCTGTTGACTAAGGTTATCCAATACCACAGTTTGCTTTTTATAGTCCTTATTACTGTTATCATGACTACAATCAATCATCAAGCGTGAATTCATCGCTTTTTCTTTAAGAGCCTGACTAGCTGCTGCAATATCCTCAGCCTCATAGTTAGGTTTAGCACCACCCCGTAATACCAAATGTCCGTCAGGGTTGCCTGTAGTTTTGACAATACTAGCTAATCCATCTTGGTTGATACCTAAAAAGTAATGGGAGATTTTGGCTGTCAACATGGCATTAATAGCAGCTTTAAAACTACCATCAGTGCCATTTTTATAACCTACAGGCATCGATAAACCAGAAGCCATTTGACGGTGAATTTGACTTTCGGTAGTTCTTGCCCCAATTGCTGTCCAACAAATTAAATCAGCAATATATTGGGGTGTAATGGGGTCGAGTAATTCTGTGGCTGCGGGTAGCCCAATCTCAGCCAGATATAATAATAACTTTCTAGCTGTTCTTAGTCCTGTATTAATATCGTAGCTATCATCTAAGTGAGGATCGTTGATTAAACCTTTCCAGCCGACGGTTGTGCGAGGTTTTTCAAAGTAAACACGCATCACAATTTCTAGTTGATCTTGTAATTGCGATCGCAACTTCATCAATCTACTACCATATTCTTTAGCTGCTTTCACATCATGAATAGAACAAGGCCCGACTACAACTAGAATTCGGGGATCTTTTCCTTCTAAAATATTACGAATGCGATCGCGAGTTTGAGTAACTAAGTGGGCAACTTCTGCTGGTAAAGGTAATTCACTTTTAATAAAGGCTGGGCTTAACAAAGGTCTGGTTTCAATAACGTGTAAATCGCTGGTAACATCCATATTTTTAATATTGCTTTAAGTATAATTTCTACTGTAGAAGGCGATATTAGCAAGTAAAGCCTATATTTAATGCCAAATGATCATTTTATTTTGAGATCTCGAAATTTAATAATACTTCTAATATAGTTTACAGTTTTTACTAGTAGCCACCCCCAGTAATTAGTTAAATTCTGCTAAATATTAGGTTAACCCAGACTCTAAAATTAACAAACTACGGTTATTCTGTTAAGAATACAAATTTATTTACTAACTGTAAGCTAATCTTCATGGGTATCCATATTGTTACTGGTGTGGCGGGATTTATTGGTTCTCACTTGGCAGAAGCTCTTTTAAACCGAGGGGATAAAGTAGTTGGTATCGATCAATTTAATAATTATTATGATCGTCAACTAAAACAGAACAATATAGCTGATCTCAAGCAACATTCCAGTTTTAAATTAATTACAGCCGATATCCAAGATTTGGATTGGCAGCAACTTTTGCAATCAGTGGATGTAGTTTATCATCAAGCAGGACAAGCAGGAGTCAGAGCTAGCTGGGGAAAAGATTTTCAAGAATATACAGCTAGAAATATTAATGCTACTCAGGTAATTCTAGAAGCAGCCAAGCAAACAAAATCTTTAACCAGAATTGTCTACGCTTCTAGTTCGTCAATTTATGGCAATGCAATCACCATGCCTACTCCCGAAACTTTATGTCCTCAACCTTTATCTCCCTATAGCATTACTAAACTAGCAGGAGAACGCTTATGCTGGTTATATCAGCAAAATTTTGGTGTACCCGTTACTGCCTTACGCTATTTTACGGTTTATGGGCCTCGTCAACGTCCCGACATGGCTTTTCATCGATTTTTTAAAGCAGCAATTAATGATGAAGCTATTTCTATTTTTGGGGATGGACAACAAACCAGAGACTACACTTTTGTCAGCGATATAGTAACAGCAAATGTGGCAGCAGCTAAAATCCCCGAAGCAATTGGGGAAGTGTTTAATATCGGTGGAGGAAGCCGAGTCACTCTCAATGAGGTATTAAACATTATGGAGCAAGTTATCAGAAAACCAATTCGGCGTAATTATCTGGAAAAAGCAGCAGGTGATGCTCGTCATACTAGTGCAGATATTACTAAAGCTAAACAAGTTTTGGGTTATATTCCCCAAGTTTCTCTGCCAGAAGGTTTAACTAAAGAATGGGAATGGATTCAGCCTCTATATCAAGCCACTACAGCTAGTAACGCAGGTTGTTAGTTAGTTATGCGGAATGATTTGAGGGTAAAAAGTAATGAGTAATAAGTAAGTTAGATGCGCGAAAAATATATCCTTTTCCCCTTTCCCCTTTCCCTTCTTGAAGCAGTCGCTCTCGAAGGAAACCGCGCCAGTTCCTACAACGGAGGAAACCTCCGCAACGGACTGGCTTGCCAAGACCGCGCTGCTTCGCTTTTCCCAAACATAACCAGTTAATTTTGTAGTCATCGAACTCACGTTTATGTCCCAAAACGAAGCTAAAGAATCTGCAACTCCACAAGATGAACCGATGCGGAGTGTTCACACTAGTAATTTTCCCAATATTTTGAGTCAATTAGGGATTTCTTTAGTTATTTCAACTTATCAAGCAGGTAAACTAATTATCTTGCGTGCTGATGGCGACTATATTAATACTCATTTTCGGATGTTTCAAAAACCGATGGGAATTGCAGCAGATAGTCAAAAAATGGCAATTGGTTGTAGTAATCAAATCTGGAAATTAGATAATGTTCTCGCAGTAGCAGCCAAAATTGAACCACAAGGTAAGCATGATGCTTGTTATTTACCCCGTCAAGCTCATATTACGGGAGATATTGATATTCATGAGATGGAATGGGGAGGAGTAAATAAGACTGATTTATGGTTTGTTAATACTCGTTTTTCTTGTCTTTGCACTCTAGATCATGATTATAGTTTTATTCCTCAATGGCGACCAAAGTTTGTAACGGCATTAACTCCAGAAGATCGTTGTCATCTTAATGGTTTAGGAATGGTCCATCAACAGCCTAAGTATGTTACAGCACTAGGAGAAACCAATAGTCAGGGTGGGTGGCGTGTTAATAAAGCCAGGGGGGGAATTTTAATTGATGTGGAAAACAATGAAATCATTAGTCGGGGTATATCCATGCCTCACTCGCCTCGTTGGTATAGCGATCGCCTGTGGGTGTTAGAATCTGGAGAAGGTAGTTTATCAATCTGCGATCAATCTACTGGCAAGTTGCAAACTGTGACTAGATTGCCTGGTTTTACTCGCGGTATAGATTTTTATGGCTCACTGGCTTTTATAGGACTATCTCAGGTAAGAGAAACAGCCGTGTTTAGTGCTATTCCTTTAACAGAAAAACTCAAGGAAAGAATCTGCGGTGTTTGGGTAGTTAATTTGGAAACTTGTCAAACTGTTGCCTTTTTAAAATTTGAAGATGCTGTACAAGAAATATTTGCCGTCAAAGTCTTACCTAATATCCGCTTTCCCGAAATTATTGACTGGGACGAACAATTGTTAGGTAGCTCTTATGTTTTACCTGATGCTGCCTTAGTAGATGTTCCACCAGCTAGATTATAGTGAAAAAACGCTGGTGATTTAATATGCAAAATTAATTTATTATTTGGGTTAAGTAGGAAATAGGAAGTAAAGATAATCAGAAATGAGTTATAGATCTAAATGTACAAATAATTTTGCTTGCCCACTTATTAAACCAATAGCATTAGTCTTCGTAGTTATTAGCTATCTAAATTCTGACTCCTGACTCCCGACTCCTAACGATAAAATTAATTTAGGACTAGTACTTCAAACAATGACTTTATATAATTCAATCGGAGAAGGATATAACTACACTCGCCAGCCAGATCCTAGAATAGTTGAACAATTGCTGAGTTTGTTGGATTTACCGCCAGGTAAGATTATTGCTGATGTTGGCGCAGGTACAGGAAATTATAGTAATGCGATCGCTGCTCAAGGTTATCAAGTCATTGCGATCGAGCCATCAGAAACGATGCAAAGTCAGGCGCAGCCTCATCCCCAGGTTAGTTGGGTAACTGCTGTAGCTGAAGCAATTCCTTTAGCTGATCAATCTGTAGATGCTGCAATAGTTATGTTAGCCTTGCATCACTTCCAAGATTTAACTGCGGGAATTAAAGAAATTAATCGTATTGTTAAAACAGGTAAGATAGTTATTTTTGCCTTTGAGTAGCATAAAATCCCAGATTTTTGGTTAACAGATTATTTTCCCTACTTTATTCACGATACCTTAGATACTTTTCCTGATACTAAAGCGATAGCTCAAAAAGTTCGCCAAATTACTCACAAACCAGTTGAAATCATGCCTTTTTTATTACCACCAGACTTAAGTGATTTATTTGCTGCTGCTGGCTGGTGTCTACCTGAAATTTATCTAAATCCTCAAGTACGTAATGGTATCTCTACTTTTGCCAAAATATCTGAGAAGGAATTGACAGAAGGGATAGAGAGATTAACTGCCGATCTCAATAATGGTGTTTGGGAACAAAAATATGGCTATCTTAAACAGCAAACAGAGTATGATGCAGGTTATCGGCTTATAGCTACTACGCATTAAAGTAAATTTTCTGGTTATTCTTGTCCTCTTTCTAAAATGCGGTCTACTTTATTTTCAATTGCCATTAACCTACGTAGAATTGTTGGACGATCTTCATCATAGTTAATCAAAATTCTAGTTAAGCCTGTTTGCGTTTCTGCCATTTGAGACATTAACTGTCTTGTTTCAATCAAGTTTTCTTCTAATCGTTCCATTCTTTCCTCGTGTCTGAGGCGCTCCGTGGCTTGTTGTTCCATCATTGCTTGAATAGCACGAGAATTAGATTCTACAATTGCTTCAATTCGATCAAGGCGATGCCTTCGGCTAGCTTCGCAATCGCTGCTATTACTTCCATTAGTCATCAGTGTTATACTCATAAGTAAGTTTTTATAGTTTAAGGAAGCTTCAGATAATTATTTAGTCGAGAAGCTTCTTTTTTTAGTTTATCTTGAGTATACGCAATCAGCGATCGCTTCAATTACTAAAAGTAATCAGAAAACCTTTAACAAAAGCTTAAAGCTTAGAGCTTATAGCCTGGTCAACGACTGCACGGCGGACGGCTTGAGGTCGCCTCAAGCTTCTGCGCAGTTTAATTCCTCTACTTCTTGCATCGTGGAATAAGACATAGTGGGGGTTAAATCCCCTCCTATGTTAGCTTACAGCTTAAGACTTACGGCTTATAGTTAACCGCTTCGCGGTTAAAAAATTTTAGTATGCCAGTATATAGTTTTCCTAGCATTAATTTATTAAACTCTAAATAATAGTAAATTTCGTGGCAAACTTTTTATGTTTTCATGACAGGTAACATCTTACACAATAAATACTGTATTTTAGAAACTCTTGGTCAAAGTACATTTAGCGAAACTCTGTTGGCTAAAGACCAATCTTCATTATCTTCTCGTCGCTGTGTAATTAAGAAATTTAGACCAATTTTAGGCAATCCTCAAGTACAAGAAACCCAGTTTGCATTTCAAAAGGAAGCTAATATTCTCAAAAGGCTTAGTGGTAAAAATTCTCAGATTCCTCGGCTTTATGAGCATTTTATGATTGGGGAAGATTTTTATTTAGTCCGCGAGTGGATTAACGGTATAACCTTAAAACAAAAGGTAGAACAACAAGGAGAAATACCAGAAATAGAAGTCAAGCAGATATTAATTAGTATTTTAGCCGTTCTTAAGTATATTCATAGCTATGGAATTGTATACCGTCAGCTAAAACCGAGAAATATTATCTTACGACAGGATAAATCGAGTCAATTTACAACCACTAAACATCTACCAGTACCAATTTACTTTGGTGGAGTTAAAGAATTAGAACTAGAATCCCAACTAAACCAACACAGCTTACATGAATATAGTTCCCCAGAACATAAACAAGGCAAATCGATTTATGCTAGCGATCTTTATAGTTTAGGTTTAACTGCTATTTATTTATTGACTGGAAAGACTCCATCCCAATTAACTTGGGATAGCAAACGTAATCAATATTTATGGCAGCCAGAGGATTTGAAATTACAAACTAACTTGGCAAGAGTTATTAATCGGGCAATTTGTATTAACCCTCAAGATCGTTTCAACTCTGCTGATGAAATGTTAAAAGCCTTGCATTCGGAGTCTATACTACTTTCAGACTCTATAATTAGTCCAGTTAGTCAGCCAAAAGAGAAATTCTATTTAACTCCAGAAGTTAAAATTACCTCAATATTATTTTGCTTGGGGTTAAGTGTAATTGGTATTTTTTATTTTTTAATTAACTTTGATTTTACTCAATTAACTGCCAACAATAATCAAGATAATATTGATGATTCAGTAGTATATAAATCTACAATAAAAACCTCCTCTTCAAAAATAACTAGTTCACCACCAAAATTCAATCAATCAACATCTAAATTAGATAAGTCGTATACCAAATCTACTAGTAGTTCAACAATTAAACCAGCAACAAGTTTGTTAAAATTATCAACAATACCTACTATTACTGTTGGCACTACTCATGAAGAAGTTATCAACACATTAGGAAATCCTACGGAACAAACTCAAGGCTATTGGGAAAATAGTACAGCACTGTCATATCAAAATATGGCTGTTAATAAATATGACTTAGGTTATCTAGTTGATCGACAAACAGGAGCTATACGTCAAACAGAAATTTGTTTTGCTGAGTCTGTTGATGATTTAGCAGCAATTCAACAGACAGTTCAAAAGTTATTATCAAATAATTATTCGCCCGAAATTGAGCAAGATATTAAACAAGTGTTCTCAAATAAAAGTGATGAACAATATTTTCAAGCTAACAATTTAGAAGGAGTAGTTCAGCGTAACTCCGAAAATAACCTTTACATTGGTATATGGGATGCTGATTTTCATTAAGAAATATCTATTTCTTATTTTCTATTAAAGCAACGTTAATCTTGGATTCTTCTGGTTGCGCAATTTCTACAATAATATCAGGGCCAAAAAACTTTTCAATTTTCTCTCTTCTTTGCTGCCATTCTTCTAAAGAAAAAAACGGTGAATAATATTCCATCAGTAAAGTATAAGCACCGTCTCTTGATTGTTCTTGAATTCCTACTAATTGTGGTCTTTCTTCATCAGTGGGACTCAACCCTAACTTCGCTAAAGATTCATCTAAATGCGCCTCTTGTCCATAGCGATAACGAGTTACATCTTTACGCAACTGTTCTTGAGTTGGAGTAGATTGCGATCGCAATTGTTTAATTTCAGGACTAGTCTCAACCGTATAAGGTACAGGCTTTAATTCCGCAGCTTTCAAAGCCAAGCCACCCAACAACAAAGGAATACCATAAAAAAATCCAGCTAAATTTAGAGTATTCAATCCCACAGCATAGGCATAAAAACCAACAGCAGTTAAAATTCCTCCGACAGTTAAGCCCACAGCCGCTAATGGTATTTTACGCAACATAATTAAATAAAGTAAAAAATTGTTTAAATTTATCAATATTGTCTATTCTAGAGCTATTGGATACTCAGTCAAACAAAAATATGGACAAAATTGATATCAAAGCCAAAATTGCTAAAATTGCCGAGAGCAGAGACTCACTAGTCGAACTTTTAGAAAGGCCTAATTTGGGAACGTTGAGAATTGACGTAGACCAAGCACTTGAAGAGCTAGACGAACTAATTGAAGAATTTAACGAAACTTTTCCTGAAGAGAAAGTTTAGAGATAAGCTGGCTTCGTTAAAATTTTTTTGAGTTATTAAAAATCACAAACTAAAAAGGAAACTTTTTGACGACCAAACCTAAAAAGTTTCCTCATTAAAGTGTAAATCTTATTAGGAGTATAGCAAATGAGTATCTCTGTCGAATCTGATCTCAAAGAAATTTTAGGGGAAATCAATCAAAAGCTTGGCAAAGTTGACGAACGCCTTAATAAGATAGAAATTAGTCAGGCAAGATTAGAAGAAAAGTTTGATGCCCAAGGAAAAATTGTTACAGAACTCAAAAATTCACAAAGTAAACAAATCTGGGCATTAATTATTTTGGCTTTTACTGCTGTTGTCAGTTTAGTAATTGGGTTGGGTAAATTTATTTTTTTTCCTAATCCTTAATTTAAAAGGAATAGTAGCAAGCAATTAGCGATCGCTTTACTACACTAAATTTATTATTTATTGACACAGTGAAATATTTTTTTCTGAGTGAAGGCTGGACTTACAGTAGAGTTTGGGAATTTGGCGGACTATGGAATTATACTGACTGGGGACGCAATCCTAAAATACAGCGTCTTAATTGTGGTACAGTTCAGCAAGGTGAGACTTTATGGCTTTATGCAGTTGAAGATGCCGTACTGATGATTGAAGTCAGACCCCGAGGGGAAATTACAGCAGTATCTAGTATCGGACAAGTAGTACTTAAACGCTTAATCGATGCCGAACAAGTTATTGAAATCTTGACACGCTCAGAAGCAATATTTAATTCAGCTACTAAAAATTAAAAGCTCACCTATTCAAGATTGCTGCTTGATTATTTTTGTTATAAAAGTTAACTTTTGTCGATAACAGTCGATAAATCTTGCAATAGGTTCTAACAATAGTTACACTTCTTTAAATAAATAGTATTTTCAAGTCGTTCTTGAATAAGCCCATTTTTTTAAAATTAAATTAATAGGAGGAGCGTAGTCTATGGGACTACCTTGGTATCGAGTTCATACAGTCGTCCTGAATGATCCAGGCAGACTAATATCAGTTCATTTAATGCATACTGCTCTAGTAGCAGGATGGGCTGGATCAATGGCTCTTTTTGAGTTAGCTACCTTTGATCCCAGTGATGCTGTACTTAATCCCATGTGGCGACAAGGTATGTATGTATTACCTTTTATGGCTCGTCTGGGTGTAGATACATCTTGGGGTGGTTGGAGTGTGACTGGCGAAACAGGTCTAGATCCTGGTTTCTGGTCTTTTGAAGGTGTTGCGATCGCTCATATCGTCTTATCTGGTTTGTTGTTTTTGGCAGCAGTATGGCATTGGGTCTATTGGGATTTAGAATTATTTGTCGATCCCCGTACTGGTCAACCAGCTTTGGATTTACCTAAAATGTTTGGTATCCATTTATTCTTGTCTGGTCTACTATGTTTTGGATTTGGCGCATTTCATTTAACAGGAGTTTGGGGCCCTGGAATGTGGGTTTCAGATGCCTACGGTGTGACTGGTCATGTTCAACCAGTAGCTCCTGAATGGGGGCCAGCTGGCTTCAATCCCTTTAATCCTGGTGGGGTCGTAGCTCACCACATTGCTGCTGGTGTTGTTGGTATTATTGCAGGTCTATTTCACCTCAGTGTTCGTCCTCCCGAAAGACTTTATAGAGCTTTGAGGATGGGTAACATTGAAACCGTTCTCTCTAGCAGTATTGCAGCAGTATTCTTCGCAGCTTTTGTAGTCACAGGCACAATGTGGTACGGTAACGCCACTACTCCGATCGAATTGTTTGGGCCTACCCGTTATCAGTGGGATCAAGGTTACTTCAAACAGGAAATTCAACGTCGGGTAGAAACAGCCATGGATGAAGGTTTAACTCCTTCTGAAGCTTGGTCGACAATTCCTGAGAAATTAGCATTCTATGACTATGTAGGGAACAGTCCTGCTAAAGGTGGTTTGTTCCGTACAGGTGCAATGGATAGCGGTGATGGTATAGCTCAAGAATGGTTAGGACACGCAGTCTTTACAGACAAAGAAGGTCGTGAATTATCAGTTCGTCGTATGCCTAACTTCTTTGAAACTTTCCCTGTAGTTTTATCTGATGCTGATGGCGTTGTGAGAGCGGACATTCCTTTCCGTCGTGCTGAGTCTAAACTAAGCGTTGAACAAGGTGGTGTAAGTGTTTCTTTCTACGGTGGTGCTTTAGATGGTCAAACTTTTGATGATCCAGCAACTGTTAAGAAATATGCTCGTAAAGCTCAGTTAGGAGAAACTTTTGCTTTCGACACCGAAACTTTAGGCTCTGACGGTGTATTCCGTACTAGCCCTCGTGGTTGGTTTACCTTTGGTCATGCTTGTTTTGCTTTATTATTCTTCTTTGGTCATATTTGGCATGGTTCTCGTACACTATACCGAGATGTATTTGCTGGTGTTGACCCAGAGTTAGAAGAAGAACAAGTAGAATGGGGCTTCTACCAGAAAGTGGGTGATAAATCTAGTCGCACTGCTAAAGAAGCCTAAAATTAGCTATTAATTTAGCAATTATCACATTTTATGTCTGTAAGGGAGATGCTAAATATTAGTTGTTTCCCTTGCATTTGTTAATTAATTTAGTTCAATCGACTCTAAACTTTAGTTATTTTCTTGATAGAATAACAGTAAAAGCATTTTAGGATTTTAAATATGGAAAGTGTTGCCTACATTCTAGTTTTAGCTATGGCGCTTGCAGTTCTCTTTTTTGCGATCGCCTTCCGCGAACCTCCCCGCATTGAAAAATAAGTCAAAATCTAGAACGCTTAAAGTTAAGTATTTTTAAGATTTTTCCATTTCTGAGTCTTTTTTAATTAAAGTCTGCGGTAATACAGACTATGATGTAAAAAACGGCTCAGATTTGTTGTTTATGTCAACGACTTATAATTATAATAAGCGTCTATTAGAAGATTCATGCATTGTCCCAATTGCCAGCACACAGAAAGCCGAGTCCTAGAGTCTCGTTCTACAGAAAGTGGACAGAGTATTCGTCGTCGTCGAGAGTGTCTTAATTGTAAACAGCGTTTTACAACCTATGAAAGAATTGAATTAGTTCCAATTACAGTCCTTAAAAGAGATAACAGTCGAGAATCTTTTGAGCGTGCTAAGTTGTTACGAGGAATATTAAGAGCTTGCGAGAAAACTACCGTATCTTATCAAAAAGCCGAAGTAATTGTTGATGATATAGAAGCAAAATTACAACAAAACTCAGGTAAAGAATTTAGTAGCAGCGAAATAGGTGAGCTAGTCTTGCAAAAGTTACGTTACGAAAATGAAGTAGCTTATATTCGTTTTGCTTCAGTATATCGCAAATTCCAGGGAATCAAAGATTTTATTGAAACTCTCAATCATCTGCAAAATGAAAATTCTCAAAGTCCAGAATTGAATCATTGGCAAACATCAGATAATTCGAGTGCTTCTAATACAATTGTCAACTGTATGTCTTGATTTTTCTAATTGTTTGCTTTAGCT
The DNA here is from genome assembly GCA_051658085.1 of Waterburya sp. GTDB lineage: Bacteria > Cyanobacteriota > Cyanobacteriia > Cyanobacteriales > Xenococcaceae > Waterburya. The sequence continues at coordinate 18,551 of JBOFLX010000129.1, forward strand.
AATAACTGTAAATGGCTAAGAGCTAACTATAAATTGAGTTAGTAGCAAAATTGACAAAGCTTAGATAATTATCATTTTTGACAAAAACTAATAAAAAAAAATACTGTTAACCCAATAAAAAGTTACAATGATATAATGCCATTTTGGCAACCAATCAAATGTGTCTCACTAGCAAAGTGTTTTAGCGATTTATATAATCCCAAGTGTAACATCTTTGCTAGCTGGAAAGCCTAGTAAATGTAGGTGTAGGCTGCACAAAAATTAGGTGAGTGTACATCAAACAGGAGGCTCATCAATCAAAAAAATAAAGAAATACAACAAGGACATCTAATCCATATGGTCAATCAGCAAGCAAATAGTACTAAAGATATTGGTTTTACTCACGAGGATTTCGCTGCTCTTCTCGATAAATACGACTATCATTTTAGTCCTGGAGACATAGTAGCAGGAACAGTTTTTAGTATGGAACCTAGAGGAGCTTTGATTGACATTGGTGCTAAGACTGCTGCTTATATTCCCATTCAGGAGATGTCAATTAATAGAGTTGATAATCCAAGCGAAGTTTTACAAGCAGATGAGACTAGGGAGTTTTTCATTCTCACAGATGAAAATGAAGATGGGCAGTTAACTCTATCTATTAGACGCATCGAATATATGCGTGCTTGGGAGCGCGTCAGACAACTACAACAAGAAGATGCCACAGTCCGCTCCAATGTTTTTGCAACTAACCGTGGCGGTGCGTTAGTTAGAATCGAAGGTTTAAGAGGCTTTATTCCTGGTTCTCACATCAGTGCCAGAGAAGCCAAAGAAGACTTAGTGGGAGAAGATTTACCTCTCAAATTTTTAGAAGTTGATGAAGAGCGTAACAGGCTAGTTCTTAGCCATCGTCGAGCTTTGGTAGAGCGTAAGATGAATGGTTTAGAAGTTGGTCAAGTTGTCAAAGGTTCTGTACGTGGTATCAAGCCTTACGGTGCATTTATTGATATTGGAGGAGTCAGTGGTTTACTCCATATTTCCGAGATTTCCCATGACCACATTGATACTCCTCACAGCGTATTTGGAGTTAATGACGAATTAAAAGTCATGATTATCGACCTAGATGCAGAGAGAGGTCGTATATCTCTATCTACCAAACAGCTAGAACCAGAACCAGGCGATATGCTCAAAAACCGCGAGATAGTATTTGAAAAAGCCGAAGAAATGGCAGAGAAATATCGTCAGAAACTCTTAGCAGAGGCTGAAGGTGTTACTATCGAAGAAGAAATTCCCTCCGCAGTAGAAGAAGTTGCGGTTGAGGAAGAAGCCGTTGAAAATACAGATACAGTAGCAGTTGAAGAAGAGGAAGTTGATTCTGAAGGTGAAATGGTAGGTGCAGCAGCAGAAGAATAAACAAAACAACTAAATTTTGAATGAAGAGAGGAAAATTATCCTCTCTTTTTTTGTTAACTATTGAAGAGAGGAAAAAAATTTTGTCGATCGCGATCGCTTGTCAAGATCTAAAATTTAATAACATTAGCGCGATTATTTTTGATAAAGACGGTACTTTAGAAAACTCTTTAGCGTTTTGGCGAGAAGTCGGTATCCAAAGAGCGCGTTTAATTGATGCTCAAATACCAGGAATAGGAGAGCCGTTATTGATGGCATTTGGTATTCAAGACAATGTTATAGATCCTCAAGGCTTAATGGCAGTCGGTAGCCGTCAGGAAAATGAAATTGCAGCAGCAGCTTATATTGCTGAAACAGGTAGAAGTTGGTACGAAGCCAGGAAAATTGCTCAAACAGTTTTTACTGAAGTATCCCAGTCTAAATATTTAACTAAAAACCCCCAATCTGCACCCTTATTTCCTGAAGTTATATCAACACTCAAGTATTTAGCTAGTGCAGGCTTAAAACTAGGAATTCTTTCCGCCGACTCTACCGCAGGAGTTAATGATTTTGTAAGCAGTCATCAGCTACAGGATTATATACAACTGCGTATGGGGGTAGATCACAAATTAACTAAACCTGATCCACAATTATTTATTCAAGCCTGTCAAACTTTGCAAGTTAGACCAGAGCAAACATTAATGGTAGGAGATGCCATAAGCGATATTATCATGGCAAAAACAGCAAAAGCAGCAGGAGCAATTGCTATTTGTCGTTATCAAAGCTGCTCATTCCCCCAAGCAGATATTGAAATTAGCAGTTTGGCAGAAATTCAAATTTTGTAATATTTTGTAATCTAGGAAGCAAACCTGTATTATATACTCTGATGCTCCGATGTTTAGGTTAAAATCTTGCATTAATAATAAAATCTCACAGAGGGCTATATACAATTGTCTCGTAACTACTTATTTACCTCCGAATCTGTCACAGAAGGTCATCCCGACAAAATTTGTGATCAAATCTCCGATACTATCTTAGATGCCTTATTGTCCCAAGATCCTCTCAGTCGCGTTGCTGCGGAAGTAGTGGTCAATACGGGTTTAGTTTTAGTCACAGGAGAAATTACTACGAAAGCTCAAGTCAACTATGTAGACTTAGTTAGAAAAAAGATCGCAGAAATCGGCTATACCAATGCAGAAAACGGCTTTTCCGCCGATAGCTGTTCTGTGTTAGTGGCGTTAGATGAACAATCTCCAGATATCGCTCAAGGTGTAACCTCGGCTCAAGAGCAACGAGAAAATTTAAGCGATAATGAACTAGACCAAATTGGTGCTGGTGACCAAGGAATCATGTTTGGGTATGCCTGTAACGAAACTCCAGAGTTAATGCCTATGCCCATCAGTTTAGCTCATCGAATGTCTCGTCGTTTGGCACAGGTGCGTAAACAAGGTGAATTATCTTACTTACGTCCTGATGGCAAAACTCAAGTATCAGTTCAATACCAAGATGGCAAACCTGTTGGTATCGATACTATTTTAATTTCTACTCAGCATACAGAAACTATTGGTGATATTTCTGAAGGTAGTGCTGTACAGAAAAAGATTAAAGATGATCTTTGGTCGGCGGTAGTTCAACCGATCTTTGCGGATTTGAACGTCAAACCTAATGACCAAACTCGTTTCTTAGTTAATCCTACAGGTAAGTTTGTTATTGGTGGCCCTCAAGGTGATTCTGGGTTAACTGGTCGCAAAATTATTGTTGATACCTACGGTGGCTATTCTCGTCATGGTGGTGGTGCTTTTTCTGGGAAAGATCCAACTAAAGTAGACCGTAGTGCCTCTTATGCCTGTCGCTATGTTGCCAATAATATTGTTGCTGCTGGTTTGGCAGATAAATGTGAAGTACAGGTTAGTTATGCTATTGGAGTTGCTAGACCAGTCAGTGTCTTTATTGAAACTTTTGGGACTGCTAAGGTAGCGGAAGAAACGCTGCTGGAATTAGTAACTCAACATTTTGAATTACGTCCAGCGGGGATTATTCAAACTCTTAACCTGCGTAATCTTCCTCAACAGAGAGGTGGTCGTTTTTATCAAGATGTAGCTGCTTATGGACACTTTGGTAGAACTGATCTAGATTTACCTTGGGAGAAAACGAATAAAATACAATTGTTGAAAGAGTATTTACTTTCTTCCAGTGCAGCTTAAATATCAGCTATATAGTAGTACGTTAATTGCTTAGGACAAAAAATTATAAGCTCGCACATTTGCAAGTAGCAAGTAGTAAATAGCAATTTGAAAAATGTCCTAAACACAATAGGTATTGCTACAGTTTATTTTTGAGATTGCTCATGTCTAAAATGGTCGTCTCAGTAATGTTGGGAGTTTAGTCTTACTAAGCTCCTGTGCTAATTTTTAGGTAAATAGAATAAATATTTTAGTCTTGTGTATGAAATACTTACAGCGTTGTTCATCTGTACGGTAGTCAACCTGATTTAGTCCAAGAGTAAAAACGCAAAACAAGACTTCAAGATTTCGCTGTTGAGAAACAGTAAATGTACAGACGAAATATCAACAGGAGAAAGACACATGGATAGACTTAATGGCAAAGTGGCAGTTATTACGGGAGCTGCCTCTGGGCTTGGTCGAGCTTGTGCAGAACGCTTTGCCAATTGATGGTGGATATACAGCTCGTTAGCTCAATCCTCGAAAGTGTCAGAGATGAATACTCAGTTCTTGAAGTGTTGAATTCACAAGCGAAGATGTCATGACTCAGCATAATTATTATGACTACATTGTGATTGGTGCGGGTTCGGCAGGTTGTGTAATCGCTAACCGAATGTCACAAAACAGACAAACAACCGTGTTACTCCTCGAAGCAGGCAACCCAGATACAAAACTGGAGATTCATATTCCGCCGAAATGTCTCAGTCTACCAGGCTCCGAAGTGGACTGGGGCTATTTGACTGAACCAGAGCCCTACTTGAATCATCGCCAAATTTTTTGTCCCCGTGGCAAAGTTTTGGGCGGCACCAGTTCAATCAATATGATGATTTATATCCGGGGCAATCCTCACGATTATAACCACTGGCAGGCATTAGGGAATTCTGGCTGGAGTTACCAGGATGTCTTGCCCTATTTTAAGAAATCTGAAAATCAGCAACGCGGTGCCGATGCTTACCACGGGGTTGATGGTGAGTTGAGCGTCACCGATTTAATTTCCCCTGCTGTAGTATCCCAACGCTTTGTCGATGCCTGTGTGGAACTGGGATACGATTACAATCCTGATTTCAACGGTGCGCAGCAGTCAGGGGCTGGACTCTATCAGTCGACAATCAAAGATGGTAAACGTCACAGTACCGCTGCTGCCTTCCTCTTGCCGATTCGCCAGCGTCATAATTTGACCATAAAGACAGGCGCGTTGGTAACTCGCTTGTTGTTTGAGAGAACCCGCGCTATTGGAGTGGAATATCTGCACGAGGGAATGCTGCATCAGGTCAGGGTCAACGAGGAAGTCATTTTAAGTGCGGGCGCGTTCGAGTCACCCAAGTTGCTTCTGCTTTCTGGCATTGGGGATGCAAAATACCTGCAAGGGCTAGGAATTTCGGTCGTAGCCGATCTGCCAGGGGTCGGTCAAAACCTGCAAGACCACATTATCCTTCCAGTAGCCCAACAGACGACTCAAGAGGTAAACCCTGCCATTACCAGTAATGTGTCTGAAGCTGGACTGTTTTTCCATAGCGAGGGCAACCTGGAGGCTTTACCCGATGGACAGTTCTTCTTCGGCCCTGATATATATGTACCGCCTGGCTATTTTAATCCTGATTGGGGATTTACGGGCGTAGTTTCTTTGACTTGTTTCCACAACATTGGCAGTGTCAGTTTGCGCTCATCTAACCCCGAAGACACTCCAGTCATACGGATGAATTATCTGCAAAGTGAAACTGACGTGCGAAAGCTCGTTGCTGGGATTCGATTAATGCGACAATTGTTTCAATCCCGTGCTTTTGATGAGTTTGGCGGTGAGGAAATTGCTCCAGGTGTTGGCATTGAGAGCGATGCAGCACTGAAATCCTACGTCCGAGAAGCTTGCAGTACAGGACATCATCCAGCTGGCACATGTAAAATGGGCAATGACTCAATGGCAGTAGTAGACACCGAACTACGAGTACATGGGGTTAAGGGATTGCGGGTTGCGGATGCATCGATCATGCCAACTCTGGTCAGAGGCAACACAAACGCGCCCATTATTATGATTGGCGAAAAAGCAGCCGATTTAATTAAAGTCGCAGGTGGCATTTCATACTAAAGCCTGTTTACAGAAAACACTTAGCCAATCTAAAATTGATTCTTGACTGCTTGATTATCTAAAATAGAATTTAATAAGCGATCGCCTTCAGGGAGTAATTGTTGGTATTTAATTAAATTTAATTGGGGTTGAGTCAAAATTTTTTGCAGATAGGTTTGCTGTTGTTTGGTAACTTCCCGAGCAATGATATCTGAAGCTTGATTGCCTTGATGATCAGTAATCGATAAAGACGCGCCACTATTAACTAATAGCTCTACTATCTCGAGCCTGGAATTACCAACCGCATACATTAGAGCCGTTTTACCATCTGGTGCTTGAGCATTAATTTCTGCACCACTATCAATTAGATACATAATAATTTGTAGCTTACCTAACATTGGTCGTGCATCTTGAATACCTAGAATAGCGGTTTTCATTAAAGGAGTTATGCCATTGCGATCTCGGAGATTGGGATCAGCACCATGAAGCAACAATAATTTGACAATCTGGGGTAGACACCAAACAATTGCTATTTCTAAAACAGTACGTCCCAGACTATCTTTGAGGTTAGGATTGGCTTTGTGTTCAAGCAAAAGACGTAAACACTCTTCTTTAACCGTCAAGTTGTAGAATGATTTCGGGCGATCGCCAATTTTTCCTCCAGGCAGAGTAAACCAATTTTTGGCAAACACTAAAAATATTAATGGCTCTGAATTGCCAACGATTTTGACATTAGGATCTACTCCCTGTTGTAGTAATTTCTTGACATTAGTAATATCATTCGTCGCGATCGCTTCAGCTAATTGCAATTCCTGCTTTTGGGAGTAGGTTTTAAGCCTCTCTACAACCTCAAAAATGACCCAACTCACAGACTTTAACCTTATGTTTAGTGGGGAATTATAAGTAGTTTATAGGATTAAACTATACAATATAGCGATTCGTTATGAATTATTAATTATTCCTTTCTTATTTCAAGCTTAATTTTCCAGTGTTTTCAAGCTGTTTATCTTGCCAGTCTTAATTATTGACCACAAGTGTATAATTTCATACTAAATCCACATGAAAAATCCATGTCAGTAGAAATAATTATCCCGATCGCAGCCGTAATTATTTTATTGCTATTGTTTACTTGGTCAATTCAAGTTTTCAAAGCCAGTATTAAAACTTTGTTAATCATTTTGGCGATTTTTTTCCTGGTGCAAATCGTCTTTGGCATTGATTCCCAGCAGATTATACAGGAAGTAATTCGTATAGTTAATTATATCGAGCAGTTAATCTTAGGTCAGTAAAAGCAGGCAGAAAAGTTTATTTAAACACCCTAGCTAAACGTTGATTCCATTGGTTTTGGTTTTTCTGAGCATCTTGAATAAACGGCGACCAACGGATTAAATTAAGCAAGAAGTGATTCAGTAGGGACGCAGGAAAGCTTGTAGGGCGAACTATATCTAAAAATAAAACTACTCTAATTTCGTCAGTTTTATTCCAAGCTTCATGAGGATAAGAATCATCAAAAACTAAACATTTTCCTTCTTCCCAATGGCGTATTTCTTGAGCAACCCGAATACCACACTGTTCTTTTGCTTGGGGAACTTTCAAAGGTAAATGACAACGCAAAACGCCTTTATAGGGGCCTCGGTGTTCGGGAATGTGTTTATCTGGCAGCAGAATCGAAAAAAATGCTGTTTTTAATCCAGGAATTTGCTCAATGATCTGAGTAGTTTGGGGACAATAATCGCAATTACGCTGCATTTTTACTCCATAACCATAGAGAAAAAAAGTTTTCCAAAGATTATCCTGGGTTATTCGGGCTTGATCGGGAGAAATATCCTGAAAACTAGGTAAATGCTCGGTATAATGCAAAATTAAGTTCAACTCCTCTTTAATTACCTGCCAATTTGATTCTAGTAAAGATACCCAGCTAAATTGACTCGATTCTAAAAAAGGAGTAGTTGCAACTAAAGAATAACGAGTAAGGATTTTTTCTAAACTCCAAAGAATGTTTTTGCCCAGTTTGTCAACTATTACTTCTCGCAGAGAAAACTGAAAAGTTGTAGTTCTTTTCATGACTTAATAAAGTTTTAATTAACTTTTAGCTTAATCCTGATGGATACTTCGGATCTTAGGTACAATTCAGCTAAATTGCTAATTTTTTAATTTTTTGATCCTAATTTATTGTCCTAACTTAATCTTGTACGACTATAAATCCTGTATCTGTACCCGTGCCAGCGTGAACTTGAGCTAGTTTTTCGTAGTTAAGAGCGTGTTTTAGCAGTTCTGCTGCCTGTGCTTCCGTAACATCTTTAATTTTGCGGGCTGGTACACCGATTACGAGCGATCGCTCCGCAACATCTTTAGTTACCACACTACCAGCACCAATAATACTACCAGCACCTACCCTGACTCCATCGAGAATAATTGCTCCGATCCCAATTAAACAACCAGTTTCAATATAAGCCGAATGAATCACTGCTCGATGACCGACAGTTACATAGTCTTCTAGAATGGTGGGCTTACCAGGATCGCCATGTAAAATTGCCCCATCTTGAATGTTAGTATGTTTGCCGATCGCAATTTTCTCGACATCTCCCCTTACGACTGCGGAATACCAAATACTAGCTCCCTCATCTAACAAGACATTGCCTATTACTGTCGCATTAGGAGCAATAAAAGCTGCTAAAGATAAATTTGGGATAGGCCAATGAGAATTAGGAGATTGAGCCATAGTTTAAAATAAGCTATCTAACGATATTCGGACAATTTAAGCTAACAAGATGCAGCCGTGTTATAAGGTAGAAGAACAAGACTTGTGACATATGAATTTAATTTTACAATACCCTGTTTTTGGCCCTGAGATTGTTTGTCCCCATTGCCGACAGACAATTCCTGCTCTCACTTTGACAGATACCTATCTCTGTAGCCGTCATGGTGCTTTTGAAGCCGATCCTAAAATTAAAGAATTGATTCATCTACCTTCAGGTAGACGTTGGCGATGTTGGGAAAATCAATGGTATCGTCAACACACCCATCCCGATGGGATTCGATTTGAAATTCATGAAGCTTTGGATGCTCTTTATACCGAAGGTTATCGCGCTACTAAGGTGATTATTGCTAACCGTTACCGTGATTTGGTTAGTTCTTATTTAGGGCGTAGTCATCCTTGGCGAGAAAGACCAGAATTCAAATCTCCCAAACTCTATGGTTTACCAATTAGTTTTAGTCCTGAAGATAATCCTGAACCCTGTTGGGAAATTATTAACTTTATTTTAGAAAAAGAACCTGGAGTTCCTCGCCATTACCCTTACCGTTTTTTATTTGAGTGACTAAATTATTAAATTTTAAGAAAATTTCTTTGTTAGAATGCACCATGCCTCGATTAGGACAGCAGATATCCATAAAGCGATCGCTTTTTACGAACAGTTAGGTTTTACTGTCCAAGAACGTTTTACCACAGGATATACTTTGGCTTGTTGGATGACTGGATTAACAGGCAGAATTGAATTAATTCAAATTCCTGAACCTAAACCTGCCCCTGATGCCTTTAACGATGAGCATTATGTAGGGTATTACCATTTATCTTTTGATCTGACCCTTTTAACCACCGATTTATCTACTTGGCTGGAAAAATTACAACAAAAAATTGCGATCGCCAGAGATACAAATCCTGAACAACTTCCACCTCTCAAAGTTTTACTTGAACCGCAACAACAGATGATTGGTGAATCTGTGTATGAAGTTGCTTTTATCGCCGATGCGGATGGTTTACCTTTGGAGTTAATTCGTGTTTTGAATTCAGCTACTTAGTAGTCTGTCAATTTTGAATTGAGGAGTTGAGGCTAGGTAATAGGTAATGGGTAATAGGTAAAAATCTCTGACTTCGTTATCAAACAGTTATAGGTTATTCAGACTCCTGACTCCTGACTCCTATACTAAACTATTCCTCAGAACAAACTTGATGACCTATTAGGCTGATAATTTTTTCTAAAGACAAGTAGAGGATTTTGTCTTTACGCCAATTATGATATTTAGACTGAAGGATGATGTTGTCAGCCCTTAAAGGAGCTAAATTAACAATTGTAAAGCGTCAATTCTTTGAGTTGATTGGATAATAAGGAGTTTTAATGCTAGAACTATATCAATTTGAGTTATCTCAGTATTCAGAAAAAGTCCGCCTCATTCTGGATTACAAACAATTAGAATATCGCAAAATTGAAGTTACTCCTGGCGTAGGACAAATTGAATTAATGCAAAAATCTGGTAATCGCCAAGTACCAGTTCTTAAAGATGGCAGTACCTATGTTGCTGATTCGACTGATATTGCTTTGTATTTGGAACGGAAATATCCTGAACGTCCGATTATTCCTAGCGATCCTTTTGCCAAAGGACAGTGTTTATTAATAGAAGAATGGGCAGATGCCTCGATTGGTATAAAAGGCAGAAAAGCTCTGATTGGGGCTTTAAATCAAAACCAAAATTTTCGGACTGCAATTTTACCAGCCAATACTCCCGACTTGCTTAAAACAGCAATAGGCGCGATTCCTGGAGAATTATTGGATGTTTTAGGAACTGGTGTCGGTTTTGGGGGTGAAGCGGTTAAAGAAGCTAAAAAAAGCTTAACTCAAGATTTGGAAGCTCTGTGTTTAATTTTGCAAAATCAGCCCTATTTAACTGGAGACACGCCTACCTTAGCTGACTTAGCGGTAGCGGGATTGAGTATTATTTTAAAATTTCCCGCAGGTTCTTATTTAGATATTCCCGAGCCTCTAAAGGGTAAAGGTATTCCAGGTTTAGCTGATAATATTACTTTTGAACCATTTTTTGCTTGGCGCGATCGCCTTTATACCGATTTCCGCCAAGGTTCTAATACTCCTGGTAGCACTGGTAATGCTTCTTCACCTACAGCCATTCAGATTGAATAGTTTGTAGTAATTTTTACTCCCCAAAACTTCTAATCTGTCGAAAATCAAGACGAAAATAGCACAAAACCAATATCATAGAGTCATAAGTTTTATTCTCCCTAACAACTATGAGAGTTGGTCTACAGTCTTATCTAAGCGATACCAATATTGATGCTCAACTAAACAGTAGTCAGCGTCAACTATCTTTGGCAATATCTGCTGTTCCCGAAATGCAATCTGGAGATTTACCTCTAAATTTGTGTTTGGTTTTGGATCGCAGTGGTTCAATGTCCAATAAACCAATAGAAATGGTTAAACAAGCAGCTATTGGGATTGTAGAAAAACTCAAGCCAGGCGATCGCCTTAGTGTTGTGAGTTTTAATCATCAAGCAACAGTTGTAGTTCCCAATCAATTAGTTCGTAATGTTGAAGGGATCAAAGAAAAAATTCAACTTATGGTTGCTGATGGTGGAACTGCTATTGATGAAGGCTTACGTCTAGGTATTAAAGAAGTTGCTGTTTACAATCAACATTGTGTTTCACGGATCTTTTTACTTACTGATGGCGAGAATGAGCATGGAGATAATAACCGCTGTCTCAAATTAGCTGATTTAGCAGCCGAATATAACGTCACTATCGACACTCTGGGTTTTGGGGAACACTGGAATCAAGATGTTTTAGAGCAAATTGCTGATTCGGCACAGGGAGTTTTGGCTTATATTGAAAAACCAGATCAGGCAATTAATGAGTTTGAAAAACTTTTTGCCCGCGCTCAATCTGTCGGTTTAACTAACAGTTGTTTGACAGTAGAATTGATGCCCAAAGTCAGACTGGCAGAATTAAAACCCGTTGCTCAAGTAGCACCTGAGACAATAGAATTACCAATTCAGTTGGAGGGTAACTATTTTTCCGTCCGCCTGGGAGATTTAATGGTCGATCAACCTCGAATTATTTTGATTAATTTTTATGTCAACCAATTACCTCCAGGTAGGCACAAAATTGCTGCGGTGCAACTACGCTATGATGACCCTAATATTAATCAAGAGAAACTACATTCGGATGTTGTAGCGATTGAACTAGAGTCTCAAGGTAAGTACCAACCTCAACCCAACGATATTGTTCATAATCATGTTTTGACTCTGGCTAAATACCGTCAAACTCAAATTGCCGAAACTAAATTGAAAAAGGGCGATCGCACTGGTGCAGCTACTATGTTACAGTCGGCTGCCAAAACTGCCTTACAACTAGGAGATAAAGAGGGCGCAACAGTACTGCAAACTAATGCTACTAGATTACAAATTGGTAAAGATTTATCTGAAGGCGATCGCAAGAAAACTCGTTTAGCGTCCAAAACAATTTTGCGCGATAGCTAATACCACTACGCGCAAATAAGAAATTAAAATTCTTTTAAAACTGTAATTTTCATTGACCACTAGCTAATGACATTACAACAATTACCCCAAAACTAGTTATAGCCAAAAGTACAGCTAGCATAACTGATTGTCCTAAATTATTAGTAGAAGCTTTCATAAATCTCTGGTTTCCTTAAATTAAGTAATAGACTTGTAATTTAAAACGTCAATTAGAAACTAACTTTGAATGCAAAATACTTGGGGATCAACAGACAAAAACGAAATACAACTTCTAATTGGTTTTATAACTATTACTTTGATAATATCTAATTTTTTTAGGATTCTTTGAAAAACATTCATAAAAGACATCTTTGTTAACATACTGTATTTTTTCTCAATATTATTTCTGAGTAACAGTACTTACGCCTTCCACTAATGACTAACGACTAACGACTAATAACTAATTACTCAAAACTTAATCAATAATCTGCTAGGAATAAAGAAGAAAGTTATTGCCAAACTAAAAATAGTGTTAGATTTACTGCTAGTTTTCGCCTTGGGATTTTTGGGAAGCTTTGGTCATTGCGTTGGTATGTGTGGCCCTCTGACTGTAGCCTTTGCTTTATCGCAAGCAGATAGTCAAAACAAAACAATCAGTGGGTTGCAGTTTCAGCTTCTATTAAATATTGGCAGAATAATTAGCTACGCTATAGTGGGAGCAGCATTGGGGGGATTAGGTTCGGTTGTTGTCGCTAGTGGACAACTAGCAGGAATTGGCAGTAATTTAAGGCAATTTATGGCTTTTTTTACAGGAATCTTGCTAATTTGGTTTGGCTTAAGTCAAATTAAACCGAATTGGCTACCTCGTCTACCTCTAGTTCATCCGTTACAGGGAAAAATCCACAACCAACTGAGTTCAGGAATGAATCAGCTTGCCGATCAACAACAATGGTGGACTCCTGCTTTACTAGGAAGTATTTGGGGTCTAATTCCCTGTGGTTTTTTGTATGTAGCTCAATTAAAAGCGGTAGAAACGGGTGATTTATTAGCTGGTGCAACAACTATGTTGTGTTTTGGCTTAGGTACAGCACCAGTGATGTTAGGAGTTGGGATATCTGCTTCTAAAATCAGTGCAGATCGTCGTAGCCAACTATTTCGTCTGGGAGGCTGGGTAACTTTGGTAATTGGTATCCTGACTTTCTTACGTACCGATGCAATGGTAGATTATACGGGGCATGGTAGTTTATTTTTATTAATGCTAGCTTTGCTAGCTCGTCCGTTAAGTCTATTTTGGGCTGCACCTCTACAATATCGTCGCGTACTGGGAGTCTCCGCTTTTATTTTGGCATTGGCTCATACAGCACATATGCTAGATCACTCTTTAAACTGGAATCTGAATGCGATCGCTTTTATGTTACCGCAACATCGTTTAGGCGTAGCAGCAGGTGTTTTAAGTTTATTTCTAATGTTACCCGCAGCAATTACCAGTAGCGATCGCTGGCAGAAAAAACTCAGTCAACGTTGGCGCAAGATTCATCTGTTAACTGTTCCTGCTTTAATCTTCGCTATTACTCATACAGTCTTGCTAGGTTCTCATTATTTAGGGGATTTACAATTAAGCCTGGATAGTAAATTGAGAGTAGTGATCGTTATTTTACTCGGTATAGGGATATTAATTGTGCGATCGCCTTTATTTTGGACAATTTTGGGTCGTAAAAACCATTATATTCCCCCAAAAAGTTGATTTTAAAAAGCTGAAAAAAAGTCATTTCATTGAACATTTATCAACGATGTTTAATGTTCAATGTTCAATGTTCAATGAATGGTCACTTGGCAATTAATCAAAAAATTTGTTAGCTTATACGTAGTCGTAATGAGTATGAGTTAATAAAAATATGGTTAAAATAGTTGGTATTATTGGTAGTCTGCGTCCAGATGCTTACAGTGCTTTAGCATTACAACAGGCAATCAATCGAGTTCAAGCTTTAGGTGCAGAGACAGAAATTCTCGATCTTAGAGAGATGAATTTACCTTTCTGTGATGGAGGCAGTGATTATCCTGATTATCCCGATGTTGATTTATTAAGGGATAAAGTCAAAGCTGCCAATGGTTTAATCTTAGCAACTCCCGAATATCACGGTAGTGTGAGCGGAGTTCTTAAGAATGCTCTCGATTTAATGAGTTTTGAGCATTTATCCAATAAAGTGACAGGATTAATTAGCGTTTTGGGTGGACAATCAAACAGTAACGCTTTAAACGATTTAAGAATTATTATCCGTTGGGTACATGGACACGTAATTCCTGAACAAATTGCCATTGGACAAGCGTGGCAGGCTTTTGACTCCGAGGGTAAATTAAAAGATGCCAAACTATCTGAAAGATTTGATAATTTTGCCGAAAGTTTAGTTAATTACACAATTAAACTAACAAACTAAATTGACTAAGAATTTTAAGGATAAAACAATGCTTAAAAGTTATGAAGCCATTATTGAAAATGGTCAGCTAAAATGGCTAACAGACGACCCCAAACTGTCATCTGCTCGTGTAATTATAACGATTCTGGAAGATACTACACTACCAGTAAAGCGTCGCACTCCTCCTACTTCCATCGCAGGGAAAGGTAAAACCCTGGGTGATTTAGTTAGTTCTATAGTCGAAGAACAGGATTGGGAATGTCTCAAATAATTGTTTTAGACACTCATATTTGGATTTGGTTTGTTACCCAAGAATTTGAACTATTCCCGTCTTACTGGAGAGAAGAGATCGAAACCGCCAAACAAGTGGGTATTTCACCTGTATCCTGCTATGAAGTAGCTTTAGCACAACAAAGAGGAAGACTAGAATTACCTTCTAGAGTTGATTTTTGGCTTCAAGATGCTTTAGAACCTACAGGTATTACGTTATTTCCACTGACTGCCGAAATCGCTTACCAAGCAGTTAACTTATCACCCGTTCATAAAGATCCTTTTGATCGTTTAATTATCGCTACAGCACTAGCTTATAAAGCAAAATTAGCCAGTATTGATGGTGTATTTACTCAGTATTTAGAACTGGAGACATATTTAATGAAATCTAGTTAAACCAATGCAATAATCAATACAATCAGATTAGCGAGAATAATTCTAAGTAAACACAACATGGAAAAACAAGAATTAAAAGCCTTAATCAAAGAAACTATGAAAGAAGTTATTCAAGAAGAAAGACATAATTTATATCAAATTTTGATTCCTTATGTTAGTGAAGAAGAGCAACAGGAGTTAGAAGCAGAAATTGGTATACCTTCAGCAGAAAATGAAGAAGAATTAGTAGATTTAACCGATTGGGTAAAAAATGGCGGTAAAATTTCGCAAACAAGCGATTAAATTTCTCGAAAAATCCAATCCTCAAGAAATTGAAAATATTCGTTCTTCAATTCAATTACTTACTCTTGCTGTCGAAGAACAAAGAATTATTCCTTTCACCGAACTAGATATAAAAAAAATGAGGGGTGATTGGAAAGGATTTTATCGTTTACGTATAGGTAAAAACAGAGTGATTTTTACAGTCAACTTTGATTTAAAAGACATTACTATTTATGCAATTGGAGCGAGAGGAGATATTTATAAATAATAATGCGATCGCTAATACTCTAGAGGTTGTACTCTTTGGCGATCGCTTTTTCTAAAAGTTATTTAATGCCTTGAAATTACGAATCAACTTGCTCAACAAAATCCACTTCTTCGTAAGCTATAAGCCTAGAGCCTAGAGCCTAGTGTCTAGTGCCTAATCAAAAATTATGCTCTAATTAGCACAAGCTGCACAGCCTTCACTAGATTCCTTAAAATCGTCCTTTTGGACAGTGCGGACATAGTAAACAGCCTTACAGCCTTTTTCCCATGCCATCACCAAAGTTTCAAAGATATCTTTGGCTTTTACTGCTCGTTCAGGTTCATTAGGGAAATATACCCCCTGATTGAGATTAAACAATAATTCCATCGAAATCCCTGTGTCAATCCACTGTTGCATAGTAGCGACAGCTTTAACTACAGTTTTTTGATCGAGGCTTTTATTTTCGCGATAAAACCAAAAACAGTCTTGGATAAAGGGTGGAGCAATAGGTACTGTGCCTTTAGCCCATTTATCGTAGAAAAACTTGCTATAGACGGGCAGAATACTAGCAGTACAACCTTGAACTAGAGAAGAAGAAGTATTAGGAGCGATCGCGGTAATATGAGAATTACGAATACCGTAGGTTTGAACATCTTGGGATAATTGTACCCAACGCTCTGGATTGTCGGCTATGGCGAGAATTGACTCTAAAGACTTGGAACCAAGTAATTTACCTTGACTCCACTCACTACCAGCAAAAGCAGCATAAGCTCCTCGCTCTTTGGCTAATTCCATTGATGCTGAGGTACACCAGTAAGCTATTTCTTCAAACAAATAACTAATTTCAGTCAGGCTTTCATAACTTAAATGGCGTTTAGCTAACCAATCTGCTAATCCCATACAACCTACGCCAATAGTACGGTATTTATCGTTATGGGTTTTGCTATCGGCAAAAGGAGGTTTGGTTAAATCAATGGTATTATCCAGAATTCTCACCGCTAATTGAGCAAGATCGACTATCTCGGATGTTTCTAGATTGGCTAAGTTGAGAGATACTAAATTGCAACAATGAGCTTCCAAACCTGGCTTGACGTTGCTAAAGCTTTCACAACACTGTCCTGTGAGAATTCCATTAAACATTCCTAAATGACGCTTAGGTTCGCTGAAGCAATAAGTATCATCTCGACGACAAGTTAGTTCTACATCAACTACCTTAATAAACTGACTAGCTTCTCTTTGAGGTTCTTTTAATGTCCAGTTTAAACGATAAGTTTTTAATCCTAATTGCCCTAATTGAAATAATCCGTTAGAAGAAATCAGAAGTCGGTAGTTTTCTTGACAATAGTAATCCTTTGACCCCCCTTTACCATCAGGCATTGATCGCCAAACATTTTCATGGGATTTTGTAACTTTAGAATCAATGCCAAGGGTTTGTAGTAGTAATCTTACTTCTAGTAAAAAGTTTTTGTGAATGGAGGAGATGCTTAAAGCTTCATTTGTACCGTTTCGCATTACTGTACCATCACTATCTAGCAACCCTGCTAACCATTCCAAACGCGATTTAATAGTGTATTTATTCAAGGGAACGGTAAATTTGGCTGGCAGATCTAAAGGAAGTTTACAGACTAGTCGATCTTGTTTGGTATCGTCATAAACGGCTACAGAATTTATTTCTATTGTTCTCCATGAATTTCCATGTAATTTATTCCGTTTAACAACTTGATCGACTAGTTTTTTCTTCTCTCCGTATAAATCTAATTCTGGATATCCTTGGGTTGAATAACTACCATCACCGCAAAATAAACCAGCAGTATAAGCATAGGGAAAACTGATCGCGTTTTCTGCTTCTATTAAGGGCAAATGATATTTAATCAATTTATCGCCCTGTTTCAAATCTTTTGCTTCAACCCGACGAGGCTTAGAACGATAAGTATCTTGAATCCAAAAATGGTGATAGTAGGTGCATTCTAAAGCTTCTCCATTGGAGAGATGAACCTTGAGAAGTGGCTGATTAGTTCCTGTTTGTTTGATTTTAACTTCAGACCATTCAAAACCATTCCAAACATTAACATTTTCCCCCGCTAACTCAGCGATCGCAAATTGCCCTCTATCTGTAAGAACTTTAGTTTCTGGTGCAACACATAAATTAACCCCAGGGATATAACCTTCGTGTTTATTGGGATTTGCTCGATTAATAGTATCTTTAAACGCCAGATAGGGCATTCCTGTCTCTACTTGACTCCGCATGATATGTTTAAACAATTCACGGGCATCTACTTGTTTGTAGAGGGTAATTTTATTACCTAATTCTGCTTCGATTTGACCATAGGCAGTTTCAAAGTTTTCTCCCCAAAGTTCAGCTAATTGTAAGCCTAATTGCTCTTTTACTTCGTAGGGATCTACCAGTGTCCATTTCTCCTTGGCTACCACCCGACGCATAAACTCATCGACAATAACTAGTTGAGGGAAAACATCATAGGCTTTACGACGGCGATCGCCATTTTCAGCTTGCATCTCCAGAAACTCAGGTACATCCAGATGCCAAATATCCAAACCAACGGTGACAGCACCAGCCCTACGTCCACCTTGGTTAACAGCGATCGCGGTATCATTGAGTAGCTTAATCCAAGGAATTACTCCTCCAGAAGCATTATCCTTACCCATTACCCAGCTACCAGTAGCGCGGATACGACTGACATTAACACCGACACCACCACCATTTTTAGAAATCCTAGCTGCGTTAGTAATTTCCTCAAAAATACTTTCTAAGTTATCGTCCATGCCGATAATAAAACAGCTACTCAAAGAGCCATTGGGGATTCTCAGGTTAGCTAAAATCGGCGTGGCTAAAGAAATTTTACGTTGAGCGATCGCTTCATAGAATTTTCGAGCAATAGTCAATCGAATTTCTGGCTTTTCTTGAGAAGCAAGTAACAAAGCACAGGTGAGATATGCCTCTTGAGGTAGTTCATTGGTTAATAAATACCGCTTGGTTAATAAAACCGCCCCTGCATAATCATAATCTTTATCCCAGTCAGGATTAATCCAGCTACCAGCCTCCGCTAGTTCCTCTGTAGAGTATTTAAGAATCTGGCGATCGTAACGTCCTGAGTCTACCTGTAATTTAACTGCTGCTAGATAATCTCCGTATCCAAAGCCTCGGTTAACCTGAGTATCTTTCCACAAACTCCAAATATGAAGTCTACCCGCTACATATCGCCATTCTGGTTCATCAGGACTGCACATTCCCAACGCACAGTCGATGAGATTATCCTGAATATCTCTGGTACTTACACCATTACGTAATCTGGTGGTTAACCCTGCTTCTAGTGTTATAGGATTGACATTCTGTCCTTCACAAGCCCACTCAACTACCGTGCGAATTTTTGTAATATTTAGGGGAGTAAATGAGCCGTCCCTTCTAATGACCTGAATACTTGAAGCGGTTTCTCCTGCTATCAAAGAAGATGTGTTGGTTGAATTATCTGGGTTAGATTGATTAAACTGTAAACTACGCCCAGTAGGTAAAATTTCTTGATTAGAATTAGCTGTGCTTCGAGAATTGCTGGTTAAAGGTAGGGTTGGCTGCATATATTCTGTGAGACTGAAACAATTTTTACTAGTCTGGTTTTCTACTATAACTCAACTTTAACTACATATAGCGTTATGAGAATAATATTTAGCTCATATTACCCTATATATGGTTTTTATTTTTTATTCTCTCTGATAAAAATTGTCCTAACTGTTCTAATTGCTCTAACTGTCCTAACTATTGTGACACGATGAGAAATTTCCACTAATGATCGCTGAATAGTATAATCTTTAAGATATTTATGACTATATTCAAAATCAATAGAATTACAGAGTGAATAATCAACCGAATGAAAATCAAACTAATGAAGTTTATCTAAATCATCCTACTTTCGGACTGCTCTACAGAATATGTCTACTCAAGGATAATCAAGAATTATTTACCACCCTGTATGCTCAACGTTTATTTTTTACGGTTACAACAAGTACTACTTCTATATCATTTGACCCTATCAGTAGAACAGAAGCTCGAATGTTAATTGAAAGTTTATTGCGACGATTCTTATTAGACCGCGAGACTGAAAAACATCGGCAGCTTCAAGCAATTTACAAACGTACTTTTCTATGATTTCTGATTTGGGATTTTTAGCTTAACTTAAAACGTTAATTAAACTTGCTAAAGTTTGCAACATTTCCTGTTCATTAAAAGGTTTAGAGAAATAGGCTGATGCACCTAGTTTCATTGCTAGTTGTCGATGTTTGTCGTTACTACGAGAAGTTAGCATAGCGATGGGAATATGCTCTAAATTTGATTCCGATTTAACTTCTGAAAGTACACCATATCCGTCTAAACGAGGCATTTCTACATCACAAATTATGGCTTCTACCTGGAGTCCAGCCAGCAATTTATCCACTGCATCTCGACCATCTTTAGCCTCTTCAACCCGATAGTTATTACGTTCTAAAATTCCTGCTAAATAACGTCTCACATTAACAGAATCATCAACGATTAAAATAGTCTGCTGCTCAGAAACAGGGAAGGAATAACCAGAAATCTCGCGATTAATATTTGAAGTAGAAAGAGTAGAGAAAGAAGCTCTTTGTTGTTTAGCAATACCTCTACATAAAGCACTGGGTTCAATTAAGGGAATTACCCGTCCATCTCCTAAAACTGTAGAGCCAGTAAATCCTGGAAAGAGGGGGATTGAAGTTTTAACAGGTCGAATAGCTACTTCTTGTTCATTCCAATATTTTTCTAGATAAATTCCCTGTAGCTGCGTGTTATCTTCAAAAATTAAGACAGTAGGAGCTTTAATTTTGGGAATTCCTTCCATTTCAAAAGGATTACTGGGACGTTGAAAACTAAAATATTTTTCTAAACGAATTAGAGAAATAAATTGATTATTCCAATTAATTTTTTCTTTTTTATTATCTTTGGTAACTGCTTGCGAATCAAACTTAATAATTTCCTTAATACTATGAACAGGAAGAGCAAAAACCATGCCTGCACTCTCGACAATTATTACCCGTAACACCAATAAAGATAAAGGTACAGTAATAGTAAAAGTAGTTCCTTGCCCTAATTCAGTGCTAACTTGAATATCACCGCGAATTTGCTGTAAATTAGACCTTACAACGTCCATCCCGACACCACGACCAGACAATTCAGTTACTTGAGCAGCCGTACTAAATCCTGGCTCAAAAATTGTCTCTAGTAAATCCGTTTCCGAAATTTGGTCAATTTCGGTTAAAGAAAAGCCAACTTTGAGCAAGCGATCGCGGATTTTTTGGGTATTAATTCCTCCTCCATCATCAGTAATTGTAATTACAGTCTGATTACCTTTTTGGGCTGCTTTTAAGATAATTTTGCCCTCGGTTGCTTTGCCTGCTGCCAAGCGAGTTGCGCTATCTTCTATTCCGTGATCGAAAGCATTTCTTAACAGATGAGTTAAAGGATCGCTGAGTAATTCTAAAGCTTGGCGATCAACATAAGTTGTTTCGCCGACAATTTCTAGTCCAACTGGCTTATTATGTTGAGTTGCTAAATCACGGATCAGACGGGGGAAACGTCCTACTAATTCTGAAAAAGGACGCATTTGCGATCGCGTGACATTTTGTTGTAATTCACGGGTTGTATAGCTTAAATTGCGAATTACCTGCCCCATTTCCTGAATACCCAAATCGATATCGGTAGTTACCTCTTGTAACTGCACAATAGTTTCCATTTGCTCTTGGGACAACAGGTGTAGATCGGTATAGCGATCCATTTCCAAAACATCGAATTTTTCTTCGGTAAGTAAATTAGAAGTAGCCTGCCAAGGCACAGTAACCGCTACGGCTTCTGGTTGAGCAGTGGGAATCATCCCTTCTAAAGATGCCCAGTCATAGAGCTTACGCAGTTGGTTACTCGACTGTTCTAGACGGCGCATTCTCTCTCTAGTCAAACCGACAAAGTTGTGTAATTGCTTGAGGCGTAAAATTGCAGCATTACGTTCTAAAATCAACTTACTAGAAAGGTCATTGAGGCGTTGGAGTTGTTCTACAGGAACTCTGACCATTCTTCCTTGATCTAGTTTGGGCTTTTGTAAAGCACCTGTGGAAATGTCAGGAATTTCTGGTGTCCAGCTAGCATCATTAATAGCTTTGGCTTCAGAAGTGACAACATCTACCGCATCAAAAGCTGCATTCAATTCCAATAATTCGGCTGCATCAGGAGTGAGTTCATCCAAATCCACAACATCTTCAACCTGAGACTGAGATGTCCAGGCAGAGTCGTTTATTGAGCCGAAAGCTGCATCTAACTCTGATAGTTCGGCTGCATTAGGAATCAATTCATCGAAATCAAATTCTGATTCTAAATCAGAAGCTAATTCTTGGGCTGTAAAATCCTGAATGGCTGCTAATTCTGCTGGATCAATTATCTCGGCGATGTCTGCTTGGAAAGTATCGTTAGTTGCGGTGACTGAGTTAGTTACAGTACCATTACCCACTTGAATTGGCAGTTTATCAAGTCTACCTACCAAAACCAAAGCGTGCGATCGCTCCCAAAGTTTTAAGGCTTCCTGGGCTAAATTTTTAATCTCAGCTAAGGAAACTATGGCTAACTGCTGTTGCACAGACTGACATAACTGTACAAAAGCCTCAATCTGGCTCATTTGACCAAATTCCGCTAATTGTTCTGCTTGTATAGCTAGTTCCGCTTTTAGTTGTTCAGGGTCTAAAACATCTATCTGAGCTTTAAAACTTTCCAGACATTCTTCCACTCCACTCTGAAAAATCAAAGTCGAAACATCAACCTGTTCTTCTTCCGCTAACAGCAGATCCTCATCTTCTTCTCTTAAATCTCCTAACCTGGCACGTAACTGCTCAAAAACTGGCTCAGTATGTTGAGTCAACCAATCTTCATCAATAACAGCTTGCTGTTGATGCAGATCTCTAACTTCTCTGAGACAGTCAACCCCCCGAAGCAATAGAGTTGTCACCTCGCGATCAACCAAACTATTGTCTTTGCGAACTCGCAGAATTTTCAAAAAATCTTCCAAACGATGAGCAATTTGACTCAAAGGCATAAACCGCATCATTGCTGCACCACCCTTAAGAGAATGAGCAGCCCGCATGGCTGTATCTAATAAGCTTGGTTCAGCCCCTTGAGAATCTAAATCCATGAGTAATGATTCTAGGCTGTTGAAATATTCCTCTGCTTCTTCTAAAAAGTCTATTCTTACTTGTTGATCCACATCCATGACTAACCTATAACCTATAACGGCTTAAGTAATAAGTAATAAAGTAATAAGTTACTTCCTACTTCCTACTTCCTATTTCCTACTTTGGTAACTGATAACTGTTCACTGATAACTGATTAAGCTGTTGCTTCAAACACCGCTGCTGAATCTTCAATATCTTCAGTGTCACTAACCTTAAACTGAGCTACCGACTCTTGCAGTTGGGCGAGAATTGTCGCAGTTGCTTGCATCGCTTGTGCCACCTGACTAGAAGATTGCGATCGCTCTTGGGATTTTTGACTGTTGAGCATCATAATTTCAGTTACAGCTTGAGAAGTTTCTGCCTGAGAAATAGTAGCTTTGGAAATTAGTTTCATCAGTTGATCAATTTCTTGTGATTTAGTTAATACTGCACTCAAACTGCTCTTAGTAGCTTCAACTAAACGAGTACTATCAACTACCTGACTAGTACCTGTCTCCATCGCTGCGACTACTTCTTGGGTTTCTTGTTGAATACCTGTGATTAACTGGGCAATTTCTTGTGTTGCTTTTGCTGATTGTTCTGCCAACGCACCCACCTGTTCAGCAACTGCGGTAAAGCCTTGACCAAGTTCTCCTGCACGGGCAGCCTCCACAGAAGCGTTAATTGCTAGCAAGTTAGTTTTGAGAGCAATCTCATCAATTAATGCCACAACCTGAGAAATTTGTTGGGCTGATTCCCCCAAACGTTTGATTTTCTTAGCAGTATCACCGATAGTAGTCCGTAAACCTTGAATACTAGTTACTGTTTGATCCATCACAGTATTTCCTTCTTTGGCACTAGCAAAAGCGGAATTGGAAATACTAGCAGTTTTTTCAGCGTTGGCAGCTACTTCCTGAATCGAGCTAGACATTTGTTCGACTGAAGCGAGAGTAGCTTGAATTTGTTCTGCTTCCACCACAGCTTGTTCAGCAATTCCTCTCACCGAACTTTCATTTTGTTTCAAAGAAGAATTTACTTCTCCTGCGGAGTCTTTTACTTGTAGAGCGATCGCCCGCAAATTTTCCACAATGGCGTTAAATAAGTCGGCGATAATCCCTACATCCCCTTCTACTAGTTGAGCGCGTACAGTTAAATCTCCTTCTGCTGCTGGCTCTAAAGCTTCCATCAGAGATACCACAGCTTCTTCTAGTTCTTCTCTTTGCTTCCGTTGCTCTTGAGCATTTTGTTCCAGGGATTTGTTTAGTTCGTTGAGAGATTCTTGGTTGAGTTTTTCTTGGATAATTGACTGCCTTTGAGAATAGAAAGCATATCCTGCTAAACCAAAAATTACACCCAATAAACTAACCCAAAGCCAAAGATAATTAAGAATTAAATCCTCTAGAGTCAGTTGCCCAACCTCATCGTAGGGAGGAAGTCCCAAATCGATAAATAATTCGTTAACTGGTTGGTAGTTCAGAGGAACAGTCCAACCTTCAGATTTAGCTGCCTTGGCTGCGGGGCTACTCTTGGGCATATCTAGTAACGCCTTGGCTACTGATTCTTTTAATTCCAGAGGCATTTTTGACGATGAGGCAAATGCCCATTCAGGGTATAAAGGCGTACTGTGAGCAAAAGGAAATCCCTCTGTTATTTGTGGGTTAATAATTTTAAAGTCTTCTAGTTTTGCTTCTCCTTTATCTACTGCTCTTTCTATAGCATCTGTACGAACTGTCCCAGCGTCTACTTCACCGTTAGCAACTGCTTTAATAACGTTTTCGTGAGTACCACCATAACTTAATTCTTTAAAAAACTTTTCGGGTTTTTTTATACCTGCATCCAACAATACCCCCTCTGCCATCTGCCAGCCTCCAAAAGCGTTGGGAGATACCGCCATAAAGGTTTTCTTTTTGAGGTCTTTAAGGTTGTTAATATCATTGCGATCGGCTTTAGTAATAATTACTGCACCAAACTGGGTATAGGCTTTACCTAATCGAAGATTCTTGAAAGTAGCAATACGGTTAACTCCGTAGCTTGCTTCAAAGTCAATATACATCCCAGGATTAACAATATAAAAATCAACCTCTCCTTTCTCCGCGATCGCACTCATTTGTTCAAAGTTGCCAGTCACCATCTCGAAAGTATAGCCAGGAAGTGCTTTGGTTAAATAATCCATCGTCGGTTGCCATTGTTCCGCAGTTAACCCTTCTTTCTCAATGGTCAATACACCTACTTTAATAATCTTCTTTTCTTTGTTCGTAGATGCTGCTGGCTGTTCTTGAGCTAATACCTGCGATGATCCTACGGGTTTGAGCAAGGGTAAATTAATTGTAGGGAGAACTAAGCTACTTAAACTTAGTAATAAAATACTTGATTTCCAACTGTGTTTAACTAGATTTTTTTTTGGTTTGTTTACTATCAAACTTAATCGCTGATTTGAGTTATTCGACATAATTTGTATAACTTTAAGTCTTAATAATAATTGACGTAATTTTGCTTGCAAACCTAGACTTTAGCCTGAGATTTGAGTACTAATCAATTGGGAAATATCAATTAAAAAAGAATGATTTGTTGCTTTGGACATGTTAACAAGATTGCCTGAAGAAGATTCCAAATCATCCTGTTGCACTACAAATTTTTGGACAAAAGGATGCAATATCTCTGGTACTTCTGCTGTTACAGGACTAAATTGCTCAGAGAGTATCCGAGAAATCCCAAGGATACGCATTACTGTAAATCCAAATAAATTGATGTCTTCTGATTGAACTGAATTTGTTCCAGACTTAATTTGTACTACTATGGTTTGATATTGTCTTAAATTGACAGTTGCAGGCGTAAACCCGACTAAATGAGCTAAATCAATTGCTAAAAATACCTGATTACGTACACTCATCAAACCAACGACATATTCTGGTAAATTAGGGATAGCTGTTATTTGCTCACCATTAATAGTTAAAGACTCTTGAACATATTTCAAATCAATTAAAGCTGAGATTTCAGTAGTCAATTGAAATCGCAAATAATAATTACCCTCAAGTTTTTGAGTATTAAATAATTGAGGTAATAAATCTTTGAGTCTATCTGTAGTTGTTAAACTGCTCATTAAATTAATCTGCTACTGAACTTTTAACTGCATTAATCATTTCTTCTCTCGTAAAAGGTTTAACCAAATAGGCAACTACTCCCTGTTTTTTTGCCCATTTTTTATCAATATCTCGATCTTTAGTAGTGCAAGCAATTACGGGGATATTAGCAGTTTCAGGATTTTTCTTGAGGGCGCGACAAAATTCTAAACCACTCATTTCGGGCATCACTAAGTCGGTAATCACTAAATCAGGAGCTTGGGCAGAGGCTTTGACTAAAGCTTCATTACCATTTTCGGCAGTTACAACTTTAAATCCTTCTTGTTTTAAATAACCAGAAATTAAATTTAACTGAGCTTGTAAATCATCTACTACTAATACAGTTTTCATGAGCTTGAATATCCTCTCTATAATTAAATTGACAGTGAATAAAATTAAACTTTAAAACTTAGAATTAAGTTTCAATTTGCTTAAGTTGTTACTCCTGTTGGTGATAAATATTTATTGACTACCGTCAAGAGTTCTGCTTGAGAAAATGGCTTGGTTAAATAATCGGTTGCGCCTACCATTTTTGCCCTAGTTTTATCAATAAAACCAGTTCTCCCCGAAACCATAATTATGGGAGTTTCTTTCAAAGAAGCACTACCTCGAAAGAAACTACAGAGTTTATAACCATTAATATTGGGCATCGAAATATCCATTAAAATTAAATCGGGTTTAAGCCGTAACAAAATTGGGGCAGCTTTAAGAGGATCATCAATTGTAGTAATTTCATAAGTTTCAGCAGCTAAAAATCGCTGCATTTCATCCAAGATTGTGGGACTATCATCAATACAAGCAACTTTTAATTTTGATTGAGAATTAAAAATGTTAGGTATAATAGTTTGCTCTCTATAAATATGAGGCAGACGATTAAAAGGTTCTGGTGGCTGACGTATAGTAATTTCACCAGTTTGAATATAAGGGTGTAAAAGTTGGGCAACTTTTAATTCATCTTGATTTAAAATTAAAGCTAATTGACGGAAACTTAATCCTTTTAAAAACTTGGCAAGTTTTGATAAAATTGCTGCTGAAGATGTAGTTAACTTTTGAGGATTAGTCAAATATGGACATTGATAGGGAGATGTAATAGACGCGCCAAAACTTTCCCAACCTTTAATACGTTTTTCTAGTTTTTGTATTAAAAGAGGTAAGTCTATATTTTGAAAAGTAACCCTAGCAGCTAAAGCATGTTGAGGTAAACTTTGGTTTTTTTGCCATTTATGTTCACCTTCTTTAATCCATAAAAAAGTTTCGATCGCTTCTTCGCTTAAGCTAGCAAAAATTTGTTCTGCCTGAGTGCGGTCAAGATGTTCTCGTAATACCAACCAATTGATCGAGGGAATAATGCGTCCTCCTTCTAACCAACTAGTGTCCTG
This sequence comes from Waterburya sp., assembly GCA_051658085.1. Taxonomy (GTDB): domain Bacteria; phylum Cyanobacteriota; class Cyanobacteriia; order Cyanobacteriales; family Xenococcaceae; genus Waterburya. The sequence goes on from JBOFLX010000129.1 coordinate 45,748, forward strand.
AAGGTTCGTTTCAACTTCAGAATTGGGAATGGATTTAGCAGCAGCAGCAGCATCTTGAAAACCTAAAAAACGTAAATGATGATCTAAAGTAATCATCAATTGTTGGACTGAGTTAGCAGCACACTGAATTTGACCTTGTTCAAGATAAATATTCCACACTACTTGTCCATTGTAAATTTGTAGTCTGCCATTCGCATTTGAACCTGATAAATTTGTTAGTAATTCTATTGGGTTTAAACTCTGATTCATACACAAACTATAGGTCAAATAACTTAAGTAAATTCTGCAAAAAATTGCAGTTTCCAGCAGTAAGTAGTAATTACTTAAATAACCAACAGCAATACGTACTTCTCGCTCTTGCTAACTATTATTCCCAAATATGCAATGATTCTTACCATAGACAAAAATATTTTTTGGGATATATATAATTTTATTTGGTTTGTGAACACCAGCTATCTTCAAAGGGAAGAAGGAAGAGGAAAGAAGGAAGAAGTTTTATTAGTGATTTTTTTTACGAATTATTTAGAAGTGCTATATAACAATATTCTCTGCTCAGTTTCAAGTAATTAATTTAATAATGAAAAAAATGTAATGTCAATCTTAAATTTGAGAAATAATATCTGTTTTATCAAAAAAAATATAATTATGTAATATTACTAAGGTTATCGATATTAGAATAGTGCTAGCTTGTTTTTAATATTAATTTTGACTAAAAAATATTTATAAAAATTAATTAATTGTCTTTGGAGTTAAAAGCCATGTCTGATATTGAAAAAACTGAAATTCTTGACAGTATAAATCCTATCAATAGAATATATCCTATCAAAAAGATAAATCCCATCATTAATCCTATACAAAGGATAGATCCTATTAAAAGTTTAGAATACGAGAGTACCTATACGTATGATCAAAATAACAATTTAATTACTGAAAGCTATGATGATGAGGATGGTGACATCGTTCACGTTAACACAACCTACTATAGTTATGATGAAAATAACAATTTAACTACTGCAAGTACAGATTATGATGGAGATAGTATAGGTGATAATATTAGCACCTATAGTTATGATGAAAACAACAATTTAATTACTGAAAGATATGATTATGATGGAGATGGTTTTGATGAGAGTTTTAGTGTCTATAGTTATGATGAAAATAACAATCTAATTACTGCAAGTGGATATTATCATATGAGTAGCAGTCATACAACCTATAGTTATGATGAAAATAACAATTTAATTACTGCAAGTACAGATTACAATGACGATGGTATAGGTGATAATATTAGTACCTATAGTTATGATGAAAATAACAATTTAATTACTGCAAGTACAGATAATGTTGGAGATGGTATAGGTGATAATATTAGTACTTATAGTTATGATGAAAATAACAATTTAATTACTGCAAGTACAGATAATGTTGGAGATGGTATAGGTGATAATATTAGTACCTATAGTTATGATGAAAATAACAATCTAATTACTGCAAGTACAGATAATGATGACGATGGTATTGATGATAGTATTTATATTTATAGTTATGATAAAAATAGCAATTTAATTACTGAAAGCTATAATGATAGTGCAGATGGTGTTATCGATAATATTTATATTTATAGCTATGATGATAATAACAATCTAATTACTATCAGCAATGATGAGAATAGGGATGGCATTATTGATCGCATATCTAACTTACATTACGATGAGCAGAGAAATCTAATTGCTACAACTCTCAACGAAAATCCTCAATTGCTATTAGCTGAAGTACATCGTTTTTATCAATATAAAACAGGTTCTCATCTTTACACATCTGATCTTAATGAAATTAACGACATCAAAGAAAAAAGTAGTACAGGGGAGTTGTCTTACAATTACGAAGCGGAAAAATACTCAGTTTTGATAGATAATCATAATACCTTCACAGGAGAAGTCATCGAAAGAGTTAAACCTATCTATGGCTTCTTTAATGCTCAGACAGGTTCGCATCTCTATACAATGGATGAAAATGAAAAAAATCATATTCAAAGTAATTTATCTAATTACAACTTTGAAGGTATAAAATATTATGCCTTTGAAGCCGAACCTGAAAATTTAGAAACAATTCCTGTATATAGAATGCTCAATACTCAATCAGGAACACACTTGTTTTCTACTGATCAAAACGAAATTAATTATGTTGAGCAAAATCTACCACATTTTGAGATGGAAAATAATAGTAATGCAGCTTTCTATGTTCTTGAATTGTAAGAGGAATTGTTCTGAGAATTAATAACAATAATTAGCTTGAGCGATCGCTTATTTAACAATTAATTAAATCAAATTAACTAATTATCAATTAATCAGGCGATCGCTTTCTTGCTCAATGGTATAGCCCTAAGTAAAAACGTTAAAACATCTTTGAAATACTATTTATTTCTTATTTCCTACTTCCTATTTCCTATTTCCTATTTCCTATTTCCTACTTTTTACTTAGGAACCGATTACTATTAATGTCCTAATTTAATTTTGTACGGCTATATCTTTCGTTATTTTTATTGATTATTGATTATCGCTTTAAACCAAACATCTAAGCGAATCTGGTCAAAATTAAGGTCAGTTTTTGCTGTTTGGCGATATTCAGGATTTAAAATAATGGCTTGAGTCAAACTTTCTAGAGCAGGTTTAGTTTGATTTTGTAAAGCGTAACCACTAGCCTGCTTATACCAAGCTGAGTCATTTTCAGGATTAATTTCTGTGGCGCGGTTGTAACTAGCAAGAGCTTCATCTAATCTACCTAAATTATCTAAAGCAATACCGCGATTATACCAAGCTAAATCATCTTCAGAATTAATTTCTATGGCATGGTCATAACTAGTCAGAGCCTCTTCATGTTTATCTAAACCAGTCAAAGCAATACCACGGTTATGCCAAACTGAATCATTTGCAGGATTAATTTTTATGGCACGGTTGTAACTAGCAAGAGCTTCATCTAATCTGCCTAAATCATCTAAAGCAACACCACGATTATACCAAACCGCATCATCTTCAGGATTAATTTCAATAGCACGTTCATAACTAGCAATTGCTTCTTCTAATCGACCTAAATTATTCAAAACATAACCACGAATATGCCAAACTGAATCATTTGCAGGATTAATTTCAATAGCACCTTCATAACTGGCAATTGCTTCTTCATATCTCTCTAAATTATTCAAAGCATAACCACGGAGAAGCCAAGCGGAATCATTTGCAGGATTAATCTCAATAGCATGGTCGTAACTGGCAATTGCTTCTTCTAACTTACCTTGATTATTCAAAGCAATACCACGTTTATACCAGGCTGCAAAATCATCAGGATTAATTTCTATTGCCAAATCATAACTAGCAACTGCTTCTTCAAATTTACCCAATTTAATCAAGGTATTACCACGCCTATACCAAGATGAATGCTCAATAGATTTCATTTCCATTGCATAATCATACATAGATGTAGTGTCATCGCTTAGAATTTACTGCTATCTCTTCATAGCTTCTTCTGCTGACATACCTCTAATACCAGCCTCTCTACGCTTGCGAATTCCCAAAAGCTCTTGCTTAAAATCTTCTTTGACCATTTTACCTTCATCTGGATCGGGTAAAAATTCTCCTAAGACTTCTATCACAGTTTCTCGGATCAAAGTTTTTAGTTCATCAGTAGTGAGATCTTTGACTTGCATATTTCGTATATTGAAAAAGTATATTAATTATCCTACAATTCCCCAAACGTTAAAAACTAATGACTTGGTAGTTGGATTATCGATAGCCTCTTTAAAACTGCTAAAAATCCTATCTGTTTGTTCGCGGGAGATGTATGTAGTATTGCCTGTCATTGTCGATTTACAGCCAACCTAAGCTTTTTTTGATTCTAAATAAATAGCTTAAATAATGCTACATTACATAAGTCAATCTAATCTACAACTTAAAGGGCGATCGCTTTTTGAAATTTACTCGATAAACTTTGATAAAATTTAAAATTATTCTTAAAATAAGCCCTCCTCCCACCCATGAAATCCGACTACTTAGAGAGGATTCTTACTGCCCGTGTCTATGATGTTGCTCAGGAATCACCTCTAGAATACGCTCCTAATCTTTCAGCCAGACTGCAAAATAAATTGCTGCTTAAACGAGAAGATATGCAGTCGGTATTTTCTTTTAAGCTACGAGGTGCTTATAACAAAATGGCACAGTTATCCTCTGAGGTTTTAAAACAAGGAGTAATTGCAGCTTCAGCAGGAAATCATGCTCAAGGAGTTGCCCTAGCTGCCAAGCAACTGGGAACAACTGCGATTATTGTTATGCCCGTAACTACCCCCCAAGTAAAAATAGATGCAGTAATAGCTCGTGGAGGCAATGTATTATTACACGGAGATACTTATGACGATGCTTGCGCCCATGCCCAACAGCTATGCCAAGAAAAAGGGTTAACTTTTATCCATCCTTTTGACGATCCCGATGTAATTGCAGGACAAGGAACAATTGGGATGGAAATCTTACGCCAATATCAGCAACCGATTCACGCTATCTTTGTAGCTATTGGAGGGGGTGGTTTAATTGCTGGGATTTCAGCTTATATCAAAAGATTACGCCCAGAAATTAAAATTATTGGTGTTGAACCAGTGGATGCGGATGCCATGTCACAATCTCTCAAAGCTGGTTATCGAGTCTGTTTACCCAGGGTGGGTTTATTTGCTGATGGGGTAGCGGTGCGAGAAGTGGGGGCAGAAACCTTCCGTCTTTGTCAAGATTATGTAGACGAAATTATTCTAGTAGATACCGATGATACTTGTGCTGCAATTAAAGATGTATTTCAGGATACTCGTTCAATTTTAGAACCAGCAGGAGCATTAGCGATCGCAGGAGCAAAAGCCTATGTAGAAAGGGAAGAAATCCAAGGAGAAACGTTAGTTGCGATCGCCTGTGGCGCAAATATGAACTTTGATCGACTACGATTTGTCTCGGAAAGGGCAGAATTGGGAGAAAGACGAGAAGCGATTTTTGCTGTCACTATCCCCGAAGAGAGAGGCAGTTTTCGGAAATTTTGTGAATGTATCGGCAACCGTAACCTGACAGAATTTAACTATCGTATCTCTGATGATCAAAAAGCTTATATTTTTGTCGGGGTACAAATTCAAGATCGAGCGGATGCAGCCGAAATGCACGCCAAATTTGAAGCCCAGGGTTTTGAAACTATAGATTTAACTGATGATGAACTAGCTAAAATGCATCTACGCCACATGGTAGGAGGGCGATCATCGTTAGCAGATCATGAGTTATTATACCGCTTTGAGTTTCCCGAACGTCCTGGGGCATTAATGAAGTTTCTTAGCTGTATGAGTCCTAACTGGAATATCAGTCTTTTCCACTATCGCAATAATGGCGCAGATTATGGGCGTATTGCCGTAGGTATGCAAGTTCCCCCCAACGAAATGCCCGAATGGCAGATTTTCTTAAACTCCCTGGGTTATCGCTACTGGGATGAAAGCACGAATCCTGCTTATAAATTATTTTTGGGGTAAATTGATTAGTGATTACTAGGCACTAGGCACTAGTCACTAGGCACTAGGCTTTAGGTGTTGTTACTCATTACTCATTACTTGTTTTCCCTGGTAACTGATGACTAATGACTAATGACAAATGACTAATCACTGTTCACTGCTTTAATCGGTTTATAACCATCCGTAGATTTAATCGCCTCAATCTTACTAGAGTCTTGATTGATACAACCTTCCCTTTTGTCGGCAACGTATTGACAGACTCGCGCCCAAAGTCTAGTGCGATCGCCAGGTTTACCTGTGCTAAATATTACTTCGCGATCGTTTTTGATTTGGACTTGACAAACGGGGCAAATTTCAATGTTTTCTGAGGACATAAGCTTACCAACCAATACTTGCCTTTTTATCATAATATTTAATTTGTTATTAATGATACTAATTGCCTGTTTAGCTTAATCAAAAATAAAGCCCTGTCTTGCAAGTCGAGAGCAACGATACAATTGCAAATAGAGAAGGCATAGTTTCCATTGGATAATGACATATACTACCGAAGAATTACTCAAAATACTAGATTGTGAGCTTAAAGAGAACTGGAAGGGAAAACGAGTTGTCTTATCATCGGCACAGAGGATCAACGATCCCGTGGTTGCTAAAGCCTTGAATATGGATCAAGTGAACAAGGTTTTTGCCTATCGCGATTTTCGCAGTCAGATTCATGAATATCAACAACAGCATCGAGTCTCAGGGGTTATCTGGCGCACTTGTACTTTTAATCAACAAAGTATTACCTATCCCGAAATACACAACCAGTTGATTCCTATTCCTGGGGACAAAGAAATCCTGCTAGCAGCACGCAGCAAAATTTTAGACTTTTGGGAGAAAGTAACCAACAACCTAAATTTATGGTTGGTTAACAGTAAAATTTCTAGTAGTGGTAGTCATCACCAGCAAATAACTCTAAGCTATCTGCAAAAACTAATCAAACAAACAGAATGGGCAGAAATTGACGCAGCCCGTACTGAGATTTATCTGGGTTTATGCTGGGGAGATCCCCACGAATATCGTTATCAATGGGCAAAACCAAAATCAGGTTGCGATCGCATTATTGCTACTGTATCCAAACCGAGCGCGATCAAGATATAGTAATTTAAATAATTGTATTTTCAGTGAAAATTTATGTCTCAACAAGAAGCGGTAGGAGTCATTCAAACATTAGGTTTTCCTGCTGTTTTAGCAGCTTCCGATGCAATGTTAAAAGCTGGTCGTGTCACTTTAGTTTATTTTGATAAAGGCGAAAGCGGTACTTTTGTTATTGCCATTCGTGGCCCAATTTCGGAAGTAAGACCATCTATGGAGGCTGGGTTAAAAGCAGCAGAAAATACTTTTGGCGGTGAAGTTACTACTCACTATACTGTACCTAATCCACCTGAGAATGTTGTGGCTGTTTTGCCTATCCACTATACAGAAGCAGTAGAGCAATATCGTTCTTAGATTATTCGTGGTAATTAATTAAATAAATTCTAAAATTACCAAAAGCAGCTAAAATTAGAACTCGTAAATGTAATTTAGAATTACTATTATTTGAATTTGTAGCTAATAATTATTAAGGAGTAAAATATATGCCGTCTCAAAATGCGGTGGGAGCGCTCGAAACCAAAGGATTTCCAGGTATTCTAGCAGCAGCCGATGCTATGGTCAAAGCAGGAAGAGTCACTTTAGTTGGCTACATTCGGGTTGGTAGTGCGCGTTTTACCGTTAACATTCGTGGTGATGTTTCTGAAGTTAAAACTGCTATGGCTGCGGGGATTGAGGCTGTCAAAAGAGCCGAAGGCGCGACTTTAGAATCTTGGGTAATTATTCCCCGTCCTCATGAAAATGTTTGTGCTGTTTTACCAATTGATTATACAGATGAAGTTTTACCATATCGCGATCGCGTCGAAGGCAGAACTTTACCTATTGCTCCTAATTAGAGCTTGCTCGGTCTTAGTTAATTAGCTATTGAAGAGAAAGTAATAAGTAATAAGTAATAGGTAATTTAACTCTTACTTGCTCCTTGCTACTTTCTTCTGACTTCTGACCGATTCAGTAAGAACAGTGGAAAGCCTTCAGCTTATAACTTTTTAACTGCTCTAACTGCTCTAACTGCTCTAACTGCCCTAACTGACTTCAACGCCTAGATATTCAACCAGTTACCTACAGTATCAGGAAGAGGTAACACAATTACAATTAACAAAGCTAAAGCTAATAAACCTAAGAAATCTCGGGTATTATCGAGTTCGGTCACATCATTAAGAGCAGGTTGATCAATTAAAGGAATTAACCACAAAATAATTGTCCAAATCCAGAAATAAGGATGTATTAAAGCAAATAGAAGCGCGAGAATACGAGTTACTTGTCCAATCGCGATCGCCATTTTTTGCCCAAATACAGCATGAACTATATGACCTCCATCTAACTGTCCAATTGGCATGAGGTTAATAGCAGTGATAAATAAGCCGACACAGCCTGCTACGGCGAGAGGATGAAGGTTAACACCCATACCTGTAGTAAGAGATGAACCTAAAGCTAATTTAGCTAGTAAGCTGAGGAAAAACGAGAGACGCGGATCTTGAGCTTGAAGATTAAAAGTAGTGGATGATTCGAGGGGGGCAACCGAAGACATAGATAATCCCAAAGTCAACACAGGCACAATAATTAATAAGCTTGAGAGCGAGCCGATAATTGCCACGTCAAATAAAGCCTTGCGGTGGGGAATAGGGGATTTTCTTTGGAGAATTGCTCCTAAAGTTCCCAAAGAGAAGTTATCGAGTAAGAACGGAAAGGGAATAAAATAAGGTAGAGTGACGCGAATTTTGTAAGCAAGAGCCACGAAAAAGTGACTAAATTTTTGTACTCCAATAATTAATAGCAGTGGCAAACTATAGCTAAGTCCCTGAAGTAATAAATTAGGGTTAGAAAATAACTTTTCAGTCGATGTCCCATCAATAGTTACTCCTGCTACTGTAGTAGTGATGAAAGTGATCACAAACATAGCAACAGCAAAGGTGATACGTAGATCGTCTTGCTCTTCTCCTTGCTCGGCTGCTTGTGCTTGAGGATTAGGAACAAGGGCAAAAAAGGGTTTACCTCGAAAGCTTTCTTGAAAAATCAGGAAAAAGCGATCGCCAAACGCCTGTTCTATATTTTTTTTGATTTCGTTATAAGCTTGTTCGGGAATAGTTTTTAATTTTCCCCGACAGAAAATTGCTTGAGGGCGATAATCGATATTTTGAAGATAATAAACATTCCAGGGAAAACAATTGCGTAAAAGATTTTCTTCCTGAAGATCAATTGGGCGAGGTTCAGCAATTTCTGGCGCAGTTTTAGCCATTACTATCTTTTCCTTTTCCTGATTATCTTTTTCGCTTTTTTGAGTTTCATTGTCTGCCATTTTTTCTATTTTACCTCTTTGAACCAACCACCCGTATAACAAAGGACATACAATCAAAGGAAATAAAAATACTGGTAGGGGTAAAGGTTGTTCTTCCCCAAAAATATAAGTCCAAACAGTCCAAATGCAGGACGGTAACATAATTACTAACCAGCATAACCAGACTGGTGTAGTAGTTTTGCCTTTGACGCTGCGGTCAACGATTAGATAAGCAATAGGGCTGAGAATAATTAAAATTAACCAAAGTTTCATAAAAAAGCGTTCCGAATCTGTTTTGCTGATTCTTGCTGTACAACTATTTTGGACTGTGGATTAAGTATATATAAAATAAAAATGCAACTAAATAAATGAACAATTATCCAGACTACTTCAATTTTTAGAATGCCCCAAAACTCAACAAAAATTATGCCAAGCCCTGGTAACACTAAATCTCCTCATTTTACTCTGCCAAATATCTTGGCGTTTGCTCCTAATCGAGATACTTTAGGTGCTACTTCTTATTTAATTGTAGATAAAATTGGCAATATTCTCGTAGATTGTCCTGCTTGGAATGAAGTTAATCAAGAGTTTTTGCTTGCTCAAGGAGGTGTTAGTTCCCTAATCATCACCCATCGAGGCGGTATCGGCAAAAGTGTTATGCAGATGCAGCAAGCTTTGAATTGTAAAGTAATTATTCAAGAGCAAGAGGCTTATTTGTTACCAGAAATTGAAGTTCATGCTTTTGCCGAAAATTTAATTATTAATTTAGATTTAGAAGTCATTTGGACTCCTGGTCATTCTCCTGGATCTGCTTGTCTTTATTGGCAACAACAGGGAGGGGTATTGTTTTCTGGTAGGCATTTATTACCCAAATCACCAACCGAAATTGTGCCTCTAAGAACCGCCAAAACTTTCCATTGGTGGCGACAATTGAATAGTATTACCAAATTACGCGATCGCTTTTCTCCAGAAACGTTGAAATATATACTTCCAGGAGCAAATACAGGCTATTTAAGGGGTCAAGGTTATATTGATAATGCCTATGAACAGTTATCTAGATTAGATTTGACAGCACTGCGTTCAATGGAAGTTATTTAGGTTGTTAATAAAAATTATTATTGATTCGTCCCTCAATTAACTCAATTTTTAATATTTATATTGTTCATAAACGCAGTAAAATATAAGATATAAGGGATGAGAATTAATTAAAATCCATTAGTTCACTAATTAACAAACATTAAGTATACCGTGCAACTCAAACTAACGAAAGTTTTCCAAAAAGTTCCTGAAGGTTATGTAGGCTTTGTTGAAGAACTTCCCGGAGCAAATACACAAGGCAATACTTTGGAAGATACAAGAAAAAATTTAGAAGAGGCTATTGAACTAGTTTTAGAAGCAAATCGAATTTTGGCAGAAGAACAACTAGAAGGGCAAGAAGTGATTAGAGAATCTATTTTTCTTTCCATATCATGAAGCGAAAAGATTTGATTCGTCATCTAGAAACTCATGGTTGTGAGTTTTTAAGAGAAGGTGGCAATCATACTATTTATGTTAATCGTATTGCTCAAAAGTCTTCAGCAGTTCCACGTCATCGCGAGATTAATAACTTCCTTGTTCGTAAAATTTGTCGCGATTTGCAAATATCAGAACCACAAGCAATTTAGCGATCCGAAGGCTATTCGCACCGCAATTATTTTTTTAATAACTAAATTTTTCTCTGTTTCTTAACTATCAAATAGAAAATTTTAAAAGCTTATAGCTTATAGTGAGACAGTCCGTTGCGGGGGTTCCCCCCGTTGTAGGAACTGTCGTTTGCGTAGCATCTCCGTAGGAGTACCCGAAGGGCTACGAGCAGTATTATTATCGGTTTCATACTTCAAATCAGCAACGTCGTATTTTTAAAATAATTAAGCATTGTCTGACCTGCATCAAATAAAGTATTACCAAAAGTTAAAATACCTTCTTCGTGTCCACTCATCACAATAATTTGTTGTTCTTGAGTGCTTTGTTGTTTACACAGTCGGATAATTTCTTCTGCCATCTCTGGTGTCCCATAAGCGCAGTTGGGATTAGTAGTGGGGACAACGTTTAATAATTTGCGCCACAGTTGACCATGATGAACATGAATTACAGCATTAACTTGTGGTTGGGCAACATAAATCGCAGCATGGGTTAAAGTTTCAGAAGAAGCTTGACTTAATCCTTGACAGGTTACATAATTTTTGTGCCAGTCAAAATCAATGACTTTAGTGTAATGTTCTATTGTAAGTTCGGCTATTCCCCCTGTTTGTGTTCCTGAGATGATTAACTGCTGAGATGGGGCAAGACGACGGCTAATATTACCAAACCCAATCTTGTTAGGATATACACCGATTAACCCCAATTGATATAGCTGCGATCGCCATTGATTTAATTCCACAATATCTTCTTCAGTAATCGAGGGTTGATTGTACCAATGACAATGATATTTGATGTAGCCTTCATCAATCATAGAATGTAGTCTAAAATAGTTATAGGTATTACAAAATATTCAGTAAGAACACTGATCAAGATTACGGGTTTTACCACTACATCTTGATAACTAAAAACGATAAATTAAATACAGAAGATAAAGAAATATTAACAAGAACAGGAGTTTTCTAAACTATGTTTGAATACTTCAATGAAAAAGCTATAAAAAATGTTGTATTAGCTCAAGAAGAAGCAAGAAATACAGGGCATAACCTTGTAGGTACGGAACACATTTTATTGGGAGTGATTGGGGAGGGAACATCGTCAGCAGCAGAGTTATTAGCAAATTTAGGGATTGAGCTAGATAGAACTAGAGATCTCGCCATTGAAGTGATTGGTAAAGGTTCAGGATTTATTCCTGCCAATATTCCTTTTACTCCTAAAGCCAAAAAAATATTCGAGCAGGCTTTTAATGAAGCCCGGCAGTTGAATAGTAATTTTATCAGTCCAGAACATATTCTCTTGGCAATTGTTAAGCAATCAGATAATATGGCTGCCAAATTGTTGAGCAAACAGAATGTCGATTTAAGGCAGTTACGGACAGATTTAATTAAGAAATTAGGCGAAGCCGAGGTAGTAGCTGCTGCTGCTAGTACAGAAAATCCCTTCGGTTTTGGTGGTGGGAGAGAAAAACCAGTTAAGTTAGCAGAGTTTAGCATTAACCTTACAGACTTAGCCAGAGAAGGAAAACTTGACCCTGTGGTCGGTAGATATCCAGAAATTGAGCGTGCTGTCCAAATTTTGGGTAGACGCACCAAAAACAATCCCATTTTAGTGGGAGAGCCTGGGGTTGGTAAAACAGCGATCGCTGAAGGACTAGCTCAACAGATTGTTAATGGCGATGTGTCTCCTCTCTTAGCTGATAAAGAAGTAATCAGTCTGGACATGGGTTCACTGTTAGCAGGAACTAAGTTTAGAGGGGAATTTGAAGAACGACTCAAGACTATTGTTGATGAAGTTCGCAAAGCAGGCAACATCATCTTGGTAATTGACGAAATTCACAATATTGTTGGTGCAGGAGCAATGGGTGGGGCAATGGATGCTGCCAATATGCTCAAACCAGCTTTAGCTAGAGGGGAAATTCAATGTCTCGGTAGCACTACCTTAGATGAATATCGTAAGTATATTGAACAGGATGCTGCTTTAGAACGTCGTTTCCAAAAAGTTCAGGTGGGTGAGCCTTCGGTGGAAGATGCGATCGCCATTCTCCAAGGTTTACGCAAAACCTATGAAGATTTCCACAAGGTTAAATATACCGATGTCGCAATTACAGCAGCAGTGACCTTATCTGAAAGATACATTACTGACCGCTTTTTACCCGACAAGGCGATCGATTTAATCGATGAAGCTGGTTCTCGGACTCATCTTAATCACTGTTTACAAGGTAAAGAAGAAAATCGTGTTGATGTTCCTACCATCAATCCAGAGGCCTTGACTCCTGTAGTTGATGAAGAAGCGATCGCCAAAATAGTTGCTGCTTGGACTGGTGTACCCGTCACCAAAATGACCGAAACCGAATCAGAGGCTTTGCTTTATCTAGAAGATAATCTACATGAACGAGTTATTGGTCAAGATGAAGCTGTCAAGGCTGTTTCCCGGGCTTTACGTCGTTCCCGTTCAGGATTAGGCGATCGCGAGCGTCCTATTGCTAGTCTCTTCTTTTCTGGCCCTACAGGAGTTGGTAAAACTGAACTAGCCAAAGCTCTGGCTACTCAAATGTTTGGTTCAGAAGAGGCAATTATACGGGTAGATATGTCTGAATACATGGAATCTCACACCGTATCCAAGTTAATTGGCTCTCCTCCAGGGTTTGTTGGTTATGACGAAGGCGGACAGTTAACTGAAGCAGTACGCCGTCAACCTTACACGATTGTCTTGTTTGATGAAATTGAAAAAGCCCATCCCGATATCTTTAATTTGATGTTGCAATTACTTGATGATGGTCGGCTTACCGATGCTCAAGGACGTAAAGTTAGCTTTAAAAACACCATTATCATCATGACTTCCAATATCGGTTCTAAAGTTATCGAAAAAGGAGGTAGTGGTTTAGGTTTTGATTTCTCTGGAGATCAAGACGAAGCGCAATACAACCGCATCAAAGACTTAGTTAATCAAGAACTAAAGAATTATTTCCGTCCTGAATTTATCAACCGTCTGGATGAAATTATTGTCTTCCGTCAATTAACTAAACCTGAAGTTAGACAAATTGCTGACATTTTACTCACAGAAGTATCTAGTAGATTAAAAGAACAGCGTGATATTACTTTGGGAGTAACTACCGCCTTTGCAGATAAAGTCATAGAAGAAGGCTTCGATCCTAGTTATGGTGCAAGACCATTACGTCGAGCAATTATGCGTCTTTTAGAAGATAGCCTCGCAGAAGCAATTCTCTCTGGCCGAGTTAACGATGGCGATAATGCTTTAGTTGACATTAACGAAGCTGGTACAACTACTGTCTCGGCTGTACAACAGCAGGTTTTAGTCGAAGCAACTCGTTAAACCGCGAAGCTGTAAGCTATAAGCCATAAGCTTTAAGCCTAGAGGTTTTGTTAAATCTAACTCAAGTAAATTATTATCAAGGTGGGCGATCGCCCATCTTTTTTTGTTTTTGTCTGTTTTTTTAATGAAAATATAGATTACTTTCTTTTATTAGCAAATACGCTATCGTTAAAGAATATAAAAACTCTTTAAAAAAACTAGCTTTAACAGATGAATAGTCAGGAATTAGCTCAATATATTGAAGCTACGAATGGGATCTCTAAACCTTGGTTATTGGTGCAATTAAGATTAAGCAAGCTACAGGAACGTAAAGAAAAAATTTCTCCCCAAGAATATATGAGCGAATTAGAAGATATTCAAGCAGATTTATTAAAACTAGGTGAATGGTGGAAGGGCAGAGAAAATGAGGTTTTTAGCTCGTGACAGGCAAGACCAATATTATGATGGCTATTACTACAGACGCAGAAGCAATCGTTATTTACAACAAATACTTGTCCGCTTTCTAATAATTTGGCTGATCGCTTATTGTATTAGCTGTATATTTTTGTATTTTCGACAGGACTATATTATCTATCGTTCTAACCAGCAGCACACGGAATTGGTCTCAAGTGATGAGTGTGTTCTGCCAACTTGTTCCACAAACGGCTATGCGGAGCCTAATCGCAATTTGCCATTAGATTATCAAAAGGTGGCAATTACTGTTCCTAATTCTCAAACAAAAATTCAAGGCTGGTGGTTTGATGCTCCTACTATCGATAAGCCTGTAATAGCTTTTCCTAATGAACCAGTTAGTATTTTAAAGACTCCCAAAACCCTGCTTTATTTTAGTGGTTTAGAAAGTAGTAAACTTGCTTCTAATAGCTTAGAAAGAATCCAAGGATTTCAACAGTTAGGATTTTCAGTTTTAGGGATTGATTACCGAAGTTTAAGTCAAGGAGGTTTGCCCAATGAATCTCGGCTTTCTGAGTACAGTCAAGCAGCTTGGGCATATTTAACCACTACACAACAAATTGCTCCTGAGAATATTGTTATTTATGGTGAATTTTTAGGTGGTTCAGTCGCAATTGACTTGGCGGTACGACAGCCAAAAGCAGCAGGGTTAATTGTTCAAAGTTCTTTTACCTCGATGGCAGAACAAATTCAACAATTGCGCCCTGGTTTAAAAATTTTTCCCCTTAAGTGGATTGTAAATAAGCGTTTTGATTCTCTGAGTAAAGTGCGATCGCTTGCCGTTCCTGTATTATTTATACATGGCACAAAAGACAGTATAGTGAACTATAAAATGAGTCGCGAATTATATTATGCAGCCCCCGAACCTAAACAGTTATTCTTTATACATGGAGGTGGACATGTGCGTTTATATCAACCAGGGAAAAACTCCTATTTGCTAGCAATTAAAAATTTTATGTCTCAAATAAATTCTTGAAGGTTGAGTAACAGCAATATGAAATAGATTGGCATGGAACAAAATTTTGTACAACAGGGAATAGCTCAAGCGAAAAAAGGAGAATATGCAGCAGCAATTATGGCTTTTAATCAAGCGATCGCCTACGGCAACACAGAGCGCATCGCCTTTGAACCTCAAGCTGCCGAAGTCTATTATCGTCGAGGGTTAGCTTATTATGATTTGGGTGAAATAGATAAAGCGATCGCTGATTATAACCAAAGTCTCAATCTTAATTCTCAGCAGGTAAAAGTTTATCTCGCTCGCGCTATGGCTTTCTTGGCAGTCGATAATCTGCAAAGTAGTATTATTGATTTACAAATTATTTTTAGTCTCGATCCTAAGTGCGATCAAGCTTATAAATTACGGGCTAATATCTGTCTAAGACTAAAAGAATACGACCAGGCGATCGATTATCTCAAGCAAGCAGGTAAAATTTATCTTGAACGCCAAGATAAAGAAAGTTGTCGTTATTGTCTTGCCCGTATTCGCCAAATTGAACAGCAAAAGATTGAGTCACGGGGTGGAGTAACTAACCAAGCTTTTCTACAACAAATACAGCAAAAAATTGCTCAAGGAAAATTAGCCGAAGCAGTGCGAGATTGTAATTGGCTTTTAAAGTTAGATCCCTATGATGCTCAAGCTTATCAATACCGAGGTAATATTAGTCTGGAATTAGGAGAATATAAGCAAGCACGACAAGATTTACGCCAAGCTGCCCAATATTTTCGCACTCAAGGAAATTTAGCTGAATCAGAAAAATTAGAACGCTGCTGTTTAGAATTACAGTTAAATCAAGTCTACGAGCAAACTACTACTAGACAACCAAATCAACCTCAACTAATTCGTACTAGCCAGCCTCAAAATGCTCTGCAAAATCGACTTTATACTTTAGTTGGTAACTGGAATATTGCTCAAAGTTTAGTAGAAAGATTAATGCAACGCTATCCAAACCAACCTGAGATTTGGTACTGGGAAAAAGCTATTGATGATATCGAACGCGATCGCTAATAACCTATAACCTATAACCTGTCACTCAGAGCAGTTATCGCAGTTTTCAATTGTCCTAACTGTCCTAACTGTCCTAACTGTTATTACCTACTTCCTAAACAACTAAACACGCTTTAACTTATCTCTTAATTCAGCTTTAATTCGATTGAGAATTGATTCCTCATCTAAAGAATCAAGAATTTTTTGCACCACTGTTTTAGGACTTTGTTCACCCCAAGAAGCACCATTGGCTAAATAAATTTTAGTTACTTGCCCAATTACATAAGAAGAGACACCAGCGACACCCCCTTGAGCGATCGCCACTGATAAATAGGGCGCAAGAGATAATCCACCTGTAGCAGGAATTGTTAATCCTAAAATACTCTTGATAGATCCAAGACCTAAAGTTGCAATAAGTTCACTGGCACTAATTCCACCCATACCCAAAGCAATATTTTTAAGTAACTGCACTGCACCTGTTTGAGTCATCGTGATCCCATAAAGACGAGATAAAGAAATAATTATCCCCACATCAATAATTGCTCCCGAAAACAAATCAATAGCTGTGACAGGATTAAGGGCGATCGTCATTGCCTTAACCATCATGCCTTTATTAATCAACTCATTGGCTGCTTGTTCACGAATTACCAGTTTGCGCTGTAATAACTGTTCGTTAACTTCATCCGCAAAGAGCATACTGTTGAGAGCAACGAGTGATTTCCCTTCACGCTGCAATAACTCTAAAATTTTGAGTTTTAAAGTTTCTACTTGGGGTTGACCTCGAAAACGCTGAACTTTCAGCTTACCTGCTTGATCTTTGACACCTCTTACTTCTATGGGTGAGGCAGCCACCATAATGATTTCGTCAGGAGAGATTAATTCTCTGACTCTTTCCTCTTTAATTTTGTGATAAATAGCTAATCTATCAGCTTCAGGATACTGATCAATTTTATTAAACACCAATAACATCGGTTTTCCTGCTTCCCGTAATTTCGATAAAGCACGATATTCTACCTGGGTAATATCCCCCGAAACCATAAACAGAATTAAATCGACTCTTCTAGCTAAATCACAAGCAAGAGCTTCCCTAGCTTCACCGTTAACTTCGTCAATACCTGGAGTGTCAATTAATTGAATTTGTCCACCTTGCTCCCCTGTAATTGTTAAGCGTTGAAGATTTTCGGGAGTATTGGCAATTTGTTCTGGAGTTAGCTGCCAGTTAGTACTGTCGATAGCGCGAGTAACTCCGTGTAATGCGCCTGTCGGGAAAATATCTTGTCCTACCAAAGCATTCAGTACAGATGATTTACCTCTACCTACCATGCCAAAAGCAGCAATTTGAACTACCGACTGCTCAAGTTTATCAAGCATTTGCGTCAGACGCTCGATTTCAGATTCCAAGCCGATTTGCTCTTCCGCAGTTAAATCAATATTACTGATCAAATCCCTTAGAGAAGTTTGCGCTTGACGATAATTCAACTCAGCAGCGATCGCTTCAAAGCTAAAAGTTTGTTCTATTTCACTTGAGTTTTTAGCTTCTTCGTTGGACAACATTGAACTTTTTTTATCTAGTCTGTCATTTAACAGTGTGACGTATTTTAATGATGTATGTTCAATCTATAAGAATGCTCGTCGTTGGTTTACCAAAACTTTAAACACAGTAGCAATTTTATAAGCTAGATTGTGACATGATCAACGCAAATTGTAGCTTAATGCTGACTATTCATGTAGTTAGAAGTCCAGGTTTTTATGATGTTTATACCTACTGTTGAAACTAATCTCAGCACTATTCGGATTCTGATTGTTGATGACCAAAATTTCATTCGTAAAACTATACAAATGTATTTAGAATACGAATCAGATTTGCAAGTTATTGGTTATGCAGACAATGGAGCAACAGCCTTAAAGCAGATAGAAAAACTAGCTCCTGATATCGTGATTTTAGATTTAGAAATGCCTGACATGGATGGATTAACTACCATTCAGAGGATTCGCGATCGCTTTAGTCAGACCAAAATTTTAGTGCTTAGTAGCCATGATGAACGAGAAAATATTAATCGAGCGATTGAAGCTGGTGCTAAAGGCTATTTAATTAAAGGCACTCCTGCTCGTGAGCTAGCCAATGCAGTTCGTAGTATCAGTCAAGGCTATTTTCAGCTTGGCCCAGGTTTGATGGAAAAATTAGTTATTTCCATGAGCAGCACTGTTAGAAATAATTCTAAAACTTTAGAAGAAAAACTAATTATTGCTTTAAAAAAATTCAAAAAAGATACCAATGAACAATTAGAAAAGTTAGTTACAACAAGATTAGACGAAATTGAACAAAATTGGGACAGTGATATGGAAATCAAGTTACTGAGTTTCAAAAAGAAATACAGTCAACTTGGTGAATATACAAGAAGTATTGAAATAAAGCTTTATTTATCGATAATGTTCCAATTACTATTTCTCTTTGTAATAGCATCCTATTGGATTATTAATTCAAACTAATTAATTTTAATTAACTGATTAAACCAGGCTTCAAAGCGATCGCCTAAAGCTGTGAGAGAATATTCCGCTTCTGCTTGCTGACGACAGAGTTGACGGTCAATTTGCTCAAGGTTATTGATTGCTGTCACTAATCCTGCAACACTATCAGGTTCAACCAAAAAGCCTGTTTTACCATGCTTGACGATTTCTGCTGGGCCACCACGGCGATAGGCAATCACTGGAACACCACAGGCAAGTGCTTCTATGGCTACATTACCAAAAGCTTCCAGCCAACGGGGAGTCATTAATAAAGCACGAGATTTACCTAATTGTTGCTGTAATTGCTTAGTATTTAAAAATCCTTGGTATTCTAGCGGTGCGTCAGGAAAATCACGACAAATCTGTTCCCAATATTCCTGATCCTGGATTTTGCCATAAATCTTTAAAGGAATGCCTGTAATCTTAGCTGCTTCTACAGCGTCTTCTAAAGCTTTTTCGGGAGCAATACGTCCTAACCAAGCCAAACTGTTTTCAGGGGTAGGATTAAACTGATAAAGAGATAAATCAATAGCACTACTGAGAATTTCGCAGTCATTAGCAAAAGGAAAAGTATCTGCTTGAGATTGAGTATAAACACCAAACGTCCCAGGATATTGCGCGATTACCTGCTGCATAATGCGATCGCTAGCATTAGTCATCGATCCCATACTAATAAAATGGGCAATAGGAGTTTGAAAGAAAGGAGTTAAATAGAACGGTAGCCAGTCAAAAGCAAAGTTTACCAGCAAGTCGTAGTTATGTTGTACCTGTCGAGCATAGTCCCACATATTAGCCAAGACTGAATTATCAGGTAAACAAATTGGTACATCACGACTTTGAGTTTGTACGGGAATTTGTAAATTGCCTTTAATAGTAGTAACAGGAATATCAGTTAAAAAAGATTCTTGGGGGGCAACGACTTCTAATTTATGCCCTCGACGACGCAACTCTTGAGCCAAATTTTGGACAGTTAATTCTACACCACCTCCCTGTCCAGAACCCAATGCGCCGACGGAAGTAGATAATAAAAGAATATTTAGCATTGAACATTAAACATTGAACATTGAACGTCATTGATAAATAGTAAATGATCAATGAAGTGACTTTTACGTGTGCTTAGATTTATTTTGATCGGCGATCGCAGTTGAATTTTCATGAACGTTATTTTCATGAACGTTAGCACGATTAGTAGTATGAGACTTTTGGGTCGAAGGAGCAAGGGATATTTGTTGCTGAAATTGCTGTAATGCCCATTTAGCTGTTTGTTGCACTTCGCGATCGCTATCTCCAAGCATCTGAGAAAGACATTGAGTTAAGGGAAAGATGGATTTATATAAAGCGGTTGCATCACGGATCGCATTTTTTTTCACCTCAGTATTTTCATCTGCTAGAGAAATAAATAAGGCTTTACTAATTGGTTGCCAGCTTCGTTGAGCAATTCTGGTGATCGCATCTAAAATTAGGCTTTTATCCACAGAATCTGCTTCGGGGATGATCGCCACCAAAGGTTCTATGGCTCTAAAATCACCTGTATGAGTCAACTTCCAGATTGCCTTACGTCTTAACAGGCGATCGCTTTGTTGTAAATCTTGAATTAATTCAAAAACTACGTCGATTTCCGTAGTTTTACCCGTGACTATGGTAACTTTGTTCATTATCTCAGGTTGCTCAGACGTTACCTTTGATATTGGTTTAGACAATTGCTCCTGTTGAGGAGTTAAACCTTCTGTTTGTGCTAGAGGGAATTTCTGTCTCACAACTGGCTTCCTAGTCGACTCATTTATAGTTGTTTCGTTATCAGGATCTCGATCTATTTTATATATGGAAGTCTCTATTAATGTCTCAGTCTCTTGAGAACTAGGGGTGACTTCTTCTATATATTCCATGCCAATCATCGGTAATGGCTCAGGGACAATAATTTTCTCTTCAGAAAAAACTTCTATCTTGTCATCGATTTTCTCATCAATTTTAATAACGCTGTTATGAGCATCTACGTTATGAGTATCCACCGCATTTATATCAGTAACTGTTGTTTGTTGAAGATTTCGGCGATCTGGTTGAAATAAGACCCAAAGCACGAATAAAAACAAGAAAGAAGTTAAACTAAAACCCACAAGTGACCAACGAGAGCTAATTACTTCTGTTTGCTCTTGTTGACTGAGATTATTTAATTCTTTTGACTTTTGAGGAAAATTTTCCTGAACTTGGGCTTGATTATTATTTGAAGTGAATATGACTCGATTGTTTTCCCCGTCATTCAATTGCAATAATACTTGAGGAGAAGTATCAATAGGCAGGGAAATTTTTGATTCTGTTGCCAAGCTACTAGAATAACTAGTTAAACTCGATAATACAGCACAAGTAAAGATAACAACAGAACGTTCACTAATCATAAAAATTTTAGTTAGTAATTAGGACAATTTACGTAAATTTAAAAATTAATAGTAACCAAAATCAAGCATTATTTAATAAAATTCCTCATAAGCTCATTAATTTATGAAATCCTATCATCGAAAGGAAGCACAAAATTAATTTTTAATCATTAAAGTTCGATTCTGGTTTTAGTCATACAATCATAATTTAATCTCACTTTTATTCTTTTAGAAATCATCATAGCTAAAATATGTTTGTCACAACACACTTCGGCAATTGCGCTAATATAATTACAATTTTCAGTTTTAAAGTATAAAAGAACGCTAATAATCTTGTTCATTCATACATAGCAAAAAATTATACAGAATATTCAACTATGACAGATAAATTAATTAGAGCTATGGCAGCCGATGGTGGGATTAGGGCTGTGGGCGTAATTACGACGAATTTAACCGAAGAAGCTCGCTTTAGACATAAGCTATCTTATGTAGCCACTGCTGCGTTAGGTAGGGCTATGGCTTCAGGATTATTATTAGCCTCTGGTATGAAAAAAGACAATTCCAGGGTTAATATTCACGTCAAAGGAGATGGCCCTTTGGGAACAATTTTGGCTGATGCAGGGCTGGATGGCACAGTTAGAGGCTATGTTCAAAATCCGCAAGTTGAACTTCCACCTAATGATAAAGGTAAGTTAGATGTGGGGAGAGCAGTTGGTCACAATGGTTATCTACACGTCGTTCGTGATGTGGGTTATGGACAACCATATTCTAGTACCGTCAATCTGGTTTCAGGGGAAGTTGGTGAAGATGTAGCCAACTATCTAGTTACCTCTGAGCAAACACCTTCGGCTTTGTTGGTGGGAGTTTTTGTCGGTGCAGGGGGAGTTACCGCAGCTGGGGGAATTCTCTTACAAATTATGCCCAAAGCAGCAAGAGATCAAGCCCTTGTCACCTTGTTGGAATCCCGTGTATCTCAGTTGTCTGGTTTCACGCCTTTATTATTAGCAGGCAAAACCCTAAGAGAAATTTTTGAACAATTACTGGGAGATTTAAATCTTTTTGTTTTTCCTGAATCTCAACCTGTCAGTTTTCATTGTGGCTGTTCTTTTGAAAGAGTTTTAGGCGCGCTCAAAATGTTAGGTACAGCAGAACTAGAAGATATGATTGAGAAAGACGAAGGGGCAGAAGCGATTTGCCAGTTTTGTGGTGAAGTATATCAGGCAAATGAAATTCAATTAACTCAACTAATTACTGATCTTAAAGCAGAATAATTTTGTAATTGAGATGCAGCCAAAAGTTCAGACCGTTAGCTGATAAAATTAAAATTACGGAGCGATGAGCTAAGAGCTAATAGCTAAGAGCTTTTTTAAAATCTCAATCAATTCTTCATCTCATTGATACAAGTGTAATCTTTACTCTCTAAAATCAAGTGATAAGATGGGTACGATTTAACCAATCAACTTTGGGAAATTAATAAAGATAGTTACTGGGATCATAGCGGTTAATTTATGGCGATAAATGAAAAACCACCAAACTCAGACTCAGATGCAACAAATAATGAATCTGACGCTAAAATTAATGATCATCAGCCATCGAATTCTTTACCCAAATCCAATATTGATCCTGATTCAGATTTAAAAGAAAATCTCTTAATACCTGTGAGTCCTCAAACTTCTTCCTCAATTAGCCCTACTGCTAAAGCAACAGAATCACCTACAGCTCATCAGCAACGAAGACGCTGGTGGCAAATGTGGCAGATATGGGGGATTCTTTTAGTCTTGTGTTCTGGGGGGGTTGGCTATGGGGCAACCTCCATGCTACTCGAACTCCCCAAAACTCAAAGCTGTTCTAAGGTATTTTGGCCAGTCGCTTCGGCATCAATTCGTCTCTATTGCGCTCAAACGTCTGCTGAAAAGAAAAATGTTGACGGTTTGTTGGCAGCTATTAATTTAGTAGCAGTTTTACCCGATAATCATCCTCTAAGCTCAGAAATCAATCGTAATATTGATCGCTGGGCAACTTCAATTCTGGCAATTGGGGAATCAGAGTTTCAGTCAGGACAATTAGAACAAGCGATCGCCACAGCTAAAAAAATTCCTCAAGGTGTCTCGGCTCAAAAACTTGTAGAACAAAAAATTGCTGATTGGAAGTCTATTTGGTCAGAGGGAGAAGCAATCTATTTAGAAGTAGAAAACAAACTACGTGCAGCAGATTGGGATGGTGCAATTAATTCCGCGGTGCGTTTGACTGATAGTCCTAATAAATATTGGGCAACTACCAAATACGAAGAAAGTATTAATAATATTAATGTTGCTCAAGAAGAAAATGCTAGCCTCAGTAAAGCTCAAATTCAAGTCACAAATGGTAGAATTGACGATTTGATTTTGGCAATTGATCGGGCAGATGATATTGGCGAAAAAAGCTATACCTACAATCAGGCACAAAAAATTATTACCGAAGCTAAAGGCAAGCTTATAGCTAGTATTGAGCAGTTAATTGAAAATAAAGATTGGCAGGAGTTACTACGAGTAAGCAATAAAATTCCCACTAGTTTAAAACTACAAAAACGCGTCAAAGATTGGCAGATTTTAGCAAATGCTGGCTCTAGCGCGCAGTTAGATACGGTGTTTGGTATTGAAGAAGCGATTGAAGAAGTTAACAAACTCAAGAAAAATAGTGAATATTATCCTCTTGGGCAAAACTTGATTCGCCGTTGGAAATTAGAAATCGAAGATGTCCGCCATCTTGCCAAAGCACGAGAATTAGCTAGAGTGGGTACAATTTCCAATTTTAACGAAGCAATTACTGAAGCCAGATTAATTCCCAATTCCAATCCTCGCTACAGTGATGCTCAACAGGAAATAAATGACTGGCGACGACAAATTCAAGTCATTGAGGATCAGCCGATTCTGGATCGTGCTAGAGAATTATCTTACAGCAGTAATGTTAATGCTTGGCAGAGAGCGATCGCGGAAGCTAATTTGATTTCTAGTAATAGTCCTCTCTATGGTGAAGCCCAAGATTATGTTCGTACTTGGCGGACAAATATTGAACGAGTACAAGATCAACCGATTCTTAATGAAGCAGATTCTTTTGCTAATATGAATAACTATCCCGCAGCCATTAATACTGCCAGCAGAATCAGATCAGGTAGAGCCTTGTATTCAGAGGCTCAAAGAAAAATTGCTCTCTGGCAGGCAGAAATAGACGGAGAAAGATATTTGCGTGAAGCTACAGAATTGGCTGATGAAGGTACACCAGAAGCTCTTGCACAAGCTATTAGAATTGCTCGACAAGCTCCTGCTCGTAGTTCTGTTAACTCCCAGGTAGTAATAGATGTTAATGATTGGGCAGCAGAAATTCTCGATATGGCTAGAGATGCTGCTGATGATGATTCTCTGGAAAGTGCCATTGAAATTGCAGGGCTTATACCATCTGGTACAACCAGTTTCAGCACCGCCCAAGAAGAAATTAAAATTTGGAAAATTCAACTATATCCTGAACCAGAACTTCCTCCTTCCTTTAAGCTTGAAAAACTGGAAAAAGAACGGAATTAATCTATAACAACGAAGGCAGAGGGCAGAAGTCATTTCATTGATCATTGAACATTTATCATTTATCAACAATGTTCAATGATTTGCTACTTTCTCCTTCAAAAAAGTTTACTACCTCCTACCTACTACCTACTACCAAATATCGCTACCAATCCCACATGACAGGATTGTCATCAAGATGATCGGTTACTTGTCTGCCAATACGATCAATTTCTTGCAGTTCGTCGACAGATAGCTTGAGTTTAGCTGCTTTAGCATTATCTGCTGCTTGTTTGGCATTTCTCGCACCTGCGATCGCATTTGTTTGAGGTTGGGCAATCAACCAAGCTAGAGCAAGTTGAGCTAAAGTACAATTGTGACTTTTGGCAATAGGTTTTAATTCTTCTAGGGCTTTTTGGGCGCGTTGATAGTTTTCGCCTTGAAACAGAACATTGTCACTACGGTGATCGCCTTCAGCGAATTTGTGATCTGGACTAAATTTACCCGTCAGCAATCCTTGTGCCATAGGCGAATAAGCCAAGATGGAAATATCATTTTCAACGCAGTAAGGTACGGCATCCTTTTCGACTTTACGCCAGAACAATGAGTAGGGTGGTTGAAGACTGTCGATTCTGCCATACTGTGATGCTTCTGCTAGCTGCGCGCGCGAAAAATTAGAAACTCCAATAGCTCTGATTTTACCGTCTGCTTTTAACTTATTTAAAGCTTTCATCGTCTCTTCAATCGGTACTTTTTCATTATTAAACGAGCCAGAAGGCCAATGAATTTGATACAGATCGATGTAGTCAGTATTGAGATTGATTAAAGACTCCTCACAAGCCATGATTACTTGGTCATATTTCAGATGATTAGCAAATACCTTAGATGCATAAACCAATTCTTGACGCATACTCGATACAGCCAAAGCAATAATTTTTTCTGAATGTCCTTCTCCATAAACTTCTGCTGTATCAATGGTAGTTATCCCAGCTTCAACAGCAGCCCGAATTGCTTTAATGCTCTCCGCATCTTCAATTCCCGTCCACATTCTTTTACCTGCTTGCCAAGTTCCCATGATGATCGGGGTAATTTGAATATTTGATGTTCCAAGGGTTCTTGTTTGCATTATTATTTAGCTTCTTAATTGACGACAAAAATTATTGACGACAAAAATTAGTTAGTAATTGGGGATTGGTGATTGGTGATTACTTGTTACTTGTTACCTCATACCTCATCCTTCATAATTCATCCCTCATCGTTTCAGCTAGGTGACTGAATTAACAAAGAGTCTAACTGTCCTTGACCATCTAGTTCATAAAGATCGTCACAACCACCTAAATGTTTATTGTTAACAAAAATCTGCGGTACAGTTCTTCTGCCATTAGCACGCGCTGCCATTTGTTCTCTAGCCTGTTCGTTGCCGTCTATCTTGTATTCGGTAAAGTTAACGCCTTTCCACCACAACAATAATTTGGCACGAATGCAGAATGGACAGGTTGCCCAAGTATAAATTTCGACATCAGCCTTGAGCTTTTCTGGGTGACGATTTAATAGATTATTCAGAAAATCAAGCATTTTACTAACAGGTGATTTTGTGTAAATTATAACGAGATATTAATCAGTCATCAGTCAACAGCTATTAGCCATTGGTGACAAGTTAAGGGACTGTGATGTTTGTCAATCGGTTTTAGGCACTAGGAACTAGGCACTAGGCTTTTGAGATGTTTTTCATGAACTTTAACTCTTTAAGAGCCATGCCTATTACCTATTACCCTTTCCCCAATCACCACTCACCAATCACTAGTCCCTAATTACTTTGCTTCCATCCAGTTTTTACCTGCACTGATATCTACAACTAAAGGTACAGTTAATTCCACAGCGTTTTCCATCGTAGATTTGATAATTGGCTGTAATTCTGACCATTCTTCTGGAGGAATTTCTAAGACTAGTTCATCGTGGACTTGCAGTAATAATCGTGCTTGATAATTTTGTAGGATTTGATGCAGTTTAATCATGGCAATTTTGATAATGTCAGCACTCGAACCTTGAATGGGGGCATTAGCTGCTGCTCTTAAGATTTGAGCATCGGTATAACTATAGTCAAGTTGTTCTAAATTGATTGCTTCTGGTTGACTGCCTCGTAGTTGTTTGAGACTATCACTAATTAAATTTATATAACGTCTTCTACCTAAGATTGTATTGACATAGCCGAGAGCGATCGCTTGTTTTTTTACTCCTTCTAAATAATTGAATACCTTAGCGTAGGTTTGGCGATATTTGTTAATAAATTGTTGACCAATATCTGTTTTAAAACCTGATTCTCGTGAGAATCTTTGCGCCCCCATACCGTAGATTACTCCAAAGTTTATTATCTTGCCTAAACGTCTTTCTTCGGAAGTAACATTGTCTTTTTCAAATAATAGTTTAGCAGTGACACTATGGACATCTAAATTATTACGATAGGCATCAATTAAAACTGGTTCTTGACTTAAATGGGCTAGAATTCTTAGTTCTATCTGAGAGTAATCTGCTGCTACCATTAGCCAACCAGACTGAGGAATAAAAGCTTGTCTAATCTGGCGTGAAAACTCTGTGCGAATAGGAATATTTTGCAGGTTAGGATTAGAAGAAGATAATCTACCTGTAGCTACAACTGTCTGATTAAAATCGGTGTGTAATCTGTGATCAGACTCTCGTACCAAAGCTGGTAAGGCATCAACGTAAGTGGATTTAAGTTTAGCTAGAGTGCGATGCTCCAACATTAAATCAATTACAGGATGATCGCCTTTGAGTTTTTCTAATACTTGTTGATTGGTAGAATAACCTGTTTTTGTTTTACGAGATTTTTTAGTATTTAAACCTAGTTTTTCAAATAAAATTACACTTAATTGTTTGGGTGAACCTAAGTTGAATTTTTCTTTTGCAGCTTCATAGGTTGCTTGTTCTATTTGTTGTAAATCTTTTTCTAATTTAAGCGAAAATTGTCGTAAATATTCAGTATCTAAATTAATCCCCGTATTTTCCATTGTGGCTAAAACAGGTTCTAACGGTTGTTCTACTTCTAATAGTAGTTTTTCTAGTTGCGGAAATTTAGTCAACTCGGCTTTTAATTTAGCGACTAAGTAATAAGTAGCATAAACATCTAATCCACAATAGTCTGCTACTACAGGAATATCTAAATCCGCAATAGTTTTACCTTTAGGTATTCCCAAATCTTTATAACTTTTAGCTGCAATTTCTAACCCATAACGCTCGGATAAATCTCCCAAATTATGAGTCAATTCAGGATTGAGTACATAGCTGGCAATCATGGTATCAAAAACCACTCCTGCTAGCTTAATTCCTTGATGAGTTAAAACTAGGCGATCAAACTTGGTATTTTGTAAAACTTTAGGATATTGCTCACTTTCTAAAATTGATTTGAGAGTTGCTAAAACTAACTCTTTATTAATTTGTTTGCCTTCAGTATGCGCTATGGGAATATAAGCAATTTCCGTATCTTGATTTCCCCAACAACAACCAATTCCCACTAACTCAGCAAAATGAGTCGCTAACGAAGTTGTTTCTGTATCCCAAGCAACGGGTTGTTGAGGATCTGTATGTTGTTTTAAAGTTTTAATTAGTTGTTTTAATTTTTCCTCAGTATCAATAATTTGTGTCTGAAGTTGTGGTGTAAATTTATTTGCTGTTTTTTCAGTTTTTTGTGCTTTTTCTTGTTCTATTTTCTGTTCATCGGTAAGCTCATCAGCAAATAAAGATAACTGTCCTTGTTGTTCCAAAGTAGCTTTTTTAGTCTTAGCTTGTGAGGCTACAGCTATAGCTTCGGGTTCTCCTCCTAGTTTCAACTGTAATTCTTTGAGATTATTAATTATTTTTTTTAGTTCTAATTTTTTTAATAAAGGTAAGACTACATCTTGTTCAAATCCTACTAACTTACAATTAGCTAAGTCAATTTCTACAGGAGAATTAATATCTATTTCTGCTAAAAAACGTGAGTGCCAAGCATCTGCTTTTCCTGCTACTAATTTTTTCTTAGTTGATTCAGGTATTTGTTCCAGATTTTGATAAATTTGCTCTAAAGTTTGGTATTCATTTAACAATTTTATAGCTGTTTTCTCACCAATTCCTTTAACACCTGGAATACAATCAGATTTATCACCACAAAGAGCTTTATAATCGACAATTTGTGTAGGAGTAACCCCCATTTTTTCCAAGACTCCAGCTTGATCAAATTCAGTGTAACTATGGGCTGTTTTCTTAAAAATTTGATTGTGCAAATATAAAACACTAATTCCTCGCTGATCGTCTACTAATTGCAACAAATCGCGATCGCCTGTAATAATTTTGACACGATAACCTTCCTCACTGGCTTGAGTGGCAATTGTCCCCAACACATCATCAGCTTCATATCTTGCTTGAGTAACAACAGTTAAATTCAATGCACTCAATAACTGATGCAAATTCTCCATATCAGGAATAAAATCATCAGGAGTTTTAGCGCGATCGCTCTTATAATTAACATCAGCTTCATGACGGAAAGTCGGATCTCCCAAATCAAATGCGATCGCCATATATTGGGGAGATTCTGTTGCTAATACCTGCAATAAAGAATTTATAAATCCAAAACAAATACTTGTAGGTATTCCTGTAGAAGTCATTAACGGACTCTGCCGAGAATTATTGAAAGCATAATAGGCACGAAAAGCTAAAGAGTGACCATCAACTAAAATTAATAGCGGTTTTGTATTATTAAAAGCAGCAAATTTGGTTACAACGTCTGAGGACATAAGCTTTTTTTACTGGAGATATAGATATAGCGTTTTTTAATATAGATGAATAGATGAGATACAAAAAGTTTCTAGATTTTGAAGTTTTAAATTTTAAACTTAGCGTGTATCTTTTTGCCTTTTGCCCTTCGGGTTCGCTAATCGCTCATGGGGGAAAACCCCAAGACCGCGTTAGCTCACCTTTTGCCTTTTGCCTTCCTTCACCGAGGTGTATTTCACTTATCCAAAGACTGCTACAGTATACCAAAATTAAGCTAATGTTGCAGTTCATAGATGTCTGTAAACATTAGTAAACACACCTTGTTTTGTTAAATTGATGGTGTTAGGTTATGTACAGGTACTAAAGAAGCACACCAATCTTCTCCCCCAAGCAGATTCTAGCAAAGTACCATCCGCTAGAAATCTAGACAATAACTCGTTGATAAGCAAGGTAAAAAATAGGTGAATTATTCTTAGTTATTATGCCGTATTTTCAACGTAAATAACATTAAGAATGTTCATAATCTTAGCCAGAATTGGTGAGTTACTTTGTTAAAAGTTTCAGTCAAGTTGTTGTTCGTTAACCAGTTAACAAATTAGTAAGAGCTTTATTGAACACTTTACTATCAAATTCAACTCTACGAAATACTTCATTGGGAAGTCTTGTTAAGTTTGCAAAAGACACAGGAGAGGCAATGTTTAAAGGCTAGTTTATACGATTATGTCTTTAAAATCTTAAGGAGGTTTGTTCATGCTAGCCCCATCCTCTCCACCCAATCACCCCTCAAACAATTAAATAGAAAAACCCAAGGCGATTCATAACAGTTAGAGTTATGGTCGTTTTTTAGTATTTGACTGCTCACCGCCCTAAAGGGATCGGTGATTCTAGCTATTAGCTATTAGCTATTAGTACCTTCGGGTAAGCTAAAGCGCATTTAAATTGTGTATTATTCTGTTAATAAATTAGGCTATAAACCCTTGTTCCGACTCCTGACTCCTGACTCCTGACTCCTCTCTCAACTATACATCGCAGGAACAGTAGGATATGTTGCAAAATAAAGATGAACAGTCCTCAATTAAAACGCAGTGATGAGACAGATACCAACAGTAGAAAGTACTTCTGGTTTAATCCGAACTATTCGCATAACAAAGGCGATTTTAGATCCGTTAAATTTCATAGAAAAACGGACTCGGCAATATGGAGATTTTTATCAAGTTACCTTTAAAAATGCTCCACCAACGCTGATGACAAGTAATCCTAAAGCAATTGAAGAAATTTTGACGGCTTCTCCTGATAAATTTGAAGTGGGGAAAGCAAATAAAGGTTTAAATTTTTTAGTAGGGGATAATTCTTTACTTTTGTTAGATGGTAAAGCTCATAAAAATCGCCGACGCTTATTAATGCCTCCTTTTCATGGCGAATCTTTGCAAAAATGTAGTCGGCAAATCGTTGAGATAACCGAGAAAGTAACTGATTCTTGGCAGCCTGGTGAATCTTTTAAAGTTCGCCCTGTGATGCAGGAAATTACTATGCGAGTAATTTTAACTGTGGTATTTGGTATTGATTCAGGGGCAAGATACGAACGTTTACGAGAATTATTAACTGATCTTTTAGATATTTTTAATACGCCTTTAAGTTCGAGTTTTATGTTCTTTCCTTGGCTACAAAAAGACTGGGGAAAATTTAGTCCTTGGGGACATTTTTTACGGTTAAAAACAGAAATAAGAACTTTAATTTTTGCCGAGATAGAAACTAGACGTGAGTTATTAACTTTAGGAAAGTTAGAGTATCAAGATATTTTCAGTTTGTTGCTTCTGGCTAAAGATGAAAATGGCGAAGGAATGACTGATGAAGAATTGCACGATGAATTAATAACTTTATTATTTGCTGGACATGAAACTACTGCTTCAGCTTTAGCTTGGCTGTTTTATTGGATTCACTATTTACCAGAAATCAGAGAAAAACTACTGTTTGAATTAAATTCTTTAGAAGATCATCATGATTACAAAGCAATAAATAATCTACCTTATTTAAATGCCCTGATTTTAGAAACTCTGCGAATTTATCCAATTGCTACGGGAACTTTTGCGCGTATTCTTACTCAACCAATGTCTATTAGAAATTATAATTTTGAACCTAATACTGCGTTAATGATTTCTATTTATTCCCTTCATCATCGAGAAGATTTATATCCAAATCCCAAGCAATTTAACCCAGCCAGATTTTTAGAGAAGACTTATTCTGCTTACGAATATATTCCTTTTGGTGGTGGTAATCGTCGCTGTATTGGCTCTGCCTTAGCTTTGTTAGAAATGAAATTAGTTACAACTACAATTTTGTCACACTTTCAATTGGAATTAATTAGCAAACGCCCAATGTTACCAGTACGTCGTGGTTTAACGATCGCACCTCCAGCTTCTTTTAAAATGTTAGTAGATTCATTATTGACAACTTAAACCTGCGGTTTGGGCATCGGTATATTTAATGGGAACAAAGTTATAAAAACGATCGCCATTTTGACAGGGTACTAAATGCAATAAAGTCGGCTTAAAATTCATGCGATCGCCATTTGTAGGAGTATTAAATTTTATCTCTCCTGTCGCACCTATAAAAGAAAATCCTGGTGCTTTTAATTCTGCTAATGTACCTTTTCTAGTGGGATTATTTTGTGATTCAATTGCTTTAATTAAAGCTAGTGTAGCATCATAAGTTAAAGCACCACGTCCGCTAATCGATTCTCCCCATAGTTGTTGTGTATTTTGAATAAATTGAGAATTATAACTAGCTAAAGGATGCCAAAAAGAAGCAACAATAAATTTTTCTTTAGCTATTTCAGTACTAATTTGTTCTATTTTCGGATTTACTAGAACATTTCCTCCTAAAATTAGACTGTTATTATTATTTTTTTTAATCACCTCAACTGCTTGACTTGCCGAATTAGTAACTTGACCATCTGGTATTAATAAGAGAACATTTGCTTTTAATTGTTGTACTTTTGTCATAGCAGCTTCTGAAGAAAAATTTGGATCAGCTAAATTAAATTCTGCAATTACTTTGACATTCTTAATTCTTTTTTTAGTCTCTATCCAAAAATAATTGGCATATTCGCTAGCAGGATTATAGAATATTGCTATTTTTTTATCATTAATTTTAACTTTATTTAAATAATTAACTAAAGCTTCTGCTTCTTGGGAACTACTATAAACAACTCGAAAAAAATTGGAGCGAGGGTGCAAAGTTAATTCTTTAGTAGTTGTTCCAGAAGAAATTAAAGCTAATTCTTTTTGGCTATATATATCTATAGTAGGGACAGTTACATCACTAGCATAATGACCAATAAGACCTAAAATTTGGCTTTTATTAATTATATTGCTAGCTAATTCTTGAGCTTGATTTTTATTATTACCATCATCAACAATAACAACTTTTAATCCTTTAGGTTGTTTTCTATGAATAGATTGGGAGTTAAGAAAATCTTGACCAGGTAATTTTTGCTTAATTGCTGGCTGAGATTTAATTAAATTTAGATTAACTTCCGTTTGAACTTGAGCAATACCACGTAAAAAGTCTTGTCCTAAATAAGGATTGTGAACATTTATAGATTTACTATATGTTAAAGGAACAGCAATAGCAATAGTATAATAGTCAGCATTAGTTGCTTCTAATAAAGCATTATTCATATAAATCAAAGTCTCTGCTTCTTGACGTTCATCTTGCCAAGACTGTTGAAAATATTCTAAGGCTTCTTGATACTTACCATCAGCAAAATATTCAGTAGCACTTCTCCTGATTGCTCCTTTAGATTGAGGATCTAAAACTTCTTCTCCACAACTAATATGGTCTTGCAACTCGTTATTACAAATAGGATTAAAAATACTAATAATAGTATTACGTTTTAGATAAATAGGAACTAATGCTAAGGTAAAAACACAAGCAGCAATAACCAAACTAATTTTTTTGATTGGTATTTTAATAGGTGATGGAAAAGAAACAATTTCTGTATCTGGAAGTTTAGCTTTAATTTTTTGAGAATCTAATTCCTTAAGATCTTGTAAAACATCTGTCGTCGATATATAGCGATCGCCAAAACAAAACTGAATCATTTTAGAAACAATTTTTTGAAATTCTGGCTCAAGTTGCGAAGCATAATCTTCCCAAATATAATTACCTTTAGCATCTAATTTAGGAATGCATTCCAAATCATATATTTCTTTACCAGAAAATCCAGTTATTGCTTGTAAAAGAATAATCCCTACAGCATAAATATCACTATTAAATTGAGGATTACCTCTCGCTTGTTCGGGTGGCATATAACCAGGAGAGCCAATTATTTTAGTGAGAGTAATTCCCGAAGAATTCTTATACTGAGTAGAAATTTCTTTAACAGCACCAAAATCAATTAAAATTATTTTGTTGTCGCTATGTCTTCTAATTAAATTAGCTGGTTTAATATCTCGATGAATAATTCTTTGAGCATGAACAAATTGCAAGATTAACAAAATTTCTCGCAAGATTGCGATCGCATCACTTTGACTAAGTTGTCTACCAGGAAGAATTTCTTCTGTTAAACTGTGTCCTTCAATATATTCTTGAGCTATGTAAAAATAGCCATTTTCTTCAAATCTACCAAAAAACTGAGGAATGCGATCGTGTTGTAATTGAGAAAGTACTCTCGCCTCTTGCTCCAGTTTTTGTAAATAGCTGGTACTCCTTTCATCGATGTCGTCAATCTCATCGTTTTGTTGGTTAATAAATATTTGCTTAAGAGCAATCAAATTATTAGGAGAAATTCTATTATTATCCCTAGCTAGATAGGTGATACCAAATCCGCCTTTACCTAAAATCTGAATTATTTGATAGTGACTGCCAACAATATCATTGGGACTAAGCAACATAACCAGCCAAACGCATGAGTTTGTAGTATCCTATCAAATTAGTAGATCGATAATTCAATTTAAAGGTTATAAATTTTTTAAGATTATAATAAAATAGCCTTGTACTAAATATTTACATTTGATAACGCCGTTAATACCTCGGTAGCAGTTTGGTAGCGTTGTGCAAAGTGAAAATCAACCATAGCATCAATTAAGTCTGCAAGACTAGAATTCACTTGAGTTTGATTGCGCCAGATAGCATTACCTGTATTTCGATCTACTTTGAGTTTGCAGGGATGAATACCTGTAAGAGCATGAATAGCAATCTTGCCAATTGCATAAATATCGCTAGCAGGAGTTGTAATTCCCATTAATTGCTCGGCTGGTATATATCCTTTCATACCTCTGGCAAAGCTACTAGAAACTTTACTGTCATCAATTGGTTTGACTGTTGCAAAATCGATTAATATTATTTGTCCATCGGGTTGTAGTATCAAATTATCGGGATTTAAATTACGATGCACTAGATTATGCTGATGAATAATCTCTAAAACCTGCAAAATATCTTGAAAAAATGATATTACTTGAGTTTCTTGCCAGAGTTGCCCTTCTAAGAAGAGATTAGTTAAGGGTGTGCCTTCAACATATTCATAAATCAAATAATAGTATCGCTCTTCGGGAAAATAAGCTAATAACTGTGGAATTTGTTGATTTTTTCCTAATTGATCCAAAATTTTTGCCTCTCGCTGGAAACGATTTTGGACTGATAAAGATCCTGATTTAAGCTGTACCACCAAACAAGCTTTATTTCCCAAGTCGCGATCAATAGCGAGAAAATGTCTTTCTGTTAAATCTCGATCAAATAAATATTCGGCAATTTCGTAGCGGTTTTTTAACAGTTGACCTTCTAAAACTTGTGGTGGAAAAGAATATATGTCTTGCTGATTATTAGTATTTTGTAGCTCATCAATCTTCTCTATAAAATACCAAAGTTTATTTTTACTTACTTTAATTTTTTGGTCAGCAATTACAGTTTTTTCTATAACTTTATTGATTTTTTTCCATAATCTATGGACTAAATATCTAGAAATATACTCAACACTTAAACCTCTTAAAATTGCTGTTTTTTGTTGAATTTGTTCATAAGTCAAACCTTGTAAACATCCCGTAATAATTGCTCTTTCTCTCTCGTCTAACGCTTCTTGTGCCTCTTGAGCAATAAAGTCACTGATAATCTTCAATCCAGCTTCAATATTGGGTTCTAATGTCATTATTCAATAATGTTCCCAAAAGCTTTAGCTATTTTATTATAGACATTTATTTGTTTCTATTAGACAAATATGAAAAATATGAACTCAACTCTCAAAATTATGAATTTTATGAATTGACAAAAGCAATATAAAAATACAATACTTATTTTTGATAATGTCGCTACATTAAGCACTTCTAATTTTATTTTTCTCTAGATACTAATTTCTAGGTGAATTGTTATGTCTTCACCTAGATTTATTTTCTTATCAAAAAAAAAAAAGAGAAATTAGATTTAATTCTGTTGATAGTAACTGCTTTCTGGGGTTGAGTTTGAAGAATTTTCTAGTTGCCAATAATAATATCCCCCACCCAAAATTGCAACTAATAAAGCACCTATCCCCAGAATAGTTTTTAAACCAAACAATTTCGACTTATTACTTAATTTTAAAGTTCTAACTATTTTCAAAGCCTCACTTGCCGATGAGTAGCGTTGTCTAAAATCAGGACAGACCATGCGGTCTAAAACCTGAGCTAGATTTTCGTCAACTTTGATTAAATTACGCCATTGAACTGCTTCAGTGTTTTGTTCTAAACGAATATCTTTTGGTTCTACTCCTGTAAGAGCATAAATACCAATCATGCCCACAGCATAAATATCACTGGCAAGTTTAGGTTTAATACTTTTCTGTTCAGCAGCCATATAACCTTCAGTACCAATAGGTACATTCAGGTCAGTTTTGCCATCCGCATTTGCCATCTGATTATAAATTTTCTTAACTGAACCAAAATCAATCAATATAAGGCTGCCATCGGATTTTCGTCTGATTATATTAGAAGGCTTAATATCTTGATGAATGACTTTTTCGTGGTGAGCAACTTCCACAATTTCTAAAATCTCTCGTAGTAACGCTAATACGTCTAATTCTTGCCAGCGTTGATTAGAGCCTAATTCCTCACCTAAATCTCTGCCGTCAATATACTCGTGAACTAAATAAAATTTATCTCCTTCTTGAAAATGAGCCAAAAGATCGGGAATACGATCAGATCTACCCAAAATTTTTAAAATCTTGACTTCTCTAGCAAATAAATATTTAGCCTTACGCAAACTCAAGGGATCTTTTGCCAGTGGTTCAAACTGTTTAATTACACACCGAGAATCTTCCTTTGTCTGACTATCCTCTGCTAGATAGGTTTGACCGCATCTGCCTGTTCCTAGTATGCTGAGAACACGATAACGTTTATTGAGAGTTGTTCCAATCATCTTACTTTTCTACTATCACATTGATAGACTCTCCTTTCACGATTAACCTAGACCAATACGACCAGCTAATCCTGCACTGAGAGGGATTAAAGTTGCCAACATTAAAAATAGTGCCAGCAAACCCCAAGCTGCTCGACTATCATCTGGTTCAGTTAATTCATTTTGTACAGGACGTTCTAAATCTCTTTGGAGAAATAAAATCAACACTGCCCAATAAAGAGGAATGGGGTTACTGGGGTTAAACAAAGCCACAATACCTAAAATAATTAGAGTTGCTAAGGTGGTACGTCTAGCAGTTTTACGTCCATAGATTGCATGAACAATTCTACCACCATCTAATTTACCTGCGGGCAAAAGATTGAGTGCGGTAATGACCAAGCCGAGCCATCCTATTATGACTAACGGATGAATATCAACTACTGCTGTCTCCAAAGCAGGGCCTAAAATTACTTTAGCCAAAGTTCCAACTAAAATTGAGGCTCGAAAAAATTCCGTCGGTAGTTGAAATAAACTACCAGAATGAGACAAACTTAAACCAGTAATCAATAATAGTAACGAGATAACTCCTGCCGTTGCTGGCCCAGCAAACGAAATATCAAATAGTGCGGTGCGGTTAGGTAATAATGATTCAAAACGAGTAATTGCCCCAAAAGAACCAATTTGCCAAGTGGGTAAAAAGAAGGGAATACTGAGACGAATTTGATAGCGGTTGGCAATCAGGCGATGACCAATTTCGTGCGCTAATAAAACCGTCCACAAACCTACACTGAGGGGAATAGCTTCTGCATAACGTCCAAAATCATTAAACAAATCAAAACCCTGTAATAAACTTGATGCTTCTAAAGTGGTAAGAATTGTGCCAATAAACAAAATTAGAGCTAGATTTTTTTGTGCCAAAGTAGTCGTTTCAGGATCATTAGTCTTGGGTAAAATGACAACTACAGGTTTTTCTTCAGGGCTTTCAACTAGAAATAAGCGATATTTATCTTGAAAGACGGACTCTAGCTTTTGATTCATTTTCGAGTAAGCAATATCTGGCTCACCACGCAAATTACCTTTAAAGATTGCTCCATCTTGATAGGGTATGGTTTCCGTCGCAAAAAAGGTATCAATCCCAAAAATTCCTTTTAACTCAACTAAATCTTCGTCAGGAATCGGTGATATTTCTGGGTTTGTATCCTGCTCAAATTCTTTGGAGTTGGAAGATGGTTCATTGGTTTCCTCTACTTCTCGTTGAATTCTTTCTGCTGCTTTTTGTTGTAGTAATGCATCTTGTCCTGCTGCTCTCAGTTGTCTACCTAACCAGATATAAATGGCAATAGAAGCAAGCAATAAAAACAGGATACCTACTAGATTAAGATATATGCCTATAGCAAATAAACCAAAGAATAAGAGCCAAGGACTCATCAAGACAATGGACTGTAACCACGCTAAAATTCCCAGTCTGCCATAAGGTTTAGCGCGGTTGTAGCCCCAAATCAGTATGACGACAACAGCAGCAAGGAGTATAAAGGTAGCAATAGATTCCGATCCGTTGAACATTAGTTATTTAAAGTATTTTTAGTAGGGTAGATCAAAACTGATCTTTTAAAACAGTGGTTGCTATAACAATCCCCAGTCTCCCCAAGGGCAATAAATTTTTGTTTTTATTTATCATTTTATTATGTCTGCCGTAGAGCTTCTTAACTTTTCTCTTTTCCCTATCTCAACATAGCCCAAAAACAAACATTAAAGCTTTATCTATCTGCTGCAAAACTTCAGGAGCGATCGCTCCCCTATATTTAACAAACCGTTTCGTGTAGTCAACAGGTCTTGTTTGCAAACAATCAGCAATCGACTTTTTACTCAGCCCATTATTTTGATTAGCCTCTAAAGTTACGTTAGTTAAAATTCTCGCTTTTTTAGCCGACCATTCAGTAATCGGTACAATCTGAATAACGCTTAATTTTGAGTTATAGACATCGTTAGTCACAACTACGCAAGGACGAATTTTTCCTGTTTCTGATCCCTTAACTGGATTTAGATCGAAATCAGCCACATCTCCTTTTTTGGGCTGAAAATCTATTCTAAACATAGATTTGCTGCATCTTCGGTAAGTTCTTGTAGCTCGGCATCAGTTTCATAAATCTCTTGATACAATGCAGCCGAATCAGCTAATGCCTTTTGATTTAATGCCTCTCGTAGAAGAGCGATCGCATCGACGATCACAGCAGATTTATTTTTGTAGCCATATTTTTGATATTGAGCCAGGAAATCGTTGTCATCTTCATCTATACTAACTTTAATTTGGGGCATAATAATTACCTAGAAAACGTACTAGTATTTTAGCCTAAAAATTAGCCTAGTTTAGCCTCGCCCTTCAACATGACTAGCTCAAAAAAAATAAAAAGTCCCCAATCTTTCCTAATGCCAAAGTGCATCAGCAGAGGGGACTTTAGTCACAAATTTAGTTCCAAATCTCCAAGAGTCTAAACCAATGCTGCTGCAGCAGCCTTAACTCCAGCTTTAGCATCAAAATTATAACCAAGCTCGATTAGAGTAGCTTCGAGGCAAGAGATAACGGTTAGTATATCGCGATCGCTCACAAAACCTAAATGACCAATACGGAATATTTTACCTTTCAGGTGGTCTTGTCCTCCTGCCAGAGCAATATCGTATTTTTGGCGCATAGTGGATCTAATTGCCTCGGCATCATCGGTTTGAACTGCGGTTACTGCGGTACTGGCTGCATCATCGGGAGCAAGAAGTTCTAAACCCATAGCTAGAGCAGCAGCGCGAGAAGCTTTAGTGAGACGTGTATGACGGGCAAAGATATTTTCTAGTCCTTCCCGTTGCATCATTTGCAATGCAGTTTGTAACCCATACATTAAATTAATCGGCGGAGTAAAAGGGCTACTATCTTTAGCATTAGCTTTTTTGTATTTACCCAAGTCCATATAGAAACGAGGGAATTTACTAGTTGCATAAGCCTGCCAAGCTTTATCACTGACAGCAATAAAACCTAATCCTGGGGGAATCATATAGCCTTTTTGTGAACCAGAGGCGACTACATCTAAACCCCAGTCATCGATGGGGATATTATAAGCACCCAAACTAGTAACCGCATCAACAATAATTAAAGCTTGACCATGAGCTTTAACGTGTTTGTTAATTGTTTCTAAATCATTGAGTACTCCCGCAGAAGTTTCCGAGTGGGTAATGACAACAGCTTTGATTTCTTTATTGGTATCAGCTTCTAACTTAGTGCGAAACGCTTCTGTATCTAAAGGTGTACCCCACTCAGCAGTAATCCTTTCAGTTTGCAGTCCAAACACTTCGCAGATTTGCGCCCAGCGATCGCCAAATTTGCCATTGACTCCTACCAAAACGCGATCGCCAGGGCTGAGGAAGTTAATCATTCCTGCTTCCATTGCTCCCGTACCTGAGACGTTGAGGGAGAGTACTTCATTTTTGGTTTGATGTAACCATTTTAAATTCTGATTAATTTCAGCGATGATCTTACTAAAATCGCCACTACGATGACCGATAGGATGTTTCCCTAAAGCCATTAATACTTTCTCTGGGACTGGAGTAGGCCCAGGAATCATGAGCATATGCTTGTCTTCCATGAAGTCGTCCTTCTATTCAGCTAGTCAAGTCGTTCATTCTATCTTATGGTAAGGGGTCATTGCATTTTCTAAAAAAATTGTTGACTTCTTGGTATTGCTTACTGATTACTGGTCATTTCTCTTAAGACTTGTAACAAGCGATCGCATTCCGCAATCGTATTGTAATGTACTAATCCAATTCTTACTAAACCCCCCTGAGACTCAATCCCTAATCTTTCGGTTAAGCCCAAAGCATAAACATTTCCATGCCAAGTATAAATATGGCGATCGCCTAAAGCTGTAGCGACTTCCTTGGGGCTATATCCTGCTAGTCTTAAACCAATCGTAGGAGTTCGCCAAGCAAAATGTTCTGGTTGAGTAATCCCATAAATTTTGAGTCCTGTAATCTGCTGTAAGCCAGTAACTAAATGGCTACATAATTGCCGTTCATAAACTTGAATTGCGCTCATGACTGCGAT
Organism: Waterburya sp.; assembly: GCA_051658085.1. Classification (GTDB taxonomy): domain Bacteria; phylum Cyanobacteriota; class Cyanobacteriia; order Cyanobacteriales; family Xenococcaceae; genus Waterburya. Next base: position 86,751 of record JBOFLX010000129.1, read on the forward strand.
TAAAGCCTCGCGTCGGCTAGAACTATGAGGTGCAACCTGATGACCAAGATTAGTTAGGTAATCAATGGTGGCTACCAAACCAGCCAAACTCTCAAAACTTAAAGTGCCTGTTTCCCAACGAGAGGGAACTTCATCGTCAGCAGGACGAACTTTATAAGGACGTAATCGGGCTAGATGCTCTCTTTTACCGTAGATTACTCCCAGATGCGGAGCAAAAAATTTATATGCTGAACAAGCTAAAAAGTCACAGTCTAGGGTACGCACATCAATTGCACCGTGGGGAACATAATGAACAGCATCGACAAAAACTAAAGCTCCCACCTGATGAGCTAACTGCACTATTTTAGGAATATCATTAATCGTTCCTACTGCATTGGAAGCATAACCTACAGCAACTAGTTTGGTTCGAGGATTAATTTTTTGTTCTAGATCGGCAAAATCTAAAGTGCAATCTTCAGGGTTAATATCAACAGTCTTAATAACTACACCTTTGTCTGCCAACTCCAGCCAAGGAGATACATTAGCATCATGATCGAGTCGTGTCACCACAATTTCATCACCAGCTTTTAGCTCACGACCAATTGCCCGACTAAAAGCAAAGGTTAAGGTGGTCATATTTGCCCCAAACACAATCTCATCACTGTGACAGCCAAGTAAATCTGCGATCGCCGAACGAGCCGAAGTAATCAACGCATCTGTACGCCTACTAGTAGCAAAAGGCCCATGAGCATTGGCGTTAGACTCTACCAAATAGGTGTTCATTGCCTCTAAAACTGTTTGAGGTATCTGAGTACCACCTGGCCCATCAAAAAAAACAGGTTGCTCGTTATTTATTGATGTTAGTGCAGGAAAATGACCACGAATCCACTCTAAATTAAGCTGCGTTGACTCAGTTACATTGCCGAGTCCATTAAGATTAGAAATTTGTGGGTTTAATTCTAAATTTTTATCAACATTAACCATAGATAATTTCTGGGCTACTATATTTTTATCTTCAATTAACTATTGGTGACAAGTTAAAAGACTACGCTTAGAGTAAATCGGTTTTTAGTTTTTAGTTTTTAGTTTTTAGTTTTTACCTACTACCTACTACCTACTACCCAATTCTTAGGCGGACGTAAACCAGGATAAGTAAGTACAAAAACATCTCTAGTTCCGACTTCGGCTGTAATCGCTTTGATAGTAGAAGTAAAATGGAAAAAAGAGCGATCGCTAAAAATAATAAATTCTCCAGGATTAAGAATTTGGTTAAAAATTGGCTCACCTTTTTTATCTTTATATAAAGAAGTAGCAGCCCCTTCAATTTGGTGGCGACCAACAGAAAATATGCCGACTAATTCTACCCCATCGCGGTGAATTCCTTCAGGAGCAGGACAACCAATTTTATCAGGATTGGCAATGGTTCTAATTTGATGAACGCTAATTTCTTTCGCTTGAATTTGTTTAATGGTAAAGCATTGTTTGCAGAACTCAACAAATTCTAAAACTATGGCTTGAAAGTCTGGTAGTTCAATTAAATTTTGTTCTAATTCCGCAAAGTCTCTAACTACGTTTCCCACTAAAGGATTATATTTTTTACTTTGAAATAAAGGAGTATGAGGTAGTGTTATCAGATCATTATTGGTAATTTTAAAGCTAGATAATCGTCGAAAACGATATTTCTCTTTAATATAAGGATCGGTAGGTAAATTAGCAAAAGAATGAGCTATTTTTTCTAGATTTACAGTGTTAATTATTTCTAAACTATAGCTATTAAGACAGTTAAACTGCAATTTATCAAGTGATTGTAACATAGTTTTTCCTCTGAAATTGATTTTGAATTTTGGAGCAAATGTAAACTAAACCTCAATCAAAAAAACTAAATGATTGTAATCGAATAGAAAATAGTAATGACAGAAATTAGGATTTAGGGAGAAAATGTTTTTTTTAACTTCAGAGAATTTATTTTTTAGCTAAAGACTCAATATAGCAAGTACATTTCAATTAAATTGAAATTCTCAGATAAGAAACATTATTTACTTAATTATAACTAAAAGAAAATAGATCTAAGTATCCAGGTAATATCAATCAACTATCTTATTTATAATTATACTAATTAGAAAATAATTTCGGTTTCATTTTTTACCAAAAAAAATAATGTATTGATGTAATTGCTAATCGAGCCTTTTATCGAAAAAATCCCTAATAAGCATTAACAATAAATTACATAAGCTACTAGTTAATTATACTGAATGAGTAATGAGTAATGATACTAAATCCGCCAATCGAAAAATTACTTTTCGGGAAGAAATTTTAATTAGGCTAAAACTAAGCATTCCTAGTCCTAGTGCTTAGTGCCTCGTCCCTACAGAACAATAATTTTTGTAAATAAAATCTAAAAAAATAATGACAGATAGTTAAAAGTATGCGATACCCGAAAAACGACTAAAACTGAAACGCGAGCAAAAATAGTTTTTATCAGCTATGCAAGTACGTCTATTAGGCAAGCTGTCATTGTTTATTACAATATTTGCCTTACCACAATTAATGACTTCAACCTCAACTCCTCAAGCATTTCTCTGTTCTTCTGTCTTGGCAGCAGACACTAAAACTTTGGGAGATACAGGAGATAGTGGAGAAGAAGGAGTACAAGGCAACAATGGTCGCAATAGTGACAATTTAACCGTGTTTGCCGATGGCTCACCCATGACTTTAGATTTGACTGGAGGCAACGCTGCTCCAGGACAACAAGGAGTTAAAGGTTATAATGCCCTTTGTGAGCAACAAAAAGAGATGACAGGCAAAAATCTCAAAGGTGCTGACGGGGGTAATGGTGGTGATGGTGGTGATGGTGGTGTAGGAGGAAATGGTGGAGCTTTGACTGTTTATACCACCAACAAAGAAGATCTTAAACAGATTTATGTAATTGCTGCGGGGGGAGAAGGTGGCCCGCCTGGCAAAGGTGGAGTAGGTGGAGAAGGCTGTAAATGCGATCGCCCTTACTGGAATGAAAAAACTTGTTCTGGTGATCCTGGCAGTTCTAACTATATTTGTACTACAGAAGAATTCCAATGTAGTGATGGCTACTCAGGGAGAAAAGGACGCATTGGCAGAAAAGGCAGAGATGGGAACATAGGGAATTTGACTTTAATTAATTTAGACAAGTCTCTAGATCCAGATTTTCCTGAAGTTACTGCTCCGATTAGTGAATTACAAGGGCGAGGTTTTACTTTGTCCAGAAATATTTGGGAAAGTAAAAACAATGCGAAATCTTTATTTGCTCCTGGTTCGGTTATTGCCGATAAGTATAAGGAATTAATAGCTCGTCATGAACATACTGTCTTGGTGGTCTGGGAGGCACCACAACCCGTAGAAAACTTTGACGATCAACAAATTACCCTGAGTCTGAAAGGTGCAAATGATGCCAATATTATCTTGCCAGAGGATCTTTGGTTAGAAAGCAAAAAAGTCAAACAAGGTAAATTAACCCAATTATTTGTCTTTAATGCTGTCCCAACTAAAGATGTGGCTGATTTAGAAATTGATGGTTTATTTGGACAGGGAGCAGGTTTAGAACTCGATATCTTTGATGAAGCGGAGCAGTCTAATTTGATTGCTACAGATTTCGTGATTGATTATCGGGTGGGGGAAAAGTCGGAAGAAAAGAATTTTTTTGGTGGCACTAGTACTATTTATAAAACCAAATATGAAGGAAAAATTCCTCAAAGTGCGATCGCTAAACAAGGAAATTTATTCACCTTACAGCTAGGTAAATTACCTATTCCTCCCGAATATCTCAAGCCAGGACTAAAGGTAGAAATTGAAGTAGTTGCTAAACGCTCTTTAGGGAAAAACTCCCAAATGAAAACCTTATCTACTACAACTACTATTGAAGGTCAAAATGCTAAATCTTAGGTAAGCCTTAAGCTGTAAGCTATAAGCTATAAGCTTTTTAAAAGGATGAAGAAGACTAAACCTCTGACTTTTAACTGTCCTAACTGTCCTAACTGCTCTAACTGCCCTAACTGACTTTTAAGAAATGCTTTGGATGGCGACTTCAATAGCTCTTCTGACCGCAGTATCTTTATCGGCGACAATTACACTCTCAGATTCGGTACGTTGTGCTACCACCGCACAAACACCAGCAGCAGCAAAACCATAGACTCCAGCCATCTTCAAAAGAGTACCTGTTTCCATTTCGTAATTAAGAATATTAAGCTGACGATAGGTAGCAGTAATGCCTGTGAGCCAAGGTTGGAGGTGTGGGTTGGCAGAAGATTCGATTCTTTCTTGTCCTTCATAAAAAGTATCTACTGAGGCAGTAATACCCAAATGACAAGGAATATCTAAACGACGAGCAGTTTCTACTAAAGCCACTGTTAAATAAGGATCAGCAACCGCAGGATATTCTACGGGGGCTATATCTAAAGCTGCTCCTTGACGGCACAAGGCTGCTTGCGAGACTACAATGCTACCTACTGGCACATTTGGCTGAATTGAGCCACAAGTACCAATCCGAATAAACTGTTTGATTCCAACCTGAACTAACTCATTTACTACGATACTTAAAGAAGATCCCCCCATTCCACTAGTAGCGACTAAAATGGGTTTGCCATTAGGCAAATTTCCTAAATAGCTATTAAGTCCTCGATATTCTGACAGTAGTTTCACATTTTGTAAATAAGTATGAGCGATGTAATGCGATCGCTCTGGTTCTCCCGATAGCAATACTGTTTGGGGTGCAGGAACACCAAGGTCTGACTGATTAAAACCAATATGATAAAGTTGCATCCTCAAGATCTAACTCTAAATTAAAAATTAATGTCAAGTTAACATTGATTATCACTCGCCAATTACTATTGACTGATACTGAAAAATGATAACTATCGAAAAATTTTCCGCAATTGTCTCTAGTTGTAAAAATAGTACAGTCGGCAAACATCTACCAAATGCGCTGTACGTTCATACTGCTGCTCTATCCCATCTTGATCCTCTATTAAGAGATTATGAGCGTCAGGGTAGAAATTTAGTCAATAGTAATGATCGGGCGACAATTATTAAGTTTGCTACTGATCGACCCAAAATTTCTTATTTATACTATCCTGATTTTGATCGCGATCCTCACCCTCAATTACATCAAAGTATTGTGGTCGATCTGGCTCATGAAGAGGTTTCTGTTAGACAGTATCATAATTCTCATAATCCCCCCATCCTTCATCGCAAAGAAACCTTTGTTACTCAAGATTATCCCTTCTATGATATTTTTGCGGAATTGACTCAAGAAGAGGTGGCTTTAGGCTTATTAGATAATTCTCGTCATATTGGGACTTTACAAGAATGGACACGGTGGTTATTACAACAAGGGATATCTTTAGTGGATCATCATGTTGCCTGTCCCATAGATTCTCCTGTCGCTGGTAAACAAACAATTTTAATTGAAAGACATAAAGCAGCAATCAAACGCTCAGAATTATCTCGTCCTGTGAGAGTTGCTGTGGAAGCCAGTTTATTCAAAGAAGGGACGACTTTTTTTGATTATGGCTGTGGTCATGGAGAAGATGTTAAACGTCTGCAAGAACTTGGTTATGCTAGTTCTGGTTGGGATCCTTACTATCGACCTAACGCTGAATTGGCAACTGCCGATATTGTTAATCTCGGTTATATTATCAACGTTATTGAGGATATAGTTGAACGTCGGGAAGCTTTAATTAAAGCTTGGGAATTAACCCGCAAGGTCTTGATTGTCTCCGCACAAGTATTAGTAGATGATCGTCGTCTTGGTTTAGTTGCTTATGGAGATGGGATTGTCACTAACCGTAATACTTTCCAAAAATATTACGAACAAGAAGAACTAAAACTTTATACTGAACAAGTACTAGGGGTTGAAGCAATTCCTGCTGGTTTGGGAATTTACGTAGTTTTTCGCCACGAAGCCGAAGCCGAATCTTTCCGCGCTTCTCGTTTATATTCACGTTTGAGTACGCCTAGAATTCAGGCACAGGTGCGAAATTTCGCAGATTATCGGGAATTATTGACCCCTTTAATGAATTTCTACACCCAGAGAGGTCGTTTGCCTGCTAAAGGCGAATTAAGTGCTGAAAACGCTATCAAAGCTGAATTTCGTAGCTATCAAAGAGCTTTTAAACTAATTCTACAAGCTACAGATCGGGAGGAATGGGAAGCGATCGCCGAACAACGTCGTCAAGATCTTTTAGTGTATTTGGCTTTGGGTAAATTTAGTGGTCGTCCAACGGTTAGAAAACTCGCACCAGAAATTAAAGCTGATGTTAAAGCTTTGTTTGGAAATTATAAACAAGCCTGTACGATCGCCGATCTCTTACTGATTAACGTGGGAGATATGGATAAAATTGCTCACCTCTGTAAAACTAGTAAAATTGGCAAACAACTAAATAATGCGATCGCTGTGCATATCAGCGCGTTGGAAAAACTGCCTCCCCTGCTAAGGTTATATGAGGGTTGTGCTAGTCGTAATTTCTATCGTCTGGAAAATGCCAATATTATCAAGCTTTACTACAATAAACCCAAAATAACTTATTTAGTCTACCCTGAATTTGATACTCAAGCTCATCCTGCTCTCAAAGCCACTTTAGAGGTAGATCTACATAATCTCTCTGTTACCTATCACGATATTTCCGATGAGACTAACCCCTTAATTTTGCATCAAAAAGATGCTCTTGTTGCTCCTGATTATCCCAGTTATGAAAAATTTGTGCGCTTAACTAAAACCGAACAACAAACTGGCTTATTGGAAAATCAAGAAGCTATTCGCCGTCTACATGGCTGGTTACGCTGTCTCAAAGAACACGAAGTCAAAATTGAAGGACACCAGTTATCAGTTACCAGTCATCAGTGAGCAGTTATAGCCGTACAAAATTAGCTTAGGACAATTAGGGTGATTAGCCCGAAGGGCTACGCTTCGCGATCGGCTTCATTGGTAGTAGGTAGTAGGTAGTGGGTAGTGGGTAGTAGATATTCGTAAACATTACTCATTACTCATTACTTATTTTCTCTCTGTTCTTTTAACTTTTGAGCATAATCTGACAATAATCAATTAACTTAGTAAGGCGATCGCTGATACTTTGTTTTCTCTGTTCTTGTGTAGTGTTTTGACGAGCAGCAGCTAAAAATAAAATGTCTGTGGTTAGTAATTTAAACTCTCGCTTAATTTCTGTTTGTACTGATAGCCAACGGGGAATAAGTTCAGGTTCTAAGTTTTCACTGTTAAGACCAGCAATATTTTGATTAAAACATGACTCTAGACCCTGAAACTTTTGTTTTATCTGCATTTGCTCCACTTTATCAGCAGAAGCTAACAAAAAATTCTTAAACTCTGTTAACAAAGTTATGAAATCCTGATATGCTTTTTTGTGTGATATAGATAACATTAATAGGTTTGAGGTAAGGTAATTAATAGTAAGATAAAATTCTACTAATGGGACTTGACTTTTTAACTAATTTCGTGTCCATGAAAATTAACAGGTTAAAGTAGACTTTTATTATTAAAAAATACGTTAGTTTTGTATACTAGTACTCAACTTGATAGGACAATTAGACTAGTCTCTAATTCTCATACTATCTAGTTAGTCTCCAATAATATTTTTAAAGCCAGCAGGGTAATCATTAGATTTTTCCAGATCTCGTTCTTCCACATTTACTTATATATTTACTTATATATTTTGCTCTATGACCGCTATCTCTATCATAGAAAATCGCGCCAACGAAGAAGTTAAACTACCTCGCTGGCTACGGGAATGCTTAATCAATCAGCAGTCAGAACAGCCAGAATCAGATGCAAGTTTGATTTGCCGTGCGTTTAATTTTGCTTATCAACTGCACGAAGGTCAATATCGTAAATCAGGAGAGCCTTATATTGCTCATCCTATCGCTGTAGCAACTTTATTAAGAGACTTAGGCGGAGATAGCGTCACGATCGCTGCGGGGTTTTTACATGATGTCGTCGAAGACACTGATGTTACCCCCGAAGACATTGAAGAAATGTTTGGGGAACAGGTACGCCAACTAGTTGAAGGAGTTACTAAGCTCTCTAAATTTAATTTTTCCAGTACTACTGAGCGTCAAGCAGAGAACTTTCGCCGAATGTTCCTGGCGATGGCAACGGATATCCGTGTAATTGTGGTCAAGTTGGCAGACAGATTACATAATATGCGTACTTTAGATCATCTGAAGCCAGAAAAGCAACGGCGTATTAGTCAAGAAACTAGAGAAATTTTCGCACCTTTGGCGAATAGATTAGGTATTGGTCGTTTTAAGTGGGAACTCGAAGATTTATGTTTTAAATATCTAGAACCTGAAGCTTATCAAGAGATAAAAACCTTAATTGCCGAAAGACGGACGGTGCGGGAAGCTCGAATTGCTCACGTAGCTGAAACCTTGCGATCGCGTCTAGAACAGCTAAAAGTTAATGTTGTTGAAATCAAAGGTAGACCTAAGCATCTTTACGGTATTTATCAGAAGATGCAACGACAGCAGAAAGAATTTAATCAAATCTACGATATCGCTGCTTTTAGAATTATCGTGGAAACCAACGAGGAATGCTATCGTTCGCTAGCAGTAGTTCATGATGCTTTTAAACCCATTCCAGGACGTTTTAAAGATTATATTGGTTTACCCAAACCTAACCGCTACCAATCCTTGCATACTACCGTTGTCGGCTCAAATGGTCGCCCCATTGAAGTGCAAATTCGGACACTGGAAATGCACCATATTGCTGAATATGGAATTGCTGCTCATTGGAAATATAAGGAAACAGGGGAAAGTCATACCGAATTATCTTCTGAAGATAATAAATTCACTTGGTTACGTCAGCTATTAGAGTGGCAAAAAGATCTAAGTGATGCTCAAGAATACATGGACAGCGTTAAAGATAATCTCTTTGAAGATGATGTCTATGTCTTTACTCCTGATGGAGATGTAATAGCTTTAGCACAGGGAGCAACGCCTGTAGACTTTGCCTATCGTATTCACAGTGAAATTGGTAATCACATGAAAGGTGCGAGGGTGAATGGTCGTTGGTCTGTACTGTCCAAACCTCTAGAAAATGGTGATATTGTCGAAATTGTCACCCAGAAAAATAGCCATCCTAGCTTAGACTGGCTAAACTTTGTCGTTTCACCCACAGCCCGTAACCGTATTCGCCAATGGTACAAGCGATCGCATCGTGATGAAAATATTGCCCGTGGTCGAGAATTATTAGAAAAAGAAATGGGTAAAAGTGGTTTTGACTCTTTACTCAAGTCTGAGCAGATGCAAATAGCAGCACAACGTTGTAACTATCAATCTGTAGAAGATCTATTAGCAGCTTTAGGATATGGAGAAATTACTCAAAATCAGGTAGTTAATCGTCTGCGAGATGTCGTTAAAGAACAACAACCAGTTGAAACAGATACAATTACCACTCAAGAAGAAGTAGAAATTCCCAACTATGCACCCAGCCCGATAGACAAACAGGAAAGTGGGAAGTCGCCGATCGTCGGCGTAGAGGGAATGCTCTATCATATCGCAGGGTGTTGTAAACCGCTGCCTGGAGAATCAATTATTGGGGCAGTAACTTTAAGTTCTAGAGGCATTTCAATTCATCGTCAAGGTTGTAATAATATCGACAAAATTCCTGGAGAGCGGATTATCCCCGTTAATTGGAATAATGGTAGTGAAGAAGGTAAACCCCTAACCTATCCTGTCGATATCCAAATTGAAGCTATGGATCGAGTGGGAGTATTAAAAGACATCCTGGCGCGTTTGAGCGATCGCGGAATTAATATTCGGAATGCAGGCGTTAAAACCGGTCCTAATAAACCAGCCCTAATTTCCTTGAGTTTAGATATTCGCGATCGTCAGCAATTAGAATATATCTTCCAAAGAATAAAAAGTATGAGTGATACTCTCAATATTCGTCGTGTAATTGATTCAGGGGAGAGTTAATTACTATTAGGCACTTTATCGATTAAGACATTAAGACATTAATTAACTCTTTAACATCGCTAACAGGAAAAATTGGTGTAGCTAACTGATGACTCACATCGGCAACTGTCAGATCATCAAGGAATTTAGTGTCATCGTGCTTGAGCATTAAAGACGGTAATAAAATTCCATCTCCCAATTCCTTCCCTAATAAACCTGTTAATAAGTCTTGTCCTGTTAATAAGCCTGTGACAGTAATTTCTTGTCCCCAGTATTTACTATTTAAAGCGATTAAATTAATTTCTAATCCTTTAACAGCATTGAGTTGATTGACTAACGGTTGAAAAGCTTGTTCGACAGCATTACCTACTACCCAAGTAAAATGACGGGGTGGATTAATAACCTGGGGTAACATCTGTTGTGCTGTAGTCTGAAACTGTTTTAGAAATAAGCGAATTGAGCCGACACCATTGCCAATTTGGGGATAATCTTCATAATGAGATTCTGGGGGAATATCTTGTCTAGCAATCAAAAACCATTCATCAGCTAACCAAGCAAAGTTACTACCAAACTGTTGTTTGAATTTTGCCTGTAATTGCTGTACTTGTTGAATTACTTCCAAGGCTTTATCTTGACTGACAGGAGTCAATTCATCTTCTGGAGGACGAAAACGAGTTAAACCAACGGGAACAACTGCTGCCGAAGCGACGGCAGGAATCTCTCCTTGATGAAAGGAAGCTAAATCTAATAATGTCCTGGTTAGATGTTCTCCATCGTTGATCCCAGGACAAACTACTACTTGAGCGTGTATTTGTAAACGTCTTGCTTGAAACCACTCAAACTGGGACATAATTAACCCAGCACGCTGATTTTTCAATAGACGAGTTCTAACTTCTGGTTCAGTGGCGTGTACTGAAACATACAGAGGGGAAAGGCGCATCTGCTCAATTCTTTGCCATTCCCTATCAGTAAGATTAGTTAGAGTTAGATAGCTACCATAGAGAAAACTAAGACGATAATCATCATCTTTATAGTAAAGACTTTCCCGTTTACCAGGGGGTTGTTGATCGATAAAACAAAAAGGACAACGATTATTACACTGAATTAGACCATCAAATAAAGCCGTTTCAAACTCCAAACCCAGATCGTCATCATAGTCTTTTTCAATTTCTATCTGATGAGTTTCTCCCGCAGTATCTAAAACTTCTAATTCTAAATACTCATCACTACAAAGAAAGCGATAATCAATTAAATCGCGAGGACGAGTTTGATTAATAGAAACGATCGCATCTCCAGGTTCAAATCCTATTTCCTCTGCAATTGAATCTGGTAATACTCGACTAATTTTAGCTGGTTGAATGGTACTTTGACTCATAATTAATTGATGATATTAAGAATAAACTAGTGAAGGAAGTTATATTCACGCTAATTGGATCATCTCCAACAATATTATTGTTTTAATACAAAATACAATATAGTTATTCAACTATAAATATTTATAAAATTACTCTACAACTACAAAGTAGTTTAACGAACTAGAATGATTAACAGTAATACAAAACAAATTATTAGTACCGATCAATTTAATCAATTGTTATCGATAAATGATCCCCAAGAGCGTGAAATTCTGATTGGCTCGGATTTAACTCAAGTTAAATTCAATGTTTCAACTCGTTTATCTAGTTTCAATTTATCTGATGCTGTTTTGGAAAACTTAGATTTGATCAATTGCCAAATATGGAACTGTAACTTAACTAGGGCATCATTTAAAAACTCCAGACTATACAGAGCAAGTTTAACAAGAAATGATTTAACAAATACCGATTTTACTAGATCTGACCTTACTCAAGCTAGATTTGATGAAAGTCAACTAGTAAATACTAATTTTGAGCAAGCTAATTTAGAAAGTGCAGATTTTAATCAAGTAAAATTACTCCAAAATGTTAGTTTTCGACAAGCCAACCTGAGTAAATCAAATTTAATTTGAGTGACAATTCAACCAATATTTTTCATCTTGTTCTTCCTTGTTTGTTCCTCGTTACTTACCCTTTAATCCAGCCTAAAGCCAAAGAAACTAAAATAAACACTCCAAATACTAATCTATACCAAACAAAGACCCAAGTACTTCTTCTTTGGAGGAATTTAAGTAGCCAGGCGATCACTAAATAAGAAAAAACCGCAGAAGATATTAACTCCAACTTAAAAAATATTTACCAAGTCTTAAGTTTATCTGGGAACATACCAGAACCCAAGTATTTTTGATCAGTAAATGAATTTGGATATGATAATAAAGTTAGTGTGCGACTCGTTTAGTTCAAAAGTACTAATAAGTACGTAGAACTAGCGTGGTTTTAGTAGGATAATGTTAACAAAGTTAAGGAATTAACAAAATTAACCATCCAATATGAACCATGACAACTGGATAATCTG